>CACLEJ010000001.1 GCA_902605865.1 uncultured Pelagibacteraceae bacterium
TAAAAAAAAGCATCTTTATTTTTTCATCTAAAAAAATATTTCTATAGTGATTATTGTAGTAGTTTTTATTAATATTACTTTTTGTAAATAGATTTGAGGCAGGAGACGTTGTAAGACCATGGTCAGAAAAAACTATTAAATTATCAACTTCTTTATTATAATTAATATCTAACAAAGTTCTTTTAAAATTATTGGTTAATTTGTCATCTATAACGTTAAGTATTTTTTTGTGGCTTCCTTGATAGGCTGCCCTCGAGTCATGAAGTGTATAATCATGTATTAATATAAAAAAATCCTTTTTTTTGTCTCTTAATTTTTTATTTAAATTTTGACTTTTAATAAATTTTGAAAAGTTGTCATTTTTATTTTTTTTTTGAAGAAATTTATAATGAAAATCTTTAGATACAGAATTCAAAAATCTACCATAAAATCCAACTAAACTATTATTTGAACTTGCATTACGCATATAGATATTTGTAAAGCCTTTTGATTTAAAATTTTTTCCTAAATCACTTGTTTCTTTAAATGAATTTTTGTCAGTCCATGAGTCACATTTGTTTTTATATATATCTTTTCCAGTTAATGCTGAAAAAATAGTAGAATATGTTTCAGCATGTCCATATACATTTTGCAAAATAATTGATTTCTCCATTAACTTATCAAAAATAGAACTTTTTAAATTTTTTTTCCCATAAAAACTACTGCTTAGACTTTTGAGTGCCAATGGAGACAAACTATCAATTATATAAATTATATTTTTCAAAATACGTAACTAAATATATTTAGATTTAAATCTAATAATTACATACTTCATCTATTGATAAAAGAGATTTATTGTATAATCTAATTTTTATGACTAGAAATAATTTAATAGCAGAGTTATGTCAAAATCACAAAGGCTCAGTATCTTTGTTGAAAGAAATGATAGTGGCTGCAAAAGAATCTGGTATTAAATATCTTAAAATTCAAGATATAAAATCTAAAGAACTAACACATAGAATTAGATTTGATAAAGGTTTAATCAAAGATAAAAAAAGATTAGTTATTAAAAGACCTTATAAAGATGAATTGTTAAGATTAAAAAAATTAGATTTACCTGAAAAATTTATAGATATCTTTATTGAGGAATGTTTGCGTTCAAAAATCTACCCAATTGTAACACCTTTTACTTACTCATCTTTAGATAGAATAAAAAATAAAAATTTTAAATTTTTAAAAATTGCAAGTTATGACTGTTCAGCGTTCCCTTTTATTGAGGAGACAAGCGCCTTGAATAAAAAATTGATAGTTTCAACAGGTGCTACTAAATTGAAAGAAATAAAAGAAACAGTTAAATTTCTAAAAAGAAGGAAGCAACTTGCTGCTTTACTGCATTGCGTGAGCATTTACCCTACACCTATGGATAAGTGTAACTTAAATAAAATTAAATTGTTAAAAAAAATTTTTGGAAATATCAAAATTGGTTGGAGTGATCACTCTAAATTTCAAGATTGTGGTCATGCACCCGCATTAGCTTCTATTATTGTTGGTGGCAGTTTCATAGAAAGACATTTTACAATAGTCAAAAAAGATAAAACAAAAGATGGCCCTGTTTCAATTAATCCCAATGAAGCAAAAACACTCTTAAGCCTGATAAATAAAAAGAAGTCATACATATTAGATTACTTGAAAAAAAATTATAAAGATTGGGAGTTGTGTCTTGGAATAGGCTCCCACAAATTAACACATGAAGAGTTATTAAATAGAGATTATTATAGAGGTAGATTTGCAAGCACAGTTAAAGATAAATATAATTTTAATTGGCAATTAAAAAAAAATTAAAATGCAAATCACCTTAGTGTCTTGCCCTAATGGAATGGGGCATTTTAAAAGACTTTTAAATTTAGCGTTATATTTAAAAAAAAAAAAGATAAACTTAGTTTGTACTCAAAAACAAAAAAAAAAATTTCGTAATATAAAAAATAGCAACATAAGATTAAGACCTATCCTAAAAGAAATTAATTTAAAATCTAATCCTTTTCCAAAATTATTAAAACTTTATAATAAAGATTTTACAAATTATGATTTTGTTAAAAATTCAGATATCATAATATCTGACAATATAATTAATAAATCATTCTATAAAAAAAATTTTTTTATGCTTTCTAATTTTTTTTGGAGTGAGGTTGACTCTGTATATAGTCAGTCTAAAAAAAAATACTTAAAAATTGAAAATACTTTTATAAAAAAAAATTTCTTTTTTACAAATAGATATTTTTGCACTAAGAAAGCTGATAAGTATGGAAAAAAGTTGAATTTTGTTAATGATAATTTTCAACAGAAAAATTTTTCAAGTTTTAATAGAAAAAACATATTGGTTTATTTAGGCTCAAATGAAAAAATTAATAAAAATTTTTATTTAAGTTTAAAAAGATTGAATTATGTAATTTTCACAAATAATGAAAAATTAATTAAAATTGGATGTAAAAGATTTGATTTTTCTATAAAATCTTTTTCAAAATTAAAATATATCTTTGCTAAAGCTGGATTAGGATCAATAACTGACTCTATAAAACATAAAGTACCCTTAATAGTCCTAAGGAATAAAAAAAATCTTGAATATGAAAATAATTTAAAAAAAATACTAAAGTATAATATTGGCTCATATATTGAAAAAGACATTTCATTAACAAATTTTCAAAAACAAATTGATTTTATTGATAAAAAAAGATACTCAAAATTTTTGAAAAGCTTTGATAGATTCAAATTCAATGGAAGTGAAAATATAAAAAAATTTATTAAGATATATGAAAAATAAAATTTGTATTTTAGGTCTAGGCTATGTTGGATTAACTTTAGCCTTGAAATTTTGTCAAAAAAATTTTGAAGTTATTGGTTATGATACTAATGAAAAAATAATAACTGATTTAAAAAATTCAAAATCACATATCTTTGAAGAAGGCTTGGATAAAATTTTAAATAAGTTTGTTAAAAATAATAAATTTAAGCCTGTAAACAAAATTCCAAAAAATATGGATATTTATATAATAACTGTAGGCACTCCTATAATAAAAAAAAATAATAAAAATATTCCAAATTTAATGCATATTAAAACAGTAACTAAAAGTTTATCTAAGATAATAAAAAAAAATACACTGTTAGTATATAGGTCTACTCTACCATTAGGCTCTTCAAGAAATGTAATTTATAAGCTATTAAAAAAAAGTAATAAAAATCAAAAAAATTTTTTACTTGGATTTGCTCCAGAAAGAACAGCGGAAGGTCAAGCACTAAAAGAATTATCAAAATTACCTCAAATAGTATCAGGTATAGATAAGATTTCTTTAATTAGAACATCTAGATTGTTTGAAAAAATTTGTGATAACGTAATTAAAGCAAATAGTATCGAGGAAGCTGAATTAGTAAAACTAACGAATAATGCTTACAGAGATTTATCTTTTGCTTTTTCAAATCAGATTGCTCTAATCTGTAGTAAGTTTAACATCAACGCAAATAATCTTGTAAATTTGTGCAATTATAAATATCCCAGAAGTTTGGTACCCATGCCAAGTCCTGGTGTAGGTGGCCCATGCTTGACTAAAGACCCATATATTTTAGATTATAATTTAAAAGGTACCAAAAGCATTTTTTCTTATGGTAGAGAGATAAACGACAAAATCTTAGTAAACTTGATTGATAATTCTTTAAAAAAAATAGTTAAAAAAATTAATGTAAGGAAAAAAGTTTTGTTTTGTGGTCTTTCTTTTAAGGGCTACCCAATAACTAAAGATCTAAGAGGTTCAGCTTTTAATAAATTTTATAAGAAATATTCAATTAAAAAAGATATTGAAATATTTTATTATGACAGTTTATTTAATGAATATGATCTTTTAAATTATAGAATTAAAAAATTTATATTTAAAAATAAAATAAAATTTGATGCTATATTTTTTCTTAATAACAGCCCTGAATTAAAAAAAATTTCCATTAAAAAAATTAATAGTATTATTTCTAAAAAAACTCATATATTTGATTTTTGGAGAATTATTCATAATTCAAAAAAAAAATTAAAAACAAAAAATTACTATGAAATCGGAGAAATTTAATTTTTTAGGAATTATTCCTGCAAGAAGTGGAAATCAAGAAATTAAGAATAAAAATATAATTAAATTAAAAAACAAATTTTTGATAGAGTATACTTTAATAAGTGCAAAAAAATCAAAATTATTAAAAAATGTTATTGTAAGTACTAATTCAAAGAAAATTAAAAAATTAGCACTTAAACACAAAATTGATTGCCCCTTCTTGCGACCCAATATTCTTGCAACAAAGTTTTCGCATATTTCAGAGACACTTCTTTACACATTAAAAAAATATGAAACTATTAGTCGAAAAAAATTTGATTATGTTGTTATGTTGCAACCAACTTCTCCTAACAGAGAGCTAGGAGAAATAGATAGGTGTATTAAAAAAATTATAAAGTATAAGGCTAATTCTTTAATTAGTCTCGTCAAGATGGATGAGCCACACCCAATGAAATTAAAAAAAATTAATAAAAATTTCGTCAGTCCTTTCATTAGAGGGATAAAAGATAATTTACCAAGACAAAAACTTGAAAAAGTATATGCTCCATCAGGTAACATCTATATTTTTTCTAGAAAGCTGATACTTAAAAAAAAATTATCTAGTAAAGATATGTTGTATGATTTAATCAAAATTCAAAATTATTTAAATATTAACAACCACTTAGATATTGTTAGAGCAAATTCAATTCTTTAATCAAAGATGATATACTATATCTATATTCCTACAGGCTTAAATACTCCAATGTTAGAAATTCTTTTATCTGAAGCGCAGGAGCTTATATACAAAAATAAAAATGTAGAATTTATTTTATTCAAACCTGGTGAAGTGTTTGCATGTTCAAAAAATATTTTTTCTCAAAAATTTATATCTATTGCTAGTGAAGAAAAAATAAAAAAAGGATTAAAAAAAATTAATGGTAAATATAAAACTTCTTACATAAGTAACAAACAAAAATATCCTGAGATTATTAGAAAAGTTAATTTTGATAGTACAAATAATATTAAAAAGTTTAAATATGAAGATGTTGATTTTGGAAATGCAATTAATTCAAGTTATGTAGGTTTGAGCAGAGATGCAGAATTTGATGGATTATTAAAGCATTACTCGCTTAGAAATCTGCTTAATTCTTCACTTAATATTTATTTTTTTTTTAAAGAGAAATTAAAAATTAAGTCTAAAGTAATTATGTACAATGGTAGACATAATGAATCTCGACCGATTGTAAGATATTGTAATAAAAATAATATTTCTATTGATGTAATGGAATTTTCTGGGGATGGAGAAAAAAATATAGGTGTCAGGAGGTTTAAGAATCACTTACCTACAGATTTAAAAAATATGGAAAAAGTGATAAAAGATTTTTGGAAATACAAGTCACCAAGAGATAATAAATGTGATTATTATTTTAAATATAAAAGAGCAGGTAGGGTTATAAATGATAGAGTATCCTACATTCTTAAACAAACAAAAAAACTTTTACCAATTGGTTGGGATAAAAATAAAAAAAACATAGTATATTTTACAAGTTCCCAAGATGAATATTCATGCTTAGGGGGAGTATACGATCAAACAATATATAAAAATCAAAATGATTCTATATTTAAAATTGTTAATGATTTTAAGAGAATAAGAAACAAGAAATATAATTTATTTATTAGGTGTCATCCATATTTAAAAGATGTTTTTTGGAATTATAACAAAGATGTTATAAATCTACATGATCCAAAAAATAATATTTTTGTTGTAAAACCTGACTCTCCAGTGAGTTCTTACGAAATGTTATTGGGTGCTGATAAAGTTTTAACCTATAATTCACAAACAGGTATAGAGGCTGTATACTGGCAAAAACCTTCAATAATTTTAGGAAGAAGAGTTTATGAGAATTTAAATTGTGTTTATAAACCAAAAAATCATAAAAAACTTTTGCAACTGCTATTTAAAGATAATTTAAAGCCTAAATCAAAATTAGGATCAATTATTTATGCTTCATACTGGGTAGATGGTGGATTTACATATAACTCATTTTCAGGATCGATGAAAAATGGATATAAATTTAAAAATAAATCTATTGTTAATTCATTTTTTATTAGAGTCTTATATTTAATTGCAAAGGGTGCACAATATTATATTTATAATTATATTTTGAATTATCAATTTGGTAAAATTTTTAAAAATGATTAATATCTTAATAAATAATAAACATATCAAACAAATAAAACAGGTCAGAAGCCTTTATCGTTTAAATTATAAAATAAACAAATTAAACTCAAAGGAAATTTTATACAAAATCTTTTATTCTGAACTACAAAACCAGGCTTATTTAGTCGGTCAAATACAAAATAGACTATTCAAAGATATTTCTGTTTTTTTATTTAAGAAATAATTTAAAGCATTTGATGGAAAAAAAAAAAAAATACTTTAAAAGAATTAGATAGTTAAAAAGTTATGAAAAATATTTTAATCACCGGAGCTCTTGGAAGTATAGGTCATGTTCTATACAAAACATTAGAAAATAAAAAAAAAAATATTAATATTTATCTAGTTGACCATATTCACTTTAATCAAAAAAATTACTTTAGGGCAGATATTTCAGAATATTTACAAATTTCAAAAATTTTTGAGAAAATAAATTTTGATGTAGTTTTCCATTTTGCAGGAGAATTTGGTAGATGGAATGGGGAAGATTTTTATCAAAATATGTGGAAGACAAACGTTATAGGAACGAAAAATTTAATTAGATTACAAGAGAGATATAAATTTAAAATGATATTTGCAAGCAGTTCAGAAGTTTACGGAGATTATGATGGTTTAATGAGTGAGGAGGTAGTCACAGATAAGTTTATAAGACCAATGAATGATTATGCAACGAGCAAACTAGTCAATGAGATTCAAATAATGAATTCTAAAGATATGTTTAATACTGATACTGTAAGAGTAAGAATTTTTAATACATATGGTCCAGGTGAATATTTTAATTCTTATAGGAGTGTAATATGTAAATTTATTTACTCAGCCTTACATAAAAAGAATTATAAAGTCTATTTAAATCACACAAGAACATCAACATTTATATCAGATATGGTTGAAGGTATCATAAATGCATATGACTATTTTAAATCGGGTGAAGTTTTCAATTTATCAGGTTCAGATTATCATAATATTAAAGATGTTTCTGATATGATATTAAAAAAACTAAATTTAAAGGATGATTTTGTAGAATATATAGAGACAGAAAAATTTACAACCAAAGATAAAAAAACTACTAATTTAAAAGCAGTAAGCGAAATTAAATTTAACCCAAAGATTTCATTAGAAGAGGGATTGGATAAAACAATTAATTGGATGGAAGATGTTTACTTAAATAATAATTTTAACAAAGAAAATATTTTGGATTATATGTAGTGAAAAATAAAAAAATAAAAAAATTTTATTGTATTGGAGATAGCATTACTAATGGAGCTAGAAACGAATATTACAGGGACTATGTTTTAGAATTAAATTATTTGTTCAAAAACAGTAATGTAATATTTCTAAATGATAGTGTAAATGGAGAAACAACGTCAGAAATTTTAAAAAGAGCTATTAAGGTTGTTGTAAATAATAATCCAGATGGGATATTTTTTCTAGGTGGTACAAATGACTCTAAAATTCCAATTCCATTTAATATATTTGAAAAAAATATTAAAACTTTAATAGGTATTTGTAAGAAAAAAAAAGTTAAACTATTACTCGGCTTAATACCAAAAATTTATTCTGGACTGCCAGCTTATTCTCAACAAAATGGGAATTTAACTATCACAAAGTATAACAATTTAATAAAAATAAATGCAAAATCAGAAAAAATTCCATTAGTAGATTTGAGTAAATTAGCTGAGAAATTTTTTATAGATGGAATTCACACATCCAATAAAGGCTGTGAAAAAATTGCAAGATTAATAAAAATTATAATCAATAAAATATGAAGACTACATCTGATAAAAAAGTATCAATCTATAATTTAGTTAATATTATTCATGATTATGAAAATGATAACATGCAAAAACTCTCAATAGATCTTAGTAATTACTTCATAAATAAAAAAATATTTTGGATCTTCAAAGATAGTTTAATACCAAATAAAAACTTTATGAAATTTTGTCTAAGTTTTGCAAGAGAAGATAATTATATAAACATCATCATATTAAAAAAAGATGACGAGTCCAAAAAAATAAAAGTTTTGAAGGCAGTAATGAAAACTTTTGGAAAAAAAATTATTATTGTAACAAATAAAAATAAGCAAAGTAAAGATGATGAGTCTGTATTTTTTTGTAAAGTGAGCAGTAAAAAAACTGATCTAAAAAAAAAATTAATTCAAGCAATCAAAAAAATATGATTGGAATTATTTAATGCACAGGTTACTTGTTATACTTGGGACAAGACCTGAGGTAATTAAACTTAAGCCCGTAATAGAAAATCTCAGAAAATCAAACAATAATATATTTAGTTGTAAGGTCTTATATACAAATCAACATAAAGAAATGGGCTCTGAATTATCTAATATTTTTAAAATAAAATACGACCTTACCATTAGAAGGAACATAAATGAAAAAATTTCATTTGAATTTGTGGATAAAATTTATGATATTTTAAAAAAATATAAGATAGATTCAGTTGTGGTCATGGGTGATACTTTGACAGGAACTGCTGGTGCAATAGCAGCGTATTTGAATAAATCAAAAATTTTTTATATTGAAAGCGGTTTAAGAACAGGTGATTATAATCAACCTTGGCCTGAAGAAGGTTTTAGAAAAGTAATTACACATTTATCAAACGTGCATTTTGCACCTACAAAGCAAAATAAAAATATTTTAATTGAAGAGGGAATTTTTAAAAAAAATATTTATGTAACAGGAAATCCTGTTATCGATACAATAAAAAGTTCTATAAAACATATAAATAGAAAAGAAATTAGAAAAAAAATTGATAGAAAAATTATTAAAGAATTAAATTTTTCTTTAAAAAATTTTGTATTGGTTACAATTCATAGAAGAGAAAATTTTGGAAAACCATTTGAAAAAATATGTCAAAATATAAATAAATTATCAAAAGAATTTAGAGGTATAAAATTTATATTTCCAGTACATCCAAATCCATATGTAAAAAAAATAACTAATAGATTTTTTAAACTGAATAAAAATGTTATCTTAATGAAACCTGCAGATTATTTTACTTTTCTTCGTTTGATGCAATTATGTAAGTTTATAATTTCAGATAGTGGTGGAATTCAAGAAGAATCCACTATAGTTAATAAATTTGTTTTATTGGCAAGAAATAAGACTGAAAGACCTGAAATTCTTAATAAGTTAGTATTTATAGGTGGGTCAAGTTTTTACCTTTTTAAAAAATATTTTAAATTTTTTTTAAAAACTAAACCTAAAAGAAAATATTTTAATGTTTTTGGTAATGGAAACTCATCTAGACAGATTTCTAAAATAATAATAAATAAATGTTTAAAAAATGTTTAATTATTTTGAATTAACTTTATTTACAATATTAATGTATTTTTCTACGATAAATTTGGCACACAGCTATATAGATCTGAGTATGATCGCAGTTTTTTTTCAAATGATATTTGCAGGTATTATTGCTGCATTATTGACTGTAAAGCTATGGTATAAAAAAGTGAAAGATTATTTTTCAATGAAAATAAAAAAATTTTTTAAGAAATAGACTTGATAAATTTCTTTACTGCTGAGTGGGTATTTAGAAAGTTATATAAATGATTTGCTCTGAAATCATCAATTTTTGTTTCAGATAAATTTAAAAATGTATCTTTATTTAAATTAATTAAAATATCTGAGATATTATCTTTTTCTATACATAAGCCTATATTATTTCTAAAATAATTCTCAAAAGAGTTGTCTTTTTCATATGATTTTACTTTTTTGTTTCTTACTTTTTGTTCAGTATTTAAGAAGATACAAGGTTTTTTTGTTGCCAAAGAATATTCAATTGCAGAACCCGACCAATCTGAAATAATTGTATCACTCCATAAATAATCATTTAAGTTATTTTTTTCATAGCTTATTGAAAAATCAGAATTATTAGTAAATATTTTTTTCATACGACCTAAAGTATTCACCTTTTTATCTATAGTAACAGGATGTGGTCTAAACTTTATTTTAAAATTATGATCCAATAACATATTTATAAGCTTCTCATAAACTAGAAAATTTTCTTTTTCATTTCCCCAAGTTGGTGCAATTAAAATATTTTGAATTTTTTTGTTAGGAATTTGAGATATTTGTTTTTTATTTAATTCATCTATTTTTGGATATCCTAAATTTATAAATTTAATTTTTTTGTTAGAAAAATAATAATTTTCAAATTCTTTAGTGTGAAACTTATTTGCACAAAGTATCGTATCATAATGAGAAAAAGCATTTTTATTATATATTACATTAACACTGCACATTGAATGAAAAAAATAAATATAGTTTTTACATTTAGAGCTTTTTTTTAGAAAAAAATTTTGAAGATCTGGTGTAGTTGTAATTAAATTTTCACATTCAAGTGTAGAAAAAAATAAAGTTCTGATAAAAGACTTTCCAATATAAAAGAAATTAGAATAATTATTACCAATGAATGGTTTATTTTCTTCTGATGAAACATAACAAAATGGAATATTTTCATCCAGGCATACTTGGACAAATGGTAAAAAAAAATGATCATGCTCTTGTCCTTCTGAATAAAATACAATATTCTTTAATTTTTTATTTAATTTAGTAAAAAGCTTGTAATTTATAAAAGACTTGAATTTAAACATATAAACTATTCAATATTTAGAATGTTAATCAGAATTGTAAATATTTTTTTATCATTTTTACTGCCAGTAGCAATTATACTTATCAATAATGCAGCTGTGATAAGCTATTTTGATATCTATTTGGTTCTTAAAATTGTAATTATTTTTTTTATATTCACTTTGATACCTTATTTTTTTAGTTTTGTAAGAAACAGCAGATATGATTTATTTATATTAATATTTATCTCACTCACTTCATTTATATCTTTAATTTCTTATGATATTATAACTTTTACTTACAAACAAACTATTGGAATTTGGATAATTTTATTAAGTTTTACCTTTGTAATACTTAAGTACAGATCTTTTAAAAATTCTTTATTGCCGAGCTATTTCTTAGGGATATTTATTTTATCAAGTTTTATTATTTATTTTCTAAATAGTACTTTGCTTTCAAATAATAAAAATTATGTAAAAAATAAGGAAGAAATATTTTTTGAAACAAGTGAAAATTATATTTTAAACAAAAGCGAAAATTTTTTCTTTATAATATTTGATGGTTTTCCAAGGATATCAAACCTAGATAAAATTGGATATGATACTTCTGAATTAAGAAATCTCTTTAAAAAATATAATCTTTACTTTTTTGAAAATACTAAATCTAGTTATTTGGACTCTCAAAAATCAATATCTTCAACCATGAACCTTTCATTAATTGATGAAAAAATAAAATTAGATAAAAAAAATTATTATAAATTTATAAATGACTCTAAGTTATTAGAAATATTCAGACGAAATGGCTATAAAATAAATTGGTTTCCAAATGATTTAACAATGAGCAAATGTCCTTTAGATAAAGATGTAAATTGTTTTCCAGGTAAACACAAAATTCATATTTTTAATAAAGAAATAGTGAAATTTTATTTTCAAATGTTTCTTGTACAGCCATACTGGATAGAAAAAGCTAATATGTATTATGTAAATAAAATATTAAAAAAGGATAAAATTTTATTTCACTTAGACATAGTAACTGAGTTTGTAAAAAATAATAAAAATTTAAATAAACAATTTATTTTTGCACATATAATGTCTCCTCATCCACCATATTTATTAAATTCAAAATGTGGATTACAAAAATTTGGATTAAAATATAAACTTCATGATGAGAAAAGTTTTTTAAATCAAATAGATTGCATCAATTTGCAATTTGAGAGATTTTTCAGAGAAATTAGCGAAAAAATGCCTAATTCGAACTTATTTATTCATAGCGACCACGGCACAACACTAATAAATTTAGATGACATGTATGGAGAAGAGAATTACCAGAACCTTGTTCTAGTCAATAAACCTTTGCTTTGTGATTATAAAAACATAAAAAATAAAATTAATTTTGAAATTCTAAGAAGTGTATTAAATTGTATTTAAAATAATGAAAACTATTTCAGTAATTGGTATGGGGTATATAGGACTGCCGACAGCTTTACTAATTGCAGGACCTGGAAAAAAAATAAATTGTATAGATAAAGATAAAAATAAAATAAACGATTTAAAAAATGGAAAAATTTTTCTAAATGAAAAGCCAATTGTAAAATTATTTAACAAAAAAAAAAATTTTTTAAAATTTTCTGATACATTATTGGAAGCTAATATATATATAGTTTGTGTTCCAACTCCTGTTAAAAAAGTTTCAAAATATTTATTTCAGGAAGATCTATCAATTTTATACTCAGTATTTAAGGATTTAGAGAGTAAAATTAAAAACAATGATTTGATTATACTTGAATCAACCTGTCCACCAAATACTGCAATAAAACTTTATAAAAAACTATCTAAAAATTTTAAAATTAATTTTGCAAATTGCCCTGAAAGAGCAATGCCTGGATCTACATTAAATGAGATGATAAATAATTATAGAGTAATTGGAGCTTCATCAGAAAATTGTTATAAAATGACTAAGAATTTATATAAATCATTTGTTAAAGGTCAAATTTATAAAACTGGATTAACAGAAGCTGAATTAATTAAATTATTTGAAAATTCATACAGAGATTTAAATGTTGGATTTGCAAATGAAGTAGATTCTATTTCAAATCTTTATAAAGTAAGTTCTAGAAAAATTATTAAACTTGCTAATTACCATCCGAGAGTAAATATTCACGAACCTGGTATAGGTGTAGGTGGCCATTGCATCCCTGTTGATCCATGGTTCTTGATTAGAAAAAAATATAGTAAAAATTCACTAATTTTAAGTGCAAGAATATCAAACTTAAAAAAAGAAGAAAAAATATATACTCAAATATCTAATAAATTAGATAAGAAAAAAAAAAATCTATTTTTTGGAATCACCTATAAAAAAAATACAGATGATATAAGAAATTCACCAGCAAAAAATATAATTAATAAGTTAAAAAAAAGATTTCCAAATATATATATATTTGACCCTATAAATAAAAAATATAATAATATTTCAGTTAAAAGTGTTAAATCGATGAAATTTGAAAATTTATTTGTATTAGTTAACCATGATTGGTTAAATAAAAATAAAATCAAAAGTAAAAAAATAATATCTTTCTAAATTTATGGATAAATCTATTTTATATTGTATTAAAATAGGAGGTCACAATGTTTCCTCAAATAATATTAGAAATGTAATAAATGGTATAAAATCAAATGTTTATTTTAGTAATTACGAAATTCATATTTCAATTGAAGATACTGTTAATGACGAAGTAAACAATTATATCAAAAATTTGTTAAAACAAAATGATAATCATATTAAATATTTTTTTTTTAAAAGTTTAAGCTGGTATAAATGGTTGAAATTATCATTTCAAAATGCAAAAAATTTTAAATATTTAATTACCTCTCATGATGATACCTATTTTCGTACAAAAAACTTTGATAAAATTTTTGTTGATGAAATTTCAAAAATTACTAACGTTGGATGTTTTTCCTTCATAGATGATGGGTATAAAAGAAGTTTTTTTAACCCCCAGTTACGTGGTGCATATCATATTGATAGGGTATATGAAAATTCAAGAAAATTAGGAATAGAGTACGAATATCATAACCAAAAAAAAAACTGGCATAGGAAAAGTGTAAAAATAAAAAAATTACTTAAAAAATTAAATTTAACTTCTCTTAAGTATAATGATTTAAACTTTAAAAAAGATAAAATTTTCAATTTTATTAATTCGTTTGTCTTTGATTTTAATAAAATTGATTTTCCAAAAAAAACAATTAAAGCACACTCTCTGTGGACTAATATAATGGGATTTGATACCCAAAACTTAAAGAAATTTGATATTACGGATCTGGATGTACCCCATGGAATATATGCAGATGAAGATATTTGCTTATCTACTCAAAAAAACGATATGATAAACATTTTGATACCCCATGTAAGTTATTATCATGATAGAGAAATTGACATTTCTCGTTCATGGAAATCTATTAAAAATGATCAACAAAAAGTAAGTAAGCTATTTTATAATCAATGGAAATTTTATCCTAATAAACTTGAAAACATGAATTTGTCCGAAAAACTTGATTTAATCAAATATTTGGAAAAAAATTTCAATAAGAAACTTACATGGACTAAAAATTTTTATTCTTATAATTGGCAATATATTGATTAAATTATTTTAAATAAAATCTAAGCTTTTCCCTTAATGACTCATAAATTATTTGATTCCCTATTTCGTTTGGATGGCCTTCTTCTAGCTTGTAATTTTCTCCTATCTTTTTTTTCGATCTCATTTGTTTATATAGAGAAATAAATATAATTACATCTTTTGTATCAAATAGAGTATTAAAATTTTTTACAACTAAATTATATAAATCTGTATTGTAGGTTTTATTATACCATCCTAAATCCACAAATATTATTTTAGAACTACAATTTTTTGCTTTTTTATAAATGTTTTTATATAATTTTTTAATTAAAATAAAATCTTCCTTTATTTTAATATTTTCTTTTAATTTTTTTAACTTATTTCTCTCTTCTTCTGTTTTATTGTCTGTGATTGAATTAATTTTTTTTTTTATTTCTTTTAAATTTGGGTCTTCTTTTACTACATAATCAATATACGCTTCATTAGATAAATTTACATACAAAGATTTTACTAATTGCATTATATGAAAATTTTCTAATAAAAAGTAAAAAAAAGTTTTGTCACTTAAAAATTCTTTGACATTATTTTTTTTATTCTTGTTAATAGCTAGTTCATTCTGTTCATTTATATAAATACTTTTCTTTCTTATTGATCTATCAATATCTATAAAATATAAAATATATTTAGGTTGAATTTTTGAACAATACCTATTTAAGAATAAATACGTGTCACTATCACTGAAACCACCGGCTGCTGAGTTAACAAAATAGAAATTTTCATAAGATTTTTGTAATTTTCCTATGAATGTATCTTCATCTTCTAGAAGCCATCCAAAGACATTTGAATCGCCCAAAACGAGAATTTTCTCTTCTCTATCCGAATAAAAATCATCAAAAATTACCCTATTATTAAATTTACCAAATTTGTAAGTAAGCGAAATTTTTTCTTTTTTTCCAATAAACTCATGTTTTGAGTTACCACTACTTTTATTAATATAAACCCCATCTTCGTTTTGCACTCTCCAGCTTCCATTTTTTGGTTGAGGATAAAAAAAAAAGAGTATTATTTCAATCATCATCAAACCCAAAGCTATTGATGCAAAAACTAGGAATAAATTTTTAATAAATTTCATCGAATGAATTTTCTTATAGAAATTATTTTTTTTGCAAAAGTAATTTTCTTTTTAATTTCTTTAAAATAGTTCCAGGCAAAAACAATTAGATAGTCAATTTCCTTATTTATACTTTTTCTTGAAACTATTTTGATTTTTGTGCCAGGTATTAGATTTCCCTGTTTAAGTTTATTGTCATCGATTATTTGAAAGTTTGGTTCACTTATGTTGAAATAATTTAACAATGTTGATGCTTTGGCTGCTGCGCCATAGCCCACAATATTTTTTTTTTTATTTTTAGACAGAAATTTTGTAAAATTAATTTTTTGATTTTTTATTTTATTAGAAAATTTTTTATAAAGTTTTTCATCTTCTAATCCTTTTCTTTTTTCCATCTTTAAAAATTTTTTAGTGTTTATTTTGTAGGATTTATTGTGTTTGAGCTTAATATAGCATCTTAATGATCCACCATGTGTATCAATCTTTTCAAATTTAAATATATCAGAATTATATCTTCTGAATAATTTGTTAAGACAATTAGCTGACCAATAGTGTATATGTTCGTGATAAATATTATCATAGATATTTTTTTCTAACATATTAATTAAATATTGAACTTCGATTACAAGTATTCCCTTTGGGTTTAACAAGTTAATTAAATTTTCACCTAGTTTTTTAATATTTTCGTTGTGGGCAAAAACATTTGAGGCGAGCACCAAATCAAATTTTGAACTTAATCTCTGCGAAATTTTTTCATTCAAAAAACTATTTATAGTTTTTATCCCATTTTTATTTGCTATTTTCGCAACATTTCTTGCTGGCTCTATTCCAACTGTTTTTTTATAACCAAATTTAATAAAACTTTTCAAAGCAATTCCATCGTTAGACCCAATATCAATTATATTTGAGTTCTTTTTTAATTTAAATTTTTTGATATATTTTTTTGCACTATTATCAAAGTGATTTTGTAATGTTTTGCTTTGAGAAGATAAGTACAGATAATTTTTAAATAATTTTTCTTTTTTGACTGCAATACTTAATTGATTATGAAAACAATTTTTACAAAAATTAACTTTTAAAGGATATTTATCGAAAGTTATTTTTCTTGACAGATTATTAGCCAAAGGTTGTCTGCCTAAATTAACATAACTCTTTAACTTTTTGCTATCACATACTAAACATTTGTAAATTCTTTTATAGATCATTAATTAACTTACAAAAATATTTCTAATTTTCTCAGCTCTTTGAATAAATTTTGATTTCCATGTAAGAATTTCTCCCATAAATATTCCTCTTTGACTTGTAATTGGATAGTAATATTTATAATCAATACCATAGTTTATAAAATAATTAGCTATTTGTAAGCATGAACTTTTGTTTATTTTTTTGAATTTATAATTTTTGTCTAACATTTTTTTTAATTGATAATTATTTTTTGGCTCTTCCGTTATATTCCTTCCACTCCACCAAAAGTGACCAAGTGAAATTGATGGCTTATCAAAATAAGCTGCTTCAACAATTATGCTAGAGGTATAAGTTATCACTATATCTGATTTAAACATGAGAGAGTAACTATCAACTTTCTCATTTGATTTAATAATTGTTGTTTTCTTGTCCTTAAATTTTAACCATTCCTTGTCATCATCACTTTCATTTTCTTGAAGAGTGGGATGTACTCTAACAACTAAATGAATATCTTCAAATTTATTGATTACTTTTTTTAAATTTAAAAATGCTTTCATTTGATCAAATTCTTGATTTACAAGCGATGCTTTTTCATAGTCGCGCGAGCTATAGAACGTAACAATTCTTTTATTGTTAGGTAAGTCAGGTAAATAATTTTTTATCTGTTTACTTGTAAAATTTACTATATTTTTTTTGGATAATGATTTACCCGACGCTTTATTTAAAAAAAATCTTTTAGCTTTAATAATTTTAGACTTATCTCTATTTGAATTCCAATATCTATTAATTCTTTTCTTAATTTCGTTGATATCGTGTGCATCATTAGGATAAATTTCAAATTTATTCATGTCACTACCTCTTTCATGAATATTAATTATAACATTAAATTTTTTAGCGGCACAAATTATAGGATATGTAGTAGCAAACCTATTATTAAAAGTAAAAATTTTATCAGGCCTCATTTCAATAATTTTATCTTTAGCTCTTTCATAAACTAATGCACTTGAGTGTAGTAACTGTCGAACTTTATTTATTTCGTGTTTTGTATCAAAATTAATATTTTTAAATTTAGATATCAAAGATGAGGCAACACTTGTTCCTAGATTGGTATTGTCATATTCATATTTCTTTAAATGCCTCAGATCTCCTTTAAAATTTCTAGTCCATTTTTTAATTTTTAATTCACTTACTTCTTTTTCAAGATTATTAACTCTAATTTTATTTTTCCTAAGTAAATTACAAAAACTAATTAGTTTTTTTTCATAAGAGCCTCCTAATAATTTATAAAACCAATTTAACTCCCAATCGTTCCAAGGCAAATTGTGACCAATCCAACAAAAAGTAACATCATTTCCTTTTTTCTTTTCTCTTATGGCAATTTCTCCGGACGTCTCTAAATGAGGAGTGGCTGCGATACTTTCTAAAATTAATATTTTCATAAATTTTTTTTATGCCTTACTTTTTAATCTTATTTTAGAGGCGTTTATAAACGTCCTAATAATTAATAATTTAGCTTATTCTAGTAAATCACTCAAATGATACAGATTATAATTTATATTACTTTATTCTTTTTTAATTTGTATATATATGTTTTCTTAAGATTAATTAAATATTAATAGTATAAAACATGTCCTCAGAAACTTCAAAAATCAACCCCAAAGTAAAAGAATACTCTACAGATGGTAAGGTTACACATTTCACAACTGAGGAGGATATAAATGTAAAGTTAGGAAAAATAATTGGAAAAAAATTTATTGATTATAGAAAAACATGGGATGCAGCTAATCGCTTTGAAATAGTTACTGATTTTCCCTTATTTCTTCATTTAGATATGAACCAAGAGTGCAACTATAAATGTCCACATTGTATTATTGGCCATAAACAAGAAGTTGATAAATTTTATGAAGGTGAATATTTAAATTTTGATGATTTTAAAAAAATTGTGGATGAGGCTTCCGAGTATAACTGCCCTTCTTTATCTCCACAAGGAAACAACGAGCCATTTTTAATAAAAGATTTAGAAAAATATATCCATTATGCACATAAAAAAGGTTTCATTGATATTATGTTAAATAACAATGGATCTGCAATACCAGAAAAAAAAGCTCAGAAAATGCTAGATTCTGGCTTAACAAGGATGAGATTTAGTTTAGATGCCTTTACCCCAGAGACATACAAAAATGTTAGGGTGGGTAGCATTCATTTAGATAGAGTAAAAAAAAATATTGAGGACTTTTTAAATCTTAAAGAAAAAGGTAATTATAAACTTCCAATTGTCGGAGTAAGTTTTTGCAAAATGAAACAAAATGAAGATGAACTAAATAGTTTTGTGGATTATTGGAGAGACAAAGTAGACATAATTTCTGTTCAAAAGTTTATGCCACCAACAACTAATAAAGAAAAATACAAGCAATATTATGCATCTGATCAATATCATGAACTTCCAGTTGAAAGTTTTAATTGTGTACAACCTTACCAAAGAATAATGTTTAGGAATGAATTTATGTATCCATGCTGTGTTTCATTTAACAATGATTTAAAACTTGGCTCTATACATACACAAACAATTTATTCAGCTTGGCATTCTGATAAAATGAAAAAAATTAGAGAATTACATAGAAAAGGGGAATACCATAAAAATGAAACATGCAAAAATTGTGTTAATTTAATTTATCCTCCAAAAGAAAAATCAAATTAATTTTAAATAAGACTTAAATGAAAAACAAAGTTTTTTTTTCTAAACCTCTATCAGATATTAAAGAAATAAAATCTAATTTTTTTAAAGATAATAATAAACTTTATAAACAAGCTATAACTTGGAATAAAATTTATAGTAGACAAAAAAAAAGAAAAAAATGTATAAACTGTAACAAAAATTTGCCTTCCTATGATTTTAGGTCTCACTATGTAAAATATAAGTTATGCAATTTTTGTGGTCATCTCAATGGACTCTATCAAGAAACAGATAAATTTTATCAGATGATGTATGTCAGCAATAAAGGTAATAAATTTTCAAAATTCTATACTTACGAATTTAATAGTAGAGTAAAAAAAATATATCACCCAAAACTTAACTTCATAAACAAAGTTATACCTAGCGTTAAAAGTATATTAGATATTGGATGTGGTGCAGGACATTTTCTTAAAGCTTGTGAAGAACAGGGGTTAAAAGCTATTGGATATGACGTTAATAAAACAAGTGTAAATTACGGTTCAAAGTTACTCAAAAAAAATAAAATCTACCATTTTGACAAGAATGATTTTTTCAAAAAAATTGAAACTTCAACCTCGCAAATTATTACTATGTTTGGTGTGGTCGAGCATTTACAAAAACCAAATAAAGTTTTTGAAGCGTTTAATAAATCAAAATCCAAATACTTAGTAATTTCAGTTCCAACATTTTCATTAACAGTTTTATTAGAACACGTTTTTAAAAATGTTTACCCAAGACAACTTGGTGGTGTTCATACACACCTTTATAGTGACAAATCTCTTAAATTTATTTTCAAAAAATATAATTTAAAAACAGCTGGAGAATGGTGGTTCGGTACTGACATAATGGATTTAAGAAGGTCTATTTTATCTAGTGTACCAAAAAACAAAAAATTTTCTAAAATAGTTAACGAATATTTTCATGACATAACTGATAGTTTACAAAATGCTATTGATGTCAAAAAATTATCTTCTGAGGCACATTTAATTGTTAAAAAATAAATCTAAGTATTAATAAATTTTTTTAACTTATTTCTTTGAAAATTCTCACAATCACTAATTTCTTTTTGTTTAAAATTAAGTGCTAAAAATGTATTATTTAAATCTCTTTTGAGTTTTGCTAAACCAGATGGTTCTAGTGAGGCTGCGTGATCAGTACCTTTCCAAGTTCTATCAAGCGTAAAATGTCTCTCAATATATCTAGCACCCAAAGTTAAAGCAGCAACATCTGGAGCAATACCCAAGTGATGGCCAGAAAATGCAAAATCATAAATTTTATTTTTGAATTTTTTCTTAATTTTTTTAAGCTCAAGAAGATTAAGATCTTTAAAATCGCAAGGGTAATCAGAAGTGCAAATATAAAAAATAATATCTTTATTTCTTTTTTTCTTTTTTAAAAAATTAAATATTTTATTGACTTCCTTATTTTTAGTCATTCCTAATGAGATATGAATTTTACCTTTATATTTTTCAGCTAAATAATTGAGTAATTCAAAATCAAGATTACAAGCTGATGGTATTTTTATGTAATCTTTTGAGAGTTTGCTTCTATTGACTTTTTCAGCAGATTTAACGTCCCACACTGAAGTTGAGTATTTTATTTTATTCTTTTTACAAAATTTCTGTAAATTTAGATGTTGATTTACTGTGAACTCAAGTTTTTCTCTATGTTCACCATAAGTTTCTCCGTAAGAATTTTCTGGAACAGGATGAGGTAGAAAATAATCTTTGCCTAGTAAATACTTATTGTCCCTTATTTGAAATTTTGCATACTCTGCACCTGCTTTTGCTGCTGCTAGAATTAATTTTTTTGCAACATTTATATTTCCTTTGTGATTGCAACCTATTTCTGCAATTAAAATAGGTTTATGATATAGTGTTTTCATGACCAATAATAGAATTTGTATAATACCTATAAGATCTAAAAGCAAGGGTCTAGTAAACAAGAATATTAAAAAAATTGATGGAATACCATTAATATGTTTTGCTCTAAACTCTTGCATAGAGTCAAAAAAATTTAAAAAAATTTATGTAGCTACTGAAAGTCTAAAATATATTAAATATATTAAAAATTTACTAAAAAAAAAATCATCTGTAATTTTTTTCAGAAGAAGCCCATCAAATTCAAAAGATAATTCACAAACTGAAGAAGTAATTAGTGAAATAATAAAAAAAGAAAATATAAAAAATGTAGACTGTGCATTAGTACAGGCAACTTCTCCATTATTAATAAAAAAGGATATTATAGAAGCGTTTAAGATTTTTGACAAAGGTATTTATGATACTTTATTTTCATCATATAAATCTAAGAGGTTTTTCTGGAAACAAAAAAAAGAAAAGTTAATACCTATAAATTATAGTTTAAAAAATAGAGCAATGAGACAAAATCATAGAAAAACTATTGTTGAAAATGGTGCTATTTATATTTTTAATTCTGAAAAATTTAAAAAGTTTAAAATAAGACTTCACGATAAAATAGGAACCTGTTACATGCCTGAAAAAAGATCTATAGAAATCGATGATAGAAATGATATTAATGAGATGAAAAATTTCTTAAAAGTGAATAGAATTTTTAAGCAAGCAGTGAAACAAAATTTTAAAATTTGATCACTTTTATTTTAAAAATTAAACTTATCTAATTAAAATGAAAATATTAATAAAATATTTTGATCTTATGAGTTCTGAAATAAGATCAAAGTTTTTTTTACTAATTTTTTTACTATTCTTTGCAGGTCTTTTGGAACTTGTTGGTCTTGCCATGATTATTCCAATTATAAATATTATAATAGAACCAGAATATATTTTTGAAATATCGAAAAAATATGAATTCCTAAATTTTATTAAAGATTTTGAAAGACTTGAATTTACTACACTAATCTTATCATTTACACTTTTTGTGTATATTGCTAAAAACATTTACTTATTTTTAGTAAGCTTGTATCAAGTAAACTTCTTAAAAAATTTTATAAATATACTAACAACAAAAATTTTTAAAAATATTATTAATAAAAAATATCTATATTTTACAAATAAAAATTCCTCAAATTTCATAAAAATTATTGCAACAGACTCGTTAATAATAAAGAATAATTTAAATTATTGTGCCCAGATTATTTCTGAAGTTTTTACAATATTACTTATTTCTGGACTTTTATTTGCTACACACCCATTCGCAATGTTAATCACAGTACTTCTTTTTTTAATTGGTACAATTACCTTTTTATATTTGTTAAAAAAAAAAACAAGAATATGGGCTGAAGAAAGAAATTTATTTGATAGAACAAGAATGGGAATAGTAAAACAAATAATTAGTTCAATACGAGATTTGAAATTACTAAATGTCGAAGATAAATTCTCTGAACAATTTAAAAAAGATAATTTATCTTTTTTAAATGTAAACAGAAAACATGATTTAACTCTTACATTACCAAAAATCTGGATTGAATTAATAACTATTTTTACAGTACTGTTTTTATTGTTTATATTAATCTATTTAGATGATTACCAAGTTCTTCCAAAATCAATTATTCCAATTTTAGCTCTGTATGTTGGTGCATCTTTTAAACTTATACCTTCTTTTAATAAAATTATAACAGGTGTTCAATCTCTTAGATTTGTAACACCAGTTTTAGATGAGTATAAACTGCTATCGGTAGAAAACATTAATGAAAAAGAAAAATTTGAAAATTCAAGTAAAAAAATTCTCTTTAAGTCAAAAATAAAAATAAGTAATTTAAGATTTTCTTATAATAAAATTAATTATGTCTTGGATAATTTAAATTTAGAGATCTACAAAGGTGCAAAAATTGGGATTTTAGGAAAAAGTGGTTCTGGAAAAAGCACATTTCTAGATATTTTTACAGGAATTATTGATGAGTATGACGGAAAAATTACTGTAGATGAGGTTGATATAAGAGACGGGATAAGATCATGGCGTAATTCAATAAGCTATTTATCACAAAATTCAGTTTTTCTAAATGACTCGATTAAAAATAATATATTATTGGGAAGTAAAGAAACAAAAGAAAATTTAATAAAAGAGTCAATTGATAACTCACTTATTAATGAATTAGTTAAAACACTACCTATGAATGAAAATACTTATATTGGTGAAAATGGCATGAAGTTATCTGGCGGTGAGAGACAAAGGCTTGCTCTGGCACGAATTTTTTATTTAAAAAGAGATATTTTAATTTTAGATGAGTCAACGAATGCATTAGATGAAGATACTGAAAAAAAAATATTAGATAACATATGGAAAAACTTTAAAGATAAAACAATTATTCAAGTAACTCATAATCCGAAAATATTAAGTAATTGTGATGAAGTTTTCAAAATTTTCAATGGTAAACTAATCAAAAATTAGAGAGTACCTAAAAAAATATATTTGTATGTATTAGGAAATTTATCAATTTTTTCTTTCCAGTTTTGATAACTATCCCATCTTTTGCTCAAATTAGGACGAGTAAACTTATTATATTTATAGTGTTTTCCAAAAAAAGAATTTGAAAAATACAATTCTAAAATTAATCTATGGTTATTCTTTATTTTTTTTCCTCTATGAAGACATCTCGTATTTACTATAAAATTAGTTCCTCTTTTGCCTAAAAAAGATATTTTTTTGTTTTTAAATTTTGATGGTATGTTTTTTTCTAATACTCTGAAATTATTTTTATTTAAATATTTAAGTTTTAAAAGATTAAATGAATGAGTAGTGTTCAGAATTTCAAAAGGTCCATCATCAATATCATAAACATCACTCAGATAAGTAAAGATTTTTATATCTGCTAGTCTATCTACATCTCTATGCCATATTTGAGCGTCATATGATGTTTTTTCTTCTGATTCATATTCATTGGTATCATTATTTGGAAATGTATACCACGCTGTAACATCAATTAATTTCGGTTCGATATTGTAAATTTTTTTAATAATATTTATCCATTTCTCATTTAGAACAAATTTTGTAACCTCAATGTTTGATAAAAGTTCATCCTTTAAAATATCTAACCTAACAGTTTTTGATGTATGATTTTGGTTTAATTCATAAGAATATTTATTAAAATTGATATCTAAGTCATGATTATTAATTTTTTTTATTTCTGTTTTATTATAAACTTTCATCTTTTTCACAGCTTTTGATAAATTATTAATTTCATAATCAGGAATATCATCTAAAAGTTGGTAGCTATTTTTAGTATTTTTTATTTTTCTATTTGTAATTAAGATTGATAAAAAACTTGCAAATAAACCGTTGGAAATTCTTTCGATAGCCCTAAATAACTGATAAGAAGAATCTTTATTAATATAAAATAAATTCTTTTTCTGCAAAAATATATCTTTTATAAAATTAATTAATTTTTTAATCATTTTTTAATTTTTATATTTAGATTTTCAAAAATTGCTTGTGAAATTAACTCATGCCCCTCTTCATTTGGGTGATTTGTATCATATGGATGAAAAAGTAATTTTGATTTATTATTTTTCATAAAATTGTTAAAATATGGCAGTGTATCGATATAATCTATTTTATTATCTTTTAATAGTTTTATAATAAAATCGCGAGCATTTATTGTTGAACAGCCTAAATCATAATTTAATTTATTAATTTTACTATGATGAAAAACTTCAAGAGAAATTGGAGGTATTAAAACTATAAATCTCATATTTAGTGAATTTAATTCACTATCAGTTTTTTTTACATCTTTAATAAAAACATCCCATAATTTCTGACTTTTTTTCTCAAAACCTTTTGCAAAATAAGAATATGTATATGGACCTAGGGCATGGATCTTTCTTTCTTCACATGATCCTTTAGTTTTTCTTGCAGCTATACTTGCGTGATGTTGTAAATATTTTAGTAAAGTTGAATGATTTAAATATTTATATCTAAATTTATTTGTGTTGTTAATTAATTTAATTAAACCTCTATTAGTTAAATCTTTATCTTGGAATGAAGAATCAACTTTAGCAATTTCTATAATATCATTAAAATTAAATTGATATATTATTACATCATTCTCTTTTAAGTATCTGAGCAATGAATTATTTAAATTAGAAAATGTATTTTTAAAATTATTGTTATATTCTGATGAAGCATAAACATTAAAATTATTATTCAATTTTTTTTTAAATTTTTGATAATAAGTATCTTTAAAATCAACTCCATATCCATTAGTAATACTGTCTCCTAGAAACCAATAAGAATTATTCTCATTTAAATCAATTTTCCATTTATAATCTTTTACTCTAAACTTGGTATCGTCAATATATTGAAAGAATGTATTTTTACCTTTAGAGATTCTATGATATTTATTAATATCGTAATAAATGCTATTATAATTAAATTCTTTGAAAAAAACTCTAGCTAATAATTCCATCAATAAAAATAAAATAATAAAGTAAAAAAAAGCTAATGTGTATTTTTTGTACATTTTTGATATTAATATATACTTAATTTAATTTACTTATCAAATGACTCTTAGAAAAAAAGTTATATTTATAATAAACACTGTTACCCCATATCAAATAGATTTTTTTGAAAAACTTGCAAATTATGTAGATTTAAATGTAATTTTTTATAGTAAAAATTATCAAAATTATAACTTCAATTTCAAAAAAAAAAAAAATCATTTCTTTCTGTGTCATAAAAAAAAACCAGTAGATTTTTTTTGTAAATTTATCCAAAAAGTAAATCCTGATTTAGTTATTTTTGGTGGCTATAGGCTTAAATATAATTCAAGATTTATTTCGTACATAAAAAAAAAAAAAATTAAATTTTTTTATTGGTTAGAAAAACTAAATGAAAGAAACTACTTAAAATACAAATTTACCAAATATTTGATTAGTAAAAAAATTAATAAAGCAGATGGAGTTTTAGCAGTAGGCAGTAATGCAAAAAAAATGTATTCGAAATATAACAAAAATACAATTAATTTTCCATATTCAATAAAAACTCAAAAACAAAATAAAAAAAATTATTTCAACAATAAAAAGATTAATTTTTTATTTGTTGGACAACTAATTGAAAGAAAAGGATTATATTTTATTATCAAAGCATTTAGTTTATTAACTCTCAAAGAAAGAGAAAAGATAAAACTTAATATCGTGGGTGAGGGAAATTTAAAAAAAAAATTAAAAAAATTTGTTAAAACCAATAAATATGCTCATTACTATGGTTTTCAATATGGAAAAAGATTGGAAAAGATTTATGAACGTTCTGACGTTTTAATTTTTCCCTCAGTCTTTGATGGTTGGGGTGTTGTTCCAATGGAGGCGATGAGTCAATCATTATCGTTAATTTTGAGTAAAAATGCAGGTGTCACCGAGATTATAGAGCATAAAAAAAATGGCTATATTATTGATTCTGAAACAAATTCATTACTAAAGGCAATAAGACTTTTAATACGAAATCCTAAAATTATTAAAACACAAGGTAGAAGAAATAATAATTTGTTATCCAATTCACTTTGTAACTCAAAAAACTCATCAAATTATTTAGTGAAGAAAATTTTAAAAACAATATAAAAATAAAAAATTATTATAAAATTGAAATGTATAAAAAAAAACTTTTAATCGAAGCAATCAGCACTAATTCAGGTGGTGCAATTTCACACCTTAAGAATATACTAATAAACTTTGATAATCAAAATTTTTTTCAAGAAATCGATGTTTATCTTCCATTCAAAACAAGAAAATTAATGCCAATTAAAAAAAATATTAATTATATTTGTCCAGTCTTTTTTAGTAAAAATTTATTTTTAAGAATAATTTGGCAAACTATAATCTTAAATTTTATTATAATAAAAAAAAAATATAATTGCATTTTCGTTACAGGGAGTTCACATTTTTTATTAAAAGGACCAGTTGTTACTATTAGTCAAAACTTATTACCTTTTACAAAAAAAGAAGTAGATAAATATTTTTTTTCACTTTTTTATGTAAAATTACAGATATTAAAATTTGTTCAAAAAACATCTTTTAAAATGTCTGACGGAATTATTTTTTTACATAAATATTCTCAAAATAAAATCATGAGTCAAATTGGAAAAATTAAAGGAATGATAAACGTAGTGCCACATGGAATAGAGGAAACAAAATTTAAAAAATCTAAGAATGAAAAAAAATTTAGATTTATTTATGTTTCAAATATCGATCTTTATAAAAACCAGGTTTTTATAATCCATGCAATTAATGATTTCTTATTAAAATATCCCCAATATACAAATAAAATATCTGTTGAATTTTTTGGTTCTTATTATGCTCCAGCCTTAAAAAAATTAGATCAAGCTTTAGGATTAATTAAAAATAAGAAAAATTTTAAATATTATGGTCTAAAAAAAAAAGAATTTATCTATTCAAAAAAAAAGGGCTATAATACAGTATTTCTATTTTCATCATCTTGTGAAAATTTTTCAGTTTCTCTAATAGAGGGAATGTCAAAGGGGTTGCCAATTTTATGTGTAAATCTTCAACCAATGAAATCTGTGCTTGGAAATAATGCATTTTTTTATAAATATAAATCTATCATTAGTTTTCAAAAACAGCTCTATAGAATTTTAACTTCTGACCATAAGCGAAATCATGCATCTAGAAGTGTTCATAATCAATCTAAAAAATATAATGGAAAAATAATCGCTTCGAAAACATTTTCATTTCTAAAAAAAGTTTCAGAAAGACATTATGAGTAATAGTTTTATTTTAGGATTAAATATTTATCATGGAGACTCTAGTGCTTGCTTAATGAAAAATGGTGAGATAGTTTTTGCAATTGAAGAAGAAAGAATAAATAGGATAAAACATTGGGCTGGTTTTCCACTAGAGTCAATTAAAGCTTGCTTAAATCATCAAAATATAGAAATGGGAAATATAAATTATATTGCCATTAATACAAATCCAACCTCAAATATATTTGGTAAGATTAAATATGGACTTAGAAATATACAAAATATCAACTTTTTTTTAAAAAAATTAATATCTAACAAAAGAAAAGTATCATTCACAAAAATTTTAAAAAAAGAATTTAAATTAAGTAAAATTCCAAAAATAAGATTTTTTGATCATCATCTCTGCCATCTAGCATCCTCTCATTATCCAAGTTATTTTAGTAAATCTCTTTTAATATCAGCTGATGGCTTTGGTGATTTTACTAGTACTTGCGCTGCTTTAGGTATAAGTAATCAAATTAGAGTCAAACATAAAATTTTATTTCCCCATTCACTAGGAATATTCTATCAAGCTTTTACCCAATTTCTTGGTTTTAAGAATTATGGAGATGAGTATAAAGTTATGGGATTATCTGCGTATGGAACTAACAAGTTTCAAACTCATGTAGATAAAGTTATTGGATACAAAAAGCAAAATTTTTTTTTAAACCTTAAATATTTTAACCATCACTCACAAAATATCGATATGAAGTGGAACAATCAATCACCAAAAATTGAAAATTTATACAATAAAAATTTATCAAACCTTTTTGATTTTGAAATGAGTGAAGAAATCTCCCAAGAGCATATGGATTTGGCATATAGTGTACAAAAAAAATATGAAGAAATAATTTTAAATTACATAAAATATTTTAAAGATATTTATCAGAGTGATTACTTGTCATTATCTGGTGGTTGTGCAATGAATTCCCTGGCCAATGGAAGGATCATTGAAGAATTAAAATTTAAGAAAGTTTATATACCACCATCTCCAGGTGACGCTGGTGGTGCAATTGGTGCAGCTATATTGTGTTCAAATGAAAGTGATATAAAATTAAAAAAAAATATACATTATTATACCGATCAATACTTAGGCACTAAGATAGTAGATGATAATTTACATAATTTAATAAATAAAAGGATTGATAAAAAAAAAAATGATGAAAATATTACTTTAGAATTTGTAGAAGATGAAAAAATTTTAATTGATAAAATAGCCAAAAATATTTTTCAAAATAATATAGTAGGTTGGTTTCAGGGCAGAATGGAGTGGGGTCCGAGAGCCCTTGGAAACAGATCAATTTTAGCAAATCCTTGTAATCCAGATATGAAAAAAATTATAAACTCAAAAATAAAAAGAAGAGAGAGTTTTAGACCTTTTGCACCATCTATTTTGTATGAAAAAGTAAGTGAATGGTTTGAAAATAGTATTGATGTACCTTATATGAGCATTGTTTTAAAATTAAAAAAAAATAAGCTTGGTAAAATTCCTGCAGTTACACACATAGATGGTACAGGACGATTACAAACTGTCAAAGCGAGTTCAAATTATTTATATTATGAGTTAATAAAATCTTTTGAAAAATATTCAGGAGTACCAATTTTATTGAACACATCATTTAATGAAAATGAACCAATAGTAAATACTCCAGAGCAAGCTATAGATTGTTTTTTAAGAACAAAAATGGATTTACTTGTAATAGGCAAATATATGTTGAAGAGATCAAATTTATAGATGAATAAAAGGGAAAACATTATGATCAGTATCTGGGCTGATCCATCTAATTATTTAAATTTATTATTCTTAATTAATTTTCTCCTTAATAAAAATAAAAATGTAATTTTAATATGCAATAAAATAGAGAATAAAAAAGATTTTTTTTACTTTATAAATAATAATTCAAAATTAAAGATTATAGAAATTAAAAAAAATGGAAAGTATGGATACATAAATTTTTTTTTTAAAAAATATTTAATTTGTAAAAAATATGCTATTTCGACAGTAATATCTATTAACTTTATTTCATTATTTTTTTCTTTTTTTTTAATCAAAGGCAAAAAAAAATGGATTTATTATAATTTCGATTTTAATATTCCAAGAGATTTTAACTTAAATAATTTTTTTGAAAAAAATATAATAAAGAAGGTTAAATATATATTCGTTCCATCAAAGAGTAGATTAAAAGTATATAAAAAGGTATTTAACAGAAAAAAAAATATATTTGCAATTTATAACTCATTTTCTAAAAAATTTGATGTAAGAAATAAAACAGAAATTCCTACTATTTTAAAAAATGGATTGATGAATATTATTCATATCCAAATAAAGTTAAAAAATATTATCAATTTTTTGTTTATAAAATATATAATCTATTGAAAAAAATATTTGGATAAATTTTATCTATTAGCCATTTTATTTTAGAACTAATAAAAAGCCGAAAAATGATCTATTTTTTGCTGTAGTCTTAAATCTCAAATATCAGAACTAAAGCTATTGTTTGTTTATTATCCGATTTCACTCATTAATAAATCACTTCATTTGTTAGCGACATAATAATTAATTATTTTAATATAAACAATCTTAGTTAAAATTTTTTTCAGTGCATAAATCAAGCCAATTGAGCTATTAGTACTGGTCAGCTACATGCGTTACCGCACTTCCACACCCAGCCTATCAACGTGGTGGTCTACCACGGCTCTATAGGAAGAACTAGTTTTGAGGTGAGTTTCCCGCTTAGATGCTTTCAGCAGTTATCTCTTCCGTACTTAGCTACCCGGCACTGCAGCTGGCGCTACAACCGGTCCACCAGTGGTACGTCCATCCCGGTCCTCTCGTACTAGGGACAGCTCCTCTCAATTCTTCTACACGCATAGCAGATAGGGACCGAACTGTCTCACGACGTTCTGAACCCAGCTCACGTACCACTTTAATTGGCGAACAGCCAAACCCTTGGGACCTGCTCCAGCCCCAGGATGTGATGAGCCGACATCGAGGTGCCAAACACTGCCGTCGATATGAGCTCTTGGGCAGTATCAGCCTGTTATCCCCGGCGTACCTTTTATCCGTTGAGCGATGGCCCTTCCACTCAGAACCACCGGATCACTATGACCGTCTTTCGACTCTGCTCGACTTGTCAGTCTCACAGTCAGGCAAGCTTATGCCATTGCACTCTACGAACGATTTCTGACCGTTCTGAGCTTACCTTCGCACGCCTCCGTTACTATTTGGGAGGCGACCGCCCCAGTCAAACTACCCACCATACAATGTCTTGATGCCGGATGACGGCAATCAGTTAGATGTCAAGAAAAACAAAAGAGGTATTTCACTGTTGACTCCACGTCAACTAACGCCAACGCTTCAATGTCTCCCTCCTATGCTAAATATGTTTTTCCTAACACCAATGTAAAGTTGCAGTAAAGGTGCACGGGGTCTTTCCGTCTAACTACGCGAACTCCGCATCTTCACGGAGAATTCAATTTCACTGAGTTGATGTTGGAGACAGCGGAGAAATCGTTACGCCATTCATGCAGGTCGGAACTTACCCGACAAGGAATTTCGCTACCTTAGGACCGTTATAGTTACGGCCGCCGTTTACTGGGGCTTCAGAAATGAGCTTGCACCCATCGCATTAACCTTCCAGCACCGGGCAGGCGTCAGACCCTATACATCCACTTACGTGTTAGCAGAGCCCTGTGTTTTTGATAAACAGTCGCTTCTCCCTGGCTTGTGCCACCTCTTAATGGTTGCCCAAAAAAAGGTCTTCTTTATTCCGAAGTTACAGAAGCATTTTGCCGAGTTCCTTCAACATCATTCTCTCAAGCGCCTAAATATACTCTATTAATCCACCTGTGTCGGTTTAGGGTACGGTCTAATGATGGAGCTATTTCCTGGGACTTTTTCGCGGCATATTCAATCCATTAAGAATATACAACTTACAAAATCCGTCACTACCATCTGGTTAAGGAATATTAACCTTATTTCCATCGACTACGGCTTTCGCCCTCGTCTTAGGGGCCGACTAACTCTGCGCGGATTAACCTTGCGCAGAAACCCTTGGATTTTCGGCGAAGAAGTTTTTCACTTCTTTTATCGTTACTCATGTCAGCATTCGCACTTCTGATACCTCCAGGATCCCTCACGGGTATCCCTTTACAGGCTTACAGAACGTTCCGCTACCGCTTATAAAGTCCGAAAACTTTATAAACCCACAGATTCGGTATGTGATTTTAGCCCCGTTACATCTTCGGCGCAGAAACTCTATTAGACCGGTGAGCTGTTACGCTATCTTTAAAGGATGGCTGCTTCTAAGCCAACCTCCCGGCTGTTATGGAATTTCCACATCCTTTCACACTTAATCACAATTTTGGGACCTTATCTGGTGGTCTGGGCTCTTTCCCTCTCGACCATGGACCTTAGCACCCACAGTCTGTCTGTTGAAGAACTACGTTTAGCATTCGGAGTTTTATTAGGTTTGGTAAGAATCTCTTCCCCCTAGCCCATTTAGTGCTCTACCTCTAAACGCATATTTATTCAACGCACTACCTAAATAGTTTTCGCGGAAAACCAGCTATCTACGAATTTGGTTGGCCTTTCACCCCTTACCACAAGTCATCCAAAGACTTTTCAACGTCAACTGGTTCGGTCCTCCAGCAAGTGTTACCTTGCATTCAACCTGCTCATGGTAAGCTCATTCGTTTTCGGGTCTAATTCATAAAACTAATCGCCCTATTAAGACTTGCTTTCGCTACGCCTACACCTAGATGGCTTAAGCTTGCTTTATAAATTAAGTCACTGACCCATTATACAAAAGGTACGCCGTCACTCTAAAAAGAGCTTCGACTGATTGTAGGCATGCGGTTTCAGGTTCTATTTCACTCCCCTAATAGGGGTTCTTTTCACCTTTCCCTCACGGTACTAGTTCACTATCGGTCACTGAAGAGTATTTAGGCTTAGAGGGTGGTCCCCCTATATTCGAGCAGGATTTCACGTGTCCCGCTTTACTCAAGAAACTTGTTAAACATTACTCATACGGGACTATCACCCTCTGTGGTTAGCTTTTCCAAACTATTCAAATTTTTTTAACAAATCTACTGGCCTATTCCGGTTTCGCTCGCCACTACTAACGGAATCTCAATTGATTTCTTTTCCTCCGGTTACTTAGATGTTTCAGTTCTCCGGGTTGTCTCTTTAAACCTATGTATTCAGTTTAAAGTACCACATAAAGTGGTGGGTTTCCCCATTCGGAAATTTACGGATCAAAACTTGCATACAGCTCCCCGTAACTTATCGCAGTATACCACGTCCTTCATCGGCTTTCAGTGCCAAGGCATCCGCCACACGCCCTTAAACGCTTGATTTATGCACAGAAAAAAATTCTGTGTTGAATCAAATTTTTTAAATATTCATCTATTCGAATATTTCTTGATTGTTCAAATCTATGAACAATCGGATATAGATATTGATAATAATTATAAAATATTTACGAATAAAATAACTAGGTGTTTCTTGGTGGAGGATAGCGGGATCGAACCGCTGACCTCCTGAATGCAAATCAGGCGCTCTCCCAGCTGAGCTAATCCCCCAGTTTTTTGGTGGGCCGAGAAAGACTCGAACTTTCGACCCCACCCTTATCAAGGGTGTGCTCTAACCAACTGAGCTACCGGCCCCTTTATGCAAAAAGGAGAAACACAATTTTAAAAAGAGAAATGAGGACGGTCAACATTAACCTGTTATATTATTTAGATTAAGAAATAATCCTTAATCATCCTTAGAAAGGAGGTAATCCAGCCGCAGGTTCCCCTACGGCTACCTTGTTACGACTTCACCCCAGTCGCTGACTATACCGTAGTCAAGGGTTTTAAACCTTGCCTTAAGGTAGAACCAACTCCCATGGTGTGACGGGCGGTGTGTACAAGACCCGGGAACGTATTCACCGCGGCGCGCTGATCCGCGATTACTAGTAATTCCAGCTTCATGTACTCGAGTTGCAGAGTACAATCCGAACTGAGGCATCTTTTTAGGATTTGCTTGATGTCGCCACCTTGCTTCCTATTGTAAATGCCATTGTAGCACGTGTGTAGCCCAACACGTAAGGGCCATGAGGACTTGACGTCATCCCCACCTTCCTCCAGCTTATCACTGGCAGTTCTTTCAGAGTGCCCAACTAAATGATGGCAACTAAAAGTGAGGGTTGCGCTCGTTGCGGGACTTAACCCAACATCTCACGACACGAGCTGACGACAGCCATGCAGCACCTGTGTTTCGTCCGGCCGAACCGAAAACTCTAATCTCTTAGAGTCGCGACGAACATGTCAAGTGTTGGTAAGGTTCTGCGCGTATCTTCGAATTAAACCACATGCTCCACTACTTGTGCGGGTCCCCGTCAATTCATTTGAGTTTTAACCTTGCGGTCGTACTCCCCAGGCGGTGTGTTTAATGCTTTCGCTGCGACACTGAAAATAAATTTCCAACGTCTAACACACATCGTTTACGGCATGGACTACGAGGGTATCTAATCCTCTTCGCTACCCATGCTTTCGTTCCTCAGCGTCAGTAATGATCCAGAAAGCTGCCTTCGCAATTGGTATTCTTTCTAATATCTACGAATTTCACCTCTACACTAGAAATTCTGCTTTCCTCTATCATACTCTAGCTAAAAAGTTTTGATGGCAGTTCCAGAGTTAAGCTCTGGGATTTCACCACCAACTTTTTTAACCACCTACGAACTCTTTAAGCCCAGTAATTCCGAACTACGCTAGGTCCCTTCGTATTACCGCGGCTGCTGGCACGAAGTTAGCCGGACCTTCTTATTCGGGTACAGTCATTTTCTTCCCCGACGAAAGAGCTTTACAACCCAAAGGCCTTCTTCACTCACGCGGCATCGCTGCATCAGAGTTTCCTCCATTGTGCAATATTCCCTACTGCTGCCTCCCGTAGGAGTTTGGGCCGTGTCTCAGTCCCAATGTGGCTGATCATCCTCTCAGATCAGCTATAGATCAAAGTCTTGGTAGGCCATTACCCCACCAACAAACTAATCAAGTGCAGGCTCATCCTTTGGCGCATAAAGCTTTCTCCGTAAAGACTTATGAGGTATTAGCACAAGTTTCCTCGTGTTATTCCTCACCAAAGGGAAGATACCTACATGTTACTCACCCGTCTGCCACTAAGTATTGCTACTTCGTTCGACTTGCATGTATAAGGCGTGCCGCCAGCGTACGTTCTGAGCCATGATCAAACTCTCAAGTTTAAAAACGGCGCACACTAGCTTCTATACAAATACTAAGAATAATATTTGTATAATGTTGAAGTGTGTACGACAAATTTTGGTAACCTTAACCGTCCACACTTCTCTTCTTAAAATATTAACAATTTAAATAGCTAATTGGACTATAATGCCCAATAAATAACATTTTTTATATGTTGAGTGTGACGCTTATATTGGAAATAATTTATAAATCAAGTTTTTAGATAAACAAAAAATGTGTTAAAAAGTCATATAAATCAGCATTTCTAGGCAATCAATTATATGTCAATAATTAAAATTAAAAGAAAAATAAAATCACTTAGACATTTTATGTGGTTATTTTCATTATTAATTATTTCAATTCTAGTAACTTATTTTTATGAAATTAATCAAAAAAAACAAAGTCAAATTTTAGAAAAAACACTGAACAATGTTTATTTTCAAAAAACAATAAAAAAAATAACATCTGAACTAGAGGATAGATATGAAGAGTTTGAGTATATTGTAGTAGAGGGTGATAATTACGAAACCATAATTAATAATATTAAAATTTCAAAAAAAGAAAAAAAATTATTTCTTGAAACAGTAAAAAAAAATAAAAAAATTAAAATACTAAGACCTAATCAAAAAATCTACTTTAAAATTGACAAAAAAAATTATCCAAGGATCAGAGAATTTATAATAGAGATAAACAAAAAAAAACAAATCAATTATGCAAGAGACTTTAATAGTAATATCTTCAAATCTAAAATTTTAGAAAAAGAACTTACCAAAGTTATTACATATAAAGAAAGTATAATTACTAATAGCCTATATCAGACAGCTTTAGGATTAAAAATTAAGCCAAATATTATTATTGAATTTGCAAGATTATATGGTTTTCAAGTAGATTTTCAAAGAGATATTTGGAAAAATGATAGTTTTCAAATTATATATGAGGAATTCTTAAACAAAGAAGGAGTGATAATTGAAACTGGTAATATAATTTTTGCCAATCTTAATTTACAAAATCAAGATCTGAAGCTCTATAGACATACATATGAAAAAAATAAAATTGATTACTTTGATGAAAATGGAAAAAGTATGAAAAAAACTTTAATGAAAACTCCAATTAATGGAGCAAGATTATCATCTTCATTTGGGAAAAGGAAACATCCTATCTTAGGTTTTACAAAAATGCATACTGGAACTGATTTTGCGGCTCCTACCGGTACTCCTATTCTTGCATCAGGAGATGGAATAGTAGTTAGAGCAAAGTGGTGTGGTGGGGGGGGAAATTGTGTAAAAATCAAACATAATAGAATTTATCAAACTGTTTATGCACACATGTCAAAGTTTGGAAGAGGCATAAAGAAAGGTGCAAGAGTTAAACAAGGTCAAATAATTGGTTATGTAGGGTCAACTGGTCTTTCCACTGGTCCACATTTACATTATGAAGTTATTGAAAATGGTAGAAAAATAAATTCACAAAAACTTAAGCTACCATCAGGTAAAGTTTTAAAGGGAGAAAAAAGAAAAAAGTTTGAAGTAATTAAAATTAAAATAGATGTTTTAAAATCAGATTTAATATCTAATATGTAATTTATTTAGATGATGGCTCTTCAACTTCATTAATATCTTTCTCAACAATGATTTGCTTATTGCCGCTAGTGTCTGAAAGATTTTCGGAGTTATTTCTTAAATTTTCTTGAGATATAAGAATTCTAGAAAAGTGTTCTGAATGCTGTAAGTAATTTTCGGACAAAATCTTATCTCCATTTGAAAGAGCTTCTCTAGCAAGGTCATTATATTTCTCTACAAGTTTTGCAGCATTTTGATTATTTTTTCCAGGGTGTCTTCTTTTAAAAGATGACCCATTAGTAAAATCTCCATTGGTTTTATGTCCATTTCCATTTCTTCTAAAACCTCGATCGCCATTTGGTTTAAATCGTCCTCTTCTATTGTTATTATTTTTGTAATTGTTCATTTTTACAATTTAGTGCTTACTATACATCTATCTTTTCGAGACAAATCTTTAGATATCTTATTAATATAGAAGCCATTTTCTTTTAAAATTTTAATAGATATATTTTTCTGTTTATATCCAATCTCTAGTATTAACTTTCCGTTTATTTTTAACAATCTTTTACTTTTAATAATTACTTTTTTTATTTCTTTAAGTCCATCAGAACCACCTGATAAAGCCAATTTAGGTTCATGAAATTTTATATCATCATCTAATCTGTTTAAATCAATACTATTAACGTAAGGAGGATTAGATATAATTAAATCATAGTTACTAGATTTATATTTGTCAATATCGATATTGATAAAATTAATTTTATTTTCTAATTGATGTAATTTTGCATTAGTTTTCGCAACATTTAAAGCTTTTATAGAGATATCTATTGCTGTTGCGAGACATTTTGGTCTCTCTTTCAAGACCGAAACCACAATGCATCCAGACCCAGTTCCAATATCTAAAATTTTTTTTGACTTATCATTTGGTAAATATTTTAAAGTTTGCTCTATTAGAAGTTCAGTATCTGGTCTTGGAATCAAAACGTATTTATTAGTTACAAACTTATATTTCCAAAAATATTTATAACCAAGAATATATGCCATTGGTTCTTTTTGTTGTCTTCTTAGTATGTAACTTTTAAATCTCGTAATATCTGTATTTTTTAATTTATTATCAATATTTAATAATATTTCTTCTCTTTTTCTATTTATTACTTTTGATAAAATTAATTCTGTATCAAGATAAGGATTCTTTATTTTATTTTTTTTTAAAAGATTCTCACCTTTTTTCAGTATTTCATTATAATTCATTTTATATACTACTAAGTTCGTTTTCTTGTGCTTGAATAACTAAGCTTTCAATCATTTCATCGAATATTTCACCTTCCATAAATTCAGATAATTTGTGTAAAGTTAAATTAATTCTATGATCTGTAACTCTACCTTGGGGAAAGTTATAAGTTCTAATTCTTTCTGATCTATCTCCAGTACCAATTTTACTTTTTCTGTCTTTTGACCGTTCGTCATCTCTTCTTTGTCGTTCAAGTTCATAAATTCTTGATCTAAGAATTTTTAAACCCTTTTCTTTATTTCTTATTTGTGATTTTTCATCTTGTTGGCTTACTACTATACCAGTTGGCACGTGGGTAATTCTTACTGCAGAGTCAGTTGTATTTACACTTTGACCACCTGGGCCACTGCTTCTAAATACATCAATTCTTAAATCCTTGTCCTCAATTTTTACATCAACTTCTTCAGCTTCAGGCATCACTGCAACTGTGGCCGCAGACGTATGAACTCTTCCTTGCGTTTCGGTGTCTGGAACTCTTTGAACTCTATGAACACCACTTTCATATTTTAATGAAGAATAAATATTTTTACCTTTTATAGATGCAATTACTTCTTTTAATCCACCTGCATCACTTTTAGAAATCGATATAACCTCAAGTAACCATTTTTTTTTATGACTTACTTTTTCATACATCTTAAATAAATCAGAGGCAAATAAACTAGCTTCTAACCCCCCTGTTCCAGCTCTAATTTCTATAATTGCATTTTTAGTATCAGCTTCGTCCTTAGGTAACAAAAATAATTTTATTTTTTTTTCATTACTTTCATTTTTTTTTTCAAGATCATGCAATTCTCTTATGGCTAAATCCTTCATCTCCTTGTCTGATTCATTATCATTAATTAATTTTTCCAACTCATCTTTATTTTTTTGAAAACTAAAGTAAGAGTTCGCCTCTTTAATAATGTCATTTAAATCAGAGTATTCTTTTGACTTTTCTGCAAAAGATTTTTTATCAATTTCTTGTGAAGATAGATCTTTTTCCAATTTGGAATGTTTTGCAATTAAATCTTGGACTTTAGATAAAGGTACCATTATTTAGTTTTTTCGATTTCTTCCACTTTTTCTTCAACCAACCTTACAACTTTGGAAATCATCTCCTCACTTGAAATTTTTTCACTTTCAACTCCATTTAAATAAAGCATGTTATTGCCTTTTCCTCCTCCGGTGATGCCTATATCAGTTTGTGCTGCCTCACCTGGTCCATTAACTACACATCCAATTATAGATAAAGAAATAGGAGTTTTTATGTGAGATAATCTATCTTCTAACTTTTTAACAGTTTCAATTACATTAAAAGCCTGTCTGGCACAAGATGGGCAGGAAATAATTTTTACTCCTCTATTTCGTAAATTTAGTGATTTGAGTATTTCATTTCCAACTTTTATCTCCTCTACTGGATCGTCAGATAAGGAAACTCTTACTGTATCACCAATACCACTCATTAGAAGTGATCCAAAACCAATAGAAGATTTTATACTACCAGGTAAAAATGTTCCTGCCTCGGTGATACCTAGATGTAGTGGATAATCAGTAACCTTAGAAAGCTGTCTATAAGCCTCAATAGACAAAAATACATCAGAAGATTTAACGCTTACTTTAAATTCATTAAAGTCAAGGTCTTCAACAATACTAATATTTCTTAATGCGCTCTCTACTAAAGCTTCTGGACAAGGTTCTTTATACTTTTCTAATAAGTCTTTTTCTAAAGATCCAGCATTAACACCAATTCTAATTGAACAATTGTTGTTTTTTGCAGCAGAAATTACTTCTTTAATTTTTTTTTTTTCGCCAATATTTCCTGGGTTAATTCTTAGACAAGCAGCTCCATTCTCTGCCGCCTCAATTGCTCTTTTGTAATGAAAATGTATGTCAGCAACTATTGGAATAGAAGTATTTTTAACAATATCTTTGAGTGCTTTCGTTGAGTCTTCATCTGGACATGATACCCTTACAATATCGGCTCCTGCTTCTTCAATTTGTTCGATTTGTTTTACAGTTTCTTTAACATCTTTAGTTAACGTATTAGTCATTGATTGAACAGAAATTGGATTGTCTCCTCCAACTTTTATATGACCAACATTAATTTCTTTTGTTTTTCTTCTTTTAATTTCTCTAAATGGTCTAATGTTCATAAATTAATTATTTAATTTAAATTCTTTGTGTAGAGAAGATATAGCTTTTCTTACATTCTTTTTATCTATCAACACAGAAATTTTTATTTCCGATGTAGAAATTACTTGAATATTTATTTTCTGCTTTGCAAGTGACTGGAACATTCTATAAGTAACTCCAGGAGTAGTAACCATTCCCACTCCAATTATTGATACTTTAGAAACATTATTGTCAAATATCAAATCTCTAAAATTTATTTTTTTATTTTGCAAAATGATTTTTTTTGTTTTGCTAAGATCATCTGATTTTATTGTGAAAGTTAAATCAGTTTCTTTTCCATTAGCAGAAATATTTTGTACTACCATGTCTACATTTATAGAATTTTCAGATAGCGGTTTAAAAATTGAAGCTGCAATACCAGGCTTATCTTTTACGCCTAAAAGGGTAACTTTGGCATCATTAGTTGTATTTGAAATACCAGTTATAATCTTATTATTTATTATATTTTTTTTTTTGGTTATTAGAGTGCCTTCATTATCTGTAAAAGATGATCTCACCTCTATATCTACCCTATTCAATCTTGCATCTTGAATTGAGTGAGGTTGCATAACTTTAGCTCCAAGAGAAGCCATTTCTAGCATTTCCTCATAAGATATAACTTTTATTTTTTTTGCTGAATTAAGTTTATTTGGATCTGTAGAATAAACACCATCCACATCTGTATATATAATACATTTTTCAGCATTAAAAAATTTTGCAAACATAATTGCGCTTGCATCTGTGCCTCCTCTACCAATAGTGGTTATCCTGTTTTTATTATTAATACCTTGAAATCCTGTAATTATAGGAATCCCCCCTTTCTTTAAATAACTCATGATTTGACCCTTGTTAATTTGATTAATTCTTGAAAATTTATACTTTCCATCAGTAATGATTGGGATTTGCCATGAAATCCAAGATCTTGAATTGAAACCTTTATTAATTAATTCTCCTGAAATTAAAGCACAGGATACTTGTTCTCCCGATGAAACTAAAACATCATACTCTGAGTCTGAAAAATTTTTGCTAATTTTTTTAGATAAATTGATTAAATTATTTGTCACACCACTCATTGCAGAAGAAAGTACAATTACATTGTATTTTTTTTTATATTTAGCAATAATCTTTGCAACTTTTTTAATTCTATCAGTTGTACCAACTGAAGTACCCCCAAATTTTAATACAATTATTTTCATTGATAATTTCTTTTAATATAAATTAAAATATATTGATAAAATACATCTTGATTGTAATGTCAACAAACAATGAAAAATAACACAATAAATAAAAAAGAAATAGAAAAATTTTCAAAAATAGCTGAGGAATGGTGGGATCCTAATGGAAAATTTAAGCCATTGCATAAATTTAACCCTATCAGAATAAAATATATAAGAGATACAATTTTATCTGAGTTTAAAATTAAAAAAGAATATGATCCATTTAAAGGATTAAGTATTTTAGATATTGGATGTGGTGGTGGATTACTTTCAGAACCTATGGCAAAACTTGGAGCAGATGTTGTTGGAATAGATGCTTCTATTAAAAATATACAAGTAGCTAAGTATCATTTAAAAAAAAGTAAACTTAAAATTAAATATTATAATTCTTCTCCTGAAAATTTAAAAATTAAGAAAAGATTTGATATAATTTTGAACATGGAAATTGTTGAACATGTTGAAGATGTTGATTTTTTTATTAAAGAAAGTTCAAAGTTTTTAAAAAAATCAGGGGTAATGTTCATAGCTACCTTAAACAAAACACTTAAATCATATTTATTTGCAATTGTGGGAGCAGAATATGTTTTAAAGTGGCTTCCAATAGGTACTCACGATTGGGAGAAATTTGTTAAACCAGAGTATTTAACAGATATTTGTAAAAAAAATTCATTAAAATTAAAAAAAATTGATGGAATGACTTTTAATCCTATCTTAAATAAATGGTCTGTTACCTCTGACAAATCTGTCAATTATATTTCAGAATTCAAAAAAGTTTAATTTTTATCGTCGTCAATCCAGGGTATTATGTCAGTATCTATTCCTTCTTCTCTTAATTCCTTAACATCTTTAAGTGAAGCACTACCATAAATACCTTTTTTTGGTTTCTTTTTGTCATAATGAATTGATCTTGCTTTATAAGTAAAATTTTCTCCCACATACTCAAAATTGTCTTTTACAAATTTTTTGTAATCGGAAAGTTTTTTTCGAACCTCTTTATATTTTTTTATTTCTTTTAAATTTTCTTTTTTCTTAGTGTTCAATAAATTTGGGGACATCAATGACTTTTCAACATTCAGCGACTCACAGAATTGACAATTTAAAAGTTTTAATTTTAGCAATCTGTCATATTCATCTGAAGTACTAAACCAGCTTTCAAATTCTTGGTCACAATCTTTACATTTTAGTAAATATTTTATCATGCTTATTATCTAAATATTGACCTATAAAATTTCAATATAGCTAAGTCCTATAATCAGCATTAATTTCAATATATTTTTTTGTTAAATCCATAGTGTACGATTTAAATTTTTTAACTCCTTGACCAATATCAACCTCGATTTCAATTGATTTACCTTTCATGTATTCCATAACTTTTTCTTCGTCATAAGATTTGTATAAAGACCCTTTGTGATAAATTTTATATGGTCCAAAAGAAATAGATAATTTTTGTTCATTAATTTTAGAGTCACTGTTTCCAATTGCCATAGCTACTCTCCCCCAGTTTGGATCTTCTCCCGCAATTGCTGTCTTAACCAATAATGAGTTTGCTATTTTAAAAGATATATTTTTTGCATCTTTTTCAGTTCTACAATTAATACAATTAATAGAAATAAGTTTAGAAGCTCCTTCTCCATCGGCAACAACTTGCTTAGCTAAATTTAACAAAACGTCATGAACTGCCTTGTTAAAATTTTTAAGTTTACTATCACTATATTTTTTAATTTCTGAATGGTTAACTTTGCTTGTTGAAAATATAGAAACCATATCATTTGTACTTGTGTCACCATCACATGAAATTGCATTGAATGTTGTCTTTATATTGTTTTTTAAGACATCATTTAAAACTGATGAGGATAAAGTTGCATCAGTAAATATATAACCCAATGTAGTTGCCATATTTGGATAGATCATGCCTGAGCCTTTTGCAATTCCATAAATTTTTATTGGTGATGAACCAATTTTTGTTTCGGCCATTGATACTTTAGGTTTTAAATCTGTCGTGATTATGCCCATTGCTGCTTTCATCCAGATTAATTTATTTTGTGTATATTTTATTTTCTTAACTAATTCTGGTAATGAATTTTTAATTTTTTCCAATGGAAATTTCTCTCCTATAGTACCTGTGCAACCAAAAAGTATTTCTTTTGAAGAAATTTGTTTCGGAGCATCCTCATCTCTTTTCTGTATTTCAGTTAATTTTAAGGATAAGTCTAAAGAAATTTTCTTCAATGCGTCATAGCCTTCTGGACCTGTTAATGCATTGGCATTTCTAGTGTTAACTAATAATGCAAATATTTTTTTTGCTTTAATTTTTTTATTCCATTTTAGATTTTCTGATATTAACTTTGATTGAGTATATACAGAGGCATAATTTGCACCATCTCTAAAATAAAATAAAACTAATTCATCTCTCTTGAATTTATATAAGCCAGCGCTTACTGCAGAAATTGAAACACCATCAATATGATCTAAATCCTGAAAATCAACAATTTTAGAGCTTTGACTGCTATTATTTATAAAATTGTTTATGTTAAATTTCATGATATTTAAAATAATTAATTAATTACTATATATTTCTAATATTTAATTTTATATCAAAATGTTCAACCCACTTAATATATTTTCAAAGCTTATTAAAAGCGGAAATGAAAAGGAACTAGGCCGAATTCAACAAATAATCAATAAAGTTAATCTTTTAGAAAAAGATTTAGAAAATTTATCTGATGAAATGTTCCCAAAAAAAACCGAGAAACTAATTGAAGATATTAAAAATGGTAAAAGTTTAAACGAAGTATTGCCTGATGCTTTCTCAATGGTTAGGGAGGCCTCTAAAAGAATTAGAAATGAAAGACACTTTGATGTTCAGCTAATTGGTGGTGTTGTAATCCATGAAAATAAAATTGCAGAAATGAAAACTGGAGAAGGTAAAACATTAACCATAGCTCTCGCAGCATTCCTTAATGCTCTAGAAAAAAAAGGTGTCCATATAGTAACTGTAAATGATTATTTGGCTAAGAGAGATAGTGAGAATATGGGTAAGATTTATGAGTTTTTAGGTTTAACTTGTGGATATATCAATACTGGGCAAGATGATTTTGAGAGAAAAGAAAATTATTCAAAAGATATAACTTATTCTACTAATAGTGAATTGGGCTTCGATTATTTAAGAGATAATATGAAATTTTCCAAAGAAACTATGGTTCAAAGAGAACATAATTATGCGATTGTTGATGAAATTGACTCTTGTTTAATTGATGAGGCTAGAACACCTCTAATTATTTCAGGGGCAACAGAAGATAAAACTAATCAATATATAGCTGTAGATAAACTTGTAAAAAATTTAAAAGAAGAGGATTTTGAAATAGATGAAAAAGATAGAAATATTTTATTAACTAATAAAGGTGTGGATAATGTTGAAAGTATATTTTCAAATGCTGGAATACTTAAAAATAAAAATTTTTACGATCCAGAAAACCTTCATATTGTTCACTTAGTAAATCAATCATTACGTGCCATACATCTTTTTCAGAGTGGTAGAGATTACATTGTAAAAGATGGGCAAATAATAATAATTGATGAACAAACAGGTAGACAATTGCCAGGAAGAAGGTTTGGTGATGGTCTTCATCAAAGTCTAGAGGCAAAAGAAAATTTAACAATTAATGCTGAAAATCAAACTTTAGCATCAATTACATATCAAAATTTCTTTAAACTTTACAAAAAAATAGCCGGATGCACTGGTACAGCCTTAACAGAGTCAGAAGAGTTTTTTGAAATTTATAATCTACCAGTAGTATCGATTCCTACTAATAAGAAGATGATAAGAGAAGATTCGAATGATCAAATATTTAGAACTAGTAAAGAAAAAGACGATGCAATAATAAGTAAGATCATTGAATGTAACACAAAAGGTCAGCCATTGTTAGTTTTTACTTCAAGTATAAATAAGTCTGAACACTTCTCAAATCTATTGGATAAAAAAAATATAAAACACACAGTTTTAAATGCAAAAAATCACCAAAGAGAAGCTGAAATTATTGCAGATGCAGGAAAAAGAAACTCAATAATTATTACGACAAGTATTTCAGGAAGAGGCGTTGACATCAAATTAGGAGGTCAGGATGAGAGTGATAAAGCTGAAATAAAAAAATTGGGAGGATTGTTTGTTATTGGTACAGAAAGGATGGAAAGTAGAAGAGTAGATAATCAAGCTAGAGGAAGATCTGGAAGACAAGGTGATGAAGGTAGCTCTATATTCTATGTAAGCTTAGAAGACGATTTAATGAGAATATTTGGCTCTGAGTCCATGAATAATATACTTGAAAAACTCGGGCTTAAAGATGGAGAAAGTATAGACCATCCTTGGATAAATAAAGCATTAGAAAGAGCACAACAAAAAGTTGAGGCAAGAAATTTTGATATTAGAAAAACTCTTTTGAAGTTTGACAATGTTTTAAACGATCAAAGGCAAGTAATATTTTCACAAAGAAATGAAGTAATAGAAAATAAAGATTCTAAGCAATATTCTGAAAATTTTCTAGATGAAATTATTGATGATTTGAAACTTAAGAAAACAAAAAAGTTAGCGAATGCAGGATCAAATGAAGTCAATATGCAATTAAAGTCTTTATTTGGAAAATCATTTGAAGAAAGTGAAATTAATGAATTAGTTAATCTTGAAAATAAGGCGTTTGAAGAAAAAATAAAAGATAAATTTAAAAGTTCAAGAGAAGAGAGAATAAAAATGTTAAACGAAGAACAGTATAACGAAATAGAAAAAAGAATTTTTTTACAACTAATTGATCAAAATTGGAAATTACATATTCAATATTTAGAACAATTAAGACAAGTCATTGGTTTAAGATCTTATGGACAAAGAGATCCTTTGGTAGAATATAAGAAAGAGGCATTTACACTTTTTGAAAATTTATTAAGTAAACTTAAGTATGATTTAATTACAATTTTGTTTAATTTAAAACTCATAGAAAATAGCCAAGAAGAACCAAGCAATGAAAATTTAAGTAAAAAATTTGACGAGCTTTCAACAAAAAAGATTGGAAGGAATGAACCCTGCCCTTGTAAATCTGGAAAGAAATATAAACATTGCCACGGAGCTTTATAAAAGAATACTTAAAAGTAAAATTAATAAAGCTATTGCAGAGACACCATAATAAATTTTAGAATTCTTCTTAAAGTTTTGATTAATATTTTCAAATACACTTGCCTTCATAGATAGATCATTTCCATCTTCTGATTGTGTTGTAAATCCTTTGTTTCTTCCAATAGACAAAAATTTATTTTTTCTATGAGTAAGAATTTCATTTTTATCCATTTTCTCAAAAAAATCTAAATTTTTCTTTAATGATTCTCTTACATTATCCAATATTAGATCTTTATCACGATGAGCACCTCCAACTGGCTCTGGAATTATTTCATCAATAATATTTAATTTTAAAAGATCACTAGATGACATTTTCATTGCAGTTGCGGCTTCTAAAGTTTTTTTTGGGTCTCTCCATAAAATAGTGGCACATCCTTCCGGGGAAATTACAGAGTATATTGCATTTTGAAGCATAATTACTTTATTAGATGATGCTAAAGCTATTGCTCCTCCAGATCCACCCTCTCCAATTATTATCGCAATGGTAGGGACTGTTAACTTCATAGAGCATTCAATAGATTTTGCTATCGCTTCAGCTTGACCTCTTTCCTCTGCACCAACTCCTGGGTATGCCCCTGGAGTATCTACAATAGAAATAATTGGAATTTTAAATTTGTTAGCTAACTCCATTAGTCTAATTGTTTTTCTATAACCCTCTGGTCTCATCATTCCAAAATTGTGATCTATTCTTTTATTAAGATCTGATCCCTTTTCTTGACCAATTACTAAAACAGATTTGCCGTCAAATTTTGCAAAACCAGCTATAACTGCTTTGTCTTCACCATAATATCTATCTCCAGAAAGTTGAATAAAGTCATCAAAAAGATTTTCAACAAAAAATTTTGCTTTAGGTCTATCTTCATGGCGAGCAACTAATGCTGTCTGCCATGGATCTAAGTTGGAATAAATTTTCTCTAACTTTTCATTTATTTCTTTTTCAACTTTGCTTATTCTTGAAGTATCAACTTCAGATAAACCTTCCTGATTATAGGGGTCCTTTAGTTTATCTAATTCCTCTTCAAGATTTTTGATATCTGTCTCAAAATTTAGGTAATTTTTCATTTAAGGCATGTATTATAAACAAAAAAGGCAATAAATTGTTAAAATAAGTAATTTTGATTGCGCAAAAACAACAATTTATTATAAGATTTTCAATTTATGAGAGAGCAATATATCAAAATCCACAACTTATCTGTAGCAAAAGATCTAGCTGATTTTGTCAAAAATGAGCTTTTACTGGATACTAATGTTGGCCCTGATGAGTTCTGGAAAGGCTTTGACAAAGTGGTGCATGAATTAGCACCTAAAAATAAAAAATTACTCGAAATCAGAGAAACATTGCAACAAGAAATAGATCTGTGGCATAAAAAAAATAGAGATCACGAGATTGACTATAATAAATATAAAAATTTTTTGGAAGAAATAGGTTATTTAAAAAAAGAAGGTGAAGATTTTAAAATAGCAACTAAAAATTTAGATGAAGAAATATCTAATATAGCAGGACCACAATTAGTTGTTCCAATAATGAACTCTAGATATACCTTGAATGCTGCGAATGCAAGATGGGTAAGCTTATATGACAGTCTATATGGATCAAATATAATAGAGTCTGAAGAAAGTGGAAGTGAAAAATATGATCCTTTAAGAGGACAAGAAGTAATTAAATACACTAGAAACTTTTTGAACAAATATTTTCCAATAAATGACCTTGACTGGAAAGATATCACTGGTTTAGCAGTAAATAATAAAAAACTCACAATATATAAGGAAAATAAAGAATATAATTTATCAGATTTAGAGAAGTTTATTGGTCATAGAGGAGACGCAGCCAAACCAAATGCTATAATCTTAAAAAATAACAATCTTCATCTTGAAATAATTATTAATCCTAGAGCATTTAGTGCTGCAAGAGATGCTGCTGGTATAAGCGATATTATAGTTGAGTCTGCTGTATCAACAATTTGTGACCATGAAGATAGTGTAGCCGCAGTGGATGCTGAAGATAAAGTAACTTGTTATAGAAATTGGCTAGGATTGATGAAAGGAAATTTAAAATCAATATTTGAAAAAAATGGTAAAGAATTAGAAAGAAAACTTAATCCAGATAGGAGTTACATTTCATTGAATGGTGAAAAGTTAAAACTTCACGGAAGAAGTCTTTTACTTGTGAGAAACGTTGGACATTTAATGACAAACCCTGCAATCACTTTAAATGATGGATCAGAAGTTCCTGAGGGAATAATGGATGCTTTCATAACCTCAGCAGCTTGTATTCATGATTTAAAAAGAAAAGGTAATTCGAGAGAAGGGTCAATTTATATTGTTAAACCAAAAATGCATGGTCCAGAGGAGACAGAATTTGCTGATTTAATTTTTACAAAAGTCGAAGAAGTTTTAAAATTAGAAAAAAACACAATTAAATGTGGAATTATGGATGAAGAAAGAAGAACATCTGCAAACCTTAAAGAATGTATTAGAACACTTAAAGATAGAGTATTTTTTATAAACACTGGATTTTTGGATAGAACTGGTGATGAGATGCACACCTCAATGGAAGCTGGACCAATGATCAAAAAAGGAGATATGAAAGCGTCTAAATGGATTAAAACCTATGAGGACAATAACGTAGATATAGGCTTAAAATGCGGGTTTTCAGGAGTTGCTCAAATAGGTAAAGGAATGTGGGCCATGCCTGACAAAATGAACGAAATGATGGAACAAAAAATTGGACATGTAAATGCAGGCGCAAATTGTGCTTGGGTTCCATCCCCAACTGCCGCTGCATTGCATGTTATGCACTATCATGAAGTAAATGTTTTTGAAAAACAAAAAGCAATATTAAAAAGAGAGCCATCAAAATTATCTGATCTTCTTACTATTCCAATAGCAGATCGTCCTAATTGGTCTGTAGATGAAATTAATACTGAAATTTCAAATTCTGCTCAAACTATTTTAGGTTATGTAGTCAGATGGATTGATCAAGGTATAGGTTGTTCGAAAGTACCAGATATAAATGATATTGGATTAATGGAAGATCGAGCAACCTTAAGAATTTCATCTCAACATATTGCCAATTGGCTTCATCATGGTTTATGCTCAAATAGACAGGTTCTTGAAATTTTAAAAAAAATGGCAAAAGTTGTTGATAAACAGAATAAAGACGACTCTGGCTATGAAAGTATGTCTCCAGAGTATGATAAATCTATTGCTTTTAAAGCAGCATGTGAATTAATCTTTCATGGAAAGTCACAGCCTTCTGGCTATACAGAACCTCTCTTGCACTTAAACAGATTAATTAAAAAAAGTTAATTAAGCTTCTAGTTTTTTTCTATTTTTAAAAGCAGATATAAGAGTACCGTCGTCTAAATTTTCGATTTCCCCACCTACTGGTAAACCTTGTGCTAGTTTTGAAATCTTAATGTTTGTTTTTTTTAGAGTATCTTGAATATAAAATGCAGTAGTTTGACCCTCCACAGTTGCACTTGTTGCCAAAATTACCTCGTCTATATTATCCCTACTTATTCTTTCTACTAGAGAATTGATCAGCAGGTCTTCCTTGTTTTGACTATTATTATTTGAAAGTGTTCCTCCAAGAATATGATAGTAACCTTGAAAAATAGATGAACTTTCTATTGCCCATTGGTCTGAAATATTTTCTACAACACAAATTTTATTAAATCTTTTACTTTTATTTTCACAATTATCACATGGACTATTATTTGATTTTAAAGTTCCACAAATTTTACATCTAATGACATTTTTAAATACTTCACTTAAGTTCTGAGCCAATGGTTTTAATAATTCTTGACGATTATTAATCATTTTCAAAATCATTCTTTTTGCAGACTTAGGTCCTAGACCTGGTAATTTAGATATTAGCTTAATTAAATTTTCTATTTCAGGAATATTTTGCATTTAAATTATAAAGGCCACTTAAATCCAGGTATTCCAAAATTTCCTGAGGCCTTAGAAATTTCCTCTGCTGTTTTTGATTTAAGTTGCGATTTTGCGTTATTATGAGCAGCAGTAATAAGATCTTCTAGTATTACTTTTTCTTCTTTTAAAACATTTTCACTAAGTTTAATTGAGATCATAGTTCCCTCTCCATTTAATGTAACCTTTACATCATTAGCTCCAGAAACACCTTCAACCTCGATCTTTTTAATGTTTTCTTGGCTTTCTTTCATTTTACTCTCAATTTCTTTTGCTTTTTCCATTAATTTTGAAAAATCTGTCATTCTAATCCTCTTTTAACTCAACATTTATTAATTCTGCATCAGGAAATGCTTCGATCACTTTTTTATATGTTTCAGACTTTTTAACATCATCAAATATTTTTTTCTCATCAATTTTGTTTTTTTCTTTTTTTGAAATTTGTCCTTGGTTTTTTGATAGAGAGATAATCCATCTCTTGGATGTCCATTCGTACAGTTTGTTAGATAGATTTTTTATAAAGTCTTTGTCTAAGTTTTCATTAAAAGATATTTCTATTAAACCCTCAGAGAATGAAACTAAATTTATATTGGTTTCAAGCTCATATTTAAGCTTAGCTTCTTTTCTCTCAGTACATAAATTTATCAAACTTTCAAATGAATCTATTTTAAGTTCATTAATTACCTCATCTTTATTTAAATTTGGTTCAATTTTTTCTTGTTGTGAAACATTTTTGATTTGATCTATTGTTTTACTTATAATTTTTTTTTCAGGTTCTTTAATTAAAGTATCAGGATTTTTTCCAGTAAAGCTTTCCTCAATATTTTTCTCCTTAAAACCTTTTATTCTCATTAATCTGAAAAGGAACATCTCAACTGATAAATTTGGATTTGAAACTATGTTAATTTCTTCAATTGTATCAAGTGTAAATTGCCAAAAAAGGATTATGTCCTTTGAATCTAAATTTTCAGATATTGTGGAAAGATTACTAAAATCTTGATCATTTAAAGAAAAATTATTTCCGTCTAATTTTATAAAATTAATATTTTTTAGGTAATATAAAACCTCAAGAAAATCATTCAAAAAAATTTTGGGATCTACACCAGAATCATAAATTTTTCTATACAACTCAAATACTTTCTTTTCATCACCACTAAACAGATTTTGTATTAATTCTATCAGAGAACTTTTATCAAAATATCCATAAATACTTTGTGCTTTATCTAGATTTAATTCCTCATCATTTTGATTGGCTACAAGTCCACGGTCTAACAAAGATAATGCATCTCTAACAGATCCTTCTGAAATTTTAACAATTAATTTTAAAGCTTCATCAGAAACTTTACCACCTTCTTTGTCTTTAATCATTTTTATATAATTAAAAAGCTCTTCAGATTTCACTCTGGAGAGATCAAAACGTTGACATCTCGATATTACTGTTACAGGAATTTTTTTGATTTCGGTTGTTGCAAAAATAAATTTTAAATATTTTGGTGGTTCCTCTAATGTTTTTAAAAGTGCATTAAATGCTTGTTTGCTTAACATATGAACTTCATCAATAATAAAAATTTTATATTTAGCAGTTGTTGGTCCATATCTTGAAAATTCAATAAGCTCTCTTACATCATCAACACCAGTCTTGCTTGCAGCATCCATCTCTAAAACATCAATATGATTTGAGTTAACAATTGAATTACAATGTTCACAAAAATCTTTTTTGCAAAGATTTTCAACACCATTTTCACAATTTAATGCCTTGGCAACTATTCTTGCAAAAGTTGTTTTTCCAACACCTCTAATACCAGTAAATAAAAATGCGTTCGCAGCTTTATCGGAGATGACTGAATTTTTAATTGTTTCAGCAATAATTTCTTGGCCAATTAAATCCTCAAATACTTGAGGCCTGTATTTTAAAGCTAGTACTTTCGAATTTTCTGTCATTTTTAAGGAGACCAACCAACCTGGAAAATACTCACTACCCTTGCTATCTTTCGATCCTGGGGGATTTATGGTAACACCACCTGACTGGCCTCCAACTTTATTATATCAATAAAAATTTCTATTCTACAAGAAAGTTATAAATTTATTTTTGTCTAAATTTATCAGATTTATAAACACCTAGAACGTGCATATCTTGACAATGCAGACCCAATTCCTCAAGTGAGTTTTTGATTTTAGGAGATTCTATATGTCCATCTATATCACATAGAAAAAAATATGAGGAAAATGAGTTCTTTTCAGGAAAACTTTGTAGTTTGCTCATATTAACTCCGTTTATTGCAAATCCTGATAGTGCTGAGTAAAGAGCAGCGGGTTTACTTTTCAACTTAAATAATATTGATGTTATATGGTTGTCATCTGAAAAATCTGGCTGAAAAATATCTTTACCAAGTAATAAAAATCTAGTCACGTTATCTTTATCATCTTGGACATTTTCCTTTAGAATTTTAAGACCATATATTTCTGCACTTAGACTAGAAGCTATAGCAGCTTTAGATTTGTCTCTAGTTTCTGAAACAAATTTTGCTGAACCAGCTGTATCTGCTCTAACATTTTCTGTGAATTTTTTTTTCTTAATAAAACTTGAAGATTGGCTTAATGCTTGTGCATGTGAGTAAACATCTTTTATGTCTTCTATTTTGGAATCTTTTAATCCTAATAGATTATGATTAATTGGAAAAAAATGCTCTGCATAAATATTTAGTCTGTATTTAAAGATTAAATACTCAACACCAATATTTCCAGTTGTTTTATTTGACTCTGGAATTAACGATTTTATTGAATTATCTTCACTAGACCTTTCAAAACATTCATCAAATGTTTTGCAGGGTATTGTATCACTCTCTGGATACATTTTTTTAGCACAACTTTCGCTATAACTTCCTGCAACACCTTGATAAGCAATTTTCATAATTTAATTTTTATATTCCATAATTTTTTTTATTTCTAGATAATCTTCATCTGTATCTACGCCAATCGGTTTGGTTTTTGCTAATCCTACGTCTATTTCAATATTGTTATCCATTAATCTTAATTGTTCTAGTTTTTGCGATTTTTCATTCTGAGTTTGCTCTAATTGAACAAACCTCTCTAAATATGTAACATTATAAATATATATCCCAATGTGGTGGTAAATATTTTTTTGAGTATTTTTAATTTCTCTTGTAAATGATGTTGCTGTTGATAAATTGTTTTGAAGAAGTTCCTCTTTTGTGATTACTTTTACAACATTTTTGTTTAAGAAAAATTTTTCGTCTTCAATTTGACATGCCAAGGTTGAAATTTTAGATTGTTTTTTAATAGTTTTTTTGAGGAGATTAGTAACATCCTCAATATCAAGCATTGGTTCATCTCCTTGAAGATTTATTACATATTCAATATTGTCATCTCTTAACTCTTGATAAGCCTCAAAAATTCTGTCAGTTCCAGTTTTATGATCTTTTTTGGTTAAAATACATTTTCCTCCAAGCTTAGTGACCTCTTCAAATATTTCTTTGTCACCAGTTGCAACATAACTTTCTCCAATAAGAGATGATTTTGCAATTTTATAAACATGATTGATAATTGAAATATTATTGATTTTTAATAAAGGTTTATTTGGTAACCTTGTTGCAGCTAATCTTGAAGGGATTAAAATTACTGTATTGCTCATAAACTAAGTATTATGCGTCTTTCAGACGCAATAATTAAATTTAAATTTAGTTTTTTTTTTGTTTAACATGTTATACGAGGATAATAATTAAAAATCATGGACTCATTTGAAATTAATAAAATTATAGCAGCAGTAGTTGTTATTTTTGTTGTTATATTTGGAATAACTAAAATTTCAGACATTGTCTATTACGTAGAGAAACCAAGTCAATCAGCTTATAAAGTTGAATTTGCTGAAACAGATGGCACGAAAGCTTCTGCAGCTGTTGAAGCAGTTGATATTTCTGCTCTATTAGCCATGGGAAGCGTTGATCATGGAAAGAAAGTATTTAAGAAATGTAGCGCATGTCATTCAATTAAAAAAGGTGGAAGAAACAATATTGGCCCAGCACTTTATAATGTACTAGGTAGAAATATGGGTGCTCTTGAAGATTACAAATATTCAAAAGCCCTGATTGCATTTGGAAAAGATTGGACATTCCAAGAGATGAATAGTTTTTTAATAAAACCTGCTTCATATATAAAAGGTACCAAGATGGCTTTCGCAGGATTAAAAAAAGAGAAAGATAGAGCTTCAGTAATTCTATATATGAATGCTAATGCTGATAGTCCTTTACAACTACCTTAGTTTACCAAAACAATATAATAAAATACTCTTTTGAACATAAACTCTGTTTAGAGCTTGTTGCCATACTTTAGATTGTTTCCCAAGAAACACTTCTTCTGTAACTTCATTTCCTCTTGGTAGACAATGTAAAAATATTGCATCTTTCTTTGCTAAATTGATAGTTTTTGTATCAACTTTAAAATTTTTAAATGAATTAAGTTTCTTTTTCTTATTAACTTTATCATTTAAAGAAATGATTTTGTCTGTCATTACAACATCAGAATTTTTAATAGCTATTTCTTTTTTATTAAAAATTTTTATTTTTCCTTTTTGCTTTTTTATCAAAGAAATAAGCTTTTTATTTGGCTGATAGCTTTTAGGACATGCAATATTTAAAGAAATAGAAAATTTTATACTAGCTTCTATTAAACTATTCATCATGTTGTTGTTAGCATCTCCTATCCAACATAGTTTTAATTTTGAAATACTTTTCTTTTTAATTTCTTGAATAGTGAAAATATCTGACAAAACCTGAGTGGGATGTGAGGATGGACTTAATCCATTAATTACTGGTATACTTGAGTATTTTCTGAATTGATCTAATTTTTTATCCGAATCTGTTCTCAACATAAAAGCATTACCATAAGTTGATAAAATTTTAGATGTATCTGCTATACTTTCACTACCAATACCTAGATGTAACTCCTCTGGTCTTAACGTTAAAGATCCTCCACCTAATTGTTTAATCGCCAAATAAAAACTTAATCTAGTTCTAAGACTAGATTTTTCAAACATCTGTAAAAGAATTTTACCCTTTAAAGGTGAGTCTTTATCTGGATCAAGGGTATTTAATTTTTTTCTTTTTGATTTTCTAATTTTCGCATCAGAAATAATTTTTTTTAAATCTTTTAAAGGAATATCTCTAATATGAAGAAAGTTTTTCATTATTTTTTATATCCTTCACAAACTTTACTAATAATTTTTAAAGCTATATTTATTTCATTTTTGTTAACATTTAATGGAGGCAAAATTCTTATAACATTTTCAGCTGCTCTAATTGTTAGTAGTTTATTTTTCAGTAAACTTTGTATGAATTTTGTCTGGTCATGATGTAATTGGATTCCCAGAATTAATCCTATTCCTCTTATATCTTTTATAATATTTGGAAATTTGATTTTAATTTTATTTAATTCAGAAATAAAATATTTTGAATTACTTTTAACTTTTGAAAGAAAGCCTTTTCTGAAAATTTCATCCATGACAGCATTACCAACTGACATTGCTAAAGGGTTTCCGCCAAAAGTAGACCCGTGTGTACCTGGAACCATAGCCTTAGAAACTTTTTTTGTCATTAACACCGCGCCTATTGGGAATCCACCTCCAATTCCTTTTGCAATTGGAACTATATCTGGCTTGATGTTTGCATATTCATAAGAAAAAAACTTACCTGATCTGCCAATTCCACACTGAACTTCGTCTAAAATAAGAAGAATTTTTTTTTTATTACAAATCTTTCTTAATTCTCTAAGACACCATGAAGGTATGACTTTAATACCTCCTTCGCCCATTATTGGTTCAATCATTATAGCCGCTGTTTTGCTTGTAATTTTTCTTTTTAGTTCCTTATGGTTCCCAAATTTAAAATGATCAAATCCGCCCACTTTTGGTCCAAAACCTTCAACCATTTTTTTAGATCCACTGGCATTTATTGCCGCGATAGTTCTTCCATGGAAAGAATTTTTTATACATAAAATTCTATTTTTTTTTTTTTGACCCATTGAGTAAAAGTATCTTCTAGCAACTTTGATAGCAGCCTCAGTAGCTTCTGCTCCACTATTTTGAAAAATAACTGCATCAGCGAACGTTCTCTTTGTTAATTTTTTAGCTAATTCTTCTCCCTCTGGAATTATGAAGGAGTTAGAAACATGCCAAAGTTTTTTTGATTGCTTGTTTATTGCTTTCACTAAATTTGGATTCGTATGACCTAAAGAATTAACAGCAATTCCTTGAACAAAATCTAAGAATTTTATACCTTTTTTTGTATACAAATAAGATCCTTTACCTTTGTTGAAAGATAGGTTTCTTCTTTTATAGTTTTTTGCTAAGGAACTCATATTTAAATTATGATTTAATTTTATAACCTTTGTGCACTAGAAAGTACGCGAAATAAGTAATAATCAAACTTAAAAAAGTTAATAAAGCAATACCAAATGTTACCGACCCATCTAATTGACCAATAAATGAAAATCTAAAACCATCTATCATATGAAAAAAAGGATTATAATTACTTATTACTCTTAAAAATTCAGGTAATCTATCAATACTATAAAATGTACCACTAAGAAAACTTAGAGGCACAATTATAAAATTAGTAACAGTGCTCATTTGATCAAATTTATCTGCATACAGTCCAACAATTATTCCTAAAGATCCCATAAATAATCCACCTAAAAATAAATAAATAAACCATAACAAAAAATTTTGTATGGATAAATCTATAAACAAAACAAATATTACAGTCGAAGCAGAAGCAATTAACAAACCTCTTGCGGCAGAAGCTAATGTAATTGCAAATACAACTTCTGATGAAGACAAAGGGCTGTGAACAACATCAGTAATTGTACCCATCATCTTTCCCATCATTAATGACGAGCTAGAATGTGCAAAACTTTGTTGAATTACTTGCATCATGATTAGACCACTTGCCAAAAATTTTATATAAGGGACGCCTAAAACATCAGCTCTTTGATCGCCTATAGCTAAAGAAATAACTGTCAAAAACAAAATACTAGTTAATATTGGTCCAAAGAGAGTCTGACCCGAAACTGTTAAAAATCTTAAAACTTCTTTTTTAAATAAAGAATAAGTCCCTACCAAGTTAACAACTCCAAATCTCCTTGATCCAATTTGATATTTTTTCTGTAATTCAACCATAAGTATTTATTAATAAACTTTTTTTTCAATAATTGTTAAAAAACAAAAAAAAAAGCTTGTTATAATGTATTAATTGTGATCTCAAGATAGTGTTGTAAATATATGAAATTATACTAAATATAGTACCATGAGCTGGACAGATGAGAAAGTTAATAAATTAAAGGATCTTTGGGGAAAAGGTCAAACAGCTAGTCAAATTGCACAAATAATTGGTGGAGTAAGTAGAAACGCAGTAATTGGAAAAGCTCACAGATTGAATTTATCAGCAAAAATTAAAACTCGAACGACAATTTCACAGAATAATAATACAACATTAAATGATAAAAATAATAGTTTAAAAAAAACTAGTAGGAAACATAGATTTAGGTCTCTACTTTTAGATAAAAACTTTGAACCAGCTAAAAACCTTCATTTAGAAGATCTAACTGATCAAACTTGCAAGTACATGGAGGGTCATCCTGACGAAAAGGATTCCTCATTTTGTGGTAGAAAAACTATTGAAAAATTTTCTTATTGCCCATTACACATTATGGTAGTTTTTCAGCCTAAAGGTAAAAAGGAAGAGGTTTCAGATAAAGAAGATGATATGCCACAATTTATTGAAAAAAAAATAAAATCCGCTTAACTACTTCAATATTTTTTCTTTAGCTTTTTTAAATTCATCATCACTGAGAATTCCTTTATTATACAAATTATTTAGCTCTTTTAGTTGATTTACAACTTCTAAATTTTGATCTTCATATTCTTTGTTTATATCTAAATTTTTTTCCTCTTTAATTGTTTGTTTAGCTTCAACTCCTCTGGTAATAGCTTTTACTGCAATCGATAAAACAAATACCAAAATTATAAATACGATCAAATAAATAATATTTGCTAACATCAGTCTCTTTTTTCCACTCTTTTTTTTGAGAATTGGCCTCCAGTGGTCCAATTAAAGCTATAATGATTTATTTCATTATCAAATTTTTTATTTGCTTCCATTTTTAAATCAAAATTAGTTTCGTATTTACCTGAGACTATATTGTCGTATTTGAGGAGATTAAGTTGGTCCATTGTTAATAGAGGTTTTGGCAAAAGTTGAAATAATTTAGCGCTAATTTTTGCTAAAGTAAATGGAAAAGGTATCAACAACCTTTTTTTATCAATAGATTTTAAAATTTTCTTAAGAATTTCTTTAAATGTGAAAACTTCAGGACCAATACACTCAATGGTTTTTCCAGTAATTTTTTTTTGTACGATATCAAAAATTATATTGGTTAAATCAGATACGTGAATAGGAGTAAATTTAGTTTTTCCTGAATGATACAATGGCATAAATGGGAGTAAACTTAAAAGACTCATAAAATTTGTCGTAAAATTATCATCAACTGAATATACAATAGAGGGTTTTAAAATAACTGCTTTAGAAAAGTTTTGTCTTACTTTCGTTTCACCATCTAATTTACTCAAAGCATAATTACTATCAGTGGCTTTTTCTATACCCAAGGCAGATATGTGAATAAATTGTTCAAGTGATTTTTTAAATGCTGTTTTTGATAGCAAGGAAGGTAGGCTTGAATGAATTAAATTAAAATGATTTTTCTTTTTTTCATATAGTATTCCAATTAAATTTATACATACAGAGGATTTGTCCATTAATTTTGATATATTTTCTTCTGTAAAATAATTAACCTCCTCAAGCTCTAGATATCCATAATTAGATTGTGTTTTAATTTGATAGCCTTTTCTATGAATGCTTCTAGTCACGGCAACTACTTTGTAGTTATTTTTTGTGAATTTTCTTATTAGTGACCTTCCAATTTGTCCAGAAGAACCAAATATTAAAATTGAATCTCGATTTTTCATATATATATATCTATTTAATGAATTTAGATATTAAATTACATAAAAAAGATTTACCAGATGAAATAGAGTTCAGTGACAAGATTGCAATCGATTGTGAATTTACTGGACTTAATATTGAAAGAGATAGGCTGTGTTTATTGCAAATATCTTCAGGTAAAAATGATGCGCACATTATACAACTTGATAAAGACAATTATAATGCTCCAAATTTAAAAAGAATTTTAAAAGATAATAATATTAATAAAATATTTCATTTTGCTAGGGCAGATCTTTTATTTATCAAAAAGTATCTAGATGTGAATGTTGAAAATGTTAACTGTACAAAAATAATGAGCAAAATTGGAAGAAGTTATTCGGATAGACATGGTTTAAAAGACTTAATCAAAGAATTTATAGGATTAGACGTAAGTAAACATTTGCAAACATCAGATTTTGGGGGGGAATTATCAGATAAACAATTAAAATATTGCGCACAGGATGTTGTATTTTTACACAAAATTTATGAATCTTTAAAAAAAATATTAGTAAGAGAAAAAAGGATAATCCTGTATGAAAAAACAAAAAAGTTTATAAATACAAGAGTTGATCTAGATTTTGCATCTTTTAAAGAAGATATCTGGTCACACTAAAATGAAAAATAACAAATTATTAGATGTTGCAAGGGAAGTGGTTAAACTTGAAGTTGTATCCCTTAAAAAGCTTCAATCTAGTATTAGCAGATCTTTTGAGAAAATAATTAAATTAATTGTTAATTGTAAAAACGGTAAAATTATTATTTCAGGTGTTGGTAAAAGTGGAATAATTGGAAAAAAATGGGCAGCAACTTTATCCTCGACTGGAACACCTTCTTTTTTTTTAGATGCATCAAATGCAAGTCATGGCGACATGGGTCAAATAACATCTAACGATATTGTAATATTAATAAGTTTGAGTGGGGAAAGTGATGAGTTAAAAAATATAATCCAATATACATCACGCAATAGAAATATTAAATTAATAGCCATAACTGCCAGAAAAGACTCCACATTATATAAAAATGCAGATTTAAAATTCTTATTGCCAACTGTTAAAGAAGCTGGGCCTGGAAGTTTTGTCCCAACCTCCTCGACCACAGTTCAAGTTGCATTGGGTGATGCAATAGCAATAACATGTATGAAATACAAAAAATTTGGAAAAATTGATTTCAAAAAATTTCATCCGAGTGGATCACTCTCAATTAAGTTAAAAACAATTGAAGATTTGATGCTGGCTGGAACTAAAATACCTTTTGTTAATGAAAACAACAGTATGAGAAATGCTTTAAATATTATTACTAAAAAGGGGCTTGGAGTGTTAGTGGTTCGTAATAACAACAAAAAGACTACAGGAATATTAACAGATGGCGACCTAAAAAGACTGTCAAATTCAACTAATAATTATAAAAACCTTAAAATTAAAAAAGTTATGAAAAAAAAACCTATCAGTGTAGATAAGGATGTGCTTGCTGCAGAAGCTCTTTCAATTATGAATACCAAAAAAATTACAAGTTTATGTGTTCATGATAAAAATGAAAAAAATAAAACAATCGGCTTTATTCACATCCATAATATTTTAGATGCTAATATTACCTAAATGTCGATTAAGTCTTTTATACAAGTTTTTATTCTACTATTAATAATACTAATTATTAGCAGCGTCTATTTAAAATATTTTGATACAAAAAAAAATGTTGCTGAAGAAATTGAAAAAACAAAGTTGGATAATGTTAGTGAAATTAGTGAACTTGAAAAAAAAATATTTGATTTAGAATTAGAAAATAAAAACCTTAATGAAAAAATTGAAAATAATAATAAATTAATAAACACAGATGTACAAATAGTTGAAAAGAATGTAGCAGAAAATAGTGAATTAAATTCAACAAAAGACGATAGCACCAAGTCAAAAGAAAATGTTAATAAAGAAACTATTTTTGTAAAAAAAGAAATAAAAAATCTTGTTAAAGATGTAAAATACACATCTGTAGATCAAAAAGGAAATAAATTTAATCTTTTAGCTTCTTCGGCCAAGACTGGGGATAATAAAGATATTCTTGAACTTATAAACGTGAGAGGAAAGATTAATTCTGAGAAAAGAGATACTATATTTATTGTTTCAGACTTTGCACTTTATAATACATCAAATTTAAACTCAAAATTTTATCAAAATGTAATAATAAATTATCAGGATAAAGAAATTAGTTGTAAAAATTTTGACATAAATATGGAAACTAACAAAGCTATAGCTTATAACAATGTTATAATTACTGATCCTAAATCAATTATGAATGCTGGTATAGTAGAATTTGACCTAAAGACAAAAGATGTAAATATAAATCCTAGTAGCACAACAACAGAAGTTGAAGTTATTAAAAAGTAATGGCAATACTAAAAAAATTTAGAATAAAAAAATATAAAGATCATAAAGCTATATTAAGATTAGAAAAAGTATCAATGTTTTATAATAAAAGACAAATTTTAAATAATTTAAATTTAATAATAAATAAACAGGAAATTCTTGGAATGTTGGGACCAAACGGTGTGGGTAAATCAACTATTTTTAATATTATTACTGGTTTAAAAGATCCAAGTTATGGAAAAGTAATAATAGATGGGATTGATTGCACTGATATTCCTATTTATGAACGAGCAACTAGATTTAAACTTGGATACGTCCCTCAACATGGAGGTTTTATTCAAGACTTAAGTTTAATACAAAATTTATATCTTGTTGCTGAAATTCATATAAAAGATAAACAATTAAGAAAAGCAAAAATCGAAAAAATTGTTTCTCAATTTGAATTTGATCCAATGCTTACAATTAAAGCAAAACATTTATCTGGTGGACAGAAAAAAAAATTAGTAATTGCAATGGCACTAATTAATAATCCAAATATTTTACTTTTAGATGAACCTTTTGCTGCATTAGATATTCTAACAATTAAAATGCTACAAGAAATAATAATTAACTTACAGTCAATGGAAAAAATAACAGTTATAGTTTGTGATCATCAAGCGAGAGATCTCTTAAGTTGTGTAGATAGAGCAATAGTTTTGTCAAATGGAAAAATTATTGCATCAGGAAGTCCCAATGAAATAATAAAAGACTCTAGCGCAAGGTCAGCGTACTTTGGTGATGAATTTAAAATAAATTAATTCATTTGTGCCTAATCATATTTATATAAAAGACAAAATCAAAAATTTTAACAAGAAAATTACAGTAACCGCAGACAAAAGTATTTCTATAAGATCAGTTCTTTTTGCATCTCAGGCAGTTGGTATTTCCAAAATTTCAAATCTGCTGGAGTCAGAAGACGTTTTAAACACTCTAAAAACAATTAAAAAGCTAGGTATAAATTATACAAAACAAAAAAATACCTATTATATCGAAGGTTTTGGATTGAATAGTTTCAATATTAAAAGAAATATAACTTTAAATGCTGGCAACTCAGGTACATTAGCAAGATTAATACTTGGGTTACTCACAAAATCGAAATTAAAAGTAAGATTAATTGGGGATAAAAGTTTATCTACAAGAGATTTTTCTAGAGTAATAAAGCCTCTTAGACTTTTTGGTGCAAATATAAAAAGTAACAATAACAAACTGCCAATAGAAATATTAGGAACTGACTTTCTAAGACCTATTAAATATTTTGAAAATATAGGTAGCGCACAAGTTAAGTCTTGCATTTTATTAAGTGCTTTAAATACACCAGGTACCACAGTTATAAATGCAAAAAGCTCAAGAAATCATACTGAACTAATGTTAAAATTTTTGGAAAATCCAATTAAAATTCAAAAAAAAAAAAATTTTGAAAAAATATCAATTAATGGGTTAAATCAATTCAAAGCTTTTAAATATAATGTTCCGGGTGATATAAGTTCAGCAGCATTTTTTATAGTTTTGACACTTCTATCAAAAAAATCTCAAATAATTATTGAAAAAGTTAATATAAATCCGAGTAGAATTGGTATAATAAAAATTTTGAACAAAATGGGGGCAAATATAAAATTAAAGAAAAAAAAACTATATAATGGAGAAAGAATAGCTGATATCCATGTTAAAAGTAAAAATAATTTAAAATCAATAAACTGTCCCTCAAACTTAAATAGTTCTGCAATAGATGAATTTTTAATTATATTTTTAGTAGCTGCAAAAGCTAAAGGTATTTCAAAATTTAAAGATTTGGGTGAAATGAATCAAAAAGAGTCAAAAAGATTAGATTTAGCTACTAATTTTCTTAAAATAATTGGGATAAAAGTAAAAAGAATTAAAAATGATATAAATATTTATGGCAATCCCAATTTAACACTTTCAGAAAATTTTGAAATGAAAAACTTTTTGAAAGATCATAGGATTTTTTTTCTTTCATGTATCACAGCATTAACCTTGGGTGGAAAATGGAAAATTAACGATAAAGATTCTATTAACACGTCATCTCCAAATTTTTTGCAAACCTTAAAGATATTAGGAGCTAAAATTAATTGAAAAAAAGAAAAAATATAATTACAGTTGCAATTGATTCTCCTGCTGCTGCTGGAGCAGGAACACAGGCTAAATTAATATCAAAGCATTATAACTTATTTTATTTAGATACTGGAAAAATTTATAGGTATATTGGTGAATTAAAATTAAAAAATTTCAAAAAATTTTCATACAATCTAATTAATAGAAAAATTATGAATTTAAAGTTAAGTTACTTAAATAACAAATCTTTACTTTCTAATGATGTTGCTATGTCTGCTTCAGAAGTAGCAAAAGATAAAAAAATCAGGAATATAGTTCATAAATTTCAACAGAAATATGCTTATCAGCCACCAAAAAGATTTAGCGGATCAGTTCTAGATGGTAGGGATATCATTACAGTCCAGGTAAAGGATGCTATGTTCAAGTTTTATATTACTGCTAGCATTGAAGTTAGAGCAAGAAGACGTTTTAATGAATATAGGGATTTAAATAAAAATATTACATATAAAGAGGTATTTAAAAGCCTTAAAAATAGGGATAAATCCGATAAGAAAAGACAATATGGTCCACTTAAAAAAACAAAAGATTCTATCTTGATTAATACGACCAAATTAAGTAAGAAAGCCTGCTTTAAAAAAATTAAGGCTATTATGGACAAAAAATTAAATCATTAATGGAAATATTTAAAGACTTAACATCACCAGCAAGCCAACAGTTTGAAAAGTTATTAAATAGTCAATTTACTAAAAATAGTATTCAAGAGGGAAAAATAATTGAGGGCAAGGTAACCAAAATAACAAATAAGTACATATTTCTATTCATAGAGGGCGCAAAATCTGAAGCTGTCATTGATGTAAATGAGATGAAAATGATTGGTATGGCTGATGAAGTTAAAGAAGGATCAACTATTTCAGTATTACTTGAGAAAATTGAAGATAAAAATGGTGATGTTGTTGTATCAGCTCAGAAGGCTCAAAAAATAAAAGGCTGGAATAAATTAGTAAAGTGTTATGAAAATAACGAACTGATAAATGGAAAAATAACTCAGAAAACAAAAGGTGGCGTGATTGTAGAACACATAGAAACTGGATCACTAATGTTTTGCCCAGGTTCACAAATTTCTGATAAACCAATAAAAAATATTGATCACTTAATTGGTGTTGAGCAAAAGTTTGCTCTAATAAAACTTGATATGGTTAGAGGAAACAGTGTTGTTTCAAGAAGGCAAGTAGTTTCCTCCAACAAAAAGGAGGATAAGGTTAAAATTATACAAAATTTTAAAGTAGGAGATATTATTAAAGACGCTGTGGTGAAAGGATATTCTTCATTTGGATGCTTCTTTGAAGTAACTACACCTGAAGGAACTCTTGATACGCTTTGTCATCTTCAAGAGATTAGCTACAGTAGAGTCAATCATCCTGATGAAATATTTAATATTGGTGAAAAACATGATTTAAAAGTGATATCGATTGATATGGAAAAGTTACAGGTTGGATGTTCAATTAAACAACTTTCACCTGATCCTTTTGAACATATATCAAATTATCAAATAGGAAATCAATACAAAGTTAAGGTTGTAAAAATTACTGATTATGGATGCTTTTGCGAATTAGAGGCTGGGCTTAGCACCCTTCTACATAGCAGTGAGATAAGCTGGACTAAAAAAAATATTTCTCCTAAAAAAATATTTAACGTAGGTGATCAAATCGACTGTATAATAACGGAAATAGATAAAGATAAAAGAAGAGTGGCAATTTCTCATAGACTGACACAAGAAAACCCATACTCTAAACTTGAAAATGATTATCCAGTTGGATCTGAAATTGATGGTGTTGTCAATAATTCAAATGAATATGCAATTTATCTAAAACTAGCAAATTTTGATATTGATGGATTTTTACACTCTAATGATCTCTCGTACACAGGTAATGCTGAAGAAGAACTAAACAAATATAAAAAAGGTGATAAATTAACTGTAAAAATTCTAGAGATAAAAAAATCTGATCAAAAAGTCAGGGTAGGCTTAAAACAATTACAGAAAGATCCATTTGACTGGTTCAAAGAAAAAAAAGTAAATGAAGCTATAACGGTAAAAGTTGTATCCTCGGACAACAAAGGATTGATTGTAATGCCTGAAGGTTGTGAATTAGAATTTTTAATAAAAAAATCACAAATTGCAATGAGTTCGACAGACGCTAGACCTTCACGTTTTGTGGGTGGAGAGAGAATAGACGCGGCAATATCTGAAATAAACTTTGAGAAAAGAAAAGTATCATTAAGTATTAAATTACTTGAAGAAATAATGAATGCCAAAGCTATTAAAGAGCATTCAAGTCCATTAAGTGGAAAAAACCTTCCCTTCTCCTCACTTTCTGAACAGTTAGATGATAAAAAAAATAAGAAGGATGGCGAATAAAAATTGTCAATCGTAAAATCAGACTTAATAAAAGAACTTGCAAATAATTATCCAAACTTTTTGAAAAAAGATTTGATAAAGCTTTTTGATATTTCAATTTACGAAATGAAACATGCTTTAAAAAGAGGTGAAAGGGTAGAATTGAGAGAAGTATTTTCAATAGAACCAAGAATTCAGAAAGCTAGAATATCGAGAAACCCAAGAACAAATGAAAAAATAAAAATACCAGAAAAAAAAGTAATATTTTTCAAAATGTCAAAAGAATGGGTAAAAAAAATTAATGAAAAAGAATAAAATATTTATAGCTTGTGATAGTAATAATGTAGGTCAAGTAAAAGAAATAATAAAAAAGACTAAGAATTCAAAACTGAAAATTGGTTATAAATTTGGTTTAGAATTTTTAAATTCAAAAGGTGGAAGAAAGTTTGTATCAAATTTAAAAGGAAAGATTACTTTTGGAGATTACAAACTATCAGATATTCCAAATACATGCGTATCCACGATAAAAGCAGTACGCGATTTAAAGTTTAATTATATAACAATACATATTAATTCAGGTTTTGAAGCTCTAAAAGCTGCAAAAGCAATTGCAGGCAAAACAAAGATAGTAGGAGTAAGTGTACTTACTTCTCTTGATGATACATCTCTAAGAGAAATTGGATACAATGGAAAAGTAAAAAAGATTGTATTACAGCAGGCAAAATTAGCTAATAAAGCGAAATTAGACGCTATAGTATGTAGCCCTATGGAAGTAAATATTGTTAAGAAAGTATTTAAAAAAGAAATAATAACTCCTGGTATAAGATTTAGTTCTAAAGTAAATGACCAGAAAAGAACTTTAACTCCAAAACAGGCTTATAAAAATGGAAGTGACTGGCTAGTGATTGGAAGACCAATTACAAAAGGAAATATTAAAAATAATCTTCAATATTTAATTAATCATTTGAAATAATGATCAAAGGAATAAAAATTTGCGGGGTCTCTGATCTTGAGACTTTAAGTTATATTTTAAATCATCAATTTCCTCCAAGGTTTGTGGGTTTCATCTGTAATTATAAAAAAAGTAGAAGGTATGTTGAATATGAGAAATTAAAAAAATTAGTTAATATAAAAAAAAATAGGACAAGTTTTGTATCTGTTCTTGTTAATCCAGACGATAGAATATTAGAAAAAATTAAGTTACTTAATTTTGATTTTTATCAACTCTATGATGTAAATCCTGAAAAGACAAAGATAATAAAGGAAAAATATAAGGTTAAAATTATTACTGCTTTAACTATTAATAATCAAAAGGATGTTGATAAATATAAAGATTATGATCAAATTTCAGATTTAATTCTTTTTGATGGAAAAGGTTATGAAAAGTCAGTTGGATTTAATCACGAATTATTAAATTCTATACCTAATTCAGTAAATAAAATGATTGCTGGAAATATAAAAATAGAAGATATTCCTAACTTTAAAAATAAAAATTGCTTCATAGATCTAAGTGGATCTTTAGAAAACAAAGTAGGTAAAAAGGATTTAAAGAAAATTAACAAACTATTGAATTTTATAATTAAAAATGAAACTTAAAAAAAGAATTCCGGTTATAGATCAAGGAGATAAATTTGGTTTCTGGGGTGGAAAATTTGGTGGAAATTTTGTACCTGAAACACTTAAGAAACCTATTGAAGATCTTGAAATACAATTTAATAAATTAAAAAACGACAAAAACTTTTTAAAAGAAAGAGATGGTTATTTCAAAAATTGGATTGGGGCACCTACACGATTTATTAAATTAAATAATTTGACTAAATACGTTGGTGGAGCACAGATTTGGTCTAAGGTTGTTTCTGATGCTAATGGGGGAGCTCACAAAATATATAATGCAACTGTACATTGTTTATTAGCCAAAAAGTCCGGAAAAAAAGTGATTATTGGCGACACAGGTGCTGGCTATGCTGGAAAAATGCTGAGTATGGCGGCTAAGAAATTTGGTCTGAAATGTAAAATTTTTATGGGTGCAAAAGACATCAAAAGACAACAACCAAATGTTAAAGCCATGAAAAAAAATGGTGCAGATGTAATACCTGTATACTCTGGAAGTCAAACACTGGTTGATGCTGTATCTGAGTGTATGAGATATTGGGTTACTAATTGTGATACAACAGCAATGTGTGTTGGTAGTACAGTGGGACCTGCAATTTTTGTTCGAATATGTGGATGGAGTACTAGTCAAATATCTAGAGAACTTAAAGTTCAGTTAATTAATGAATTTGGTGATGTTCCTAAAAAACTTAAATTATACAATTGTGTGGGAGGAGGTTCCTCAAGTTTTGGTTTTTGGAATGAATTTATGGATTATGATAAAAAACAAGTTGAATTTATCGGGGTTGAAGCAGGAGGACCAACCAAAAGCAAAAGACATGCAGCACCCTTAACTTATGGTTCCAAAATCGGTATTCTTCACGGCGCAGCTCAATACGTAAATCAAAATAGTGACGGTCAGATTGAAGAAACTGAGTCAATATCAGCAGGACTTGATTATCCAGGAATTTCACCACTGCATTGTTTTTTAAAGGATACAAAACGCGCAAGGTATACAGCAGCTAGTGATGAGGAAGCTTTAAAAGCCTACAAAGTAGTTACAAAATATGAAAATTTAAGACCCTCTCTCGAACCGAGTCATGCATTCTCAGTTGCTATTAAAGAAGCAAAAAAATTGAGCAAAAATACAATAGTAATTATTAATAGTTGTGGAGATGCATATAAAGACCGTGGAATTTTAGAAAAAAAGTTGGGAAAGAAATATGTTAAATCCAATTAGTCTTGCTTTTAAAAATGCAAAGAAAGAGAATAGACCAGCTTTACTTACTTACACTGTTGCTGGTGATAGCTCAAAGAAGCAGTCTTTAGAGATCCTAAAAGCAATTTCTAATTATGCTGACATTTTAGAAGTCGGCGTACCCCATAACACTCCTGTTGCAGATGGGGGCCAAATTCAAACTAGTGCTTATAGAGCAATCAAAAATGGTATTAAGATGAATGAAATCTTTAAAATTGTAAGCGATTTTAAAAAAAGTAAAAATTCAAAACCAGTAATATTTATGGGTTATTACAATATGATTTTCCAATATGGTGAAAATAATTTTTTAAAAAACTGTAAGAAATCAGGTGTTAATGGCTTAATTGTAGTTGATTTGCCATGGCCAGAAAATAAGATTTTTTCTAAGAAATGTAAAAAAAATTCAATTAATTTTATACAATTATTATCTCCCACAACATCAAATAAAAGACTTAAAAGTATAACAAAAGACTCTCATGATATGATTTACTACATAAGTATGTTATCTACCACAGGAGGAAAGCTAAAAGTTTCTCCAAAAAAAATATTAGCTAATTATAATAAAATAAAAAAAATAAATCCTAAAAAAAATTGTGTTATTGGTTTTGGGATAACTGAAAAAAATATATCAAATTTTAAAAATACGGATGGACTTGTCGTTGGTAGTCAAATTTGTAAAGAAATTACTAGAAGTTTAAACAATAGACAAAATCCTGTCATAAATGTAAGTAAGATAGTTAGTAAGCTTAAAAAAAAAATATCATGAATTGGTTAACAAAAGCAATAAATTTCGGAGAAAAAATAAAGAAGGTACTTAAAAAAAGACCTTCAAAAGAAGATATAGCAAATTCAGACTGGACCAGTTGTTGCAAGGGTCCAATATTAAAGAAAGATTTAGAGAATAATTTATGGGTTTGTAATCTTTGTGGAAAACATCACAGAATTAGCTGTAGACAAAGGTTTGATATAATATTCGGCAAAAACGCCTACCAAATTTTAGAGTCACCTATACCTACAGAGGATCCATTAAATTGGGTTGATACAAAATCTTACAAAGACAGGCTTAAGATTGCGAGAAAGAAAACTAATCAAAGTTGTGCAGTTATGATTGCTAAAGGAAAAATAAATGGAATTGAAGTAACTGCAGGTGCGATTAACTTTGATTTTATTGGAGGTTCGGTTGGAGCCGCAGAAGGAGAGGCAATAATTTATGGAGTACAACACGCAATAGACAACCAAACACCTTACTTGTTCTTTCCTTGTGGTGGAGGACAGAGAATGTTCGAGTCAACAATTGCTTTAGCAAATATGACTAGAACAACGCTAGCGATAAACGAACTTAAAAATAATAATTTACCTTACATAGTATGTTTTACAGATCCGACTGCTGGTGGGATAACTGCCTCTTTTGCAATGTTAGGAGATATTCATCTGGCAGAACCAGGGTGTCTAATAGCTTTTGCAGGAAAAAGGGTAATTCAAGCGACTGTTAAAGAAGAATTAAGTTCTGATTTTCAAACAGCTGAATTTGTTGAGAAACACGGCTTCGTGGACAGAGTAGTACAGAGAAAAGATATACAAAGCGAAGTTGGCAACCTTCTATCGATATTACTTAGAAAAAATTCTGATATACATTTAGAAAATTTAAATGAAACTTCAGAAACTGATATCCAAACTAGAGAAGCATCATAAAAGAAAACTAGATTTATCTCTAGGAAGAACTTTTAATCTACTAAAAAAACTGGGTGATCCACAAGATAAGTTAAAAAACGTTATCACAGTTGTTGGCACTAATGCTAAAGCAAGCATGTGCTATAGTCTTAAGTCAATACTAAACCAGGGTGGGTACAAAACTAATCTTTACACTTCTCCCCACCTACTCTCTTATACAGAAAGATACGTTTTTGAAGATAATGAGATCAATGAAGAAGATTTAATAGAATTACTGACTGATGTTGAAAAAACTTTGGGAGATGACAATGCAACATTATTTGAAATTTTAACATGTGCATTTTTAAAATATGCTGAGAATTTCAAAGATAATATAAATATAATAGAAGCAGGATTATTTCATCAATTTGATAGTACAAATGTTTTTAAGGAAAATTTAATGACACTCATTGGTGTCATTCATAATGATCACTTTCAATGGCTTGAAAATAAATCAATTGAAGGTGTAATATATGAAAAAACAGCCAAGCTTTTAAACTCAAATATATTTATTAATAAACAAGTAAACAATGAAATAAGAGATAAAATAGAAAGTTCACTGAAAAAAAATACCTCAAATAAATATTTTTTTGGTAAAGATTTTAATATTGCAAAGTCCGAGAATGGATTTATTCAATATGAAGATGGGTTGGGAGAATTGGTATTACCTGAACCAAGTATTCTTGGAGATCATCAGCTTTATAATATTAGTACTTCAATTGCTGCATCAAGAAAAATTTTTAATATTAAAGATGAATATATTAGAAATGGTATCAAAAATATTTCATTAAAAGCGAGACTTGAAGAGATAAAATCCGGCAAATTAAAAGATATTGCTGGAAATAATAAACTTGTAATAGATGGTGGTCACAATATTAGCGCAAGTCTTTCTATCGCTAATTGGGTTAAAAATCAAAATGAAGAAGCAAACCTTATCGTAGGTATGATGAAAGACAAAGAACATGTAGAATTTATAAAAGCTTTTGAAAATATAGCAAATTCAATTACTTTAATCGATATTCCTAATCAGGATGGAGCAATATCAAAGGAAGATTTTAAAAAAAAGTTAGATAATTCAAAATTAAATCTAAAACTTTCTAATGGCATTGAAGAAAGTATAAAATCGTTATCAAAAAATGACAACACTATTATACTGTGTGTTGGTTCGCTATATCTTGCTGGAGAAATTTTAAGCTTAAATTAGATATTTTCTTTTATCCAAGAAACAATTTCACTTTTTGGAACCGCTCCGACCTTAGTTGAAACATGATTTCCATCTTTCATCAAAATCATAGTAGGAATTCCTCGAACACCATATTTTGTTGGCGTATTTGGCTCTTCATCAATGTTATGTTTAGCTACAGATAATTGGTCAGACATTTCATTTGAGATTTCTTCTAGGCTGGGAGCCACCATATGGCATGGACCACACCATTCTGCCCAAAAATCACAAATTAATATTTTATTATCTTTAACTAATTGATCAAAACTTTCGTCTGTAGATTTTACTGTTGCCATATAAGTTTTATATAAATAAATTTTATTTATTCAATAGTTAAAAATGCTTAAATTCAATTTTATACATCAAACATTCTCGTATTTTTTTTGAATAGACATTGCATAGTTATTAAATTCATCTAAGAGAGCTAATTTCTCGTTGTCATTTTCATTAGTATATTTCTCTCTCAAAGTATCAATTTCATTATATAAAGTGGGTATTGTCCACCATTTCTCTTTTCTTTCACTCAATATTCTTTTCGCAATCTCTCTCCTGATAGATTTATACATTGACTCTGGTAAAACTTCTGGGGCCTCTTGAAATATTATTTTTTTACCAAATCCAACTAATCTATCGTCATCAAATTTATCTAATAAATTTAATTTTTCTTTCCAAGGTGCCGCATGCCAAGTTGGGAAAAGAGCAGTATCTTTGTTTGAAGTAAATTTTGTATAAATACTTTCTTCTGCATAAATATCTTCTTGGGATTTCGATTGTTCTTTTTCCTCTGCTACTTCTCTTAAAGCTGTCAAAATATTTTGGGAAAATTGTTCATTATTCTGAACAAATTCTGCTCTTTTATTAATTACATTTTTATCAAGTTTGTTATAAGGTTCAGCATTCATTCCGTACTTCGCGTCAATTATAATAGGCGCTTTATTTGCACGTATAGTTCTTAAAAATTTTGGAGATTTTTTCATCTCAACTTTTAATTCATTTATTGATTTATTTATTAAAGGCTGGATTTCAGTTCTCAAATCTATGGAGTAATACCATCCTTGGTAAATTGGGTGCATACAATGTTTTGGATGCAATGGTATAACAAGATGAAGTCTAGATTTGCCATAATAATATTCGTTTAAAGTTAATATTTCTCCCTTTTTCATTATAGTTTCTGTATCTGATTTGTTTGCAGTTCTTAAAAAAGATTCCCAAGTATGCTCTTGTTTGTTTTTGACAATCTTTAAAATTTTTGCAGTCAATTCGGCATCAGCAAGTGCTGAGTGAGCATCACTTGCATCAATGCCTTGCATTTGAGCTAAAGATGCAAGTTTAAATACTGGGTTATTTTTTTCGTTAATTTCTGTTTCTAGGATAGTTGGATCTACAGCATACGCAGCTCTTGCTATATTTATACCATCATGTCGTTTATTAGGTGCTGCATTAGTAATATAAGGATATCTAATATTTTTAAAAAACTCTTTCCTTATCATCTCTTCATCAAAATTAAGGCTGCTCCAACCTAAAAATATTGCAGGGCTCCATTTTTTAAATATTTTTTCAACTTCACTCAGCATTTGATAGTGACTTAAGTTTGTTTGAGTGAGTTGTTTTATCGATGTCTTGTTGACTATTAAGGCCATAGCCTGAAAAATTTCTCCTTCAGGCAGACTGCATCTTAAATTAAATCGATCTTTCTCTTTAAAGTTTTCATCGACTAAAATTCCACCAATTTCAATTATGCTACCGAAATCAGTGCTGGCACTTGATGATTCTATATCCCAGATTGCTAAATTCATATTTTTAACCTTAAATTAGCTATGTTTTGACGGGTTTTTGGAAAGTTTTTTAGGACTAAACCGTTGCATCTAAACAAGTAGCTTCTAGTTAGTTTTATCTCTTCTATGAAATGTTCTGTTAAAGTCAAGCAATATTATTCATCTCGTAAAATTTTTTGACCCTGCCTAAGAATAAATTTTGATACATCTCTAATTCTGCACCTTCTATTTTAAATTCCTGAAACAAAATATCTTTTGTACAAAGTAAAATTATCCCAGCTTTCATCTTTGTTCCATGAACAACATCATGAGCTAGAGTATATGCTCCAAGTTGTAAAAAATAATCTTGAATATAATCTGTTTTTTTTGGTTTATTACTTTGTTTAAAATCGATTACAACATCATTTCCCCGATATACACCAATTAAGTCAGCTGTGCCTGCATATTGTTCAGGATAATACAACGTTTCTTCAATTCCATAAATTTCATCTAATTTATTATCTATACCTTTTTCAATTATTTCTTTAGCCATATTTTTATATTGTTCATTGCTTTCAAAAAAACTTTCATTGATACGTCCTCTTAAGTAATCCTCTATATATGTGTGCATTGATGTACCTCTTGAGGATGCTTCTGTTTTAATTCTATTAGCTTCTTTAAAGCCTACCCTTTCCCTCCAGTTCGCTAAAGCAGCTTTTTCTTCCTCAGATTTAGTAGCACTTAAAATTGTTGTTACGCTTGGAAGTTTTTCTTCTCCCAAAGAGTATTTTCTATAACCATCCTCAATTGATCTTGTGGACTTTGGATAAATAAATTTATTATTCCATTTCATGCATTTCTTATATGAGAAATTATATTTAAATTAAATTTATTTTTTGGCTTGTCTAGGAAGGTCTTCAAGTTTTTCTACATTATCTGTTTTAAGGGCTTTTTCGAACTGCTCTGGATCTTTTATGTTTTCCAAAGTTCTCGTGATAGATCTTGCATCCATTCCAAACTTATTAACAACAGCCATAGCTTCTTCTAATTTTTTATTTAACACTATGATATTGTCAAAATGTCTTGAAAACCTTGTGCTAATTGTTTTTAAATGAGTATATATCTCAGTTGCTCCCTTTTGAACTTTGAGGGATTGAAAACCCATATGTAAAGATTGTAAGTAAGCAGATAAAGTGTTTGGTCCACAAATTACAATTTTGTGTTTCCTCATTAATTCTTGAGTTAATAATTCTTTTGTGCTTGGGTCTTGATATTCGGTCAATTCTTTATACAAACTTTCAGTTGGTGCATAAACGATAGCAAAATCTGTGGTTTTTGGTGGGACTATGTATTTTTCATTTACACTTTTTGCTTTAGCTTTGAATGCTGATGCTAATTTAGCTCTTGCATCTGCAACTGCTCGTTTATCATCTGAATCATAGCCATCAGTGATTGCTTTAAATTTTTCTACCGGGAAGTGTGAGTCAACCGGAACCATAACATCACCTTGAAGTTTAATTGCAAATTCAACGTTTTCACTGGTATCCTCTTTCATTTTAACATTTGTCATGAATTGAGAGGCTGGCAATAAATCTTTAATTAAGGCATCCAAACTAAATTCAGCAAGTGTTCCATATTTTTTAACACCTGCTAAAATTTTACTTATACCTTCTTGGCTTTGATTCAATAACTGTACCTGTTGGTTAAAATTTCCAACTTTTTCATCTACTTTTGTTAAGGCTTCTGTCATATCTTTAGTAACACCTGTAGAAAGATTATTAAATGAAGTAGACATTGAACCTAATGAATTATTAATAGTGCTATTTAAAGTATCCTTTAAAGAGACGATTTCTGCTTTTAAATTAGCTATTTCCTCAGCCTCTTTGTTTTCACTCTCTTCTTTGGGTTTTGGTCTTAAATTCAAATATAAAACCCCTAGAGTTGCTCCAAGTAGTAAAAGTAAGATTATTAATAGAATCGTATCCATAAAGTTAAGATAATAGTGAGAGTTAAGAGCTAAGCAAGTTTAAAATTTTCTTCAAACCTTTTTTGTTACTTAATTTTTTATTGGACATTAAAATTGCAGTACTTTTAAGAATATTTCCATCTTTTAAAACTCTTAAATTATTTGCACGTAAAGTTTCTCCTGTGCTAGTTATATCTGATAAAATTTCTGATGAACCAGTGAATGGATATACTTCAGTAGCTCCAAGAGATGGGACTAACTTAAATTGAGTTACACCTTTTGAAAATAAAAATTCTCTAGTTAGATTTGGATATTTTGTTGCAACTCTCATTCTGCTTTTCTTTTTATCTTTAAATTCAAAGGAAATTTCCTCTAAATCAGCAAGTGTCTGAATATCAATCCACTCGTCTGGTACAGCCAGAACTAAGGTTGCATGTCCATATTCTAACTTTTTGGCAATAGTAACTTTATTTTGTATATTTAATTCAGATTCTTTTAATAAATCATATCCTGAAAAACCAATATCTAGAGATCCATCACCCAATCTTTCTATGATTTCTCTTGCATGTAAATAAATAATTTTAATATTTTTATTTCCTTTTATATATCCAAAGAGGTCCCTATCGCCTCTTTCTGATAAAATTTTGAGCTTTTTGCTTTTAAATATATTTAAAGTATCTTTTCTTAATCGACCCTTGCTTGGAATGCCAATTTTAATCATTTAAACTTATTGCACCTCCAACTGCCGGTATTTTATTTGAAGATCCTAAATCAGAAATAAGATTGTCATAACGACCTCCATTTACCTGAATTTTTCTAGAGTTTGAATTTATTGTAATTTTAAATACCATCCCAGTGTAATATTCCAGATGTCTTCCAAAAGAAGATGAAAAATTTACATTTAATTTTGAGACCTTATCTTTTGTGATTGGAAAATAATTTTTTCCAACAGTAAGATTGATTTTATTTTTTTTAAAAAAAGCATTTAAAGTAGTTGCTGCATTACTAATTTTGCAATTAATTTTTAAATATTCCCTTATAATCTTTACTACATTTTGACCACTTACTTGTCTTCTAGGATCTTTTATTTTGTTATCAAATCTGATGAGTATTTCTCTTAAGGAACGCCCTGCTATATTTCTGTTTAGATTTTGTTTACATAGTTTAAGGTATCTTTTTTTGTCTAACTCAACGATAGTTTCATCAACATCTGAATTAGTCTCTAAACGTCTTAATAATTCATTAAAATAAGCCTCTCGCCAAAAATGTCTTTGTAACCTAAGTTTCCATCTTTTTGGAATATCTAATTTATTTATCAATAAGTGAAATATTTCTACATTTCCTATTGTTATACTCCCAGACTTATATCTAAATTTATTTAAAACTTTAATACCAGTATTTATTATTTGCTTATCATCTCTTTTTTCATCTTTTGATCCTATGATCTCGAAACCTATTTGATCTCTAATAATTTTTTCATTTTTTTTCTGAACTTTTCTGAATGCTTGACCATTATAAAATACTTTTGAAGATTTCTTTTTTTTTTGATTGAGATATTTGATACAAGAAGCAATAGTTAAATCAGGTCTTAAACAAATTTCCTTTCCATTCTGATCCATAAATGAAAAAATTAAACTTCTAAATGACTCTCCAGATCTCTCGAGAATTAGATTGGTTGGAATGACCGTATCTAAATCTATATAATCAAATCCACTTGATTTTAAAGATTTAAGTATATTTTCAGATAATTTTTTTGACTTCATTTATTAAATCTTTCTTGGGAATTGTTTTGTTGTTCTCACCCTTTACACCCTTTAAATTTTTAATGGTCACTGTATTATCTTTAAATTCATTTTCTCCACAGATTACTGCAACTGGTAATTGGCGTTTGTTTGCATAAGTAAGCTGCTTACCAAGATTTTTTTTGGTATCTAAAAATATTTCAGAATTAATATTGTTTTGTCTTAAAAGATCTAAAATTTCGTAGTAGTTTTTTAAGTATTTTTTATCCATCACACACACTAAAACTGGTTTTTGTTCATATAATTGAAACTGATCTAATTGCATTAATGCAAACAAAAGTCTATCTACACCAAAACTTATACCTGTACCTGGAATATCAACTCCTTTAAACCTTGAAATAAGTTTCGCATAGGCCCCACCCGAACAAATACTGCCAATATTTACCTCTTTACCTTTATTATTTGTAACTTTAAAATTTAAATTAGTTTCAACGATGAAATCAGAATAATACGCCAAGCCTCTGACAATTGTGAAGTTGGTTTTGACTTGATCTAAGTTTGATCCATATCCAAGGATTTCAAAAAAGTCTTCTAATTCCTTAATTCCTTCTTGCGATAGAGAATTTTTTAAATTTTGTTTCAGTTCATTTAAATCTTTAATTTTTAAATAATCTAATATTTTAGAAACCTGCTTATCATTTAAGTCTGCACCTTTTGTAATAGCGCCACTATTATCTTTTCTTTCCTTTCTCAAAAGGTCCTCTACACCTTTTATTCCAAATCCAGGCTTATCAAGTTTATCAATTGCCCTAATAACTTTTAATTGTTTTTCCTCAGTTATTTCTAATTCATCTAGTAAACCTTGAACTATTTTTCTGTTACTTACATTGATTGTAAACTGATCTTTCTTTAATCCACATTCTAAAAGTGTTGCTGAAATTAAATTACAAAGTTCAGCGTTAGCTTGTGATGAACTAACATTTCCTACAATATCAAAATCTGCCTGCAAAAATTCTCTATATCTTCCATTGCCTGCCTTTTCATTACGAAATACATTTTGAATAGCATATCTTTTATAAATTGAAGGCAACTCTTGATTATTTTGAGCAACAAATCTTGCAAGAGGGCTAGATAGGTCATATCTAAGGGTAATATTTTTATCTCCATCTTTAAATGAGAATACATCAGACATAGGATTAGCTTCATCTTCTGCTAGAAAAGATCCTATATTTTCACTTATTTCGAACGATGGTGTTTCGAGTGGTTCAGCACCAAACTTAATAAAATTATTCTCAATTACTGATAACAGCTTTTTTTTGAGAAGAAGTTTCTTATCCCAACGATCTTCAAATCCTGAAGGCAACCCAGGTATTAATTTATTTTCTTTATTCATTTTTTGGTACCCTGGCTTGGAATTGAACCAAAAACTAAAGTTCCACAAACTTTCGTGATAACCATTTCACCACCAGGGCCTGTTGTTGTTTTATACTAATTAGAGTTAAATTTAAATTTTAAAATAGTTAAATAGCTAGCTGCAAGCCAGCATGAAAATGATGTCTTTTGTGAGATACTAAAATTTTACTATTTTTAATCATGGAAGTTAAATAGCATTTTAGACTTAAAATGCAAGTATGTATTGTATAGGAATATTCATAGGGTTTACCTACTTTTATTCCTATACAAAATTTTAAATGAAATAAATTTTAAGAAGTTTTCTTTAAATTCACTGCGCTTGGACCTTTATCTCCATCCTGAATTTCAAATTCTACAGCGTCGTTCTCATTCAAAAAACGAAGTCCTGCTTCACGAACTGCGCTTGCATGAACGAAACAATCTTTTTCTCCGTCTTCTCTTTCTATAAACCCGTAGCCCTTCTTACCGTTGAACCACTTTACTTTTCCTTTTAATGTACTCATACTTTTCTTTTACTCTTTCTTTATTATATTAAACTTAGCTAAACTTCAGCTAGCGGGATAGTTATTAGATTTTAAAATTGAATGCAAGCATTTTTGCTGCAAGGTTTTATTTCTAAAATGGTGGCTTCGGCGGGACTCGAACCAGCGACACAAGCCTTTTCAGGGCTCTGCTCTACCAACTGAGCTACGAAGCCATTATTTAAAACCTAAAAATAATTCTTCCTTTTGTCAAATCATAAGGTGTTACTTCGACTGTTACATTATCACCTTGAAGAACTCTAATCCTATTCTTCCTCAACTTTCCAGCTGTGTGAGCTGTAACAATATGATTATTTTCAAGCTTTACTCGGAACATGGCATTAGGTAATAAATCGATTACTTTACCTTTAAATTCCAATAAATCTTGTTTCGACAAATTTTGTTACTCCTTATTTATTCTAGATTTTATACTCAAAGCATGACCTTTTAATTCTTCATACTCAGCGAGATGTGTAGCGTATTCTCCTATTTTCTCAACACCTTTTTTTGAAAGAGTTATAAGGCTAATTTTTTTATAAAATTCACTTAAACTTAACCCTGATGAAAATTTAGCTGATGCATTAGTTGGTAATACATGATTTGTCCCAACAGCATAGTCGCTTAATGCCATAGGAGAATATTTTCCTATACAAATACTTCCCGCATTAACAATTTTATCTTTATATTTTTTATAATTGCCAACATTTATTTCTAAGTGTTCAGGAGCTATCTCATTAATTGCATCAATAATTTGTCTATCATTATATACTTTTAAAATTAGTCCATTACTTTTTATACTTTTAGTGGCAATACTTTGCCTTGGTATCTGTTTTAATTTTAATTCTAAATCTTTTTTGAATTTTTTAATCAAATTTAAATCCTTGGTAATTAATATACACTGTGAATTTGAGTCATGTTCTGCCTGGCCAATCATAGATGTGGTAACTTCATTTAAACTAGTTTTGCTATCTGCTAATATTGTTATTTCAGATGGGCCTGCAATCATTCCTTCAATGCCTACATCTCCAAAAACTTGTCTTTTAGCACCAGCTACAAAGATATTGCCAGGACCAACAATTTTATTTACTTTTTGAATATAAGCTAAACTACCTATGGCTTGTGCGCCTCCCATTGAATAAATTTCATTAATTCCTAATTTTTTTGCTGCATATAAAACTGCAGGATTTAATTTTCCATTATTTTTTGGATTTGCTAGTACAATTCTTTTTACACCCGCTATTTTTGCTGGAATAGCATTCATTAACAAAGTTGATGGTAAGTTTGATGGAACATAAATGCCGATAGATTGAATTGGTACGTATTTATATTCTATTTTATTATTTAAATTATCTTTATAAAAAATGTCTTTAGTTTTTTGTGCAGTATGAAATTTAAGTATACGTTTATAAGCAAAATCTATAGCTCTTTTAATTGTAGGATCTAAAGATTTAATTGCTTTATTAATTTGCTTAATACCTGGCTTAATTTGACTGTTTTTACTAAATTTTTTCTCATATTTTAAAAGACTTTTATTTTTATTGTTCTTAATATCTTTTAAAATTTTAGATATTATTTTATTTTCATTTTTTTTTTCAGACCTTCTTAAATCTAAAAATTTTGTTAAAACATTTAAGTAATTTTTTTTATTACAATTAATTATTTTTATCATTAGCTATTTTTTGATCCTCTAATGTCACTTCAATTACTTCAGCGGCAAGAGTTATAATTCTATTTTTCGAAAATAACATAGTTATTTCAAAATTCTCCCCTTTCTTAAAAATATCAATTGTTAATAGTTCCAATGTTAGATTAGTGTCATTTTGGTCTATATTCTTAGATTTTGAGGAATTAATAAATTCAAATTTGATAATACTATTTATCAATTTATTTTTATTTTCCTCTTCTTTACTAAATCTTGCTATTGAAATTAGGAAAATTTTGTTAGAAGCTAAATATTTAACATCGTCAATATTAACTTTACCCTCAGAGCAGCAAGCTGAAATGATATGAAGATCTTCAGGAGTTTGTGCAATTATCTTTTTTAAATACTGGTTTTCCATCAATTAACACGTCTAATGTTTACCCCAACTTTTCTTAGTTTATTCTCTATATTTTCATATCCTCTATCAAGGTGATAAATTCTATTGATTATAGATGATCCTTTTGCAACTATTGCAGCTAAAACTAATGCAACTGAAGCTCTTAAGTCACTAGACATTAATTCTGCGGCTTGAAAGTTAGTATCACCTGAAATAAATGCCTTATTTTTTTTAATTAAAATCTCAGCTCCTAATCTTCTTAATTCAGCTACATGCATAAATCTATTTTCGAAAATACTTTCAGTTATTGAACTTTTGCCTTTGGCCTTGCAAAGAAGAACCATAAACTGTGCTTGCAGATCTGTAGGAAAGTTTGGATATTCTTTAGTAACTAAATTGGTTAAATTTTTAATTTTTTTTGGACCAAATATATGAATTTGTTTTTTGGCTACTTTGATTTTTGCTCCAACTTTTTTTAATAATGATAATTCTGTTTTTATAATATTTGGGTCAAAATTATTTATTTTTAAATTACCTCCAGTTAAACATGCTGCTACACAAAAAGTTCCTGTTTCTATTCTATCAGACATCACTGAATAACTTGTACTTTCTAAAGATTTAATACCTTCTATCTTCACAGTACGTTTACCTATAAATTTTATTTTTGCACCACCTGATTTTAAAAAATTTATTAAATCAATTATTTCTGGTTCGATTGCACAGTTTCTAAGAATGGTAATTCCATTTGCTAAACATGCGGCTATAATTGTATTTTCAGTTGCTCCAACACTAATTTTTGAAAATCTGATTTTTGCACCTTTGAGTTTTTCTTTCGTATGTGCGTGGATATAGCCTTTCTTAATATCATATTTCATTCCAAGTTTTTTAAGTGCATTCAAATGATAATTTACAGGTCTTGCCCCTATTAGGCAGCCACCAGGCAAAGAAGTAATAGACTTTTGATGTTTGGCAACAAGTGCTCCTAAAACTAATATTCCAGCTCTCATTGTTCTAACAAGTGAATATGATGCAAAAAAATTTTGCTTTTTTTTCTTTGTTATTTTAACAATTTTTCTATTTTTATTAAATTTTATTTCAGAGCCAAGAGATTTTAAAAGATTTATCATTGTATCTATGTCTTTAACACAAGGTAAATTTTTTATTATGACCTCTTTTTCGAATAAGATTGTCGATGCCAAAATTGGTAAGGCAGCATTTTTTGAACCCGAAATTGAAATTTCGCCCTTTATTTTGCAAGGACCTTTAACAATAAATTTGTCCATTATTATATTTTTGGAAGTGTAACTCCCTTTTGACCTTGGTATTTACCATTTCTATCTGCATATGAAACAGCTGGATCCTCATTGCCCTTAATAAAAACAAATTGAGCAACTCCTTCATTAGCGTAAATTTTTGCCGGCAACGGTGTTGTATTAGAAAATTCTAATGTTACATGTCCTTCCCAGCCTGGTTCAAGAGGTGTAACGTTTACAATTATTCCACATCTTGCATATGTAGATTTTCCTAAACATATAACCAAAACATTTTTAGGAATCTTAAAATATTCAACAGTCCTTGCTAATACGAATGAATTGGGTGGTATTATGCATTCAGATGAGTTTTTAGTAATAAAATTTGAGGATTTAAAATTTTTTGGATCTACAATTTCGGAATTTACGTTGGTAAAAATTTTAAATTCATCAGAAACTCTCGCATCATAACCGTATGAAGAAACACCAAATGATATTTTATCTCCTCTAACTTGTTTGTCTTCAAAAGGAGAGATCATATCATTATCTCTGGCCATTTGTATAATCCACTTATCAGATTGGACCGACATTATTTATTTTTTTTCTTTGTTTTTTTTTGGAATTCTTTTCTTTTTTTTAAATTTTTTCTTAAGGCAAGTTCAAGTTTACTAAAATTATTCTTTTTTGAACTCATTATTTATTTTTTGTCAGGATTTGTAAGATGGTCAAGCGTTATAACCTGGTCAAGAGGAATTGTTTTATCTTCTTCAATTTTTACTGGGCCAGTTTTCACCTGTTTTTTTGCTCTTTTTTCTGCAAGCTTTTTTTCTCTTTTAGCTTTTTTTTCCATGAGCTTTGCATTTTTATTAGCTCCGTATGTGTAGTGAATTCCCATAACATTTTCCTCAAATAGATATAACGTATTTTAAAAAAAAATTAAGGCAATAATTTGAAAAAATTAAATTTATACACTAATTTAAGTAAATATTGCCCCTATAGTTAAATGGTATAACACATCCATGGTAAGGATGAGTTTCCAGTTCAATTCTGGATGGGGGCACCACTATTATTTTGTATAAAAATTTTTTTTTAACAAAAACCCAATTATAACTAAAATTATAATTCCCAGAATTGGTAAATAAATATCAGGAGAAAAAATTAATTCTAAAATACTTGGTAACTCAGAATTTTCCTCCAATATCTTACTCAAACCAGCACCAAGAGATGCTCCAACAAATAATTGTGGAGTCATTCCAATTATTGATCCTAGAAAGAAATTTCTAACCTTTACGTTAAATATAGTTGGTAAAATATTTGAAATAAAAAAAGGAATGCCACCTATAAATCTATAAATTAGAAAAAAAATAAATTCATTCTTTTTAAACTTCTCAGTTAAATTGCTAAAACGGGATGAAAATTTTTCCTCAACCAAATCTTTTAAAAAATAGTTTGCAAAAATATAAAGAAATGTTGCACCAATAGATAATCCAAAAACTACTAGTAAAGTTCCTAACCACTTACCAAAAATAAAACCGCCAACTAGAAATACTGGTGATCCAAAACCTAATAAGAGGACCCAAACTATGGTACCTATTAAAAAAATAATACTTGATAAAAAAATATTACTATTTTTAATATTCTCTAAAACTTCTCTATTTTCTCTTATTAATTCATAACTTGAGAAATCCTGAAAGGAAAAGTTGTTAAAAAAAATCAATAAAAAAACACATACTATCAAAATGTAGGCAGAGCCTAAAAATAGTTTAATTTTTTTTTCTCTATTCATTGATTTTTAACTTATTAAAAATCACTGTACTTATATATATATATTTGTATAACTACCGAAATTTAACATTAATTTAACAACAATGAAACGTACATATCAACCAAGTAATAGAAAAAGAAAAAAGGCTGTTGGCTTTAGAGCTAAAAAAAAGACAAAGGGTGGAAGAAAAGTATTAAAAAGAAGAAGAGCTAAAGGAAGAAAAAAATTAACAAACGCTTAATGAAAAACAAGATTGTTAGCCTTTCTAAAAATGAGGATTTTAAGTCTATTCTGAGCGGAAAAAAAATTTCTAATAAATACTTAACAATTTTCTTTAAAAAACTTTCTGATAAAAATAATAATAGGTTAAATATTAGTTTTGTAGCCAAAAAGAAAATTGGAAATGCAGTAACAAGAAACAGAATTAAAAGAAGACTAAGAAATATTATGAACGAAGCTGTAAAATCAATTAACATTAATCTTAATTACTGTTACTTATTGATTGCAAGGATATCTGTTAGCAAAGATCCTTATGAAACAATAAAAAACGCAACACTAGAAGACTTTAAAAAAATTAAATGACCAATTTTATTAAATTTTTAATGATCAAGATTATAAGGTTTTATCAAATACTTATATCTCCGTATCTAGGTAATAATTGCAGATATCTTCCAACATGTTCTGATTATTTTATTGAAAACATAAAAGAGAATGGAATTTTAAAAGGAAGTATTAATGGATTTAAAAGAATACTAAGTTGTCATCCGATAAAAATTTTGGGTGGCGGAGAAGGATTTGATCCAGTTAAAAAGAAAAAGTAATTTATGGATACGAAAAATGTAATTGCCGCAATATCTCTGAGTGCAGCAGTAATAATACTCTATAGTCTATTTTTTGCTCCAGCAGTAGTAGACCAAAAAGATATTTCTAATGACAAAAATATTACCAATGAAAATTCTTCAACGGATGCACCATCATTAGTTCAGGACGAGGAAACAATTAAAATATCTAGAAATGAGGCTTTAAAAGAAAATGAAAGAGTTCTTTTTGAAAATGATAAAATTAGAGGCTCAATTTCATTAATCGGATCTTCAATAGACGACTTAACTTTTAAAAATTATACAAATACTTTAAATGGAGATGATAATGTAATCTTATTAAATCCTAAACAGTCTGATAATGGATATTATGTAGAGACTGGTTGGGCAACAACTAACAAAAATATTGATTTACCAAACTCAAAATCTCTATGGAGCATCGAAGGAAGTAGCAAACTTACACCTAATTCCCCAGTGATATTAAGTTGGACTAACAATCAAAATATTAAATTCTTAAAAGAAATAAGCATAGACAAACAATATCTCTTTAACATCAAACAAACGATAATTAATAGTTCGGATAAGACTTATAACTTTTATCCATACGGACAAATTATTAGGAATGTTGCCCCTGATGTAACTAATTTTTATATTTTGCATGAGGGTTTAATTGGAGTTTTTGATGATCAATTAGTTGAAGAGGATTATGATGATATTGAGGAAAAAAAATATTCTAAGAATGCACAGTCTGGATGGCTAGGTATAACTGATAAGTATTGGCTTACTAGTCTTATACCCGAAAAAAATAAAAGTTTTAGATCTGATTTTGATTACAAAAATAAGTTCAGAGCAAATTTTATTGAGACAAATGCAACAGAAGTTGGTGCAAACGAGACAAAAAGTAACTCAATTAGAATAATAATTGCCGCAAAAGAAGTAAACGTTATAGATGGATATGCTGAGAGTGAAAATATTAATAAGTTTGATTTAGCAATAGATTGGGGATGGTTTTACTTCATTGTAAAACCTTTATTCTTTGCAATTCAATATTTCTTTAATCTGGCCGGCAATTTTGGAATAGCAATTATAATGATAACTGCTTGTATAAGATTAGCATTTTTTCCACTTGCAAATTACTCATTCAGATCAATGGCTAAAATGAAGGTTCTTCAGCCAGAAATGACAAGACTAAAAGAGTTGCATAAAGAGGATAAAATGAAACTCCAACAAGAAATGATGGCATTATACAAAAGAGAAAAAGTTAATCCAATAAGTGGGTGTCTTCCAATTTTTATACAGATACCTTTTTTCTTTGCAATTTATAAAGTTTTGTTTGTAACAATTGAGATGAGACATCAGCCATTTTTTGGTTGGATAAAAGATTTAAGTGAAAGAGATCCTACATCTATATTTAATTTATTTGGACTAATACCTTGGGACCCGCCTTCTTTTTTACTGATAGGTGTGTGGCCATGCCTAATGGGTGTTTCAATGTGGATGCAACAAAAACTAAATCCTACACCTCCAGATCCTGTTCAGGCAAAGATATTTATGTTTTTCCCGTTATTTTTAACTGTAATACTAGCTCCTTTCCCAGCAGGACTAGTTATTTACTGGACTATTAATAACGTATTAACAATGGCACAACAGTACATAATAATCAAAAGAACGACCGTCAAAACTGTTTAATAGAAATGGAAATAGAAAAAATAGTACCAAAAGATGGTCCTTCCATCGACGAGGTTAAGAAATATATAGATAAATATAAAAATGAATTAATAGTTATTAAATATGGAGGAAATGTTTTTATTGATAGAAATATTTTTAACAATTTTATTTCAGATATAAGTATTTTAAATAAGTTAGGATTGTCAATTATAATTGTCCACGGAGGTGGCCCTAGAATTAAAAGAGAGTTAGAAAAATCAAATATTCAGTCAAAATTTATTAGAGGTTTAAGGGTCACAGATGAAAAAATTATAAATATAGTTGAAGATGTCCTTATTGATTTTAACGAGGACATTGTTAATTCTTTAATTGAAAAGGGATCAAATGCAGTCTCGATAAACACAAAAAAAAATAATGTTATTGAAGTTATTCCAGAAGCAGAGGAACTTGGATTCGTTGGAAAGCCGAGTAAAATTAATATAAATATAATAAAAGATATAATAAAAGTAAGTTCCATTCCAATAATATCGCCATTAGGTTTAGGTGAAAATAATCAAACATTTAATATTAACGGAGATACAGCTGCTGGTGCTATAGCTAAATCTTTGAAATGTAGAAGATTATTATTAATGACCAATGTTGAGGGTGTACTTGATAAAGAAAAAAAGCTCATTGAAGAAATTACGTCATCTGAAATTTTAGAGATGATAAATAATGAAATTATAACAGAGGGTATGATTCCTAAAATCAATACTTGCTTAGATGCAGTAATGAATGGAGTTACTGGTGTCGGAATTATTGATGGAAGAAAAAAACATTCAATTCTTTTTGAATTATTCTCAGATAAAGGTGCTGGTACATTAATAAGAAAATGAAAAATATAAAAAATATTTTATTTGATTGTGATGGTGTTCTTTATCAGGATTTAGAATCTGTATTTGGTCAAGTTAGTAAAAGAATGACACAATATATTTCTGAAAAATTAAAAATTAACTTAGTTGAAGCTAAAAAATTACAAACCGACTACTTTCATAAATATAATACAAGTCTAAATGGATTAATGATACATCATGATATTCCTCCTAAAGAGTTTTTAAATTTTGTTCATGACATTGACTTATCTTTTATGAAAAAGGATGTTGTTTTGAGAAGTGAAATAGAAAAGTTAAATTTAAGAAAGTTCGTTTTTACCAATGGTTCTAGTGAGCATGTTAGTAATATAACTACACATTTGGGGATTGATGATCTCTTTGAGAATGTATTTGATATAGTAGACGCAGAATACAGCCCAAAACCTGCAGCGAAAGCATTCGATTTGATGGTAAAAAAATTTGATATTGACCCAAGAGAAACAATTTATATTGAAGATATTGCAAAAAATTTGTCAATTGGTAAAGAAAGAGGAGCTACGACAGTCTGGCTAATCAATAATGAATATTGGGGTAAAAAAGAATCTGATAAAGACTATATTGACTATAAAATAGAAAATCTCTCTTTATTTTTAAAAGAAATAAGGTTATTAAAAAACTCATAAATTATGAGTATAGAAAATGTAATAAATGAAGCTTGGGAAAAAAGGGATCAAATAAATCCTGCTTCAGATCAGTCTTTAAAAGATACCATAAATCAAGTTATTGATGATTTAGATAGTGGAAAGTCACGAGTTGCTGAAAAAATAAATGGTGAATGGATAACTCATCAACACTTGAAAAAAGCAATCATGTTAAGTTTTAGATTATATCCAATGGAGAATTTGAACGGTCCATATAGTAGTTGGTATGATAAAGCTCATCTACTAAAGGGTAAGACTGCAGGATGGACAAAAGAAGATCATGAGAAAGCGGGTTTTAGAATGGTACCTAACTCTCCAGTAAGAAAAGGAAGTTTTGTTGGAAAGAATGCAGTTTTAATGCCATGCTACGTTAACATTGGGGCATACATAGACGAAGGAACAATGATTGATACATTTGCAAGAGCAGGTAGCTGTAGCCAAATTGGAAAAAATTGTCATATCTCAGCAGGTTCAGGTGTAGGTGGAGTATTAGAACCTGCACAAGCTCTGCCAACTATTATCGAGGATAATGTTTTTTTAGGCGCGATGTCTGAAGTTGTAGAGGGTGTAATTGTAGGAGAAGGATCCGTACTGAGTATGGGCATGTACATAGGACAATCTACAAAAATTGTTAATAGAAAAACTGGAGAAATTACTTATGGAAAAATTCCTCCTTATTCAGTTGTGGTTCCAGGTTCACTTCCTGATAAAAATAACCCAACTGCACCTTCACTATATTGTGCTGTAATAATTAAGCAAGTAGATGAAAAGACAAGATCTAAAACTTCTATTAACGATCTCTTGAGAGAATAGTTTCGATGAAAATTATAAATGAACTTCAGTTAGCTAAAGAGCTAATTAGATTTCCAACTGTAACTCCTATAGATGCTGGAATAATGAAATTTTTGGAAAAAAAATTAAAAAAACTTGGATTTAAAACTAAAATTCTAGAGTTCAAAGAAAAAGGGAATGCTCCAGTTAAAAATCTATATGCAAGATTAGGGAGCAAGAGTCCTAATTTTTGTTATGCTGGACATCTTGATGTTGTTCCTGCTGGAAATTTAAGAGATTGGACAGTAAATCCATTTAAACCATCAATTAAAAATGGACATTTAATTGGAAGAGGTGCAAATGATATGAAAAGCTCAATAGCTGCATTTGTTTCTGCTATAAGCGTTTTTATTGAGAAAAATAAAGGATTTAATGGATCGATAAGTCTTTTAATCACTGGAGATGAGGAAGGTGTTGCCATCAATGGAACCAAAAAAGTTGTAGACTATTTAAAAAAGAAACGAGAGAAAATAGATTTTTGCTTGGTTGGAGAGCCAACAAATCCTAATAAATTAGGTGAAATGATTAAAATTGGTCGAAGAGGAAGTATGAACGGTCGATTAACAATTACAGGAGTTCAAGGGCATGTAGCATATCCTCATAGAGCAAATAACCCTTCAACTGCTCTAGTGAGAATACTTAAAGAACTAAAAGATTTACGATTTGACAAAGGCACGAAGGATTTTCAACCTACAAATCTTGAAATTACAAAAATTAATATAAATAATACCGCAGACAATGTAATTCCAGGTCTTGCATATGCTTCATTTAATATAAGATTTAATAATATGCATACTTCAAATTCCATTAAAAAAAAAATTAATAAAATTTTGAAAAAAATATGTAATAAAACTAAATCTAAATATAAAATTGATTATAGTGTTTCAGGTGAAGCTTTTCTTACAAAGCCTAATAGTACAACATTTATGATACAAAATGTTATTAAAAAAGTTACTAAAATTAAACCTAAACTTTCAACTACTGGAGGTACATCAGATGCAAGGTTCATTAGGAAAATAGCTCCTTGTTTAGAATTTGGCTTAGTAGGAAAAACTATGCATAAAGTTGATGAGGCTGTCTCGCTAACTGATTTAAAAAAGTTGAGTTTAATATATTCAAAAGTTTTAAATAATTATTTTAAGTGAAGACTGGTCTAATCACTTCAGATACTTATAAAAACCACAATACTGGGAATGGCCATCCAGAAAAAATTGATAGGGTTACAGCAATAATTGATAACTTTAAAAAAGTAGATAACAAAAATCTTATATGGAAAAAACCAAATAAATTTGATGAATTTTTTTTAAATAAAACCCATTCAAAAGACTATATTAATCATGTTAAACAATCTTTTCCAAAAAAAGGTTTGGTATTTTTAGATGGTGATACAATTATCTCCCCTGGCAGTAAAGATGCTACTAAAGATGCAGTAGGTTCAATAATTACAGCAATAGACGGAGTACAAAATAAAGAATTTAAGAATGCTTTTTGTGCTGTAAGACCCCCAGGTCATCATGCAGAAAAAGGGAAAGCTATGGGATTTTGTATCTATAATAATGTAGCAGTTGGCGCTAATTATCTAATTGAAAAGTATAAATACAAAAAAATTGCAATAATTGATTTTGATGTTCACCATGGCAATGGAACTCAAGATATTTTTTATGATAATGAAAAAGTATTATATGTTTCTACTCACCAATACCCTTATTACCCTGGCTCAGGTTCACATAAAGAAAATGGAAAATTTAATAATGTATTAAATATTCCACTAGAAGCTGGAACAACATCTGAAGTATATTTAAATGCATATGAAAATGTTTTAAATAAAATAAAACAGTTCAAACCTGAATTTTTGTTATTTTCAGCGGGTTTTGATGCACATATTGACGATCCGTTAGCACAAATGAGATTAAGCACAGAGGATTTTTATAAAATTACCAAAAGGACTTTGGAATATTCTAAATCTTTTTGTAATGGTAGGGTCGTTTCAATTCTTGAAGGTGGTTATGATCTTAAAGCCTTACAAAATAGTACTCAAAGGCATGTTGATGCGTTGTTAGAATTTAATTGATAATATTTTTTTAAGCACTAAACACAAACATATGAAACTATATAAGATTCAAAAGTCTGATATTGATAAAAAAGGTAAAGGACTTTACGCCACAAGAGATATAAAGGAAGGTGAAAAAATAATAGATTATATTGGTAAATTAATTACCAAAAAACAAACTGAGAATTCTGACAAATACGATAACAGTAAGCCAATATATTTATTTACAGTAAATAAAAGATATGATCTCGATGGGGATTTCCCATGGAATACAGCTGGCCTAATAAATCACGCATGTGAAAATAATTGTGATTACGATGGTAAGGGGCTTAAAATTTGGGTTAAAGCTATAAAAGATATTAAAAAAGGCGAGGAATTAACTTGTGACTATGGATTTGGTTATGACAAAGATTACAAACAATTTCCTTGTAAATGTAAGTCAAAAAATTGTTGTGGTTATATTGTAAGAGCAGAATCAAGGTGGAGAATTAATAAAAAATTCTCAATGGGTAATAGGAAAAATTAGTATAAAACTTTTTTTAAAAATAATCCTTCCGCTGGTGCTGGCGGTGCACATAAATTTCTATTTTTGGATTTAATTACACTTGTAAATTTTTTTAATGTCCACTTTTTTTCACCAACATATTTTAAACAACCAACCATTGACCTAACTTGTTGTTTTAAAAATGATTGAGATCTAAAATTTAATTCAATTTTGTTTTTTGTCTTTTTAATTTTAACTGATTTAATTGATCTTATTGGGCTCTTTGCATTACATCCAGATGCTCTAAAAGTTGAAAAATCATGAGTTCCAATTAACTTTTTTGCTGCTTTTTTCATTATCTCTAATTCGAGATTTTTAATAACAAACCAACCTCGCTTATTTTGAAGGATCGGTTTACTTAATTGATTGAAAATAACATATTTATAAACTCTCTCTTTTGCAGAAAAACGTGCATGAAATTTCATATTTTTTCTTTTGATTTTTAAAATGGCTATTTCGTATTTATTTAAAAAATAATTAATTGATTTTAAAAATTTATTTAAATTTTGGATTTTTTCAGTGGTATCAAAATGTGCAGATTGCTCAATTGCATGAACACCCGAATCTGTTCTTCCTGAGCCAATAAGTGTAATTTTTTCACTTAAAAGATTAGAGATTTTTTTTTGAATTAATCCTTGTATAGTTTTACCTTTTGTTTGTACTTGCCAGCCTATGAAAGAAGTTCCCACATATTCTATTAGAATTTGATATCTGAACATGTTTAATTCAAATCAGTGCCTTTAGTAATTTGGCTACCGCGTAGAAATTCCTTAGTTTTTTGAACTGTTTTACCTTGTCTTTGTATCTCAATAATCTTTATTGAATTTTCACCACAACCAATTTCAAAATTATCTGATAAGACATATCCTGATTTTCCACTTAAAATTGATTTTTCTGCTCTTAGTATCTTGTATCTTTCCCCTTTAAATTCAAACCAACCTCCTGGATTAGGATATAGACCATTAATTTTTCCTATTATTTTTAAATTACTATCCTCCCAATTTATTTTTCCTTCTTCTTTTTTAATTTTTTTTGCATATGTAGATTTACTATGATCTTGTTCTTTAAAATGTGCTTTGTTATCAAATATATCATCAATATTTTGTAGTATTTTTTCAGATGCTAAATTACTTAATCTTTGAGATAAATCCTCAGTATTTTCATTTTCTAAAATATTTATTGAATATTGATTACAGACGGGACCAGAATCTAAACCCTCATTAATTTTCATTATAGAAATACCTGTTGATGTTTCATTTTCCATAATTGCTCTTTGAATGGGAGCTGCACCTCGTAATTTTGGTAAAAGTGAATAATGAATATTTATCCATCCATATTTTGGAATTTCTAAAATATCTTTTTTAAGAATCTGCCCGTAAGCAACAACGATACCTAAACTAATATTTTGTTTATGAAGAAAGTTTTTTTCCTCGGTATTATCTAATACAGTTGGAGTTCTGACAGGAATATTTAATATTTCAGCCATTATATGAACGGGTGACTTATTTAATCTGTGTCCTCTATTTGATGCTACAGGTGGTTGAGTATAAACGACCTCAATATCAAAACCATTTTGATACAATGATTTGAGTATTTGCCCAGAAATGGTGGGAGTACCCATGAAAGCAATTTTTTTGCTCATTAAACAATAATTCTATCAGGAGGATTTTTTCTTTTTGATAATTTTTTAACAATCATTGTTTTTTTCAATTTTGATAAGTAGTCTATAAATAAAATTCCTTCAAGATGATCCATTTCGTGCTGTATACAAGTTGCAAGGAGCCCATCAGCTTTTAAAATTTTATTTTCTCCATTGTAATCTAAATATTCAACCTCACAATATTTAGGTCTATCAACTTCTGCAAAATAATCTGGGACGGATAAACATCCCTCCTCATATGTTGTTTTATCTTTATCTTTGTTTTTAATTATTGGATTTACAAAATACATTGGATTTTTTTCCCCATTTTTTGAAATATCCATCACTATAATCCTTTTGGGGATACCAATTTGAATTGCTGCTAATCCAATACCATTAGCCGCATACATTGTTTCCAACATGTCATCCATTAACTTTCTTTCTTCATTACCCACTGTTTGTACTGGTTTCGAGACTTGTCTTAAAATCTCGTTAGGTTCAGTTATAATTGGTTTTATTGTCATGATTGTTAGAAGTATTTTAAACTTTTAATGGAAGAATTTCCAACAATAGTTCGTTTCTTAAGCTAATTAATTTTGTTCTATTCATAGTTTCAATTACAAAATTTAGTGACTCACTATTTAATTCATTCAATTCTTTTTCACCAATAATTTCAACTAATTTTAATAGTATCATGCCTGACTCATTATTCTCTATCATTTTGTCAATTTCGGAATTTAATTCAGATTTATATTGAGAGAGTTCATCAATTTGATCTATTTGAATTCCATCTGCTCTCAATGATTGTAATAATACAACATCTTTAAAGTTAAAAGAGTATTTCTTATCTTTTTTCATCTTTGACAACAAATTGTCAGTTAATTTTTGTGTTTTAGGTAAGCTTTGCTTATTCAAAAAATAATTTAATACTTTTGATTGATGAAAAACTTCATTATTAAACTTAATTTTATTTTTTCTATTTTCTTCAGTAATTAAATTAGTTTGGTAGAAATCAGAAAACTTTACAGGAATTTCTTTTTTATCCATTTTTTTTAGCAACTTAGATAATTCATCGTCAAATGATTTTTTATAATTTGAGTTTTCAAAGGAATTATTCAATTTTGATAATAATGAAAGTTTATTTTCAAGATTATCTGTTAGTAAAAACCTCTGATACATCAGAGCTCTTCTTTCATAATCTGGTAAGCTTTTTAATGCATCCTCATAGTTAATAAGTTCATCAATCTTAAATTGAAATTTTTTGTACAAATTCAATAGATCTTTTTCATCAAAAATACCTTCACTGGTTGCTTTTTCTAAAAAATTTACTTGATCAATATCACTAAGATTAAAATCATTTAGATTTTTAAGTAAATTCGAGCTAGATAAATATTTCCAAATAAATTCTTCAGACTCTACGGACGGATAGTATAAAAATTTCTTGTCTGTTTTGTGAGATAAATGAAAATAAAGAACATTTTCATCAGACAATATAAAATTATTGTCTTCATATCCCATTAATACTTCAAACTTTTTAACAAAAAAATCATTCAAAGTATCTAGCTCAGATTTAAGATCAAACAACAGCTGAGCCTCATCTTTTTTATTCTGAGTTATTAAGCAATAAATTTTAAAATATGTTAAGTATTCATCAGTTATTAAACTCAATCTATCAATAGCAGAACATGAATTTTCTATTTTGTTTAATGACAAATAGTAATCAGCTACATGTTTTATGAGTCTTTCTTTGTCTTTGATTGATGAATTTTTTTGAATAAATTCCTCAACTAAGGCAAAATCTTTTTTTTTAATTAGGTGATCAAGTGTGAAATTTTCGAATTCATGTAATGAAAAGTTTTGATTTGGTACATAGGAGTTTGTTAATAATGCTACATCCATTAATCTTTCAGAGAAATTTGATAATTTTTTAGACTGTATTCTTTCAAGTAACTTTTTAATTTCTATTCCATCTGTTTTTGACCACATATTAAGGTCTAGATCATTTTCATCAGGGTCAAATAACCCAGCCAACAAAATATTAGAATTATCTAAACTTTGGTCTACTAAAATGTTTTCATCCAAAAGTTTTACTTTTATACCATCAGGTTGGATTACATCACTAGAGTTATCAACATTATTATTTGATTGATTATTGGCAGCCTCTTTGTTTTCTATCTCAGACCAAATCTCTTTAATTTCCTCTGTCTGAGCAGATTGAGCTAAAAACAAAAAAGATGCAAAAATTAATATCTTACTTAATTGTTTTGAAGTTTTCATTTGGTAAAATTTTTTCAATTTTTTTATTTGGAGCAGGAAAATTAATCTGATTAATTAGAATAAAGCCAAATACAATTATGATAGCAGCGATTATAACTTTTGAAATTGTCCCAAAACTAAAAATTTTGTCTTTACTTGTTTTTTTTGTAAATTGCATATAATTTAATAATTTCAAAATAAGACATATTTGTGTTTTTTCAATATAGAAACTCATGAAATCAAATAAAAATATTGTGTTAATTGGAATGATGGGATCTGGAAAATCTTCAATTGGTAAAATTTTGTCAAAAAGATTAAAACTAACTTTTATTGATATTGATCAAAAAATTGAAGAAACAGAGGGTTATAAAATATCAGAAATTTTTACTAAGTATGGAGAGAATTATTTTCGTAAAATTGAGGAAAAAATATCTTTGAAATTTCTTAGTTCAGAAAATTCTATAATATCTTTAGGTGGAGGAGGTTTTATAAATGCCTCAATCAGAAAAATGTGTAAGAAAAATTGTTTATCTTTTTGGCTGGATTGGAAAAATGAAACGATAATAAAAAGGATATATAAGAGTAAGAAAAGACCATTAGCAATAAATCTTACTAAGGATCAAATTAACAATTTAATAAAAGAAAGATCAAAATTTTATAGCTTGTCGAGTCACAGAATTAGTTGTGATAAATTAGACAAAGTTGAAATTATAAATAAGATATTGGATATTTATGAATACAAATAAAATTTCGATTAAAACAAAAACTAAGAACTACTCAATTATAATTGGAAGAGATTTAATAGATAAAATTGATAAAATTTTAAAAGCTAATCATCTAAAATTCGATAAATGTTTAATAGTTACAGACAAAAATATTCCTCACAAATTTAAAGGACTTTTATATAAAAAGTTAAAAACAAAAAAACTTTTTAAGATAGAAATAACTGCATCAGAAAAAAATAAAAATTATCGAACAATTGAAAAAATTCACACAGTTTTATTTGAAAAAAGGTTTAATAGAGAAGATTGTGTTATTTCTTTTGGTGGTGGAATTATTGGAGATATAGTTGGATTCGCAGCTAGCACATTTAAAAGAGGAATGAAATTTATAAATATTCCATCAACCTTACTGTCTCAAGTGGACTCATCCATAGGAGGAAAAACAGGTGTAAATAATAAATTTGGAAAAAATTTGATCGGAAGTTTTTATCAACCTGATTTAGTTGTTTCCGATATGAATATTTTAGACTCTTTGCCTGAAAGAGAAATTATTTGTGGATATGCTGAAATATTAAAAAGTAGTATTATTGATAATTTTAATAATTTTCTTTATTTAGACAGAAATCTAAAAAAAATTTTGAAATTAAAATCGCCTTTTATTGAAAGATCCATAATTAAAAGCTGTAATTTAAAAAAAAGAGTTGTAGAAAAAGATGAGAACGAGAAAAACTACAGAAAGGTATTAAATTTAGGTCATACCTTTGCTCATTCTTATGAGTCTACTTTAGGTTTTTCTAAAAAATTAAATCATGGGGAAGCTGTAATTTTAGGCATTAAAAATGCAATAGAATTCAGTTTTAAAAGAAGAATTTTATCGAAGCAAAAATTTAATATTATCTTAAACCATATTAATAAAATTGAGATGAAACCAAAAATTAAAAAATTATTTAAAAAAAAACATATATCTAAAATTATGAATTATATGAAAAACGATAAGAAAAATAATTCAAATAATATTAATCTAATTTTATTAAAAGATTTTGGAAAGATAATAGTCGACTTTCAGATCAGTCCGTCAAATTTAAAAAGATATATTTCTAACAGTTTAAAGTAATTTAATTTGTAGTGAATGAATATAATTTTTTAATTCTTTATCTAAAATTTTATAAATAAACCTTGTTGAGTATATCTTACTTTTATTCTTTAACTCATCAGACTCAATAGAAAGAACAATATGAAATTTTCCATTTTCATTAGATTTGTGATTTTTGTGTAGAAAGGACTTATCCTCTATATAAACTTTTGAAATACAATCCTGCGACAAAATTTTTTTTTCAACAGTTTCAATTAGTTGATTAATATTCATATGATAAAGTATTATATACCATGAAAAATATTTGTGACTGGAATAATTGTTCAGAGGAAGGTCTTTTTAAAGCACCTAAAGAAAGAGATAATAGCAAAGATTATAGGTTACTATGCTTAAACCATGTAAAAGAATTTAATAAAAGTTGGAATTATTTTACAGGCATGAGTGATCAACAAATAATTGATTTTTTAAGGTCTGATATGACTTGGCATAAACCAACGCAAAGTTTTAGTTCATCTGATAATTTTTTCAAAGTTCTTTGGAGTAATGCTTTAAAAGATGAGATGGATAAATTTAAATTTAATAATGATTTTAATAATATGAATAAATTTAAATTTAATAACAATGATTTAAAAGCCTTTAATATATTAGGGATTAGTGTTGGATTAAAATGGGAAAAAGTTCAAGAAAAATTTAAAAAGCTTGTCAAAAAATTTCACCCTGATATGAATTCTGGAAATAAAAAATTTGAAGACAAGCTTAAAGTAATAACTTTAGCTTATACTCAATTAAAAAACACTTATAAGGATAAAATTGACGCCAAATATTAGCCACACCCCTGACATTAAGTTATCTATTAAACAAACTTTTGGTATCGAAAGTGACATGGAAGTTGATGCATTTTCAAAATCAAGTGAGTACGTCCCAGAAATTGATAAAACTTATAAGTTCGATAAAGATACAACATTGGCTATTTTGTCAGGATTTTCTTTTAACAAAAGAGTTTTAATTCAAGGATATCATGGAACTGGTAAATCAACGCATATCGAACAAATTGCTGCGAGATTAAATTGGCCCTGTATAAGAATTAATCTTGATAGCCATGTTAGTAGGATTGACTTGATAGGAAAAGACTCAATAGTAATTAAGGATGGTAAACAAATCACTGAATTTAAAGAAGGAATACTACCTTGGTCAATTCAAAATCCTGTGGCCCTGGTTTTTGATGAATATGACGCTGGAAGACCAGATGTAATGTTCGTTATTCAGAGAGTACTCGAGTCAGAAGGTAGCTTTACTTTATTAGATAAAAATAAAGTTATTAAACAAAATAAATTTTTTAGGCTTTTTGCAACAACAAATACTGTAGGGTTAGGTGATACGACAGGATTATATCACGGGACACAACAAATTAATCAAGGTCAAATGGATAGATGGAATATTGTATCCACGTTAAACTATCTTAGTTTAGATAAAGAAATGGAAATTATTTTAGGTAAAAATAAAAATTTAAACAATCCCAAAGGTAAAGAACAAGTTTCAAACATGATAAAAGTTGCTTCACTTACAAGAAAAGGTTTTATGGCAGGTGATATATCTACAGTAATGAGTCCCAGAACAGTTTTACATTGGGCAGAAAATTCTGAAATTTTTAAAGATATTGGATATGCATTTAGAGTAACATTTTTAAACAAATGTGATGATGCTGAGAAAAATACTATTGCCGAATATTATCAAAGATGTTTTGGGGATGAGCTGCCAGAATCAATGATCAATATTCAAATTTGATGAATAAAGAAGATAGTATTAAAGAGAAATTCAAACAAGCCCTTCAATCTACCTACAAAGTAATTTCAGATGACTATAAAGTTGTTAAAAATAGAAAAAATGATGAAAAAGTTTATGATATTGGGGAAATTGACAATATTAACGATAAAAATCAATTTAAAAAACTAAGGGCTGAAACAGATTCTGAGGCTTTAAAAAGAAGATTTTCAAACAAAGAGTTATTAGATAAAAATAAACCACAAAATCCCTCGTGTAGAACACTCTACCAGCTTGCAGAAAAGGTAAGGTATGAATTAATTGGTTCAGAGATGCTAAAAGGAATTTCCAAAAACTTTAAAGACAATTATAAAAATAGACTTCAACAACTTAAACAAGAAAAAATAACAAAAAAAGAAGATACGAATATTATTGATGCTTTTGAAATTTATATGACAAACAAGTTTTTTAATGTCGAATTGTACCCAGAAAATAAAGAAATTCTTAAATTTTGGGAGAAAGATTTTAATAAGTCAATAGACAAACATTTTGAATTTTTAAACCAAAATCTAGAAAATCAAGAAGTGTATAATGCTAAATTTTCTGAAATTTTAGAAAATATGGATATATTTGAAAATGATGACAAAACTGAAAAAGAAAATGAAGAAAATGATGATACGCAAGATCAAAATAATTCTAATAACAATGATGAGAAAGATAATAATGACTCTAGCAAAACAAGTGAGGATGAAAATATAAGCCAGGGAATAGATAGCGAGGATGACGTAAATGAGTTTAGACTTGAAGATCAACTTGGTAGTGAAAATAACGAGGATAGAGAGTCAGAAAATGTAATTCAAAAAAAAAATTTAAGTATAAGCGATAAAGAATACAAAATATTTACTACTGAATTTGATGAAGTTGCTAAAGCAGAAAGTCTAGACTCAGCTGAGGAAATTCAAAAGCTTAGAAAAAATTTAGACCAACAACTTACAAGTTTTCAAGATTTAATTACCAAGTTAGCAAATAAATTACAAAGACAATTAATGGCAAAACAAAATCGATCATGGGAATTTGATCTAGAAGAGGGACTGTTAGATAGTTCAAAATTACCCAGAATTATTATTGATCCATATAATTCCTTATCATTTAAAAAAGAGAAAGATTTAGACTTTAAAGATACTATTGTAACACTTTTAATTGATAACTCTGGGTCGATGAGAGGTAGGCCAATAACAATAGCTGCAATATGTGCTGATATTTTATCAAGAACCTTAGAAAGATGTTCGGTTAAAGTAGAAATACTCGGTTTTACAACGAAAAATTGGAAAGGTGGTAAAAGTCGCCAAGAGTGGAATAGATTAGGTAAAACGAAAAATCCTGGAAGACTTAATGATTTAAGACATATAATTTACAAAGGTGCGGATTCTCATTGGAGACAATCAAAAAAAAATTTGGGATTGATGCTAAAAGAGGGGTTATTAAAAGAAAATATAGATGGTGAAGCTATAACGTGGGCATTTAATAGATTAAAAAAAAGAAAAGAAGAAAGAAAAATCCTAATGGTCATTTCAGATGGAGCACCAGTCGACGACTCAACTCTATCAGTTAATTCAGGAGATTTTTTAGAAAAAAATTTAAAAAAAATTGTTAAATTTATTGAAAATAAAAGCGAGGTAGAAATATTAGCTATAGGAATTGGTCATGATGTGTCCAGATATTATAAAAAAGCTATCAAAATTTCTGATGTTCAAGAACTAGGAGATGTAATGATTGATCAATTAAGTGGACTATTTGAAAACAAAAAGCTTCACTAAAGACTAACTAGATCTTTATTAGACCACTCTATTTTAATTTCTGCACCACCTCTTGTCTCGGAATTTCTAATTAAAAGTTTTGCCTTATTTTTTTCTAATAAAGTTTTACCTATAAATATTCCCAAGCCCAACCCCGCTCTTGATTTATTTTTAGATTGTAATGATTTTATGTATGGATCTCCAATTTTGGTTAATATATCTTTTGGAAATCCCGTTCCATCATCTTCAATAGATATCGAGGAGTTTTCACTGTCACTTGTTATTGAAATATAAATATTTTTTTTTGCAAACTTATTTGCATTTCCAATAAAATTTCTTATACCATAAACAACTTCAATTAATTTGGAAATTTCAAAAGAATTATAATTCTGCTCAGTATTAATGATAAAATTTTTGTCTGATATTTGTTTAAAAGAATTTACAATTTCTTTCACATAGCTATTGAGAGTAATGTCCTTGTCTATAAAATCATCTTCAACTACAGGGTTTAAAGACAATTTTTTTAATATTACATTGCATCTATCAACTTGGCTTTGAAGTAATTCAACATCTTTTTTTAATTCTTTATTATTTTTAAAATTTTCATACAAATCTTGAGAAATAATTTTAATTGTAGAAAGAGGTGTACCTAAAGAATGAGCGGCGGCGGCGGCTTGTCCACCCAAAGAAACTAATTCATTCTCTTTAGAAATAACTTCCTGAATTTTATCTAATGCATTTTTTCTAACTTTTGACTCATTTCCAAATGTTAAAGCAAAAAAACTCAGGAAAATAAGTGCAATAATTAAAGCTAAAGGGACCGAATAATAATAGTAATTACTAAAAATATAATCATTTAATGGTGAAGGTAATTCTTGATGATAGAAAGTAAGAAAAACAATTGAAGAAATTGTCAAAATTATTAATAAAATATTTGTTCTAACGCTTAAGCTATTTGAGGCAAAAATACTCGGTATAATTAAGAATATTGAGAATGGATTTATAGTACCGCCGGTTAAATAAAGCAAAAAACTTAATTGTACAATATCTAGGGTAAGAAAGGTTAAAGATATTTGTTCTTGTAATTGATTTTTTTTAAAAAAATAAAATAAGAAAATATTACTTAAGGCACCTAATAAAACTATAATATTTGCTAGTAAAAAATTAAATTCAAATTTAAATAAGAATGCAACAGCATTTATGGTAATAAATTGACCTATTACACCTATCCATCTTAAATTAACGTATGTAATTTTATTTAAGTACGAAGATTTGGAATTGTTACTTAACTCCATTAATTAAATATCTAAATTAACAACATTTATAGCGTTATCTACAATAAAATCTTTTCTAGAAGCAACATCGTTACCCATTAATGTTTGTATAAGGTTTTGATCTTTTTGAAGATTTTTTGAATATTGAACTTGAAGTAAATTTCTAGTCTCTGGATTTAAAGTAGTATTCCATAATTCTTCAGGATTCATTTCTCCAAGGCCTTTAAATCGTTGAATGTTTAGTTTTGACTTCTCTAATTGAATAATTTTTTCAAATTCTTTAGAATTTTTCTTAACTTTTTTAATATCCTTAGAATTATTGATTATATAATTTTCAAGATCTTTTTCATCTTTTATATAAATACCTTTGGAACCCTTATTAATTTTAAAAAGAGGAGGTTGGGCTAGATAAACATGACCTTTTTCTATTAATTTATTAAAAGGGATATTGTTAAAAAAAGTTAAAAGTAGCGCTCTAATATGTGAACCATCAACGTCTGCATCTGTCATGATTATAATTTTTCCATATCTTAAATCCTCTAAATCTATTTCTTCTGTTTTAGGATCTAATCCGAGAGCATTTATCAATGTAACAATTTCATTTGAAGAAATCATCTTTGATAATGATTTTGTTCTTAGGTCAGTTTGATCAACAATTTTTTTAGAACCATTTATCTCAGTAAAAGTGTTCAATATTTTCCCTCTTAACGGTAATACTGCTTGATACTCTCTATTTCTTCCCTGTTTAGCTGATCCTCCAGCTGAATCTCCCTCAACAATAAACAATTCTGTTCCCTCTTGTTTTGAATTTTGACAATCTGCTAATTTTCCAGGTAACCCAGTGAGTTCTAAAGCACCTTTTCTTCTTACATTTTCTCTTGCTCTTTTTGCAACATCTCTTGCTACTGCAGCCTGAATTATTTTTGTTAAAATTATTTTAGAGACGGATGGATTTTGGTCAAACCAAATTGATAATTTTTCATTTACTATACCTTCAACAATATTTCTTACTTCTGATGAAACTAATTTATCTTTTGTCTGAGAAGAAAATTTAGGATCTGGAATTTTTACAGAAAGAACACATGTCAAACCTTCTTTTACGTCATCACCAGACAGTAAAACTTTACTTTTTTTTAATAAATTTTGCTCTGATGCATATTTATTTACAACTCTTGTTAATGCACTTCTAAATCCTAAAAGATGAGTTCCTCCGTCTTTTTGAAAAATATTATTAGTATAAGGATACACATCTTCATTATATCCTGCATTCCATTTTAATGAACATTGAACATCAATATTACCTTTAATTCCCTCAATATAAATTGGCTTTCTAAACAGATCATTATCATTCTTATTTTTTAATTTTTCTCTTTTTTCGTCTAAAAATTCAACAAACTCATTTATGCCACCTTCAAATTTAAATTCATGGGTCTTTATTTTTTTTTGAGTTAAATCATGGAGTATGATTTTAATTCCTTTATTTAAAAAAGCCAACTCACGCATTCTTTTTTGAATAATTGAAAAACTAAATTTTGTAGATGAGAAAATATCTTTGGAAGGTAAAAAATTGATTTTTGTGCCAGTATTCTTTGACTTGCCTGTAACTTTTAGTGGTATTTTAGTTTCACCATTTATAAACTCTACAAAATATTTTTTTCCATCTCTTTCAACATATAATTCTAATTTTTGCGAAAGAGCATTGACAACCGATACTCCAACACCATGTAAACCTCCAGAAACTTTATAAGAATCATGGTCAAATTTACCACCAGCATGCAGCTGTGTCATTATAACTTCTGCTGCTGATTTTTTTTCCTCTTTATGAAAGTCAACAGGTATTCCCCTACCGTCATCTTCAACTGTAATTGACCCATCAGAATTTATACTTACTTCAATTTTTTTACAATGACCTGCTAATGCCTCATCAATAGAATTGTCTACAACTTCATAGACCATGTGATGCAAACCAGTTCCATCATCTGTGTCACCAATATACATACCGGGTCTTTTTCTTACTGCTTCAAGACCTTTTAAAACTTTAATGGAGTCTGCTTGATAAGTATTATTATTATTTTTTGTCATTAATTTTTATAAGGAATAGTCTTTTATACCATTTTTAAAATTTTTAATAAAATCTCTTAAGACCTTAAGCTTAAATTAGTAAGTATTATCAACGATAATATTAGATTTTTAAAAAAATTTTTCTATTCTTTGATTTTTTTGAATAAAAGCCATTTTTAGATTGAAAATTAATGGCGGAGAGAATGGGATTCGAACCCATGATAGAGTTTCCCCTATACACGCTTTCCAAGCGTGCGCCTTCAACCACTCGGCCACCTCTCCATTTATTTCTCTTTAGATATTTTGAGTACACCTATAAATGCCTCTTGTGGGATCTCAACTTTTCCAAATTGTTTAGCCCTTGCTTTTCCCTTTTTTTGTTTTTCAAGTAACTTTCTTTTTCTATCTGTAGCTCCACCACCATGAATTTTTGTTAAAACATCTTTTTTAAAACCTTTAATTGTTTCTCTTGCAATAATCTTTCCACCTATTGCCGCTTGAACTGGTATCATAAAATTATGCCTTGGTATTAAGTCTTTTAATTTTTCACAAACCTCTCTACCCATTTTTTGAGCAAAATCTTTATGTATCATCATAGCTAAAGCATCCACTGGTTCTGTATTTACAAGAATACCCATCTTTACAAGATCTCCTTCTCTATGACCAATTATTTCGTAATCAAAACTTGCATATCCACTTGTCATTGATTTTAATCTATCATTAAAATCAAATACTACTTCATTTAAAGGTAGTTCATAATTTACAACTGCTCTATTTCCTGAGTAGCTTAAGTTTGTTTGAACTCCTCTTTTATCCTGACATATTTTTATTATAGGTCCTAAGTACTGATCAGGTGTAATAATTGTTGCTTTGATCCAAGGTTCTTCAATAAATTTTATCAAACTTGGATCTGGCAAACTTGATGGATTTTGTAAATCTTTTATCTCACCATTATTCGTATGGATCTTATATACAACGCCAGGAGTTGTAGTTAATAGATTTATATCAAATTCTCTTTCAAGCCTTTCTGTAACTATTTCTAAGTGCAACAAACCTAAAAAACCACACCTAAAACCTAAACCTAAAGCTGAAGAAGACTCAGGCTCAAAAGAAAAGCTAGAGTCATTTAATTTTAATTTAGCTAATCCATCTTTTAATTTTTGATACTCGGAGCTATCGACTGGAAATAATCCACAAAACACTACTGGTTTACTTGGCTTAAAACCAGGTAATGACTCTTTTAATGGTTTGGATGCATCACAAATTGTATCTCCGACTTTTGTCTCTGATAAAATTTTTATTCCTGTTGTTATAAACCCAATCTCTCCAGAATTAAGTTCATCAACATCTTTCGGTTTAGGTGTAAAAACTCCCACTTTCTCAACAAAATATTCCTGATTTGTAGACATCATTTTAATTTTCATATTGTTTTTAATTTTTCCATCAATTACTCTTACTAAGATAACTACACCTAGATAAGTGTCATACCAACTGTCTACTAATAAACACTTTAGTTTTTGATCTTTTTCACCTTTTGGACCTGGCAGAGTATGTATAATTTGCTCTAAAATTTCGTCAATACCTTCACCAGTCTTTCCAGAACATGGGACAGCATTGGATGTATCAATACCTATTACATCTTCAATTTGTTTATTTGTTCTATCAATGTCTGAAGCTGGTAAATCAATTTTATTTAAAACTGGTATTATTTCATGATTTATATCCAGAGCTTGATAAACATTTGCTAATGTTTGAGCCTCTACACCCTGAGTACTGTCCACAATTAATATTGAACCTTCGCAAGCATACAAAGATCTACTTACTTCATAGCTAAAGTCAACATGACCTGGGGTATCTATAATATTTAGAATATAATTTTTTCCATCTTTAGATTTATAATTTAATTTTACCGTTTGAGCTTTAATAGTTATACCTCTCTCTCTTTCAATATCCATCGAGTCGAGCACTTGAGCTTTCATTTCTCTGTCTGTCAAACCACCACATTTATGTATAATTCTATCTGCTATAGTTGATTTGCCATGGTCAATATGGGCAATGATTGCAAAATTTCTGATATTATCAATTTCAGTAGACATTTAGGATCTAATTTTTGCGCCAGATTTAGTTTCTACAGTTGAAATAATTAACTTATTAATTTTTTCAAGATCGCTCTCTTCTAGAGTCTTTTCAGATGATTGAATTGTTACATTGAGAGCTATCGACTTTTTGTCTTGAGGAATATTTTCACCTTCATAAATATCAAAAATTTTAATAGATCTAATTAAATTTTTATCAATTGATGATATTATTTCTATTAAATCTTGTGCCTTAAAATTTTTATCTACAACAAATGCAAAGTCTCTTTCTGATTTTTGATAATCTGAGTACTCAAAATTTGTTTTTAGATCTTTAAGCTTTATTTTATTTTCCCTTAGATAATCCATATAAATTTCAAAACCAACCAGACCTTCAGTTTTAATATCAAGTTTTTTTAAAATATTTGGATGGATTTCACCAAAATAAGCAACTGGTTCTTTTTCATCCTTATCTAGATAGATAGAACCAGATTTTCCTGGATGATAATATGAAGGAGATTTATCTCTCACAAAAAAACTTTGCTTGTCGTATCCAGCTTCGACTAGTGTTTGAATTACATCCTTCTTCACGTCAAAAACATCAACTATCCTCTCTTTTTCGTTCCAATTTAATCTTGATATTTTTCCTGATTTTATTGCACCAATTACTGTCAACTGCTCACCAGGCTTACTACTCTTAAAAATTGGTCCAATTTCAAACAGCGAAATATCTTTAAATCCTCTGTCTAAATTTTTCTTTATATAAAAAGTCAAATTTGTGAATATCGAATTTCGCAAAACATCTAATTCTGAACTTATTGGATTTACTATTTTTATTTCTTTTAAAGTTTCTTTAAAAAGTTTGTTTATTTTTGAATCTGTGAATGACCATGTTACAGTCTCAAAATAACCTTTGGATGCCACAGAACGTTGCAGAAAGTGAAAGAGTTTTTGTTGTGCGTTTAAAGTATCTTTTATTTTAGTTCTTTCAGGTTGTAAGGTTTCTATATTCTCATATCCTTTAATTCTTACTATTTCTTCGACTATATCAATTGGTTGAGTTATATCAGGTCTCCAAGTGGGTATTTTTAAATTTAATTCAAATTTTTCCTTAGAAACTTCAAATCCTAGATCAGTTAAAATTTTAATTATTTCATTATCATTTACTTTAAAACCAGTTATTTTTTCAAATAAGGAGACATTAAATTTAATTTTATTCTTTTCATGCTTATCTGTTTGTTGAATATCAAAATTACTGATTTTACCACCACAAATCTCAGATATCAATTCAGCAGCTTTTGACAAACCTAACTCGATAGAATGAGTATCAATTCCTCTTTCAAATCTGAATTTTGCATCAGTATCAATATTTAATAATTTTGAAGTTTTTCTAATTGATCTAGGAATAAAATAAGCAGATTCTAATAAAATATTTTTAGTATTAATTTCAGTTCCAGAACGTGTTCCTCCAATGATTCCTCCCAAGCCTAAAACTCCAGATTTATCAGAAATAACACACATATCATCACCTAATTTATACTCTTTGTTATCAAGAGCTTCGAAAGTTTCACCCTTTTTTGAATTTCTTACTATAATTTCTTTATCAATTTTATCTGCATCATATGCATGAAGCGGTCTATTTAAGTCTAACATTACATAATTTGTAATATCAACAATTGCTGAAATTGGTTTTTGACCAAGTGAAATAATTTTTTCTTTAAGCCATTTAGGACTTTCTTTATTAATAACACCTTCAATTAAGCAACTACCAAATATAGTACAGCCTTGATTTTTATCTTTTGTGATTGAAACTTTAATTTTTTGTGATCCATTATTTTTAATATTATTAAGTGGAATTTTTTTTAATTTACCAACTCCAGCAGCAGCAAGATCTCTAGCTATACCTCTTACCCCCAAGCAATCAGGACGATTGGGTGTAATTGACAAATCTACAACTTTTTCAGTATTACTTTTAAAAAAGTTTTTACCAATTTTATCAGAGTATTTGCCAGTTGGTAGTTCTGTAATTCCTTCACTTTCGTTTGATAAATTTAGTTCAGACTCTGAACACAGCATTCCATAAGAAGTAACCCCTCTAATCTTGCTGACTGAAAGTTTCATGTTGTTTTTTGGAATTATTGATCCAGGACCTGCATAAATAGTCAAAAGATCTTTTTTTGCATTTGGTGCTCCACATACTACCTTAACAGTATTATCCAACCCAATATCAACATCACATATTCTAAGTCTATCTGCATTCGGATGCTGTTCAGCATTAACAATTTTTGCTACTTTAAAACTGTCTAAACTAGAGCTAAGATTTTCAAAACTCTCAACTTCCAGACCAATATTTGTTAGTTTTTCAATTAACTCATTATCTTTTTTTTGAGTCTCTAGGTGCTTCTTTAACCAACCTATAGTAAATTTCATCTACTAAGACCTCTATAGTTTGATGGAACGTCTAATGGATCAAAACCAAAATGGTTAAGCCATCTATAGTCAGTCTCAAAAAAAGCTCTTAAATCATTGATTCCATATTTAAGCATTCCAAGTCTATCTATGCCAATCCCAAAAGCATAACCTTGGTACTTATCTGGATTTACTTTTACATTCTTAAGTACATTGGGATGCACCATCCCACAACCAAGAATTTCTAACCATTTATTTCCTTCACCAATTACTATTTTTCCATCTTTTATCTCATAACCAATATCTACTTCTGCAGATGGTTCAGTGAAAGGAAAGTGACTAGGTCTGAATCTCATTTTTATTTTATCCACTTCAAAAAACGATTTTATGAAATAATTCAAACACCCTTTAAGGTGACCCATGTTTATGTCTTTATCTATGTGAAGTCCTTCGACTTGGTGAAACATAGGAGAATGAGTTTGATCACTATCAGATCTATATGTTCTGCCTGGAGCTATAATTTTAAATGGAGGTTTTCCATTTAGCATTGTTCTAACCTGTACTGGAGAAGTGTGGGTTCTCAGTAATAATTCTTTATTATTATCTAAATAAAAAGTATCATGCATATCTCTCGCTGGATGATTGTCAGGCGTATTTAATGCAGTAAAATTATAATGCTCGTTTTCTATATCTGGTCCTTCTTCAACACTAAACCCAATTTCTGAAAATATTGATGATATCTCATCAATTACCTGCGAGACAGGATGTATTTTTCCACGTCTAAACTCTCTCTCAGGTAATGTTACATCTACTTTTTCATTTTCAAGTTTAGAGTTAATCTCTTTTGTTTCAATTTCTTGAAGTTTAGTATCTATCTTAACTTGTAGTTCATTTTTTATTGAATTTAAATCTGATGCAAATTTTTTTCGCTCATCAGTTGGTAAAGATCCTAATTTTTTAAAATAATTTGAAATCTTTCCATTTTTACCAAATAGTTCTGTTTTTATTTGATTTAAACTTTCAATATTCAAATCATTGTTTAATTTATTCAAATAATCATCTTTGATTTTTTTAATATCGGACATATTTATAGAATATTTGTTAACTCTAGAAAAACAACAATGAATATTAATTCAATGCTGCTTGAGCTTTTTTAACTATAGTTTTAAATGCTTCAGGATTATCATAAGCAATTTCAGCAAGTATTTTTCTGTCAATTTTAATGCCAGATTTGCTTAAACCGTTAACAAATTTAGAATAAGTCATACCTTCAGCTCTTACCCCAGCATTTATCCTTGTAATCCAAAGCGATTTAAAATCTCTTTTTTTATTTCTTCTATCTCTATAAGCGTACTGCATAGCTTTTTCCATAGCCTGTCTAGCTACTCTTATAGTATTCTTTCTTCTTCCCCACTGACCCTTAACAGCTTTTAATACTTTTTTATGTTTAGCTCTGCTTGTTACACCTCTTTTTACTCTAGCCATATTATCCTCTTAGGTTATACGGCATATAAGATTTTACAATCTTACCATCTTGTTTTGACATTACCGTAGTACCTCTTTGTTTTCTTATCTGTGAATTCGTTCTCTTAATCATTCCATGCCTTTTACCAGCTTGAGCTGTTATTACTTTACCTCTAGCAGATATTTTAAATCTTTTTTTTGCTGAACTTTTTGTTTTTAATTTAGGCATAATTTTGAAGGGGTTATACAAATATTAATATTAATTTACAACCAGAAATAAGGCTTATAAAGGCTGGATAACCATAATCATTTGTTTGCCGTCAAACTTTGGCTGGAGCTCAACTCTTCCAACGGTCTCCATATCCTGTTTGATCTTATCCATTAACTCATTACCTAAACTTGAATGCTGTAATTCTCTTCCTTTGAATCTTATTGTAAATTTTACTTTATCTCCCTTAGCAATAAATTTTTGAGCGTTTTTTATTTTAAAAGTATAATCATGAACCTCTGTAACTGGTCTTAATTTTATTTCTTTTAATTCAATCTTTTTTTGCTTTTTCTTTGCTTTATTTGCTTTTTTTTGTGCATCATATTTATATTTACCCATATCCATAATCTTACAAACCGGTGGTTTTACATTCGGTGCAATTTCGATTAAATCTAAACCTTCTTCTTTTGCTCTATTAATTGCGTCTTGTAAATTTAATATACCTAAATTATCTCCGCTACTTGCAATAACTTGGACGTCCTGGGAAGTTATTCTTTGATTTGTTCTAGGACCTCTAGATTTTGTTCTTCTCTGAAAATAGTTTTGTTTGAAATCTGCCACTAAATTGAGGGTGCTTTATTAAGAGCAGAGTATTTTTTTAAAAATTCTTTTAAATCCATAGTTTCTTGTTTTTTAGAATCCAATCTTCTAATAGTTACTGTGTTGCTGTCAACTTCTTTTTTTCCACATATTAGCAGCATTGGTACTTTTGTTAATGAATGTTCTCTAATTTTATAATTTAAATTGTGATTTTTTAAATCCACTTCAGAAGTTAATCCCACTTTTTTTAACTGAATATTAACTTCTTTTGCATAATCATCAAAATCACTTGAGATAGGTATAACTATTGTTTGTATAGGACAAAGCCAAAAGGGTAATTTTCCTGAGTAATTTTCAATTAAAATTCCAATAAATCTTTCTAAGGATCCAAATAATGCTCTATGTAACATAACTGGAACTTTTTTGTTTCCGTCGCTATCAACAAATGATGCGCCTAATCTGCCTGGTAAGTTTAAATCAACTTGTAAAGTTCCACATTGCCAATCCCTTCCAATCGCATCTCTTAAAACAAATTCTATTTTTGGACCGTAGAAAGCACCTTCACCTTTATTAATGGAATATTCTAATTTTGTTGCTTTAATTGCTTCTAGTAAAGCAGCTTCTGATTTATCCCATACTTGATCATCTCCTACTCTTAATTCTGGTCTGTCAGAATATTTTAAAATTACATCTTCAAACCCTAAATCCTTATAAATTTCTAAAATTAAATTAGTTACAGTCAAACATTCTTGGGTAATTTGTTCTTCAGTACAAAAAATATGCGCATCATCTTGCGTAAAAGCTCTAACTCTTAATAGTCCATGGAGTGCTCCAGATGGTTCATACCTATGAACCTTTCCAAATTCTGACATTTTAAGTGGTAAATCTCTATAACTTTTCAAGCCTTGATTAAAAACCTGAACACAGCCAGGACAATTCATTGGTTTTATAGCAAATACTTTTTCATCAGGTGTCGTAGATGTATACATATTTGCTCCAAATTTTTCCCAGTGACCTGATTTCTCCCAAAGGGAGCGATCTAATATTTCTGGAGTATTTATTTCCTGATATCCTGCAGTCTCCTGTTTCATTCTCATATAAGAAATAAGTTTTTGGAATAAGTTCCATCCTTTTTGATGCCAAAATACTGAACCAGGGCTTTCTTCTCTGAAATGAAATAAATCCATTTCTTTTCCAATTTTTCTATGATCTCTTTTTTCTGCTTCTTCTATTCTATTTAAATAATCATCTAAATCTTTTTGCGTAGACCAACTTGTTCCGTATACTCTTTGCAACATTTCATTATTTGAGTCGCCTCTCCAATAAGCACCTGAGACTTTTGTTAATTTAAAATATTTACCAATTTTACCAGTTGAACTTAAATGAGGACCTCGACATAAGTCATGCCAATCTCCATGAAAATATAAGGACACATCTTCACCTTCTGGAATGCTTTCTATTATCTTAGCTTTATATATTTCTCCTTTTTTTTTAAAATGCTCAATTGCATCATTTCTTTTCCAGACCTCTCTGTAAGTTTTTTCATCTCGATCTACTATTTCTTTCATTTTGTTTTCAATTTTTTCTAAATCTTCTGTTGTAAAAGGTTCTTTTCTTGCAAAATCGTAATAAAACCCATCTTCAATAACTGGCCCTATTGTAACTTGTGTCCCTGGAAATAATTCTTGAACTGCCATAGCGAGTATATGAGCAGTATCATGTCTTATGGTCTCTAAACCTTCTTTATCTTTTGAAGTAAATATCTTAATTGAAGAATCTTTTGAAATACTGTGATTTAAATCTTTTAATTCTCCATCAACACTTATAAGCAAGGCTTGTTTTGACAAAGATTTGCTAATTTTTTCTGCAACTTCAAATCCCGAAATACTTTTTTCAAAATTAATTTTTTTTCCGTCTGGTAATGTAATATCTGGCATTAATTAAATAGTTTTTTGTATTCTGAATAAGTAGAAAAACACATTTTTTCAACATTAAATTTTTTTAATGCATTTTCTCTTCCATTATTACCCATTTTACTGATTTCATTAGGATCCATATTCATTACTTTAATTATTTTTTCAGATAATTCATCAGAGTTTCCTGCTTCAAATAAAATACCAGTTTTTCCATCTATCACAGTTTCATTAGATCCACCTAAGTTACTTGCTACAATCATTTTCTGCATAGATTGGGCTTCAACTGATACCCTGCCAAATGCTTCTGGCTCTATTGATGCTGAAATTACTATATCTGAAATTTTGTAGGCCAAAGGCATATTTTTACAATGGTCTATAAATCTAATTTGTTTTGTAAGTCTATATTGCTCGACAAGTCTTATAAGTTTTTTTTTGTAAAGGTCCCGCCCCTGATCATTACCAAGAATAACTGCAATGAATGCATCATTGCCTAATTGAATATTTACTTTATTTAAAGCTTCTAAAAACATTTCTTGACCCTTCCAAGCAGTAAGCCTTCCAGGTAATAAAATTATTTTTTTACCAACAATCAATTCCCAAGATTTAAATAAATTATCTTCATCAGCTTCTAGAGTCGTAGAAGCATCATAATAATCTGTGTTAATACCACGAAAAATTGAAAGTAATTTTGTTCTTTCAGATAAATATTCTGAATAGTTTTCTTTAATATGTGAAAATATAAAATTTGATCCTGCAATAATTAAATCTGATCTGACCATAACTGAGTTATAAAATTTTTTTATATTGCTATTGAAATTGTATGTTCCATGGAAAGTAGTAACAAATTTTCTTCTAGTAATCTTTGTTGCTATTAAACATGACCAAGCTGGGGCTCTACTTCTAGCATGAACAATATTAATACCATTTAATAAAATAATTATTGAAATAATTATAGAGTTTAGAAGAATAAGTATTGGATTTTTAGATTGAACTGGGAGTCTTATTACTTTAACTTTTTTTTTATCAATAAATTTTAATAAATCACCACCACTTGTTATTAAATAAGATCCAACATTATTTTCTGGTAAATAATGGGCAATATCATAACAACCGGTTTCAGCTCCACCGTAACCTAGTTTAGGAATTACTTGAAGGACTTTTAATTTAGACTGCATGTGGTAATAATATTATAAACTTGGTCAACTTTATTACTTTATATGAAAAAATATAAATTTCTAAGAATTTCTAAATATAAAAAACTAAGATATATAGCAAATAATTATAAAAAAAAACTTTACGTAGTTTTTTTACCTGGTTTTGCATCCGATATTGACGGTGATAAACCAAAGAAATTTTTAAAGTTTTCTATTCAAAATAAACTTGGATTTTTAGCTCTGGAATACTTTGGTCATGGAAGATCATCAGGAGAATTCACAAGAGGTAACATCACTAAATGGTCAAATGACGCGAGAATTACAATAAGTAAAATAGTTAAAAAGAATGACTTTATAATAATTGGATCAAGCATGGGCGGCTGGATTTCTTTGTTAATGCATAGATATTATAGTTCACAAATTAAAGGTTTTTTAGGAATTGGATCTGCCCCTGAGTTTCTTACAAGAATTATGTGGAAAAAATTTCCAAAAAAAACGAAAAGTGAAATTTTGAAAAAGGGTATTTCAAAAATTAAAAATGGTGATTATGAGTATTTAATAACAAAACAGCTAATTTTAGACGGTAAAAAAACCAGCAATAAAGTTCTTAACAGAAAATTATATAATACAAATCCTGTAACTATGGTTCATGGACAGAAGGATGAGGTGGTTCCAGTAATGTATTCGAGAAAAGTTTTGAAAATTTTTCCTAAAGCAGAAAAAAAACTATTAGTAATAAAAAATGGAGATCATAGCCTTTCTTCAAAAAAAAATTTAAATATTATTTGCAAAGAGTTAAAATCTATAATCAAAAAAGTTAACTAGCTTTACCAACTAAACTTTTATTTGTAATAGGGTTTTCTAATTTATTTAACATTTCTTTAGGGCAAACTTGTAAGAAATTTTTAATTTCATCGTCAAAATTTTCAATAATCTGTGCTGATAAATTTGAATTAGTTTCCTCGTTGTGTTTTAGAAGTAAATCTTTTAGATAGTTTTTCCAGTATTCTGTCTCGGGAGTTTGCCAAACTATTGTTTCAGGATTAGCTTTTTTTGCAAACTGGCTTTTTGGGTCATATATAAATGCCATACCACCAGTCATACCAGCTCCAAAATTATCACCTACCTCTCCCAATATTACTATTGACCCACCTGTCATGTACTCACAACCATTTGAGTCACATCCTTCTATGACTGCAGTAGCACCCGAATTTCTAACAGCAAATCTTTCACCTGCCTGCCCAGCTGCAAAAAGATATCCTGATGTTGCTCCATATAAGACTGTATTTCCTATAATAGTATTTTCATTTGAAATTAAATTACTTTCATCTCGAAGTTTAATCACGATAGATGCACCAGATAGACCTTTTGCAACGTAATCATTTGCATCTCCCTTTAATATTAGTTTAAGTCCTTTAACACCGAAGGCACCAAAAGATTGGCCAGCGGAGCCTTTAAAGTTAATAGCAAAAGTATTTTCCCCTAATTTATTATTTCCAAATTTTTTATAGAGATTATATGAAATTCTTGTTCCAACAGCTCTATCTGTATTTTCAATTGAATAAACATTTTCTAACGGCAATTTTCTGTTAATTAAACTTTCTATTTCAGGCCAAATTTTTTGGTCTAAAGTATCTGGTACTTCATTTATTATAGGAGTTTCACAATATCTTTTGTTTGTGCCTGGATCAGCTTGAACAAATAAAGGATTTAAATCTAGGTCATCTAAATTCGGTGATCCTTTACTTACTTGTCTTAGTAAATCTGTTCTTCCAATTACTTCGTTTAAATTTTTAAATCCTAAACTTGATAAAATTTCTCTAACTTCTTGAGCTATAAAAGAAAATAGATTTACTATTTTATCTGGAGTGCCAGTAAATTTTTTTCTTAATTCATCATCTTGAGTACAAACTCCAACTGGACATGTATTAGAATGACATTGTCTCACCATAATACAACCCATTGCAACTAGCGCTGTTGTTGCTACGCCAAATTCTTCGGCTCCCATCATTGCAGCTATTACAACGTCTCTTCCTGTTTTAATTCCTCCATCAGTTCTTAATGTAACTAGGTGTCTTAATTTGTTTAAAGTTAATACTTGGTTTGCCTCTGTTAGTCCCATTTCCCATGGAATACCAACATATTTAACGCTTGTTTGTGGAGTGGCACCAGTCCCACCATTATGACCTGAAATTAAAATTATATCTGCTTTTGCTTTAGCAACACCTGCAGCAATTGTTCCTATACCTGAAGAGGCAACTAATTTTACACCAACTCTTGCCTTTGGATTAATCTGCTTTAAGTCGTAAATAAGTTGAGCTAAGTCTTCAATTGAGTAAATATCGTGATGTGGTGGTGGCGATATTAAGGTTACGCCAGGCGTAGAATGTCTTAGTCTTGCAATTTCCTCTGTTACTTTAAATCCTGGTAATTGACCACCTTCTCCAGGTTTTGCTCCTTGAGCAATTTTGATTTCAATCTCATTACAATTATTTAAATAGTTAATAGTTACTCCAAATCTTGCAGAAGCAATTTGTTTTACCCTAGAATTTGCGCTATCACCATTATCTAATACTTTGAATCTCTTTTCATCTTCTCCACCTTCTCCGCTGCATGAAGCACCTTTAATTCTGTTCATTCCCATTGCAAGTGTTTCGTGTGCCTCTTTTGACAAGGCTCCATGAGACATACTTCCACTTCCAAATCTTTTCATTATCTCAGTAATTGGCTCCACTTGGTCAATATCAATTGCCTCCTGATTTTTAAAATCAATTAAATCTCTTAAACTAATTGGTTTTAAACCATAAATACCCTTAGTATATTTTTTATAAGTTTCATACGAATTTGAGCCGACAGCTGCTTGTAAAAGATGAATTAATTTTCCTTGATATTGATGTGTTTCACCATTTTTTCTATATCTGTAAATTCCACCAATTGGTAAAATGTTTGAGTGAATATCAAACGCATCTTTATGTATAGATCTTATTTTTTTTTCAATACCAGTTAATCCTATTCCAGAAATTTTAGATAACACTCCTGGAAAATAATCTTTTACAATTGTTCTACTCAATCCAACTGTTTCAAAATTACATCCACCTCTATATGAACTTAAAACTGATATACCCATCTTTGACATTATTTTTAATAGTCCAAGATTTACTGATTTAATATATCTGGTTACACACTCATCAAATGAGAAATTACCAAAAAGTTTTTTTGAATATCTTTGATGCAAACTATCAAATGCTAGGTAAGGATTAACCGTTGTAGCTCCAACACCTATTAATGTTGCAAATGAATGGGTGTCCAAGGCATCCCCTGTTTGTACATTAATTGATGCATAGCCTCTCAAGCCTAATTTTATTAAATGAGTATTTATTGCACCAATACATAAAAGCATTGGCATTGGTAATTTTGTTTCAGATATATTTTTGTCAGATAAAATAAGTTGAGTATTACCCTCTCTAACTGCTTTTTCAGCGTTATTTTTTAATAATTCTATAGCTTCTTCTAAACTTTCCTCAGTGTTGAATGTACAATCTAAAATTTTATAGTTATCTCCAAAATACTTTATAAATTTTTCAAACTGAGTGTTTGATAAAATTGGACTATCTAAAACATAAATATTTTCCTCGGTAAGATTAGAAAAATCTAGAATATTTCCTAAATTTCCAAATCTTGTTTTCAAGCTCATCACTTTATTTTCCCTAAGAGAGTCGATCGGGGGATTGGTCACCTGACTAAAATTCTGTCTAAAATAATGATAAAGAGGCCTGTATTTATCTGATAAAACTGCAAGGGGAGTGTCATCTCCCATTGACCCGGTTGCTTCTTTAGCATCCTCTGCCATTGGATGCAAAATTAACTCCAAGTCTTCAAGGCTATAACCGAAACAATGTTGTATCTTTTTTAAATCAGAGCCTGAAAACTCACTTTTTTCATTTTCTATAGTTAATGATTTATCTAATTCAATTATTTGATTATTGAAATGTTTGTATTCTTTAGACAAATAATTCTTTATTTGATTATTTGTATAAACTTTTCCTTTTTCAATTCTCACACCCAAAATTTCTCCTGGTCCTAGTCTTCCTTTTGAAACAATTTTCTTCTCATTTAGATCAATCATTCCTGTCTCAGATCCTGCAAATAGAAGTTTATCTCTTGTGATTGTATATCTAAGAGGTCTAAGTCCATTTCTGTCACTACCTACAATAACCCACTCATTGTCAGTTGCAGCTATAGCAGCAGGTCCATCCCAAGGTTCCATTGTACTATTTAAAAAGTTAAAAAGTTGTTGATGATCTTTTGGAAGAACTTTACTTTTTTTTGACCAAGCATCTGGTATTAGCATAAGTTTTGCTAAAGGTGCTGAATGTCCAGAAATATTTAATAATTCAAAAACATTATCTAATGATGCAGAATCAGAATTACCAGCAGGGATAACTGGTTTTAAATTTTCCATATCATCAAACAAAGGACTAAACATTTCCTCTTCGTGAATTCTCATCCAATTAATATTTCCTTTTAAAGTGTTTATCTCCCCATTGTGAGCAATTGATCTAAAAGGTTGGGCTAAATCCCAACTTGGAGCGGTATTAGTAGAAAATCTTTGATGAAAAATTGCATAACGTGAAATGAAACGCTCATCTTTTAAATCTGGATAAAAATCAGATAAAGACTCCGCTAAAAACATTCCTTTATAAATTATTGATTTCGAGCTGAATGAACAAATATAAAAATTGTTTAATTGATTTCTTAAAGCTTCTTTTTCAATTTTTCTTCGAGTTTCATAAAGAGCTCTTTCTAGGTCTTTGCCATGAATTGACTTATCATTATGAGTAAAAAGAACCTGTGTAATCTCAGGTCTAGTTTGTTCTGCCTTTTCTCCTAAAACTGAAGGATCCACAGGTACTTGTCTCCATCCGTAAATATTAAAATTCTTTTTTGTTAATTCACTTTCTACAATTGATCTGCATTGCTCCTGTCCCCCAAAGTCATTTCTTGGCAAGAAAATCATTCCCACGCATAAATCTGAGTTATCATGCTCATGACCTGTTATTTCAATTTTTTCTGCAAAGAAATCATTTGGTATTTCAATATGAATACCTGCTCCGTCTCCAGTTTTACCGTCTGCATCAATTGCACCTCTATGCCATACAGCTTTTAGAGCCTCGATACCGTATTCGACTACTTTTCTTGATTTTAGACCCTCAGTTGATGCAACAAGGCCTACTCCACATGCATCATGTTCCATAGTTTCATGATAAACATGATTTTTTTTTAAAAGTTTACGATTTTTATTTTGAATATCCATTATGCAACCTTCATTTTTTGTTTTGATTGAAGATAGCTTTCGATTGAAGTCGCAGCATCTCTACCGTCTTTAATAGCCCATACAACTAATGAGGCCCCTCTTACTATGTCTCCAGCCGCAAATATACCTGGTATACTTGTCTCCAAGGTATCAAAGTCAGCTTTTATTGTTCCCCACTGTGAAACTTGTAATCTAGGTTCCTGAAATAGAACTGGTAAATCTTCTGGATCAAAACCTAAAGATTTAATTACCAAATCAGCATTAATTTCAAATTCTGAGTTTTCTTCTGCAACAGGTCTTCTCCTACCACTTTCATCTGGATCTGTTAATTTCATTTTATCTACAATAATACTATTAACTTTATTAGTACCTCTAAACTCTTTTGGATTACTTAACCAAATAAATTCTACACCTTCCTCCTCAGCATTTCCTACTTCTCTCGCTGATCCAGGCATGTTTTCTCTATCTCTTCTGTAAAGGCATTTTACAGATTTGGCTTTTTGTCTTACTGATGTTCTTACACAATCCATTGCCGTGTCTCCACCACCAATTACTACTACATCTTTACCTTCAGCATTTAATGTTCCGTTATCAAACATTTCGACTTTATCACCTAAGCCTTTTTTGTTTGAAGCTGTTAAGAATTCCATTGCAGGAAAAATATTACTTAGATCATTTCCAGGTAAGTTAACTTCTCTTGCTTTGTAAACACCTGTTGAAATTAATAAGGCATCATGTTTTGATTGTAATTCTTTCAATGTAGAGTCTTTACCAACCTCAAAATTATGAACAAATTTTATTCCACCTTCTTTTAAAAGTTTAATTCTTCTCTCAACCACATGTTTTTCTAATTTAAAATTTGGTATTCCATATATTAACAATCCACCTGCTCTGTCATACCGATCATATATTGTTACTTGATATCCCTTTTTACGTAATTCTTCACCGCAAGCTAATCCTGCGGGGCCTGCTCCAATAATTCCAACACTTTGTTCATTTTCAATTTTTACATTTATTGGTTTTACCCAGCCATTATCCCACGCTTTATCTGTTAAATATTTTTCAACTGAACCAATTGTTACTGTTCCATGTCCCGATTGCTCAATTACACAGTTTCCTTCACATAACCTATCTTGTGGGCATATTCTTCCACAAACTTCCGGCATATTATTGGTACTTTGGGATAGATGGTAAGCTTCTTCATACCTTCCCTCTGCAGTTAACTTTAACCAATCAGGTATATTGTTACTTAATGGGCAGTGAACCTGACAAAAAGGAACACCACATTGTGAGCACCTGCTCGATTGTTCTTTAGCTTTTTCATGAATAAACTCTTGATAAATCTCTCCAAAATCCTCTTTTCTTTGGGATTTATCTCTTTTAGGTGGATTTTGTTGACCTATGTCCACAAACTTAAGCATTTTATTTGTCATTTGAATCGGCTTATACAACAGAAGCATAAATCCTTAAAGTATTACTAGGTAATATATACTGACATATATTTTCGAAAAACATTGATTTTGCTGTATTTTCTATTTTATGCATAGTTGATATGCATTTAAATGATTGCCTTATTTAGGGAATCTTTTAACTATCTATTGAGAGTCCTTAATGATTTCAAAATATATAGAAGCATCGATTTTAGCATTTGTACAAGGTTTTTCGGAATTTATACCAGTAAGTTCCTCTGCCCACCTTATAATAATATCAAAAATATCGAACTTTGGTATTAGTTCGCTTCAACTTGATATCAGTCTTCACTTAGGTTCCCTTTTGGCAATTACTTTTTATTTTAGGAAAGATTTAATAAATATTTTAAGAAATAAGTCTTTATTATTACTTATAATTTTAGGTTCTTTTCCATTAGTTGTTGTTGGTTATTTTATTTATACCTCAGGACTGATTGAAAATTTAAGAAGTTTAAAAGTTATAGCATGGACAACTTTAATATTTGGTATTTTATTGTTTATTGCAGACCGATTTAGTATTAAAAATAAAATTGATACCAATTTAAGTTTAAAAAATATTTTAATCATTGGTATTTTTCAAATTTTAGCTGTTATACCTGGTGTAAGCAGATCAGGTATAATAATTACAGCTTCAAGGTTTTTAAATTTCGATAGAGTAGATTCCTCAAAAATATCTTTTTATTTATCAATACCTGCATTAGCGGGAGCAAGTATACTTAGTTTGAAAGATGTGATGAATGCAAATATAGATTTGAACATATTATTTTTATATTCAATAATATTTTCATTTATCGTTTCTTATTTAACAATCAAATATTTTTTAATTTATGTAAAAAATTTTAATTTAAATATTTTTGTTTATTACAGAACTTTTCTTGCTTTAATTCTTTTTGTAATTGCTTATAGCTAATTTTTAGAACTAGGTGAAATTTGAGAAGAAATTACTGCAATCAAAATTAATAAACATCCAATCATGTTATTGGTACTTAAAAATTGATTGAGAATAATCCATCCTGCTACTGCTGCAAATACTCCCTCGAGAGAATAAATAATTGCTGCTGGTGCCTCTTCTATGTTTTTTTGAGCATACATTTGTAATGTAAAGGCTATACCCCCTGATAATGCTCCTGCGTAAAGAATAGAACTACTTTCCATTAATATTTTTGAAATATTTATTTCTTCAAAAATAAAAGAAAAAATTAACGAAAGTGTTGCAACAAATAATGCTTGAAGTGCAGCATAAAACATTGGAATATCAAATTCTTCCATGAACTTACCTGCAAAAATTATATGCAAAGCCCAAAATACTGAGCACAATATAACTAGACCATCACCTAACATAATTTCTGAGTTAGAAAAATCACTTAGAAGGTATACACCAAGGATACAAAGACCAATTGCTGGCCATATACTCCAATGAACTTTTTTGGAGTAGATGAAAAATAACAAAATCGGAACTATCGGTACGTAAAATACTGTAAAAAAAGCTGCATTTGCAATATTTGTATATTGGAGAGCAGTTTGTTGTAAAAAAGTTCCCAAAAACAGGGATACTCCCATGAAAACTAAATATTTTATAAAAAGTTTTGATTTTGAAAGTATTTCTAGTTTAATTTTCTTCCTCTCAAATAATAAGGCAAGTGGTAATATTGTAAAAAAGCCAACAATAAATCTTGCTGAATTAAAAGTTAATGGACCGATATTATCCATACCAGTGTCTTGAGCGATGAAAGCTGTTCCCCAAATAAAAGTTGTGACTAGTGCGCAGACCATTGAAAGGGATTTTGTCATTATATTTAATTAGATAATTTTATTAATTAATTTATTCCGTTTAACTTGCAAGAGCTGTCAAAATCCTCTTTGTTAATATAACATCCAGACATTTTTCTAACTCCATTAAACGATCCTCTACCATGAAGTATTCGCCAATTATTAAATATTAGAAGTTCTCCAGGTTTAAGGATATGTCGCCACTGATAATCTTTATTATTAGCAATAAGATCAAATTTTTTTATCGCTTCATAAAACTTTAATGTTAAATCTTTTTCAAATCTAAATGGTGCTCGATCATAATTATTAAAACTAACTTGAACTATTTCATTATTTTCATTTAACTTAAATATTGGTCTTTCAGCCTCAAGATAAACACCATCACCGATATAATTTCCTTTAACATTTATTTTTGTCATTAATTCATACATCGGCTGGTTTTCTTTTTTTATTGTTTCTGCTATTTTTAATCCATCAACCATAATTGACTCACCACCTCTAGCATTATATTCATAACATAGTAATAATTGTAATCCTGGAGCGTCATTACTATACGTTGAATCTGTATGAGGTCTTAGTTCTTCTTGAGTGTATGCGCTATCTGCTTTATTTTCATCTGACTCAAAACTCCATAGCCCTCCAAATATAGAGTTTCTTACATAACCAATTCTATTTGCAATTGTTTCAACAGACTTTAAATTGGTTTCACAATTTTTAATTACTGAAAATCCATACTCATGAATATTTTTTAAAAAATTTTTAAATCCTTCATTTGATAAAATTGAATTATAATCTAAAAAAATTTCTTCTTTTATTTCATTAGCTTTCCAGATTTTTAAAATAGATTTTACTTCTTTTTTCTTTTTTATTTTATTATTAATTAGAAATTCAGATGAATATTTAACTGGTTCTTCTAAATCAGGCCATGAGACACACAAATATTTTCCATTTTCAATTATTTCTGCCTTTTTAACTTTTAAATTTATATCTAAAGCTGCCGTAAATGTTTTCCTTTGGCTTGACCTTTTATCCCAATTTTGCTCATCTTTTGCATGATCTCTTAGCCAAATATTAGGAAAAATTTCAGAATTTTCTCCATTAAAGTGGACGTGCACATCATCTGCTAGTATTTCAATTTTAGTAATCATTTACTCAAGTTATATGCAAAATTAGACCCAAGATTATCTTTTAATTCGTTATTAAACTTCGCAGCCTCAGCACCATCTATAATTCTGTGATCATATGAGAGAGATAGTGGAAGCATGGTTCTTGGAACAAATTTACCATCAATAAATACCTGTTTTTTATAACTTCTACCAACACCAAGTATAGCGACTTCTGGAAAATTAATTATTGGTGTAAAAAACGAACCACCTATGCCACCTAAGCTTGTGATAGTCATTGATCCTCCAAAGAATTTTTTTTTATCAATTTTTAAATTTCTACAATCATCACTTACTTTTTTTAATTCCTCACTTAACTGATTGATATCTTTTTGATTAGCATCTCTAATTTTAGGAACCATAAGTCCATGTTGAGTATCAACTGCGATACCAACATGAAAATACTTTTTAAAAGTAATCTTTCCATTTTCAATATCATCAATTGATGAATTAAATGATGGAAATTTTTTTAGTGAAAGTACCAATGCTTTTATAATAAATGCAAGAGGAGTAATTTTTATTCTTTCTCCTGTATAATTATCTTTTATTGAGCTTCTAAATTCTTCCATTTCTGTAATATCAGCCTCATCATGGTTAGTTACATGTGGAATGTTTGTCCACGAATTTACAAGATGTGGAGCTGCTATTTTTTTTACTCTAGGAATATCTTTAATTTCAACTTCCCCAAAATCTGAATGTTGATATTCGCTTTTATTAATTTTTTCTTTTTGTCTTTCACTATTATTCTGAAGATGATTGATTCTTAATGAGACAAAGTCTTTTAAATCTTTTTCAACAACCCTACCTGATCTCTCTGTTCCCTTAACATTATTTATATCTACTCCAAGTTCTCTTGCAAATTTTCTAACTTTTGGACTTGCGGATATTTTATTTGATTGATCAGACATTTACATTTTTGTTGGCATGGGTTTTTTTTTATCAATTTTATACTTTTTGAATGCATCTTCAGCATACTTTGATGTAACAAGTTGTTCATTGGCTAAAACGCTAAGGCTATAAGCAACTATGTGTTCTTTATCTACTTCAAAAAAATTTCTTAAGTTTTTTCTTGTATCACTTCTTCCATATCCATCCGTACCTAATGAATAAAAGCTCTTTTTTGTAAAAGGTCTTATTTGATCAGCATTTATTCTCATATAGTCAGTGGCTGTAAGGATAGGACCTTGTTGTTTTCCTAAACATTCCTCTACATATGATTTTTTATTTGTTTCTGCAGGATTTAGAAGGTTAAATCTTTCAACTTCCATTCCATTTTTTCTTAACTCATTAAAACTAGTAACACTCCAAACTTCACTATCGACCTGATATTCTTTTTTAAGAATTTCTGATGCTGCCATCATTTCTCTTAGTATTGTTCCAGAGCCTAATAATTGAATTTTTGCCTCTTTAGAACCTGATGTTTCTTTAATTTTATACATTCCCTTGAGAATTCCATCCTCACAATCATCTGGCATTGCAGGGTGGGAGTAATTTTCGTTCATTGTTGTAATATAATAAAAAATATTTTCATTTTTTTCATGCATCCTTCTTAAACCTTCTCTAAAAATCACAGCTAATTCATAATGGAATGTTGGATCATAAGAAATACAGTTTGGAATTGTTGATGCTAACAAATGACTATGACCATCTTGGTGTTGAAGACCTTCTCCTGCAAGTGTTGTTCTTCCTGCAGTCGCACCAATTAAAAAGCCTCTCGCTTGACTATCTCCTGCAGCCCAAGCAAAATCTCCAATTCTTTGAAAGCCAAACATTGAATAGAAAAGATAAATTGGTATCATTTCAATATCATGGTTTGTATATGCTGTTCCAGCTGCTATCCAAGAAGACATTGAACCAGCTTCTGTAATACCTTCTTCTAATACCTGACCACTTTTTTCTTCTCTATAAGATGAAAGTTGTGCTGAGTCCTCTGGCTCATATTTTTGACCTTCATGAGCATAAATACCTATTTTTTGAAAGAAACCCTCCATTCCAAATGTTCTAGCTTCATCGGGAATAATTGGAACCAATTTTGGTGCAACATTTTTATCTCTCAAAAGATTAGTTAACATTCTTACTAATGCCATTGTCGTAGACATTTCTTTTTCGCCAGTAGACTTTTTCATAAAATCAAAAATATCTTTAACTGGAGCTTTAATCGGTTTTGAATATGATGTTCTCTCTGGAATAAATCCACCAAGTTCTAATCTTCTTTTTTTTAAGTATTTAATTTCTTCAGAGTTTTCGTCTGGTTTAAAATATTCAATATTTTTGACTTGAGAATCTGTTAAAGGAACATCAAACCTATCCCTGTAATACATTAAATCATCAACATCCAATTTCTTTTGTTGGTGAGTAGTGTTTACACTTTCACCACTTTTACCCATACCATAACCTTTTATAGTTTTAGCTATTATGACTGTGGGGCTTCCTTTGTGATTAACCGCTTTATCATATGCAGCATAAACTTTGTGTGGATCATGGCCTCCTCTATTAAGTCTCCAAATATCAGTATCCGACATTGATGAAACTAATTCTGTAGTTTCAGGGTATTTGCCAAAAAACTTTTCTCTCACATAAAGCCCATTTCTTGCTTTAAATGCTTGATATTCACCATCTACGGTTTCATTCATAATTTTTACTAAATGTCCTGTCTTATCATTTGCTAAAAGTGAGTCCCAATAAGATCCCCAAATAACTTTTAGAACGTTCCAGCCACCTCCTCTAAAAATACCCTCTAATTCTTGAATTATTTTTCCATTTCCTCTTACTGGACCGTCTAATCTTTGTAAGTTGCAGTTAACAACAAATATTAAATTATCTAAATTTTCACGCGCCGCTAAACCAATTGCCCCAAGTGACTCAGGTTCATCCATTTCTCCATCTCCAAGAAAAGCCCAAACTTTTCTTCCCTCATCTTTAATTAATCCTCTATTGATTAGATATTTCATAAATCTTGCTTGATATATTGCTAACATTGGACCAATACCCATTGAAACAGTTGGAAACTGCCAAAAGTTTGGCATTAGCCAAGGATGAGGATAAGATGAAAGTCCACCAGTTTGTACTTCTTGTCTAAATCTATCTAACTGCTTTTCATTTAGTCTTCCCTCAAGAAAAGCTCTTGCATACATTCCTGGTGCACTATGACCTTGAAAATATACTAGATCACCTCCGAATTTATTATTCTTTGCTCGCCAAAAATGATTCATCCCAACATCATACAAGGTTGCAGCTGATGCAAATGTTCCTATGTGACCGCCAAGTTCAGGATGTTTTTTATTTGCTCTTACTACCATCGCAGCAGCATTCCATCTAATTAAAGATCTTAACTTACGTTCTATGTTTTGATCTCCAGGTGATCTTTTTTCCTCTTCAGGAGGTATAGTATTCACGTAGGGAGTAGTTTGAGTATGAGGAATTTTAGATCCAGCTTTATAAGATTGATCAATTAATTGATTAATTAAAAAATGAGCTCTTTCAGAACCATCATTTTGCAGAACTGCACTTAATGAATCTAACCACTCTTTAGTTTCAATTGGATCAATATCGTCGTTACTACTAACCATTTTAACTTCATTAATTAATCTTGTTTGCTTGATTTGTTTTGGCTCTGTTACTTTTGTTTCAACTTTTGTGTCAGATTTAGTTGCAGTTTCTGCTTCCTCTATCAATTTCTCTGTCGAAGGCGGAATTTTTTCGTCTAAAGTTTTATTAATTTTGTCATGTTCATCTTTATTTTCTGAAGAGATAGTTAATATCAAATCACCTTTTGAAACTTTATCCCCAATTTTTACATTTATATTTTCAATTGTGCCTCCATATTCAGATGGTACTTCAACACTTGATTTGTCACTTTCTAAAGTGACAACAGGGTCATTTTTATTGATTTTGTCGCCTTTTTTTACAAGTACTTCGATTATTTCAACGTTTTCAAAGTCTCCTATATCAGGAACTAATAAATCTAGATTCATTTTTGTAATATATATATCAATATTTGCTAAAAAAATAATTTACATTATTAATAATGTATAAAAACTGTACAAATTGCGCCTGTAGCTCAATTGGATAGAGCGCTTGGCTACGGACCAGGAGGTTCTGGGTTCAACTCCTAGCAGGCGCACCAAAATGGAAGGATAAATGAAAATATCACTTGAAAAATCTGTAATATATTTCTTTTGTTTAGTTTTATTATTTATACTAATTATGACAATAATCCTTTAATGAAAAAAAAATTTGAACAATTAAGTAATAAACCAAGCTATATGAAACATAATGGTGGTTTATTATTTAGATCAATTACTAAAAAAAAATTCGAGTTTAAAACTAAGATTAAAAAAACACATTTAAATAAAGCTGGGATAACCCATGGTGGTTATATTTGTACTATCATTGATGCTGGAGCAGGTACTGCTTGTCATAGAGCAAGTGGAAATAAACCATGTGTAACTATTTCATTGGATATAAAATTTATAGCTCCCTCTAACATTGGAGATGAGTTATTGGGAACAGTAGAAATTCAAAAAGTTACAAAGTCAATGGTATTTATAAATTGCAAACTCAAGTATAAAAATAAATTAATTGCAAGCGCGGTTGGGATTTGGAAAATTTTAAGAAGACCTCTTCCAAATGCTGGACTAGGTGGATAAGTTTTATTTTCTTAATTGAAGAATAAATATTGGCAACATTAAAACTAAGCCAATAATTGATGAAACTAAACCAGGTGCAATAAATAATAATGAAATAATTCCCAAATACCATCTTTGAAAGGTAGAAACTCTTTTAAATAGATAGCCTGTAAATCCAATTCCAATCAAACCAATTCCAATCATTGCAGATATTAAAGTTACAAAAAAATCATAAAAATTAAATCCTTGGGCAACCAGTAATAGAGATGGTGAATAAACAAATACAAAGGGCACAAGGGCTTTTGCAATTCCTAATCTAAATGCAGTATTACCCGTGGTAAATGGATTTGAACCTGCGATTCCAGCAGCAGCATATGCTGCAAGAGCAACAGGCGGTGTTATGTCAGCTAAGACACCATAATAAAACACAAAAAAGTGAGAAACAATTGGCTCAATTTGTAATTGAGTAAGAGCAGGCGCAGCAACAGCAACTAGTATTATATATGTTGCAGTAGTTGGTACTCCTGTACCCATAAATATGCATGATATTGCAATTAATATTAATGAGAAAAACAATGTTAGATCGGCTAAAGAAAAATAATTAAAAGGTAAAAAGTTTAAAAAGAAACCTCCAATATCACCAGCCGTTTGGATTACTACATAACCTAATCTAAAACCAACACCTGTTAGAGTAACTACACCAACTATAATCCCTATTGATGTTGCAGCGGCTCCAACTGCTAAAGTATTCTTTGCACCTCTTGCAAGACACTCAAATAAGTCGTTAAAAGTAAGTCTATTTTTTTTTCTAATAAATCCAATAACGATACATGCAATTATTCCATTTACTGCAGCATAATCTGGCGTCCTACCAACTAAAATTAAATATACCAAGATAAACAATGGAACTATTGCAAGCCAATTGTCTTGTATAATTTTTATAAATTTAGGAACCTCACTTTCGTTTAAACCTCTAAGCCCTAATTTTTTTGCCTCTAAATGAACCATTACAAAAATTCCAAAATAGTGAAGCAGTGCTGGAATTAATGCAGCTGCTAAAATATCTCTTAAGGGTAATTCTAAATATTCGACCATAATAAAGGCAGCAGCCCCTAAAATAGGTGGAGTTATTTGTCCACCAGTAGATGCTGTAGCTTCTACAGCACCAGAAAAATGTGGAGGATATCCAACCTTTTTCATTGCAGGTATTGTTAAAGATCCAGTTGTTACTGTATTTGCTATTGAAGACCCAGATATAGTCCCAAGAAATGCTGAAGAAAAAATCGCTACTTTTGCTGGACCTCCAGAATATCTTCCAGCTATCACCATTGCTAAATCAATAAATAATTGTCCTAGTCCTATTCGAGTTGCAAGTACTCCAAATAGAATAAATAAAAAAACATATTGAGCCATAACACCAACAGCAATTCCATAAATTCCTTGGTTAGTTATATAAATATGATTTACAAAACCTGCCCAACTACTGCCTCCGTGCTTTAAAGCTCCAGGGAAAATTGGACCATAAAGTGCAAAAATCATAAATATTACACATATTAATGGCAGTGTGTATCCAATAGATCTTCTTGCAGCTTCAAGGGTCAGAATTATAAGTATTGATCCCATTATAACTTCAGTACTTGAAGGATTACCTACTCTGCTAGCTAATATTTCAGGAGGCAATAAAGGTAGATAAAGTGCAGTTAATACAACTAGAATTGAAAAAATAATATCTATTATAGGAACTTTGCCTTTTAATTTTGCATCAGGAAAACTTTTCCAATTATAAAAAAGAAATACTAGACCAACCACAAAAGAAATGTGAATACCTCTATGAAGTATATCTCTAATTGTTCCAAATCCTGAGGCATAAAAATGGTAAACTGACATCGCAACTAATGCAATAAACGTCAATGATTTTAAAAAATTTTTTAATTTTCTTTCGTTATTTTTTACTTCAAACTTTTCTTCAAGTTTTGAAACTTCTTTAGGAGAAATATTAAATTGAGGCATAATAATGCCCTAAGTCTTATGACCTAGGGCACAATATATTTTAGAGTACTTATAAATTTAATTTATAAGTCCTACTTCTTTATAGAACTTTTCTGCACCAGGATGTAATGGTACTCCTACTCCAGAGAGAGCTGTATCAGGCGTTATTGTTTTGCCTTTAGCATGACCAACATCCATTAGCTTTCTAGATTCTTTATTCCATAAAGCTTTAGTGATTTGATAGATTAACTCATTATCTTCTTTTGCAGACGTAAACCATTGAGCACCTACTGCTACAGTATTTACTTCATCAACTCCTTCATAAGTTCCTGAAGGAATTGGGCTTTGTGAGAAAAATCCATATTTTGAAGTTAATGCTTTAGCTCCTGCACCATCTATAGGAACTAATTTTACATCAACTGCAGATGCTAATTCAACAATAGCTCCTGTTGGAAAACCTGCTACAACAAAAATTGCATCAACTTTACCATTTCTTAGTGCATCTGTAGCTGCTTTACCTTTTAAAGCTTCAGCTTTTACATCACTAGTACTTAAACCATTTGATTCTAAAATTAATTTAGCGTCAACATACGTTCCAGATCCAGGTTCATCGAGTGAAACTCTTTTGCCTTTTAGGTCTTTAACAGAATTAATATTGCTTTTTTTAAGTGCAACTAAATGAATATGTTCTTGGAAAAGTGCTGCGATAGTTCTTAAATCTTTTGCTGGTTCTTTTCCTTCCATAGTTCCAGTTCCAGTGTAAGCCCAATAAGCAACATCGGACTGTGCAAATCCTGAATTTCTCAAACCTGAAATAATTGCATTTACATTATCTACTGATCCTCTTGATGAAACAGCAGATGCAATTAAGTTAGGAACTCCGCAACTTCCACCTTTACCACATTCTCTTGATCCTGGCGGTTTAGAAATTGCATTTGCAATCATTCCACCAACTGGATAATAAGTATAAGCCGTTCCTCCTGTACCAATTGTAAAAAATTTTAGTTCTTGAGCAAACGATTTACCTGACAAACCAAGTGTCAGAAGTAATATCATTAGAGAACTTTTGAATAAGTTTTTTATCATTTATACTCCAATCTATTAATTATTATTACTATTTAATATTAATCAATTATTATTGTCTATATAAATTTATGAGTATTTATGGTGTCTTAAGTTCATCTAAATTTTTAAATTCATTTAAAATATTAGGATTTATAAGAGCTTGAATATTTTTAATTTTTATTCCTTCAACAGTATTTCTAACAGCGATCTCAACTATTTTTCCATTTTTTGTTCTAGGTATATCTGAGACCTCAATTATTTTTTTAGGTACATGCCGTGGAGATGCATCTTTACGTATAGCCTTCTTTAAATTAAAAGATAAATCTTCATTTAACGACTTAGGTTTCTTTAAAACAACAAATAATATAATTCTTACATCATTATCCCATTTCTGACCTATAACAATTGACTCTTTAACTTCTTTAAATTTATCAACTACGGAATATATCTCAGCAGTTCCCAACCTTGCTCCACCAGGATTTAGTGTAGCATCTGATCTTCCATAAATTACATAACCTCCGTTAGATTTTCTTTCAGCAAAATCTCCATGATGCCAAACATTTTTAAATTTATTGAAGTATGCGCTCTTATATTTTTCATTATTCTTATCATTCCAAAATAGTTTTGGCATTGAGGGAAAAGGCGATTTGCAGACTAATTCCCCTTTTTGATTTATTAAAGATTTTCCTCTTTCAGAAAAAACATCAGTATTCATTCCTAATCCATTATTTTGAATCTGACCCCTGTAAACTGGTGAATATATATTTCCTAATACAAAGCACGATACTAAGTCTGTTCCACCTGCAATAGATGCTAAATGAACATTTTTTTTTAAATTTTTATAAACATAATCAAAACCCTCCGAGGATAAGGGTGATCCAGTAGAACAAATAGTTTTGAGATACTTTAGTTTAAATTTTTTTTTAATATTTACGTTAAGCTTTTTTAATTGATCAATATACTTAGCACTTATACCAAACAAAGAAATTTTTTCTTTCTCAGCTATTTTAAATAGTAAATCACTTCTTTTATGCATTGGAAAGCCATCAAATAGAATAATAGAAGCTTTTGATGCCAAAAAGGTCATTAACCAATTCCACATCATCCATCCACAGGTAGTAAAATAAAAAACATTGTCTCCTGGCTTAACATTGCAGTGAAGTTTATGTTCTTTTAAATGTTGCAGCAAAACACCACCAGCTCTATGACATATGCATTTTGGTTTCCCTGTAGTTCCACTTGAATATAAAATAGCTAACTCTTTATCAAAATCAAATTTTTTGAATGTAATTTTACTTTTTACTTTGTGTTTTAATTTATTGAAATAAAAGATTTTTATCCCTTTAATTTTTTTTTGTTTTAAATTTTTTTTGCCTGGATAATTAGTAATTAAAACACTTTTAATAGATTTAATTTTTTTAAGAATGGCTGGTAATCTTTCAAGGACATTTATTTCTTTACCATTATAATAATACCTGTCAGTTATGATTAATAATTTTGGTTTTATTTGAGAAAATCTTTCTATAACTCCTTGTGTACCAAAATCTGGTGAGCAAGAAGACCAGATAGCTCCTATTGCACTAGTTGCAATAAAACTTTCAACAGTTTCAATTTGGTTTGCTGTATATGCTGCTATTCTATCTTTATCTTTAATTTTATTATCTTTAAAAAATTTAATTAATTTTAAAGTATTATTATTTAATTCCTTCCAGGATTTTTCTTCCCTATATCCATTTTCACTAATAAAAGTTACGGCTTTCGTAGTGTCACTTTTTGATAATAAGTTTTCTGCATAATTTAATTTGGATTTTACTAAAAATTTACTTTTAATTATTTCTTTCGGAAAATGAAATTTATCATTTTTAATACCTTTGATATTTGAAAATTCCCAAATTGAAGTCCAAAAAAGCTTTGGGTATTTGATGGTCCAATTAAATAATTTTTTATAATTTTTCTCAGGTTTATAATTAAATTTATTTGCTAAAAATTTTTCAAACTCAAATAAGTTGGATTTTGATTTTGTTTTAGAATTAGCTTCCCACATTTTCTGAGGCATAAAAAAATATATTTAATTTTTTGAAATTATGATAACCTTAAAGCATTAAATAATAAAAATGAGAACTTTTTCCTCAATGATTCGGACTAGTTTTAGACTATTTTTGTTCTTTAGAGGTAACAATATATAGTATTGGTAAAAAAAATCATACCAAAGCTAGAAATGATAAAAAATAAAATCACAGCAGTTCTTGGACCCACAAATACAGGAAAAACCTTCTTGGCTATAGAGACTATGCTTTCATTTGATTCGGGAATGATTGGTTTCCCTTTAAGACTTTTAGCAAGAGAAGTTTATGACAAAATTATAAAAAAAGTAGATCCATCAAAAATTGCTTTAATAACTGGCGAAGAAAAAATTATACCAATTAATGCAAAATATTTTCTTTGCACAGTTGAGTCTATGCCATTGGATAAAAACTTAGAATTTGTTGGTATAGATGAAATACAAATGTGTAATGATCATGAAAGAGGTCACATTTTTACCGATAGATTGTTACATATGAGAGGTGAAAGACTTACTATGCTCATGGGTTCAAATTCTATAAAAAAAATTATTCAAAAACTTGATGACGATATTGAATTTAAAAATAGAGAGAGACTTTCTAAATTATCTTTTGGCGGCCACAAAAAAATTTCAAGAATAGAGAGAAAAAGTGCTGTTATTGCATTTTCTACTGAAGAAGTTTATGCGATCGCAGAATTGATTAGACGTCAAAAAGGTGGAGCTGCTATTGTTATGGGCTCTCTTAGCCCCAAAACAAGAAACTCTCAAGTAAGTTTATATCAATCTGGCGATGTTGATTATTTAGTTGCAACCGATGCAATTGGGATGGGAATAAATATGGATCTAGATAATATTTATTTTTCAAATTTAAAAAAATTTGACGGTAAAAAGTTAAGAAATTTAAATATTTCTGAAACGGGACAGATTGCAGGAAGAGCAGGTAGATATTTAAATGATGGTATATTTGGCACTACAGGCGATTGCAAAGAAATAGGAGCTGAGGAAATCGAAGCACTAGAAACACACAGCTTTCCAGACATACAAACTATCTTTTGGAGAAACTCAAAATTAAATTTTGGTAATAAGGTTTCATTATTAAAATCTTTAGAAGAAAAGCCGCAGAAAGAATGGCTCAGAAGAATAAGTGAATGCCAAGATGAGAAAGTATTAAAATATTTTCTGAAAGAGGCCCCAAATATAAAAATTGAAGATAATACTGAAATTTTAAAAATACTTTGGGAATGTTGTCAAATACCTGATTTTGTAAAGAAAACTTACGGTCATCATTTTGACGTTGTAAGTAAGATTTTTAATTTTTTAACAAATAAAAACAAAAAAGTCCCAAACCACTATATGAAAGAACAATTATCCCTCTTAGACAAATTAGATGGCAATGTCGACTCTTTATCGAATAGAATTGCTAACGTTAGAACATGGGCCTATGTATCAAATAAATCTAATTGGGTTGAAAATCAAGATTATTGGATAGAAAGGACTAAAAACCTTGAAGATAAACTATCTGATAGACTTCATGAAGAATTAACAAAAACTTTCATTGATAAAAGAGCAAGTGTTTTAGCTAGAGGTTTAAAACAAGATATAGTTTTTGAAACTGAGATTGTTAATGATGAAGAAGTAATGATTAATGAACAATATATTGGACGTTTAAAAGGTCTAAGATTAGAATTAGACTTAAAAGTTGATACTTTAGATGCAGATATAAAATCACTAAAAAAAGCAGCAAGACAAAATGTTGTGCCGGAAATTATAAAGAGAATAACTCAGATAATTGATACTGGTTTGGTTGAACTAAAAGACGATTTCAAAATTTATTGGAATAACAATCAAATAGCTAAATTAATTCCAGGTTCAGATTATTTAAATCCTCAAATTCAATTAATTATTGATGAAATGATTGAGAATAACGAAAAATTAAGACTAAATTCTTATTTACAGAACTGGATAAATGATAAAATTGAAACAGAGTTAAAAAGTCTAATAGATTTAAAAAATGTTAAGGATAACAATCCAGAAATAAGAGCTTTAGCATATCATCTTTATGAAAATAATGGAGTAGTAAAAAGGGATGAAGTTTTAAATTATTTAAAAAAACTTAATCAAGATGAAAGAAAAAAATTGAGAAATCTAGGTGTAAAATTTGGCAGATATCATGTTTTTTTATTTAAATTATTTAAACCAAGTTCTGTATCATTAAGAATTCTTTTATGGAAAAACTTTAATGAAAAAAATTTTGATTTCTCGCCTCCAACTTTTGGATTAAACTTTTTAGAGGAAAAGAAAAAGTTAAATAAAAATTTAATGCTTTTGTGTGGTTTTGAAAAATTTGAAAATCTTTATATTAGGATAGATATTTTAGAAAGGTTATTTCTGATGATTTTTAACACTAAATCAGAAAATAAAATTAAAGAGATCAAATTAATTCCTGAGATGCTTAATTTGTTGGGTTGTAATAAAGAAAATTTTGTGAAACTAATAAAAAAAATGAATTACAAAACTTACGAAAAAGATAACAATCTTCACTTCAAATACATTCCATTAAGAAAAATAATCAAAAAAGATACCAATGAAAATATTAATGATAATCCGTTTAATATTCTTTCTGAACTTAACTTAAAATAATGTTTAATATTTTTAAAAAAGAAGAGACTGAAATAGAAAATAATCATCCATCAATAATGGCGGTAGCTTGTTTGTTAATTCATTCAGCTAGAATTGACGAAAATTATACAAGTAAAGAAAAAAAAATTATTAAAGAGGCAATTGTTGAGATGGGAGCTGAAACTAAAGAAATTGATAAAATACTGGAAGATGCTGAAGAAAAAGAAAAAGATTCAAATCAAATACTTGATTTTACTAGAGAAGTTAAAAATATTAATGAAGGAGATAAAAAAATTATAATTGAGGCGTTATGGGATATTATATATTCAGATGAAGATGCAGATATTTATGAAACTAATCTTATGAGAAGATTATCAGGTTTGCTTTATCTAGATCCAAAAGTAGTGGGTGATATTAAAGAGAAAGTTCGACAAAAAAAAACATGACATATTTAGTAAATGATAAATGCATCAAATGTAAATTGATGGATTGTGTTGAAGTATGTCCAGTGGATTGCTTTTATGAGGGGAAAAATATGCTTGTAATTAAACCCGATGAGTGTATAGATTGTGGCGTTTGTGAACCAGAATGTCCGGTAGACGCCATAATATCAGATAATGAGGATAAAGAAGGAAAATGGATGGAAGTAAATAAAAAGTATGCGGATATATGGCCTAACATAAATGAAAAAAAAGATCCTCCTACGGATCATGAACAATTTAAAGACGTAAAAGAAAAATATGAAAAATATTTTAAAGAAAATCTTGAGTAAAAAAAAGACAAAAAAAGTTATAAAAAAAAAGACAAAAAATTTAAGAAAGACTAACAAATCAAAAAAGATTATTAAATCTGAAAAGGTTAAAAAAATAATTAACAGTAAAATTCCTAAAAAAACCAAAGAACAAAAAAAAAAGGTTAAAATTGAGGTTAAGTCTGATAACTTAAGAATTCCAAAAAATAATGAGCTAAAACCTGAGATTAAAAAGGTAAAAAAACAAGAAACTGAAAAAAGAATATTTAAAGTTAAAGATTATGTTGTATATCCAAAACATGGTGTCGGACAAATAACTGAAACTAAAAAAATTAATATAGGTGGTATTGACGTAGAAACTTACATTTTAAAGTTTGAAAAAGATAAAGCCAACGGAATGGTTCCAGTTAACAAACAGTCACATTTGAGACCTTTGGCAACGATAAATCAAATAAATAAATGTGTAAGTATATTAAAAAGTAAACCAAAAATAAAACGTTCAATGTGGAGTCGAAGGGCTCAAGAATACGAGGCTAAAATTTCCTCAGGCAAGATTTATGATTTAGCAGAAGTTGTAAGAGATCTAAACAAAGGGGACGACATTATGGTAGATCAATCTTACAGTGAAAGACAACTTTTTGAAAAAGCATACGATAGACTATTAACAGAATTTCAAATTGTAATGAATTCAAGTATTGAAGACGCTCAGAAAAAACTTGATAAAGCCTTAAAAAGAAATTTAGAAAAACAAACTCAAAAGTTAGAAGAAAAATCAGAAAGTGAAGAAATCGTTAATCAAGAAGAAACAGAATAAAAAAAACGCTTCCCACGCAAACGCCATGAGAAGCGTAATCAATTAAAAAGAATACTAAACTATCTTCTTTTCTTCTTCTTAGCTTTTTTCTTAGCTTTTTTCTTAGTTTTCTTTTTAGCAGCTTTCTTTTTTCTTTTAGCCATCTTTAGCTCCCTTTTTTTATAAACGAATCTTTATGATTCGTTAATAACTAATTTTTATTTTTTTTGAATAGTTATGTCAAACATATAATTTTTTGAAAAAATTAAAAAAAAATTATTTTTTTTTATTTTTTGTTCAATCTAAAAAGTTAACTAAATCGCTATTAATAAAGTGTTTTTAAAAAATTTTAATAAAGTTTTTCAAATTCTTTTTTATATTTTTGAACAATTTTGTATCTTTTAAGTTTTAAAGTTGGAGTTAGCATTCCATTTTCAATCGAAAATTTTTCATTAATAATAAAAAATTTTTTTATATTTTCAATTTTAGAAAGGTTTTTATTTAAATTTTCTAATTCTTTTTCTATTTTATCTTTTTGTACATTTGAATGCTCCTCAGATAAAACTAATAAAGCAACTAAATATGGTTTATTATCTCCATAAACAATAGATTGATCAATAAATTTGGAGTTTGATAACTCGTTTTCAATTTTAACAGGAGAAATATTTTCACCACCAGGTGTAATCAAAATATCTTTTTTTCTATCAGTAATTTTTAAATAACCATTTTCAAAAATTCCAATATCGCCTGTATGTAACCAACCATCCTTTAAAACTTTATTAGTTTCTTCTTCATTATTCCAATAACCTAACATTACATTTTCACCTTTAACTAAAATTTCCCCATCTAATTCTATTTTTACTTCATTACCTTTAAACGGTGGTCCCACAGTCTCAACTCTAATATCATCAATTGGGTTACAACTCACAACTGGAGAGGTCTCAGTTAGTCCATAACCTTGTAACGTAGGAAGACCAATAGCATTTAAAAAAATACCAACTTCTTTATCAAGCGCTCCACCGCCAGAAACGAAAGTTTTAAGCTCGCCTCCAAATTGACTTTTGATCTTTTTTCTTACAATTTTTTCTAAAATAATATCAATTAATTTTTCTAAAATTGTTAAAGGTTGTTTATTTATCTTTTTGGTTCCTAGTTCTAACATTTTTAATATTAGTTTTTTCTTTAATCCTGTTGCTTTGTTAAAACTTGCATTAATCTTTTGAAATAAATTTTGGTAAAACCTAGGCACTGCAGTCATCAGTTGAGGTTTACAATCATTCATATTTTTAATCAATTTTTCAATACTTTCTGCATAGAATATTTTTGCTCCAACACTTATTTGAACAAATTGAACAGTGTGCTCATAAGAATGTGAAAGAGGTAACCAAGTCAAGAATCTAGTCTGATATGTTAGCAAAGGTTTTAATATATCGAGTGCACCATCACAATTATTTAAAATTCCACCATGACTTAAGATTACACCTTTTGGATTACCTTGCGTTCCTGAAGTATAAATAATACAAGCTGGATCATTTCTGTTAATTGATAAGTTTGGGACACTTAAATCTTGATAATCTAAATTAGAAAATAATTTATTAACATTAATATAAGTTTCGGAATTTATGTCTAATTCTTCAAATGAAAATATTTTAACAACAAAACTTTTTCTTTTTATAATTTCTTTTACTTTATTAAATTGTTCTTGATTAGAAACAAAGATTAATTTTGGATTACAATTTTCAATTATATATTCATAATCCATCTCTGCATAAGTTGTATAGGCTGGAACAGTAATAGCTTCTGATAACATTACTGAAAGATCAGTTATAAACCACTCTGGTCTATTTTCAGATATTAATAAACATCTATCACCTTTATTTACATATTTTTTAATTTCTAACGAAAGTTTTTTAATTGATTGGAATGTTTTTTCCCATGTAAAACAATTACTGGCGTCTTTTAAGGATGTTAAAAGAATATTGTTTTTTTTTTGTTTTTTATAATTGATAAAAAATAGTTCAACTAAATTATTAATGTTTTGTGTACTCATAAATTCTTGGTGGGCAAAGAGAGAATCGAACTCTCACAGTATTGCTACTATTGGATTTTGAGTCCAACGCGTCTACCAGTTCCGCCATTCGCCCAAAGCTTTGCATATTTTAACTAATAGTATTAAATCATTTATTATATTAAAAGAAAATATGTTTAAAGAACTGTACAATAAAACTATTAAACTAGCAGGTCATAAAAGATCCAAATATATTTTGGGATTTATATCTTTTATTGAAAGTTTTATATTCCCAATACCACCTGATGTTTTGATAATTCCTATGACAATAGCTCGAAAAAATGAATGGATTAGAATTGCATTAATTGCAACTATAGGATCTGTTTTGGGAGCTTGCCTTGGGTATTTTATAGGTTATGTTTTCTTTAACGAAATTGGCCTTAAAATTTTTGAGATTTATGGTGTTGATGATACCTCATTTTTAAAAGATAAAGTGTCTTCAGAAGGTGGTGTTATAGCCTGGATAACTCTCCTGGCAATTGCTGGCTTTTCACCAGTCCCTTTTAAGTTACTCACAATCACTAGTGGTTTTATAAACTTTAATATTTTGTATTTTATTATCATTTCACTAGTAACGAGAGGTTCGCGTTTTTTTTTAATAGCATTTTTAGTTGGAAACTTTGGACCTACAATGAAAAAAGTTATTGAAAAAAAACTTCTTAAGTTCTCGATCTTTTTATCGATTATTCTAATTATTTTTGCTTATTTTATATATAAATTTTTAAATAATTTTATTAATTAAATATGATCCTATTTCCTAATAGAAAAAATTTTTATTTAATTATTTTATCTATCTCATTAATTTCAATAATTTCAGCTTTATACATTGAGTATATATTGCAGTATCAACCATGTAAGTTATGTATTTATCAAAGGTTACCTTACCTAGCTGCAATATTTGTAAGCTTTATCGGGTTTAATTATTCGAATAATGATCAAATTTTAATAGTTACAATTATGATATTTGCTTTGAGTGCTATACTATCTGGGTATCATTTTGGAATTGAGAATAGTATATTTGATGAGCTATCAGCCTGTACAAATGGGTCATCAGATATTTTAAATAAATCGAAATTATTAGAGTCTCTTAACAAGGCTATGCCTGTTAACTGTAAAGATGCTACTTTTGAAATTCTTGGAATTTCACTAGCGGCAATTAATACAATTTTATCAATTTTAATTGTTATTTTTTCTATTAGAACATTGGTCTATGAAAAAAACTAATAAAAAAAAATTAGAAGAATTTATAAGAGTAGATCACGCTGGAGAAAGAGGTGCAATTAAAATTTATGAGGGTCAACTGCTTGCTTTAAATACTATTGTAAAAAATGATGATTTGAAACAAATTATTGGAGAAATGAAGAAGCATGAGGAGGAACATTCAAATTTTTTTGAGGATGAAATAGAAAAAAGAAATATCAAACCAACAAAATTACTACCATTATGGGATTTGCTTGGACTAGGTCTTGGATTTGGTTCAACGATACTTGGAAAAAAAGCAGCGATGTTATGTACGGCCTCTGTCGAGGAGGTAATAGACGAACATTATAAAAGCCAAATTGACCAAATAGAGGGAGATGAAAAGGATTTAAAGGAAAAAATAATAAAATTTAGACAAGACGAATTAGATCATAAAGATATAGCCTACGAGAAAGGTGCTACAAAAAAAGGTGTTTATTCAATTATGGATAAAGTAATTAAAACTGGTTCTAAGGTTGCTATAAAAATCTCTGAAAAAATTTAGTTACGGTTCAAGTTCGACATCCCAATACAAATAGTCCATCCAACTTTTATGTAAAAAGTTAGGTGGAAAATTCTTTCCATTTTTGTGAAGATCTTCTGTGGTAGGTTGAAAAGGCCATTGATTTAATGTCATACCTGAATTCTTTATTAGTCTTCCTCCCTTTTTAACATTACAGGAAGAACAAGCTGTTACAACATTATCCCAATTAGTTTTTCCACCTTTTGATCTTGGCAGTAAGTGATCAAAGGTTAATTCATTTTTACTTCCACAATATTGGCAGCTAAACTTATCTCTTAAAAATACGTTAAACCTTGTAAAGTTAGGATTTGATTGAGGTCTAATGTATGATTTAAGAGCAATTACACTTGGAAGTTTCATACTAAACGAGGGACTTCTGATTTGTCTGTCGTAATAACTAACAATTGAAACTCTATCTAAGAAAACAGATTTAATTGAATCTTGCCAGCTCCATAATGAAAGTGGATAATAACTTAAAGGTCGATAATCTGCATTTAAAACTAATGCAGGACATTTTTCTAAAGAAATATTTTGATCAGAGAGCTCTCTCATAATTAAAACATACATTAAATATACTTTTAATCAACTTTACTAATTGTATATTAAGTATTTATTAATTAATTATATTTCTTTTAATAAAGTTTAATGCCGCACTTGATGCTTCCATAGGTATATGGTGATCACAGTTTTTAATCATTAAAGTTTCAATTTTAATTTTATTTCTGATAAAAAAATCTTCAGCCTCAAGTAAATTGCTCGGGGGGACGATTGGATCATTTTCACCATGTATCATTAAAATATTAGTTTTATTTTTAATTCTTGGAGAAAGGTCTTTCATATTTATGATTCTTCCAGAAAACCCTACAATACAACTAAATTTTTTTTCTGATGTTAGACCAACATTTAATGACATCATGCATCCTTGACTGAAACCAGAAACACAAATTTGTGAATATTCTAAATTAAAATAATTACTTACTTCTGAAATATAACTGTTTAAAACATTTTCTGCCTTTTTTGATTCTTGAAGAGTATATTCTGGATCTTCATTATTTAAATCAAACCATTGAAACCCTGTAGGATTTATGCTGCAAACTTCATGTGCATCAGGACATAAAAAAACTGTATTTTTTAAAAATCTTTTCCAATTTAAAATTAACATGCTTATATCTTTACCGTCACCCCCATATCCATGGAGTAAAATTACTGCACTTTTTATCTGCTCATTATTTTCTGGATTTATTATTGTTGTATTTAACGAAAATTTCATAAAATTTTTGGTAACCAATCAAGTAAAGATTGATCATTAAATTCAATATACCCAACAATTCTCCCAACTTCAAAACCATTTCGGTCTATTAAAATTGTTGTTGGTAATCCTCTTAGTTTAAACAACTGTGAAAACTCTGGCCCAGATCCTGTAAATATATCTAAATTTTTAATTTTGATTTCATCAAAAAATTCTTTTGATTTTTTATAGCTTTCGCCACCGATATTAATTGGAATAATATTAATATTTTTAAATTCATTTAAAGTTTTAAGTTTATCCAAAGATGGCATCTCTTTTTTACAAGGAGCACACCAAGTGGCCCAAAAATTTATTATTAATGGGTATGATTTATAATCATTTAAACTTACTTTTTGGCCATCAGATTTAATAAATTCTATATTTTCAATTTTTTTCTTGTCTTTATGTACTATAAGATTCTTAATTTCTGGACGCTCTATTGAATATGAGACGCTAGATGATATTAAGTAAAATATTATTATAAGATAATTAAAAAAAATGATTTTCATAAAATCTGCAACAATTAAATATCATGGGTAAAAATAAAAACAATCAACCAATTTGGAACACTAGAATTAAAAAGGAGTCAAAAAACCTTTTTAAAAAGGTTGGTGGATCAATAGAAATTGATAAAAGATTATTCAAAGAAGATATTAAAGCTTCAATTGTACATGTTGAGATGCTGTTTAGACAAAAAATTATAAATTTTAAAATTAAGAATAAAATAGTATGGGGTTTGAATAGAATAAAGAACGAAATTATAAAAAAAAAATTTATTTTTGATGACAAACTTGAGGATATTCATATGAATATAGAACACAGACTCTTTGAACTAATTGGAGAAGACGCAGGGTATATTCACACTGCAAGATCAAGAAATGATCAGGTTATAACAGATTTTAAAATTTGGTTAAGAAATGCTAATAAAGAAATTGTTAAAAACATTGACGCAACAATGAAAAATATTTTAAAAAAAGCAGAAAAAAATGTTGAGACAGTTATGCCTGGTTTCACACACCTTAAAAATGCACAACCAGTTTCTTTTGCTCATTACTTAATGGCTTACTTAGAGATGTTTAATAGGGATAAAAATAGATTTCAAAATAATTTAGAGAGTCTTAATGAAAATCCACTTGGTGTAGCTGCTTTAACAGGTACTTCTTTTAAAATTGATAGATTTTATACTTCAAAAAAATTAGGTTTCGACAGACCGACTAAAAACTCAATTGATACTGTTTCTGATAGAGATTTTGTAATTGATTTTCTATATTCTTGCTCTGCATGTGCTGTTCATATCTCTAGGATTGCAGAGGAGTTTATAATCTGGAATTCAGATGCTTTTAAACTTATTAATTTGAATGATAAAATTGTAACTGGATCATCCATTATGCCTCAAAAAAAAAATCCTGATCCACTAGAGTACTTGAGAGGTAAAACAGGCTTTATGTTTGGAAATCTTTTTTCTATGCTTACAATATTAAAAGGATTGCCCCTTTCTTATTTTAAAGATTTACAAGATGATAAAGAAATTGTTTTTAAATCGTTTGATCAATTAAAAAATTCCTTGATTATATTAAATGATGTTCTTAAAAATTTTTCACCAGATAAGAAAAGAATGATCGAACTTGCAGAAAGTGGCTACATTACAGCAACTGATTTGGCAGATTATATGGTTAGAGAATTAAATTATCCATTTAGAAAAGCTTATTTACAAACAGCTAAAATCATAAATTTTGCCGAAAAAAATAAAAAAAAATTGTCAGAGCTCACTATAAAAGAGATTAATAAAATTGAAAAAGGTTTAACCGCCGATGTTCTGAAAGTATTTGAACTAAAAAAATCTGTTAATTCTAAAGTTTCTTACGGTGGAACTTCTTTCGACAACATTAAGAAAATGATATTAAATTACAAAAAGAAATAACTATGATTAAAAAAATAACTTTAATTACTATTTTTCTAATTTTATTAACTTCATGTGGAAGAAAAAATGAGCCAAAATATGAGGCATCATTAAATAATAATGTTATGAAATTTAATAATTTTAATAACATATTTAAAATGCCAAAAAAAGATGAAATATATCAATAATATTTTTACAGTTGAAAAATCCAGCCTCACTAAAGTAATTAAAAAATTTGAAACACCAATTTTTTGCTATTCGGAAAAAAAAATTAATGAAAATATAAGTAACTTTAAAAGAAGTTTTAAATCGTTTTCTCCAATCATATGTTTTTCAACAAAGTCAAACTGTAATCTAGAAATACTTAAACTAATTAAACGAAGTGGATTAGGAGCTGATGTTGTCTCAAAAGGTGAATTAATGATTGCTCTTAAAGCAGGAATAAATTCCAAAAAGATTGTTTTTTCTGGAGTGGGTAAAACTAGGTCAGAATTGATTTATGCGATAGATAAAAATATTTTATTGATTAATTGTGAGTCAAAAAGTGAAATATTAGAAATAGAAAGTATAGCAAAATCTAAGAATAAAAAGGTAAATATTGGAATTAGATTAAATCCAAATACAGATGCAAAAACAATTAAACAAATTTCAACTGGTAAAAAAGAAAATAAATTTGGTGTTAATGAAAAGACATTTATTGAAGTTTCAAAATATATAAAAAATTCAAAATTTTTAAATCTAAAATGTTTAAGTGTGCATATTGGAAGTCAAATTCTAGATCATAAGCCATACCAAAAAATGCTTAACGTTATAGATAAATTAATAAAAAAAATTAACTTTAATTTCGAGTATATAGATCTTGGTGGTGGTATGGGTATTGATTATAACAAAGACAATAAAAAATTTAATTATAAAAAATATAATCAAATTATTAAAAAATTTTTAAAAAAGCATAAATCAAAAATTGTTTTTGAACCTGGTAGATCAATTATTGGTGATACTGCAATATTAATTTCAAAAATTATTTATATAAAAGAGAATTCTAAAAAAGATTTTATTATTATGGATGCAGCTATGAATGATTTTATGAGACCTGCATTGTATGGGGCTAGGCATAAAATAATTCCATTAAAAAAAACCAATAAAATGACTAAGAAAAGTTATGATTTTGTAGGTCCGATTTGTGAAACTACAGATAAATTCTTAACGACAAATAGATTTCAAAAATTAAATGAGAAAGATTATATTATTATTTGTGACGTAGGAGCATATGGATCATCGTTATCTTCAAATTATAACATTAGACCTAAACCTGCTGAAATATTAATTAAAGGTTCAAAAATAAGTGTAATTAAAAAAAGACAAAAACTAAAAGATATAATTTAGTTTTTGACAAAAATGATAAGAAAACTTCTATTTTTATTTTTTTTCTTCCTAGGTATATCTTTAATTTCAATAATATTTTTGCCATCATTAATGATGCCAACTAAAATAGTTTTATTCGGTGGAAAAATGATGGGGAGGTGGGCAGCCGTTTGTCTTCGGATTTTTTTGCAAACAAAAATTATTGTTAAGGGTAAGGAAAATATTATTAAAAATGAAAAGTTTTTTATTGCCTGTTCTCATCAATCTATGTTTGAAACTTTTTACCTACAAACAATTTTTAATTCACCAATATTTATTTTAAAATATGAATTAATGAAAATTCCTATATTTGGTTGGTATTTAAAGAAGATAGAATCAATCTCAATAAATAGAAATAAAATTAGTAAAGATAATTTAGGTTTAATTGATAAAATAAAAAATTCTGTAAGAAATTCAGAAAGGCCAATAATTATATTCCCACAAGGAACTAGGGTTTTACCAAATGAAATAGTTCCCTTTAAAAAAGGAGTTGGTAGAATTTATGATGAAATAAAAATAAAATGTCAACCTGTGGCTATAAATTCTGGACATGTTTGGCCAAAAAATGGAAAATTAAATTCAAAAAAAACAATAACAATATCAATTCTTCCCGCAGTTAAACCTGGAATGAGATCAGTAGATTTTACAAATTATATTGAAAGTAAAATATATAATGAATTAGATATAATGAATTAGCCCTTCATTGGCATTACAACATATATGCTATCATAATCAGCTGGGTCTCTAATTAGGGCTGGTGAACCTGTATCTTTTAAATAAATCTCAATATTATCTCCATCAAGTTGGGAAGCAACATCAATTAAATACCTAGAGTTAAAACTTATATCTAGCTCGTGATCAAACTTAACATTTAAACTTTCTTTACCGTCACCACTATTTGTATTGTTAACTGAGAGATCAAGATTATCTTTTGAAAGATTAAATTTTACACCATCTTTTTTATCTAAAGAGACTGAAGCAACTCTATCTACCGAATTTAAAAATGATTTTAGATCAACTTCTAATTTTTTTTGGTTTTCTTTAGGTATTACCTGTACGTAGTTTGGAAATTTTCCATCAATAAGCTTAGATATCAATATACTATTGTTAATTTCAAATTTAATTTTTGATTTTATATTTGATATTTTAACTTCACCTTCATAGTCCTCTAATAATGAGCAAAGTTGAAAAATAGTCTTTTTTGGTAAAATTATCTGATCAAATTTAACTTTATTTTGCAATCTAATCTTAGAAATAGACATTCTATGACTATCAGTAGCTGCAGCTGTTAAGAAATTTTTATCTTCAACTTCTGTCTGATGTAAAAAAATTCCACTTAAATAATGTCTTGTTTCGTCGTTAGATACCGAGAATTTACATTTATTTAAAAGTTTTAATAGCTCTTTTGATTTAATCGAAAACTCATTTTCATTGAAATTTTCATCTGTTAATGGGAATTCAGAAGCATTGATACAATTTAAGTTGAAAACAGATTTATCAGACTCTAAGTGCAATTTATTTTCGCTAGGATTAGAAAAGTTAATTTTACTTCCAGATGAGAACTTTCTAACGATATCATACATTATTGATGAAGATGAAGTAGTTTTGCCCTCTTCTATTATTTCAACATTTGGAATTTGATGAATAAAAATTAAATCAAGATCAGTAGCTGTAATTGTAAGTTTTCCATTACTTACATCCAATAATACGTTTGAAAGGATCGGTAAAGTGCTCCTTTTTTCAATTACACCCTGACAATAATTTAAAGATTTTTGAAGATCTTGTTGATTTAAACTAAACTTCATTTTCTTTATTATACAAAATCTTATTTTTTAGACTATCAATATTAATATTTAATTCACTATCCTCTTTTCTCAATCTCTCTATAGTTTTAACAGAGTGGATTACAGTTGTATGATCTCTATTAGAAAAAGATCTACCTATCTCTGGTAATGATTTTGATGTTAGCATTTTTGCAAGATAAATCGCAGTCTGCCTTGGTCTTACAAGATATCTTGATCTTCTTGGTGAAAGCATTTCATTTTTGCTAATTTTATAAAATTTACAGACTATTGTCTGTATTGTATCAATATCGACTTTATTTTCGGTAAGATTTAGTAAATCTTTTAAAATTATTTTAACTTCCGACAAATTCGGAACTTTATTATAAATCCTTGTGAACGAAACAATTCTATTTAGTGCTCCAACTAATTCTCTAATACTAGTTTTAATTTCTGCACTTAAAAATTTTTGAATTTCTTCAGAGATAACTACTTGATTTGAATAAGATAATTTTAATTCATCAGTTTTAGATTTAATAATTTTATATCTAAGTTCATAATCAGGGTTTTGAATATCCACAACTAAACCACCTGAAAATCTAGATTTTATTCTCTCTTGAATCCTAGTTAGTTTGTTAGGTGGTCTATCTGCTGAAATTATTATTTGTGAATTTTTATCTAATAATGCGTTAAAGGTATGAAAAAATTCCTCTTGCATGGCTTCTTTACCATTCATGAACTGAATATCATCTATTAATAAAATATCGGTATTTCTAAAATACTCTTTAAACTTTACCATCTCATTTGATTTTATAGACTTTACAAATTGGTACATAAATCTTTCTGCTGATATAAACATAACTTTATTCTTTTCTTTCAACTCTAAACCAATGGCGTTTAGTAAGTGTGTTTTACCCATTCCTACACCACCATATAAATATAAAGGATTATAATGAGCTATATCCTTGGAAACTTTTTTTGATGCTTCAAATGCTAATTTGTTACTTCCTCCAGTTATAAAATTTTCAAAGTTTTTATTTGGATCTATCCTATTATATTGAAGATAAGAGTCTTTTATAAACGACACATTATCATTATTAACTTCAAAAGAATTTTTGGATGAAATATTTGTCTCGCTAATTTCAGTTCCTTTATTATTTTTAATTGTAAATTCAATCCTCACCAGGTCTTTTTTGTATTCTTTAATTGTCTGCAATATTTGGTCTAAATATCTTGATACTATCCAATCTCTTATAAATCTTGTTGAGACTGAAAATAATATATAATTATGAAATTCTTCAACTAATTCAATTTTTTTTATCCAACTCTCAAAAATATCGTTTCCAAGTTTTTCACGTAATTCTTTTTTAATACTCTGCCAATCAATTTTTTTTTCGAGTGCTTTATTGTTTTGTAAATTATTTTTCATGAAGGAATTCCACTTAAGACTTATAAAAAATTATTGCAATAAGTTTATTTGTAAAAACAAAAATAAATAAAATTTATGATTGAATAAATTCCTGATTGAATTTTTTTAAAATTATTATTGCAACCTAGTCGAGTATAGGATTTAAAATTTAAAAATATTACTAAATCTACATCTAGTAATTTTTTCAATTAAACTTTTAGATGTAGTAAATTATTAATAAATTGTACGCTTAAGTTGTATAGGAAAAAATTTTTACTTATTGGAGGTTGTTATAAAGAATTAATTTTTTTTGTAATTCTTGACATGTTCCTTGAGGCGTTTTGTCTTTTAATGATTCCTGTTTTTGCAATTGACATTAATTCAGAATTTAGCTTTGGTAGAAATGATAAAGCTTCTTTTTTATCCTTTTTTTCGATTATAGAATTCATTTTTTTCAATGCACTTCTATAACGGCTCTTTCTAGATCTGTTAACAGCTGTTTGCCTTTTAATTTTTCTAGTACGTTTAATTGCTGATTTTGTATTCGCCATAAACGTGAGTGTATATCTTCAGTTAATGATTGGGTCAATACAATAATTGTTTATTTTTGACATAAATTACAAAAAAAACTAGACCTATTTGAAATAAATTTTTTATGTATTGTTCCCTTGCAACTATATTTTAAACATTTTTTATTTTCTCTTTGATAAACATTAAAATTTTTTTGAAAAGAACCTTGGTCTCCACTTGTATTCATAAAATCTCTGATACTCGATCCTCCCTTTTCTATTGCTTTTCTTAAAACTACTTTTGAAAAATGAGAAATTTTTTGGCAATCATTTAAACTAAGTGAACTTACCTCTTTAGATGGTAAAATCTTACATAAAAATAATATTTCACTAGCATAAATATTACCAATTCCTGAAACAAAATTTTGATCAATTAAAAAATTTTTAATATTTTTTTTTTTATTTTTAAAATAATTAAAAATATAATTTCTATCAAATAATGGATCAAAAGGTTCTGGCCCATATTTTCTAAAGTTATTATTTATCTCTTCATCATTTTTAAAATAAGAAAAATAACCAAATCTTCTTGGATCATTGTAAATTAATTTTAAGTTATCAATTTTCATTTCCACATGATTATGCTTTTTAGGTAACAATGGAGAGTGATAAAAACTGGTGTTTGTTATAGAACTTTTTTTTCTGGATTTGCTAATTAAATGAATAGTTCCTGACATCCCGAGATGTATCATTAAATAAGAACTATCCTCAAATTTGAGTATTAAATGTTTTGAAAACCTATCTACTTTAATAATTTTTTTTTTTACTATATTTTTTTCAAAATTTTTTGGAACCTTAAACCTTAAATTTCTATTTTTTATTAATATGTCTTTAATAATCTTTCCTGTAATACTCTTATTCAAAGATTGTTTGACGATTTCTACTTCTGGTAATTCAGGCATTTCATACTATATTAGGGTTTTAATATAATTTATATGCAACAAAATCTTCAAAATAAAGCAGGACTTGTCGAAGGAGTATTTAATAAAGTCTATGATAAATATGATTTGATGAATGATTTTATGTCATTTGGAATTCATAGACTTTGGAAAAAAAACCTTATGAATTGGATGAGTCCGACCAAAGGCAGGAAGTATTTGGATGTTGCTTGTGGAACTGGTGATTTAGGAAAATTATTTTTAGATTATACTGATAAGAATGGAGAAATTACCTCTTCAGACTCTAATAATAAAATGATTGAAAAAGGCAAAAAAAGACTAAGTAGGTATAAAAATATAAAATGGGTTGTTGCAGAAGCAGAAAAACTGCCATTCGAAAATAACACTTTTGATTTTTATACAATTAGTTTTGGTTTAAGAAATACAAAAAATTTAGGTAAATCTTTATCAGAAGCCTATAGAGTTCTTAAACCTGGTGGAAGATATATGTGTTTAGAGTTTTCAAAAATTCAAAATTCTAATTTAGATTTTTTATACAAAAATTACTCGAAATTAATTCCTCACATAGGAAAAGCAGTTGTTGGTGATAAAGACCCTTATGAATATTTGACTAAAAGTATAGAAGAATTTGTTAATCAGGAAGAATTGATAGATTTAATGAAAGGAAATAATTTTAAAAATTGTTCATATAGAAATTTATCTGGCGGGATAGTAGCTATTCATTCTGGTTGGAAAATATAATGTTCAAAAGATTAATTACATTATTTAAACTCGGTAGAAAACTCGCTAAATCTGATGTTTTAAGTATTTTATCAAAATTTAATAAACCACCTTTACTAATAAGTTTAATATTTAAATTACTTTCCCTTTCATTTACTAAAAAAGATGAGTCATTTGATAATTTAAGTGAAGGCGAAAAATTATCTAATTCATTAGCGTCTATGGGTACAACTTTTATTAAACTTGGTCAGTTTTTAGCAACAAGGCCTGATATAATAGGAGATAAATTGTCTAGGGAACTAGAAAATTTACAAGATAAACTTCCACCTTTTTCACAATCCAAAGCTAAAGAAATGATTAAAAAAGATTTAGGCGATGAACTATATAATTCAATAATTAATATAAGTGAGCCAGTTGCGGCTGCTTCAATTGCCCAAGTACATAAAGCTCAAATTAATGATAATGGAGTTATTAAAAATGTTGCAATAAAAATATTAAGACCAGATATAAAAAAAATTTTTAACGAAGAAGTGGATGCTTTGATGCTTTTTGCCTATATCATTGAGTCATTTATCAAAAAAACTAAACGATTAAAGCTAGTTGAGGTGGTATTTTTATTGAAAGAAATTACCAGTCTTGAGATGGATTTAAGATTTGAAGCTGCCGCAGCTAACGAATATGCAGAAAATACCAAAAATGATGCAGGTTTTGAAGTTCCCAAGATCTATTGGGATTATACAAGTGAAAACATAATGACACTTGATTGGATTGACGGTGTATCAATTAGAGAGACAGAAGAGCTTGAGAAAAGATCAATTAATACAAAAAAAATTGCCACTGATATAATTCAACATTTCTTAAGGCATGCAGTAAGGGATGGTTTTTTTCATGCAGATATGCATCAAGGAAATATTTTTGTAAACGAAAGTGGTCAGATTGTTCCTATAGACTTTGGAATTATGGGAAGACTAGATAATGTCAGTAAAAGATTTTTAGCTGAAATTTTATTTGGTTTTATACAAAGAGACTATAAAAAAGTTGCAGAGGTGCATCTTGCAGCAGGACTAGTCCCGAATAATGTACCTGTCAATGATCTTGCTCAAGCATTAAGATCAATTGGTGAGCCAATTTTTGGACACTCTATAAAAAATATTTCAGGTGGTAAGCTACTAAAACAACTTTTTGACGTTACCGAAAAATTTAATATGCAAACCCAACCTCAGTTACTTATGTTACAAAAAACAATGGTAGTAGTTGAGGGAGTTGCAAGAAGATTAAACCCTGAAACAAACATTTGGGAAACATCTAAACCTGTTCTAGAAAAATGGCTAAAAGAAACTAAAGATCCTATAAATTCAATTAATGAAACATTAAAAGACTCTGTGGAAGTATTAAAACGTCTTCCAAATTTACCTGAAGTAATGGATAAAGCAAACCAAGCCCTCAATTACCTTGCAAGTGGTCAAATACCCCAAAATTCAAACTCATATAATGAATTAAACACTAAAAAAGAAGAAATGAAGTCATTTAGAAACCAGTCTATTATTGGCTTATTATCTCTTGTAATTTTAACCCTATTGGTATTTTAATTCTCCTCATGAAAAATAAAAAAATACTTCTAATCATATGTGGTGGAATATCTGCTTACAAAAGCTTAGAAGTGATAAGAGGTTTAAAAAAAAGAGATGTAAGTATTAAATCAATACTTACAAAGAGTGGTAAAAACTTTGTAACACCTCTGTCTATTTCATCTCTTTCGCAGGAAAAAGTATATGAAGACATATTCAGTGCAGAAAATGAAGCTGAAATGGATCATATTTCACTTTCTAGATGGGCAGATTTAATTTTAATTGTGCCTGCAACAGCAAATACAATCTCAAAATTAAGTTATGGTTTAACCGACGACCTAGCTAGCACTGTCGTTTTAGCATCTGATAAACAGGTGTTTTTGGTCCCAGCTATGAATGTAAGAATGTGGGAACACAAATCAACTAAAGATAATTTATCAAAATTAGAAAGTTACGGTTATAAGATAATTGGCCCTGAAATTGGGGATATGGCTTGTGGAGAGTATGGAAAAGGCAAAATGTCAGAACCATCATATATATTAGAGACAATAGAAAATTATTTTAAGAATATTGAAAAAAATAAAAAATATAAGGCATTAGTTACAGCTGGACCTACTAAAGAGTTTATAGATCCAGTAAGATTTATAACTAATAGATCAAGTGGAAAACAAGGTTATGAAATTGCTAAATCATTAAGAGATAATGGTTTTGAAACAACACTTATTTCTGGAGAAACAAATTTAGACCCAGTTGAGGGAGTTAAATTTATTTCAGTTAAAACTGCAGAAGAAATGTTTAGGGAAACTCTCAGAAATCTACCAACTGATGTTGCTATTTTTAATGCAGCAGTAGCAGATTTTAAAGTTAAAGAGATCAATAGTGAAAAAATTAAAAAAAGTGAAAATTTGGATCTTAAGTTAGAAAAAAATATTGACATTTTATCAAACATATCAAATCATAATTCACTTAGACCAAAGATTACAATTGGATTTGCAGCAGAATCACAAAATCTTGAAATAAATTCAAAGAGAAAATTAGACCAAAAAAATTGTGATTGGATTATTGCAAATGATATTTCTGATAAAACAATAGGTTTTGACTCTGATGATAATGAAGTTTCTATATTTTATAAAAATAAAGAAAGTGAAAAGTTATTAAAGAAAAACAAATCTTTAATTGCATCTGAGATAGTGGATAGAGTTATCTCTGAGCTTAATTAATCAATGGTAAAGGTTTTATTTAAGAGACTTAACCAAAAAGCAAAACTTCCAAGTTATAAAACTAGTGGATCTTCGGGTATGGATCTGATGGCATGTGTAGATGAACCTATAACAATCAAACCAAATGAGTCGATGTTGATACCCACAGGTATTGCAATTGCAACTCCTGGAGATACAGAGGTTCAAATTAGACCAAGATCTGGCCTTGCCGCAAAATCAAGTATTACTGTGTTAAATACACCAGGCACAATTGATAGTGATTATAGAGGAGAGCTAAAAATTATTTTATTTAACCATGGTAAAGATGAATTTACTGTCAATGATGAAGATAGAGTCGCTCAAATGGTTTTAATGCCTATTTTAAAAGTAGAAATTGAAGAAACAAATGAATTGCCAGAGACAATCAGAGGGTCTGGAGGATTTGGATCTACTGGTAAATAGTAAATGTTTAGTAACAAAGACCTCGAGCGATATTCAAGACAGATTATTTTAAAAAAAGTGGGAGTTTTAGGTCAAAAGAAAATCCAAAATGCTAAAGTTCTAGTGATTGGGTGTGGTGGCTTAGGGACACCTGTTATAGATTTACTTTGTCGGGCAGGTATTGGTAAAATTGGTATGATGGACCATGATAAAGTGAGTATATCAAATTTACATCGACAAGTTATGTTCACTTCTGATGATGTTGGAAAATATAAAGTTAATATCTTAAAAAAAAAAATTAATAAAATTAATAAAAAGGTAAAAGTAAAAACATATAGAGTTAAAGCAGAAGATAAAAATTTAGGAAAAATTCTTAAACAGTATGATGTTATTGTTGATGGTACAGATAATTTTAAAGCAAAATTTCTTTTAAATAAATTTTCGCTAAAATATAAAAAAAAACTTATTGTTGGAGCTATAAGTAAATTTGAAGGACATATTTTTACATTTGATTTTAGTTTAAAGAAAAGTCCCTGTTTGAAATGTTTCTACCAAGGAGAACCAGCAGAAGGAGTTTTGGATTGTGAAACAGATGGTATATTGGGATCAACAGCAGTTATTACAGGTAGCCTTCAAGCTAATGAGGTTTTGAAGACAATTTTAAATGTTGGTAAAAATTTAAATTCTCGTATTTTAATAATAGATTTATTAAATCTTAAATTTAGGAAAGTATTATTTAGAAAAAGAAAAGGATGTATATGCGAAAATATTTAATACTTTCATTTCTTTTTCTTTTACCATTTTCATCAATTGCTCAAGAAAATAATTATTTTCTTATGTTAAAAAATAAAAAGGTAAATGTTAGATATGGTCCAAGCTTTGAATATCCAATTAAATATGTATATAGAAAGATTGAATTACCTCTGAAAATAATTGATAAAAAAGAAAATTTCAGAAGAGTTATTGATCATAAAAAAAATAGTGGTTGGATCCATATTTCACAGTTGAGGAATTCACGTTCTATAATCACCAAATCTAAAAAAATTCTTTTTAGAAAACCTACAAAATATTCAAAACCATTAGCAAAGTTAGGAGAAGGTCGTCTTTTAAAGGTTATTAAATGCGAAGAAAAATGGTGTAATATTAAGACAGGTGATTACTCAGGTTGGATTGTGAAAGACGACAAAATTTGGGGTATTGTTAATTAAAATCTGCAGAAAGAGCTTTAATGTTATTTTCTGAAAATTTAGTTGTGTGTGAATACTCCTTATGATCAATACCTACTTCAATTAAATTGCTTTGGTCTTTGAACTTATTTACTTGATCATCAGAAAATTTAAAATGTATAAACTGAACTGAAGATGCTTTTCCATCATCTGAGGTTCTATCAACATCCATTTCTGGAACTGCATAAATTTTATCATCTCCAACTTTAATAAATATATTGTTTTCCACTCCACCCAACTTTCCAAGAAATTCTGCTCTAATAATAGGATTGTCTATCTCAAACATTAAAGTGGCAACTAATTCTTTTCCATTAGGTATTAAAGGATTGTATGCAGCAAGCTCATCTGTAACTTGTTCATCTCCACCCTTTTCAATGTAAAGCATTTCTTGAACTTGGGCTATCATTGTTTCATAACATTCAAAATAAAATGTTGCATAAGGCCCTAAAAGAATTCTTCTATTCTTTTTAAACTCAACTAATTCTTTTCTCATTTGTCTCCTTACCTTTGTGTATGCATCTAAAGGAAGAAGATCTTCTTTTGTAATAATTTTTTGTTCTTTTGACATTCTATAATCCATAACTTTTTGAGACTATCTCAATTGGATGCACAGCTTCATCGCTTACGATGTTTGTATCATCAGCTAACTGCTTAATATGTTTACCAGCCAATGGACAGTCAGACGCCATATATTTATTATTTTTTCTTTTAACAGTGCTTGCGGTAGTTTTGCCCACCTTGTTTGCTATATCATGAGTTTCTTTCATAATACCGAAGGTTCCACCATGGCCAGCACATCTTTCAACAACATCTAATTTAATATTTGGAATTAATTTAAGCATATCTCTTGCTTTATTACCCATATTTTGTGCTCTAGCATGACAAGCATTATGAACTGTTACTCCTCCATCAATTTCTTTCAAACCATCGACTAAACCCTCTTTATTTGCAATATCCATAACATACTCATCAATATCGAGAGTATTTTGAGAAAGTTTTTTAATTATCCCATCATTTGGCATCAATAAAGGCCATTCAAACTTTAACATTAAACCACAACTTGCTGTTAAGGTTACTACTTTATAACCCTTTTCTACATATTTAATTAGTTCTCTAGAAACTAACTCTGCTTGCTTTGTCACTTGATCTAGATCTGCTTGTTCCAGATAAGGCATGCCACAACAACCTGCATAAGAGTGTTCTACCTCTATATTATTATGATGAAGTACTTTCAAAGCTGCTTCTCCCGTTTTTTTTTTATTAAAGTTAACAAAACAAGTGGAATAAATTACAACTTTTCTTTCTTTATATTTTGGTAATATATTTTTTTTAAATTTTTGAAAATAATTTGCAAAAGTTTCTTTATTATATTTTGGTAAAATAACTCTTTTATCTATTCCAGTAAAAAATTCTAAAACTTTTCTAGCAAATTTATTTTTGACATTGGTAATCCAATTTATGAAAAAGCTAAAAAATATTCCTATTTTTGAATTTCTATCAATTTGAGTTAATTGATTTGCGATTTTTGAAATATCACCATTCTTTCTTTGAGCCGTTCTATATCTCAACATCAAATGTGGAAAATCTAAATCAAATTCATGTGGTGGTACATAAGGACATTTAGTCATAAAACACATGTCACACAAAGTGCAGGCATCTACAACAGGTTTAAACTTATCACTTGAAAGATCTGATACTTCACCTCCTTCAGTTTCGTCGATATAGTCAAATAATTTTGGAAAACTATCACACAAATTAAAACATCTTCTACATCCATGACATATATCAAATACTCTTCTCATTTCCTGATCAATTTTCTCAGGATTAATAAAATCTGGATCCCTAAATTTTAATGGGTGTCTTATAGGTGCTTGTGTGCCGCCTTCTTTACTCATAGATTTTTTATAAATGTGGTTTTTGTGGACGAGAGGGGGTCGTCCACAAATTTTGTTTAAGCTATGCTTTCTAAAGTCTTTTGAAATTTACCAGCGTGTGATTTTTCAGCTTTTGCTAAAGTCTCAAACCAGTCAGCTATTTCATCAAAACCTTCGTCTCTAGCCGTTTTAGCCATTCCAGGGTACATATCTGTGTACTCATGCGTTTCACCTTGAATTGCAGATTCTAGATTTGCTTTAGTTTCACCAATTGGCTTACCAGTTGCTGGGTCACCAACTTCTTCTAAATATTCTAAGTGACCATGAGCATGTCCAGTTTCACCTTCTGCAGTTGATCTAAATACCGCCGCTACATCGTTAAAGCCTTCAACATCGGCTTTTTGAGCAAAATAAAGATATCTTCTGTTTGCTTGACTTTCACCAGAAAATGCTTCTTTTAAATTTTCCTCTGTTTTACTACCTTTTAATGACATATTTACTCCTACTATTAATAATGATTCTAAAGAGGCTTATATATAGGGGAATTATAATATGTCAACAGTTTAGAATAAATATAATATATTATTTAAACTATTGATATTATTGAATTATTTTTGAGATTGATTATCACTCACAATTTTAGCGATAACTTCTACCGATCTTATTTTTTTTCCGGGGATAGTTCTTTTTATATTTACTTCATCAACATCATCTTGATGAATATCAATCAATTTATTTTCGTCTTCATCAAAGAAATGGTGATGATGAGTTACATTTGTATCGTAATAACTTTGTGAAGCATTTAGTGGTATCTCTTTTAAATAACCCTTCTTCATAAATGCGTGAACAGTATTGTAAACAGTTGCTAAAGAAACCTTAATATTTGCCTGATTTTCAATGATTTTAACCAGTTCTTTGATAGTAAAGTGAAAGGTTTTTTCAGCATCAAACAACACTTCACAAATTTTAATTCTTTGTTTTGTTGGTCTTAGACCTGATTTTCTTAATTTATCTATATATTGCACTGGGTAAATCATTACTAATTATAATTATTCTAAAGAATATCTATATTATAATGTTTGTAAATCAAGTAATAAGATTAAAAAAATTATGAAAAAAAGTTCCTTTAGTTATGATGAATTAATAAGCTGCGCAAATGGGGAACTTTTTGGCGCTGGAAATGCAAAATTACCTTCTCCACCAATGCTAATGTTTGATAGAATTACTGAAATTAGTGAAAAAAATGGAGCTTTTGGCAAAGGATTAATGAAGGCTGAACTTGATATTAATAAAGATTTGTGGTTTTTTGATTGTCACTTTAAGGAAGATCCAGTAATGCCGGGTTGTCTAGGCTTAGATGCAATGTGGCAACTAGTTGGGTTTTACTTGGGGTGGCTTGGAAATCCTGGGAGTGGAAGAGCTTTGGGAGTAAGCACAGTAAAGTTTACAGGAGAGGTTTTAAAAAATGTCAAAATGGCAACATATATTATTGATATGAAAAGAATATTGATTAAAGGAGAAACAACAGTCGGGCTAGCAAATGGTATTCTTCTTGCTGATGGTAAGAAAATATATTCAGCAGATAGTTTAAAAGTAGGGCTATTTAAAAAATGAGAAGAGTAGTAATTACAGGTTTGGGAATTGTTTCCTGTCTTGGTAATAATCAGGAAGAAGTTCATCGATCTTTATTAAATACAAAATCAGGAATTTCTTTTTCTGAAGAATACAAAGAACATAATCTTAAAAGCCATATTCATGGAAAGCCTAATATAAAACTGGAAGATCACATAGATAGAAAAACAATTAGATTTATGGGCTCAGGATCAGCATACAATTATATTGCAATGAAAGAAGCAATTGAGGACTCTGGTTTGGAAGAAAGTGAAGTAAGTAATTTTAAAACAGGAATTGTTATGGGTTCAGGTGGACCTTCAATTGAAAATGTTATTTTAGCAGCAGATAAAACTAGAGCTAAGACTCCAAAATTAATGGGACCATTTATAGTTCCAAGAACCATGGCAAGTACCGCCTCAGCAACACTTGCTGTTCCATTTAAAATTAAGGGAACAAACTATACAATGAGTTCTGCCTGCGCAACAAGTGGACACTGTATAGGAAACTCAATGGAACTTATCCAAATGGGGAAACAAGATGTAGTTTTTGCAGGTGGTAGTGAAGAAATACACTGGGCAATGACAGCTATGTTTGATGCTATGACTGCATTATCTTCTAAATATAATGATACTCCTGAACAGGCTTCAAGGGCTTATGACAAAACTAGAGACGGTTTTGTAATTGCTGGAGGTGCAGGAGTTTTAGTTCTTGAGGAGTATGAACACGCTAAAGCTCGAGGAGCCAAGATATATGCAGAATTAACTGGTTATGGAGCAACTTCAGATGGATATGATATGGTAGCGCCTTCCGGTGAAGGTGCAGTAAGATGTATGCAAATGGCAATGGCAACTTCGAAAAATAAAATAGACTATATAAATACTCATGGAACTTCTACTCCCGTTGGAGATATTACTGAATTGAATGCTGTTAAAGAAGCTTTTGGAAATGAAATTCCAAAGATTAGCTCAACTAAATCTTTATCAGGTCATCCGTTAGGAGCTGCATCAGTGCATGAAGCAATATATTGTTTAATTATGATGAAAAATAATTTCATTACAGGGTCAGCTAACATAAGTGAAATGGATGAAGAGGCTAAAAAATTTCCAATAGTCGCTAAAACAGAAACAGAAGCAACATTAAATACTGTCATGTCTAATAGTTTTGGTTTTGGTGGAACAAATGCAACTCTAGTATTTGAGAAAGTCTAAATTATGTCTTTAATGAAGGGTAAAAAAGGACTGATAATGGGTGTTGCAAATGAGAGATCTATTGCATGGGGTATTTCTCAAAAACTTTCAGAAGCAGGTGCTGAATTAGCTTTTACATACTTAGGTGATGCTCTTAAAAAAAGAGTAGTTCCTCTTGCAGAAAAACTAAATTCTAATGTTACCTTTAGCTGTGATGTTGAAAAAAAAGAAGATGTGATAAAATTATTTGAAGATGTTAAATCTCAATGGGGAGAAATTGACTTTGTTGTTCACGCAATCGCTTTTTCTGATAAATCTGAGCTTTCAGGAGAATATCTAAATACGACTAGAGAGAATTTTTTAAGAAGTATGCTGATTTCATGCTTTTCATTTACTGAAGTTGCAAAAGAAGCTTCAAAAGTAATGAAAGAGGGTGGTAGTATGATTACACTTAGTTATGAAGCTAACAAAGCAATTCCTAACTATAATGTGATGGGTGTCTGTAAAGCTGCATTAGAGTCTAGTGTTAAATACTTAGCTAGAGATTTAGGAGCTAAAGGAATAAGAGTTAATGCAATAAGCGCAGGTCCCATAAAAACTTTGGCAGCATCAGCTATTGGAGATGCAAAATTTTTATATAAATGGAATGCTGATCACTCTTTTTTAAAAAGAAATGTAGATAATATCGATGTTGGAAACTCAGCATTATATCTTCTAAGCGATATGGCAGGTGGAGTTACAGGCGAAATTCACTATGTTGATGCTGGTTATAATAAAGTAGGTATGCCAGATCCAAAAAATATATCTTAAAAGTTAATTATTATGTTAATTTTAGTTTGGTTTGTTGTTTGTATTATATTTTTTATAGTACAATTAATTCTTGAAGGTTCTGGTCATGCATTAGAAGTTTTTGCCCTATTGACTGCAATAGCTTTATTCTTGATAAATAAGCTTGGAAAAAAAATAAATAAGTAAGTAATCGTTTTGTGAAAAGAAAATTTTTGAAAATTGCTGGGGCTTCTATATTAGGTTTTATATTTTATCCATTTACTTCATTTGCAAATAACATTGTGGGTTTTAAAAAAAAATTAAAAAAAGATGAGAGTGAATATAATATAATAAATCCTGAACTCACAAATGAGCAAAAAATAATAATGTTTGAAGAGGGTACAGAACGTGCTGGAACTAGCGAATTAAATTATGAGAAAAGAAAAGGGACTTATCATTGTGCAAATTGTGGTGTGAAACTATTTGAATCCACTGCAAAATTTGATAGCGGAACTGGTTGGCCATCATTCACCGAGGCAATACCAGGTGTATTTGTAACAAAAACTGATTATTCTTTTGGCATGAAGAGGACTGAATACAGCTGTGCAAATTGTGGTGCTCATCACGGCCATGTATTTAATGATGGTCCTGATGGTGGAAAAAGATATTGTAGCAACGGTCTTTGCTTGCTTTTCATCCCAGAGAGTTAGTAATTATATTTTTCTGATATAACCAACATTAGTAGTTTTAAAATGCTTGAAAGGGATATTTGTATCTTTTATTGCCTTGATAGTCTCTTCCGTAATATTTCCATAGACCTCTATTTCGAATCTATCCGCAATTTTGTTGTGCTTTTCAACATAAGCTTGAACTGGTGCATTACTTAGATGATGTAGCATGGCTTCACTATTTCGGTAAACTTCACTCCAAGTAAACTCTAAAGAATCATTTGGATCTTGATCAAAAGTATGAATAAGCATGTCTGGCTCTGATGCATTAACAGCATCATCAGCCTCTTTTGCTATCTTGAGATACTCTTCAACCTTGCCCTCTTTAACACGTATTCTAGCAATTAAAATAAATGGGTTGGACATTTACCTATATAGCAGCCTGCTTTATAGATAATTTAACTTTACCTCTATCAAATCCAATAACTTTAACTTTAACCTCGTCACCTTCTTTGACAACATCGGTTACTTTTGCAACTCTTTTATCTGCAAGCTCAGAAATATGCACAAGTCCATCTTGCTTTCCAAGGAAATTAACAAAAGCTCCAAATTCCATAATTTTCATAACTTTTCCATTATAAATTTTATTTAATTCAGCTTTAGCTGTTATATCTTTGATCATTTGCATGGCAATGTTTCTAGACTCTTCGTCTGGAGCAGCAACTGTAACTACACCTTCATCATTTACATCAACTTTAGCACCAGATTTTTCTACAATCTCTCTAATTGTTGCTCCACCTTTTCCAATAACTGCCGCAATATCTTTTTTATCAACAGTAATCTTCTCCATTTTTGGGGTATGTTTTCCAACATCGTCTCTAGATTTGTCTAATGCTTTATTCATTTCGCCCAAAATATGAATTCTACCATCTTTTGCTTGATTTAAAGCCTGTTCCATTATTTCAAATGTAATTCCTGTAATCTTGATATCCATTTGTAATGATGTGATCCCATCTTTAGTACCTGCAACTTTAAAATCCATGTCTCCAAGGTGGTCTTCATCACCAAGAATATCTGATAATACAGAGAAATCCTCACCTTCTTTTATTAAACCCATTGCAATACCTGCAACTGGCTCTTTAATCGGAACACCTGCATCCATAAGAGCAAGTGAAGTTCCACAAACAGTTGCCATTGAAGATGAGCCGTTAGACTCAGTTATTTCTGATACAATCCTAAATGTATAGGGAAAACTTTCTTTTGATGGAAGTGAAGAGTTAATTGCTCTCCATGCTAACTTACCATGACCTATCTCTCTTCTACCTGTTCCAATCCTTCCTGTTTCACCAACTGAGAATGGAGGAAAGTTATAGTGTAACATAAATCTCTCTTTTTGAAGACCATCTAAACTCTCTATTCTTTGTTCATCATCTGAAGTTCCAAGTGTAGTTGTTACAATGGCTTGTGTTTCACCTCTTGTAAACAAAGCTGAACCATGAACTCTAGGTAATATTCCGACTTCACACATAATTGGTCTTACATCAGCAAGTCCTCTTCCATCAATACGATTTTTATTTTTTAGGATATCACTTCTTACAATGGATTTTTCTAAATTTTTAAGCTGTGAGTTTACATCTAAATCAGTGTAAGCTTCATTTTCTTCATATAACTTTTTTGCTTTTTCACTAATTTCAGAAATTTGATTTGATCTATCTTGTTTATCTCTAGTAGAGAAAGCTTTTTTCAAATCTTCAGTAAATTCATCTTCTAATTTCTTTTTTACCTCTGAAAGATCTTTTTTCTCAACTGTCCACTCAGGCTTTCTGCATTCTTTTGCAAGATCTTCTATCATTTCTATTATAGGAACAAAACTTTTATGACCAAATTTAACAGCATTCAACATTTCTTCTTCAGTTAAACCATTTGCCTCAGACTCAACCATTAAAACTGCATCTTTTGTTCCTGCAACTACTAAATCTAGTTTGGACTCTTCTAATTCTTTTTTTGAAGGATTAAGAACATACTTTCCTTTAATAAAGCCAACTCTAGAGGCACCCACAGGACCCATAAAAGGCATTCCTGAGATTGCTAAAGCTGCTGATGATGCAATGATAGATAAAATATCTGCTTCATTCTCTTTATCATAAGATATTACTGTTGGTAATAGTTGCACCTCGTTTTTAAATTCATCTGGAAACAAAGGTCTAATTGGTCTATCAATTAACCTTGAAATTAATGTTTCACTTTCTGTAGGTCTGGCTTCTCTTTTAAAATACCCACCTGGAATTTTACCAGCTGCATAATATTTTTCTTGGTAATTAACAGATAAAGGAAAGTAATCCATATCTGGATTTACTTTCTTTGCTCCAACAACTGTTGCTAAAACAACTGTCTCACCACATTGTGCTATGATTGCTCCATCAGCTTGTCTTGCTATTTTCCCAGTCTCTAAACTTAATTTTTTTCCGCTTACTTCTATTTCTTTTTTTACTACTTTAAACATTTACTTCCTTAAATTTAATTTTGTTAACACCGCTTTATAAGACTCCATATTATTTTTCTTTAAGTAGTCTAATAATTTTTTTCTTCTATTTACTGCTCTCAAAAGGCCTACAGAAGAATGTTTATCCTTTTTGAATTGTTTAATGTGTTTTGATAGACTCTCAATCTTTCCAGTTAATTGAGCTATCTGAACTTCCGAAGATCCAGTATCTTTATCATGAATTTGAAGTTCTTTTACTTTTTCTCTCATTTTTTTTCCTTATTTATTTGTTTGTTTAATTAAATTTTCTATTTTTTCTGCATAATCAAAAGAGTCATCTTTTACAAAAAAAAGTTTTGGTAAAAATTTCATTATAATTTTTTTTGATAAAACTTTTCTAATCATAAATGATGCTATTTTTAATTTTTCTATAATTTCTTCTGAATTTTTTCCTCCTAAAGGCATTACAAATATTTTTGCAGTTTTTAAATCTGGTGACATTCTTACTTCAGTAACAGTAATTTCCCTAGTTGATAAATTTGGAATTTTAGCTTCATCTCTTATAAAAAGCGTACCTAAAGCCTGCTTTATCATTTCACCAACTCTTAATTGTCTTTGTGTAAGAGGTTTTCCTAAATGTTTCATTTAAATCGTTCTCTCAGTTACTGTAGAATTATAAACTTCTATGATGTCTTTTTTTTGATAATCGGCAAAATCTTTTAGAGTAATTCCACATTCTAAACCTGCCGAAACCTGTTTAGTTTGGTCTTTTTCTCTGAATATAGAACTAATTTTTCCGTTAAATATTATAGTCCCATCCCTGATAACTCTTGCTCTAGAATTCTGAGTTATTTCTCCCTCAACTACTTTCGAACCTGCTACTTTACCAACTTTTGAAACTTTAAATATTTCAAGTATTTCTGCACTTCCAATAATTTTTTCTTCTACATCTGGTGATAATAAACCCGCCATCTTACTTTTTATAAAATCTAACACTTCATAGATTATATTATACGATGATATTAAAATTTTTTCTTGTTCGGCTCTTTTCTTGGCCTCTTTACTTGGTTTAACGTTAAATGCTATTATTACTGCATTTGAGGCTTTTGCCAAAGTCACATCTGTTTCTGTAACCATTCCTATGTCTGAAAGAAGTATTTTTGGTTTTACTTCATCATGTTTAATCTGATCTATGGCGTTTCTGATTGCTTCAGATGATCCATGAACATCGGATTTAATAATTATATTTAATTCCTCTGAAACTGAGTTCTGAAAAGCAGAGTCTTGGGTAACAAAATTAAGAGGTATTTTATCATCTTTTGATTCTTCAACTCTTGCTTCACAAAGAGATTTAGCCTCCTTTTCATTTGATAGAACAATAAAATCATCTCCAGATTTTGCTGCACCATTAATACCAATAATCTCAATTGGAGTAGATGGTTGAGCAACATCAATATTTTTACCTTGATCATTTATTATTGCTCTTACTTTCCCCCATTTTAAACCACTGACAAAATAATCTCCTTTTTTAAGAGTACCTGCAGTTACAACTATGTTTGCTACTGGACCTCTTCCAATATCAATCTTTGACTCAAGTACTATTCCTTTAGCATTTGTTTCAAAATCTGTTTTTAAATCAAGTAATTCTGCCTGTAATAAAATAGACTCGACTAACTTATCTAAATTATTTTTAGTTTTAGTTGAGATTTCAACCATTAAAGTGTCCCCTGATAAATCTTCGGCAATTAACTCATATTCTAAAAGTTGATTTTTTATTTTCTGCGGGTCTGCTTCAGATAAATCACATTTATTTATGGCAACAACTATTGGTACTTTTGCTGCCTTTGCATGTTTAATTGACTCTATCGTTTGTGGTTTAACACCATCGTCTGCTGCCACAACTAAAATTACAATATCTGTTAGCTTAGAGCCTCTGGCTCTCATCTCTGTGAATGCTGCATGTCCTGGAGTATCAATGAATGTAATTTTATTATTTTGATGATTAATTTGATATGCTCCAATATGTTGTGTAATACCACCAAATTCACCTGAAACAACATTCGCCTTCCTTAACACGTCTAAGACTGAAGTTTTCCCGTGATCAACATGTCCCATAACTGTAACAATTGGAGGTCGGTTTTGTAAATTTTCTGATTTTACTTCTTTTATTTTTTCAATTATTTCCTCAGCCTTTGTCTCTCGTACAGGATTGTGACCAAATTCCTTTACTAAATACTCTGCTGTATCAGCATCAATCGTATTATTTATTGTTACTGTTACTCCCATACCAAGTAAATATTTAATAATACTACTAGATTGTTCAGCCATTCTGTTTGCTAGCTCTTTGATTGTAATTACCTCTGGAAGATTTACATCTCTTTTAACTTGAATAAAATTATCTTTATTCTCATCTTGACTTAAACTTCTATTCTCTTTTTGTTTTGCTCTTTTTAATGAGGCTAAACTTCTGGATTTAGTCTCTGCGTGTTCTTCGCTTAAAGCTCTAGAAATGGTTAATTTTAATTCTCTTCTTTTTCCACCAATCTTATTAGACTTATTTTCTTTTTGAGGGGTTTCGCCCTTCAGCCTTCTTGTAGCTCTTTGTTCTGCCAATTTTCTTTTCTCAAAATCTGAAGAAGGTTGTGTAGTTGATCGAGTAAAGTTATTTGGTTTTTGGGAAATATTGTTACTTGGTCTAAAATTATTATTATTTTGTCTAGAAAATTGAGATTTTCCTGTAAATTTTGAGCTTTTTTTCTCTATAACAACAGTATTTTTTGATTGAGATTTAGCTTGCTCTATGCTGCTAAAGGTTTTCTTTGAGCTTCCTGATATTGATAACTTTAATTTCTTTTTTTCCATTTTTCATCTCTCAATCTTTATAAACTTTTTCTCTTGCAGACATAATTAAATTGTCAGCCTCTGATTTTGATAAAGCAAATTCTTCTAAAAATCCCTTAATTTTTACTCTTTCTCCTTTAATGATATCATAAGTGCCTGTAAGCTCATCAGACGCCAAATCTGCTAAATCTATTAAAGTTAAAATTTTTTGTTCTCCAAGAGTTACCAACATTCCAGGTGTTAATCCTTCATGATTTATTAGATCATTTTCTACACCAAGATCTTTAATTCTTTTTGATATTTCTTGTTGATCTTTTTCATAAAATTCTTTTGCTCTTTCAATAAGTTCTTTAGCAGTATCCTCTTCTATTCCCTCTATTTTAAATAGCGCGTCTGGCGCACTATCTTTTATATCGTCAATTGAAGAGAAACCCTCAGCAACTAAAAGTTGTCCTAAAGTTTCATCGAGCTCTAGATTTTTTACAATATTATCTGTTTTTTCTTTAAATTCTAATTGTCTTCTCTCCGAGTCTTCTTGCTCTGTCATAATATTTATTTCGTAATTTAATAACTTTGTTGCTAATCTTACATTTTGACCTCGTCTACCAATTGCTTTGCTCAAATTTTCCTCTGTCAATATTACATCTAACTTTTTAGTCTCATTATCAACATTTACTCTTTGTACTTCAGCAGGTGATAGAGCATTTGCTACAACGATAGCAGGATCTTCAGACCAATTCACAATATCTATCTTTTCACCTTGTAGTTCATTGACAACCGATTGAACTCTACTTCCCCTCATACCAACACATGCTCCCACTGGATCTAAGGAAGTATCAATAGCTTTAACACAAATCTTTGCTCTACTTCCAGGATCTCTTGATGAAGATTTAATTTCTATTAAACCATCATAAATTTCTGGAACTTCTTGAATAAATAATTTATCCATAAATTTTGGATGAGCTCTAGATAAAAAAATTTGTTGTCCTCTTGGCTCTCTTCTTACATCTAGACAATATGCCTTCACTCTATCGCCTGCCTTAATATTTTCTCTGGGTATCATCTCATTTTTTTGTATTATTGCCTCTGTTCTTCCCAGATCAACAATTACATTACCAAATTCCAATCTCTTAACTATTCCACTCAATATTGTATCTTTCTTATCAATAAAATCATTGTATTGTCTTTCTCTCTCTGCCTCTCTAACATTAAAGTTTATTACTTGTTTTGCTGTTTGAGCTGCAATTCGACCAAAATCAAATGAGGGTAATGGCTGAAGAATCTCATCTCCAATTTGCTTATCTTTGTTTATTTGATTTAATTTAATTGCATCTTCAAGAGTAATTTCTAAATTTGAATTCTCTGGATTTGTAGCAACTACTAGTTTTCTGTATATCCCTATATCACCATTATCTCTATTAATTTCAACTTTGATTTCATTCTCCGATCCAAATTTAGATTTTGCAGCTTTTGCAATACCAGTTTCCATTGACTCAATAATTAAATCCTTATCAATAGATTTTTCCAAAGCAACGGCCTCGGCAATTCTTAGTAATTCAAGTTTATCTGCTCTTCTATTTAACATATTTTTGTGACCAAAAAAAAATGGGCCAAGGCCCATTTTGAAATTTCAACAATGTGCTTGAAATATAGTTATTTTTTATAAGTTTTCAACAATATTTACTTGCTAAAAACCTCAGATTTATCAGTTTTTTCCCAGGAAAATGATCCATCATTTTCAGGCGTTCTTCCAAAGTGACCGTAAGCTGCAGTTTTTTCATATATAGGTTTATTCAAACCAAGCATTTCTCTTATACCCCTTGGGCTTAGATCAAAATTTTCTTTAATAAGTTTTTCTACATGCAAGTTCTTCTCTTCATCATTATCAAATAAATCTACATAAATTGATAATGGTTTAGACACCCCAATTGCATAAGCTAATTGAATTAAACATTTATCAGAAATTTTTGAAGCAACAACATTTTTAGCTAAGTATCTTGAAGCATATGCTGCAGATCTATCTACTTTTGTTGGATCTTTTCCAGAGAATGCTCCACCACCATGTGGTGCAGCCCCACCATAAGTATCAACTATAATTTTCCTTCCAGTTAAACCACTATCTCCATCTGGACCACCAATTACAAAATTTCCCGTAGGGTTAATATAAATCTCATTTTCATCTAGATTTCCTAATAAATTTTTTGGAATTGATTTCTCAATATATGGCATACAAAGCTCTTTAACCTTTGCAAGATTTACATCTTTGGAATGTTGTGTAGATATCACCACTGATTTCACTGCAGCAGGAATACCGTCCTTATACTCAATAGTAATTTGACTTTTCGAGTCTGGCTCTATTCCATTTAAATTTCCTGATTTTCTATCTTCAGCCATTAATCTCAAAATTTTATGAGAGTAATGAATTGGAGCTGGCATTAGAACATCTGTTTCATTGCAGGCATATCCAAACATAATTCCTTGATCACCAGCACCTTCATCTTTATTACCTGATGAGTCTACACCCATTGCTATGTCTGCTGATTGTGAGTGTAAATGAGTTTCAATTTTGGTTGCATCTCTCCAAGAAAAACCTTCTTGGTCATAACCAATATCCTTAATACAATCTCTAACTTTAGAAATTAATTCGTCTTTTTTAAGTTCTGGCCCTCTTACTTCTCCAGCTAGCACAACTTTATTTGTCGTAGTTAATGTTTCACAAGCAACTCTTGCTTGTGGTTCTGTAGCTAAAAAACTGTCAACAACCATATCTGAAATTCTATCGCATACTTTATCAGGATGTCCCTCTGAAACTGATTCGCTTGTAAATAAATAGTTTTTTTTCATTAATTCCCCCTAATTTTTAAAAAAAAAATCAAACTAATATAAATAATTACAAAATAAAAGAAGATCTTGTTACCTTGGGAACTAAAAATAGTTTTATTTGACCCTTTAAAAGCTTCAAGTTCAATAAATCCCTTATTAGTTGTTGATATTTTAGATATAGCTTTACCCTTTGGATTTATAAATGCAGAAATTCCATTATTTGTTGAACGAATTGTATATTTTCCCTCCTCAATTGATCTAAAAATTGAGTGAGAATAATGTTGGTTTAAACCGATTGAGTTTCCAAACCATCCATCTTCTGAAATATTTAAGATAAAATCAAAATTATTATCAGTGTTACTAATTTTTCCTGAATAAATAATTTCATAGCAAATAAGGGGTAGAAAATTTAAATTATTTAATTTGATTATCTTTCTCACATTATCTGCAGAAAAAGAAAGATAACCTTGTGTAATCTTTTTAAATCCTAAGCTACTTAATATATTTTCAAATGGCAAAAATTCCCCAAAAGGTACAAGTTTGTTTTTATAATATTTTGATAAAAGATTTAGCTCATGATCCAGGACTAGAAGAGAATTATAAATTTTATGTTGATCATTCTTAATCATACCCAAAATAATCTTATGTTTATTTGAAAAATTTTTTGAAAATAATGATTCAAATTTTTTTAAATCCTCAAAATAAATATTTGAAAGAATACCCTCAGGAAAAATAAATAGTGTCTCTTTTGATAGATCAGGTTCTGAAATATTTATTAATTCACTTATTAAATTAAAAGGATTTTCATTTTCAAAATATCGATTTATATCTATTTTTGGAGATATAATTTTTATGGTAAATTCCAGATTCTTGTTCTTGATATTTTCATATTTTTTTATATTCAATTTACCCCAAGTATGATTACCAAAAATAATTATTAGTGTTAATATTAGAATAATAATTTTTGTATTATTTTTGTAACCAAAAAATAGAATTGTTGGCAATAAAAATAAAAATATAACTATTAAGTTAAAAGTATAGGTTCCAATTATGGAAAGTATTTGAATGAAACTTAAATAGTCTACAAAAGAAAATGAAATTAAATTCCAAGGAAAACCACCAAATATATTTCCTCTAATATATTCCATACTAGATAACGAAGTGGCTAATATTAAAATTGATAAAAAATTTTTTTTTGAATTAAATAAAGAGAATATTAAGGTTGATAATCCGTAAAATAAACTTAGAAATAACGGCACTAAAATTAAAGCAAAGGGTATCAATGGTTTAAAAATATCTTCAAACGTAAGAGAATTAATAATCCAATATAGATTTGTAATAAAATATCCAAAACCAAATATCCATCCAATATTAAAAGATGTAAATTTATTTCCAGAGTGGAATAATAAAATAAATAAAAGAAATGGGTAAGAAAAAAAATTTAAAAAAAATAAACCATAAGGAGGTAGACTAAAAGAAGATATAGCACCTAATATAAATATTAATAAATATTTTGATGATTGATTTTTAAGTAATAAAGTCAATTTTCATTATTAAGATATTTTAAAATTAATTTTTCTTTTTTTAACATTTTTTTAAAATCATTATATTTAATGTGATCATAACCAATTAAATGAAGATATCCATGTATCCACATTTTATCAAATTCTAAAAAAAAGTTTGTTTCTATAGATCTTTTCTGAATTATTTCGTAGCTAATTGCTATATCTCCTACATAAAGTGTTTTTTTATCTTTTATTTTAACAGGAAAAGACAACACATCAGTTGTTATGTTCTTTTTTCTAAATTTTAAATTAAGACTTTGCATTTTTTTGTTGTTAGTTAATAGAATTGAGAATTCGTGATTTTTTTTTTTAAAAAAAGGAACCTTAGATAATATTTTAAGTTTTCTTTTTAGGTAATCATTTGGTCTCTTTATATTTTTTTTCCAATTTGAATATCCAGATATTACATTGGCTTTTATCATCTCTCTGAATTTTGATCAGAATATGCCTTAACAATTTTAGATACAAGTGGGTGCCTAACTACATCTTTATGATCAAAATCTACAACTGAAATTTCTTTTAGATGCCCTAGTAAGTTTTTTGATCTGTTTAATCCTGAATATGACTTGTTTGGGAGATCAATTTGTGACGGGTCTCCATTAATCACTATCTTAGAATTTTCTCCTATTCTAGTTAAAAACATCTTAATCTGTGTATCAGTTGCATTTTGTGCTTCATCAAGTATTGCAAATGAATTTTTTAAAGTTCTACCTCTCATAAAAGCCAAAGGAGCAATCTCTATATCTCCAACTTCGATTTTTTTTTGTATCTTTTCGAAATCTAATAAGTCGTATAAAGAGTCATATAGAGGTCTAAGATATGGGTCTACTTTCTCTCTCATGTCTCCAGGTAAAAATCCAAGTCTTTCACCAGCTTCAACTGCTGGTCTTGATAAAATTATTCTTTCAATTTTTTTCTCCAACAACATAGTAAGTGCTACTGCAACTGCCAAAAAAGTTTTACCAGTTCCAGCTGGACCTGCAGAAATAATAATATCCGACTCTTTTAAAGCTCTTAAATAATCTTTTTGTTTTTCAGACCTTGGTATTACAGATTTTTTTGGGGTTTTAATTATATACTCTACTTTTTTTGCAGAATTATTTGTTTCGTTTATCATGAATTTATTTACTGAAGAAATTATATCCTTTTTCTCTATTGTTCCATTAATTAAAAATTGTTCAGTTAAAAATTGCACAGCGTTTTTAATTAAATTATTCTTTTCTGGATCACTTTTGACAAGAATTGAGTTTCCTCTTGAATAAAGGCTTGTTTGAGTAATTTTTTCTAGTTCTTTTAAATTATTATTAAACTCTCCTGCTACACCAAGCAATAAGTCATTTTTTTGAAATATTATACTTAAAGCATTATTTTCAGAATATACGAATTTTAATTGAGAAGTGATATTTTTTCTATTATAATTAATCAATTTAAGCCGCTCTCATATCTTTATCGTAAAATCCAAAAAGAGTATTCTGGTTACTTGATTCAATTTTCACATTAATTATTTTACCTATATCATTTTCATTTCCATCAAAAATTACAGGTGATAAAAATTTATTTCTTCCAAAAAACTTATTTTGGTTTTTAAGTTTATTTTCTACAAGTACTTCTACAGTTGTATTTTCCAAAGACTTATTTATTTCAATTTGATTTTTAAATAATTCTTCTTGGATTTTAATTAACCTATTTTTAGTGATATCTTTGTCAATCATTTTTAATTTGGAAGCTTTTGTTCCAGGCCTTGGACTAAAAATAAATGAAAAAGAATTTATAAATCGTATATGTTTTATTAAGTTAAATGTTTCTTCAAAATCTTTTTTTGTTTCTCCTGGATAGCCAATAATAAAATCACTAGAAAATTCAATTTCTTTATTAATTTTTTTTAGTTTTTCGTAAATTTTTATATAATCCTGTACAGTATGTTTTCTGTTCATTAGTTCTAACATTCTGTTGGACCCACTTTGGATTGGTAAATGAATAAAAGGCATTAATTTATGGTTAGTTGCGTAACAATCGATCAAATCATCTGTCATATCCCTTGGATGTGATGTTGTATATCTTATCCTGCTTAATTCTGAATATTGGTTTAGATGGTTTATTAAATCTGAAATTCTAAATTCTTTTGAATCTTGTCTAAATGAATAGGCATTAACATTCTGACCGAGTAATGTTATTTCTTTAGCCCCATTTTCTATTAATTGTTCTGCCTCAACTATTATTTTGTGAAATGGCCTAGAGCACTCCGGACCTCTCGTATAAGGAACAACACAAAAATGACAAAACTTATCGCATCCTTCTTGAATAGTTAAAAAAGCTGATATTTTATTATCGTTATTTTTTATTTTATCGAAATATCCAAATTTAGAAATTGTATCAAATTCAGTCTCTTCTTGTTTAAAATTTACAATATATTTTTTTAATAAGTCATTTATTTTATGATAAGATTGCGGACCTAATATAATATCTATAAAAGGCTCTCTATTAACCATTTCTTTATTTTCCGCTTGGGCAACACAACCAGCAACAACCATAATAGGTTTATTTTTGCCTCTATAAAGTTTTTTTACCCTACCTATTTCATGATAAACTTTTTCTTTAGCTTTATCTCTTATGTGACAGGTATTTAAAATATAGCAATCTGCGTCAGATTGATTAGAAGTTTTGACATAACCTAGTTTACTAACCGAATCATATATTCTATTTGAATCATACTCGTTCATTTGACACCCAAATGTTTTTATAAAAATTTTTTTAGTTTCCATAATTTATATATCAAACTGAACTCTGGCATTAAATGATACAGATCTTCTTTCATCACTTGATCCTGAAAAAGGATAAACAGTATGCATTAAGTAATTTGGAAATAAATAGAAATCACCAACTTCAGGTTTAATCAAGAATGTTGATTTAGAAAATAAATTTGGAGATCCAAATATCAACTGAAGTTTTCCATTTTCATTTGTCTTTTTATCAGGTTGATAGGTATTTCCTAGGTGAGTTGGAACTTTTAAATAACCAACGCCAGATATATCTCCAGTATGCCAATGCACCGGATTATAATCATTTTTGAATTGTCTTACAATCCAAGACTTTATTAATTGAAAATGTTTTAATTCTTTTTTTAAATCTTCGTTAGCCCATTTAGCAACAAATGATGATAGGAATTCAGCCCATTTTATTTTCTTCATAAATTCTACTTCCATTAAAAATTCTTGCTTAACTTTTCCAATAAGTTTAGCTCCCTCATCTAATCTTTTAATCTTTTCTTCATCTTGAATAACAATATCGATATAATTATTCATGTCATTTATCATACTGTCTGGCATTTTTACCTTTACAATAGATGGACCGAAGGGTTTTAATAACTCAATTTTTTCCATTTATTTTTTTTTTACTCCATAAAGCTCTAGTTTATGATCTACTAATTTATATCCGTATTTTTCTGCAACTTTTTTTTGCAGTTTTTCTATTTCTTCATCTACGAACTCTATAATTTCTCCTGATTTTATATCAATGAGATGATCGTGATGACTTTCTACAAGAGTTTCATATCTTGCTTTACCACCTCTAAAGTCATGTTTAGTAAGTATGCCAGCTTCTTCAAAAAGTTTGACAGTTCTATATACAGTAGCAATGCTTATTCTTGAATCTAGTTTAGATACTCTCTTATATAGTTCATCAACGTCTGGGTGATCTGACTCCCCATAAACTTCTTTAGATTCAGATAGAACTTTAGCAATTATTTTTCTCTGATCAGTAAGCTTTACCCCTTTTATTTGACAAATTTCTTCAATTGTTTGTGACATATTTTATTTTAACTCGAATATATGGGTTTTTTCAAATCTTTAATTAATAATTTTTTTTTATATAGTTTTATTAAATTTTTATAATTTCCTTTAGTTATATCCTTTGAATTAAACCCAATTAAGGTTATTTTATTCACCAAAGATATGGCTTTTACTATTGATAAAGATATTCTTGTTCCTGTGAACTTACCCGGCCCTAAATTTATAAAAATTTTATTAATATCATTAATAGATATTTTTTCTTTCTCTAAAAAATTTAAAAGTAATTTCATAAATTTATCAAAATTTTCTCTACTGTTTAAATAACTCGTAGTGTATGATCGAGCATCTGTAATGATAGCAAAAATAATTTTTTCGTTAGCTGCATCTATTATTAAATTTATCATTTTTTATTTATTTTTTTTAAATGCTTATGCTGAGACTGTAAACAAAAAATATGAGCCAGAAGAAAAAGGAATTTTAGCTTTGATTTATCACAGATTTGAAGAAAATAAATATCCTTCGACAAATATAAGAATTGATGCATTTGAAAAACAAATAAATACTATAATAAATAACAAACTTAAATTTTTAAACCCAAAAAATTTTGGTTATGAGTTTAGTAGAGTAAGTAAAGAAAAAAAAATTTTGATTACTATTGATGATGCTTTTTCTTCATTTTATTTGAATGCGTGGCCAATTCTTAAAAAAAATAAAATCCCATTTATTTTATTTGTATCAACAGAAACTGTAGGAAAAAAAGGTTATATGAGTTGGAGTGAAATTATAGGTATATCAAAAGAGGATTTTGTATTTATTGGAAATCACTCTCACTCACATGAATATCTAACAAAATATAAATTTGATGATTTCAAAAAAGATATTGATCAATCTATAAAAATTTTTGAAACAAAAATTAATTATAATCCGATTTTCTTTTCTTATCCCTTTGGTGAATATAGTTTAGAGCAAAAAAAATATATTTCTGATAAATTTGAGTTTGCATTTGGCCAACATTCGGGTGTTATTGATTTAAACAAAGATAAATATGAATTACCTAGATTTCCAATAAATGAGAAATATGGCGATTTAGAGAGATTTAAATTTTTAATAAATTTATTACCAATACAATACAAAGGCCTAATTCCAGACGATAAACTTTTATTTGACTACAATAATCCTCCTTCAATGATTATTGAGTTTTTTGAAGATCAAGAAAATATAAATTTGATTAATTGCTTTTCAAATGAAGGTGGCGATTGGAAGAATTCTGAATTAAAATATTTTGATAATAAAATTGAAGTTGTTTTTTCAGAAAAATTTTTACCAAGAAGAGGTAGGATCAATTGTTCAATGAAGGATAATTATGGTTGGAGATGGTTTGGAACTCAATTTACGCTAAATTAAATTAAATTTTTCATCTTTAAGCTTGTAGGTAGTAGTTCAACATCATCAAAATCGATTAGATTATTCTGATTGATAATTTTTTTGAGAACCTCAGTATATTCTTTTCCAGTTTCTGCATATTTATCTAAAAAATTTACCAATTTTAAGCTATCTAACTTTTCGTCATTATCCCTTTGAATTGCACGCTCTATTCTAAATTCTTTATAACCTGAGTGGGTATTAAGATTTCTTTGGTATGCTCTAACAGATGCTTTGAGAATCTTAAATTTTGCAACTTTATGCTTTTTATCTTTTTCTAAGTCTAATGGTTTTATACCTTCACCTGACCAAGTCCATTGGCCAAATAAAGCGTTTCCCTCTTGTGCAAATCTAGAACTCCCCCAACCAGTTTCTTTTGCAGCTTGCGCTATTGCTAGTGAAACTGGAATTTCATCCATTCTTATTTTAAGTTTTGCTAGATCATTATTTTTTATACCATACTGTTTAAATTTTAGTTCAAGCCATGCTTTGTCACGTTTTTCAGTGTTACTTTTGTTAAGAATTTTAAAAAGTTTTTTTCGATCAAATCTTATTTTAAGATTTTCCTCAATAATCAACGGTAATACAATTTTTATAAATAGTTTTTTTCTTATTTTGGGACTTTCGATATTTTTAAGCTCTTTAGGAAGTTTTGTTAACTGATTACCTGCGTTAACTAATTTGGTTTTTTTGACGGTATCAAGATTATATCCATTATCTTTAAATAGTTCTTCTATTGTTGAAGCACTTAATCTTTGAGGATCTTCATCATCTTCATCCTTGCCAAAAACATCAATATCCTCAAAAATATTCCAAGAATATCTATCTTTAATCATATCTTTAATTTCTTTATTATTTTTTTTTTGTTTATCTAGGATTTCATCAAAATTTTTTTTAGAAGAATTAACTACAACTTCATTTGATTTTAAATTATTTTTTACAAAGCTCACTGAGTTTGGCAAAACTGTAAATACAAATATGATTATTAAACCTGTTAATAATGTTTTAAAAAAATTAAGATTACTATTATCTTTTTTTTTTTTTAAAATTTTTTTTTTCATTTTTCTTTTAATTTCTTATAATTGATAGCAAAGGTATTATACAGCTAAAACTTCTTTAACTTCAGGAATATAATGACAAAGTAGGTTCTGGACTCCTTGTTTTAAAGTTAAAGTTGAAGAAGGACAGCCTGAGCAGCTACCTTTTAACATAACTGTAACTTTTCCGTCTTTAAATTCCTTAAATGTTATGTCTCCCCCATCTCTAGCAACGGCTGGTCTAATTTTAGTTTCTAAAATCTTAATTATTTTATTTTCAATTTCCCCATACTCTTTATGATCATCTAAATCTGTATTTTTATTAATGATAAATTTATTTCCTCCATCATAATATTCATTAAGATATGAAATTACTAAATGCTTTATATTTTCCCATTTTTCATCTTGTGTTTTATTAATTGATATAAAATTATCACTCAAAAATATTCCTGTAACACCATTTATTGATAAAATATTTTTTAATAATGGAATTTCTGTTTGGTTCTCATTTAAAAATTCATAAGGTCCATCATTGGATACACTATGGCCAGGTAGAAATTTTAGAGAATTTGGATTAGGAGTTTCTTGCGTTTGAATAAACATAATATTTATATAACTATAAATTTTAAAATTTAAAGAATTTTAAAAACCTATTATTTCCTTCATTTCTTTTATCTTTTTCCCTGCAATTTCCTCCGCTTTATCTGCTCCTTGGGCAAGAACCTTATCAAGATATTGTTTATCATTTATCAGTTTTTTGATCTCATCAGAAATTGGGGAAATTTTATTTGATAGAATTTCAGCTAAATGATTTTTTAAATCTGAAAAATTTTTTCCCCCAAATTCACCTAATGTTTTATCTAAAGTTTGATTTGAAATACTTGAATAAATTCCAAGAAGGTTTTCAGCCTCAGGTCTGTCTTTTAAGTTTTGATCTTTATTCGGTATTGGAAAGGAGTCAGTTTTAGCTTTTTTAATTTTATTAATAATTTCATCTTTTGTATCAGTTAAATTAATTCTACTCAAATCTGATGGATCTGACTTACTCATTTTTTTTAAACCATCTTTTAAACTCATTATTCTTGAAAAACTTTTTTTTATTAAAGGTTCCGGAACCTTTAAGAAATCATCACAATTAAAATCTTTATTAAATTTTTGAGCTATATCTCTTGTTAATTCTAAATGTTGCTTCTGATCTTCTCCCACTGGGACATGACTAGCATCATATAACAATATATCACTGGCCATTAATATGGGATAAATATACAAACCAACAGATGCTTTTTCTTTATCTTTACCAGCTTTTTCTTTAAATTGTGTCATTCTGTTTAACCAACCCATCGGAGACATACAACTTAAAATCCAAGAGCCTTCAGCATGTGCTTCAACTTTTGATTGATTAAAAATTATATTTTTACTTGGATCAATACCACTAGCAATAAATGTTGCTGTAGTTTCACGGATATTATTCTTTAATTGATTTTTATCTTGTTTAACAGTTATTGCATGTAAATCTACAACACAAAAAATACATTCATTTTCTTTATCATTTTGTAAATCAACAAAATTCTTAATGGCACCAAGGTAGTTACCTAAATGAAGATTACCAGTAGGTTGAACCCCAGAAAATATTTTTTTAACCATATTTCCTAATACTTTAAATTAATATCTGAAATTTTAAAGGCTTTTATAATAATTGAAACTACGATGTATGAAATGAAAGTTAATAAAACAATCAAAATTATAAAAATAAATTTATAATTATTCGCATAATCTAATGAACTTGATAAAAAATTTACAAAAAAATAAAATATTAACATTGAGACTATATTTGAGAAAATAATTTTTATAATTTGAATGATAAAATTAGAAGTAAATTTAAAATATTTTTTGTTAATTACAAAAATCAACAAAATAATTGCATTAAACCAAGAACAAATAGTTGTTGCAATTGGTATTATAATAAAACCAACCTGTGAAAAAAACATTAAACTTATTACAACATTTAAAATTACAGAAACTAAAGAATACTTAAAGGGCGTTTTGGTATCGTTTCTTGCAAATAAAAAAGTTGAAAATATTTTAATCAGGGAAAATGCTGGGAGACCAAAAGAAAAATAGAACAAAGCTTTTGCAGAATTATTAACGCTTATCTGATCGAAAGAACCATATCCGAATAAAGCAGATGTTATTTGTTCTGAACCAATCATGAGAGCAAATGATGCCGGTAAACTTAAAAATAAACTAAGCTCTAAAGCTTTATTCTGTAATTCTATCGTCTTTACAGAATTATTATTCTTAATATGTCGACTTAAGTTTGGAAGTATTACAGTACCTATGGCAATACCTGCGATTGCTAAATTTATCTGATAAATTCTGTCTGCATAATATAAATAGGAGACTGCACTGGCTTGAAATGATGCAATAATAGTTCCAACTAAGATATTTATTTGAGTGACACCCGATGAAAATATACTTGGTAAAAGTTTGCTAAAAAAAATTTTTACTTTTTTATTTATTTTAAAATTAAAATTTATATTAATTAAATAATATTTCTTAACAAAAATTAATAAAAAAATAAATTGGGAAATACCTGCAAGAGTGACTGCATAAGATAGATAATAAACTAAATTGTCATTTAAATTTTCAGCATATAATAGACAGATTATCAATAATATATTTAAAATTATTGGTGCAGCAGCTGCAGCAGCAAATTTATTATGAGTGTTTAATATTGCTGAAAAAAAAGATGCAAGACTAATAAAAAATAAAAATGGAAATGTAATTCTACTTAAATCAATCACTATATTAAATTTTTCTGTATCATTTAAAAATCCAGGTGCAATAATTCTAATAAAAGTGGGCATAAATATTTCAATTATTAAAATTGTAAAAAACAAACCTAATAACAATAAATTAAAAATTGTATTTGCAAACGAGTTAGCACTTTTTTTTCCTTTTAGAAGTTCTGAAGAATAAGAGGGTACAAAAGCTGCATTAAATGTTCCTTCTGAAAATAACCTTCTAAAAGTATTTGGAATTCTAAAGGCAACAAAAAAAGCGTCTGCTAAAGGTCCAGACCCTAGGTAAATTGCTATGAAAAAATCTCTTACATAACCAAGAACCCTACTTAACAAAACAAATAGACTAAATGTGCTTGTTGACTTAATAAGGTTCATAAATCATATTAGTCTTAAATTTAGCTTAATAGTATATTTAATTTACCTAATGAAAAAAAATAAAATTGAACATTATTCAGATAAAGAGGCTCTTGAGTTTCATAATTCGAATAAATCTGGGAAGATCGAGATAAATTCATCTAAGCCAATGACATCTAAAAGAGATTTGGCTTTAGCTTATTCTCCAGGTGTAGCAGCGCCAGTTAAAGAAATTTATAAAAATCCTGAACGAGCATATGATTTCACAACTAAAGGAAATTTAGTTGCAGTAATCAGTAATGGGTCAGCAATTTTAGGATTAGGAAATTTAGGGGCAATTGCATCAAAACCTGTAATGGAAGGAAAGGCAGTATTATTCAAAAGATTTGCCGACATAGATGCTATTGATTTAGAAATTGATAGTAAAGATCCTAAAGAAATAGTTAATAGTATAAAAAATTTTGCTGTCAGTTTTGGAGGTATTAATCTTGAAGATATTGCTGCTCCAGAATGTTTTATAATTGAAGAAAATCTTAAAAAAATACTAGATATACCAGTATTTCATGATGACCAGCATGGAACAGCGATTATTACATCAGCAGCACTTATTAATTCAATTCATATTACTAAAAAAAAAATTTCTAAAATTAAAGTAGTTGTTAATGGTGCAGGTGCATCTGCTATGGCATGTTCAGATTTGTTTTTAAAGTTAGGGGTAAAAAAAAATAATTTAACAATGATAGACAGTAGAGGCGTCATTAGTTTTCTTAGAAAAGGATTAAATAAGTGGAAATTAAAGTACGCAAAAAAAACAAATGATAAAAACCTCAATGATTCCTTAAATAATGCTGACGTTTTTTTAGGATTATCGTCTGGTGGAATTCTTAAAAAAGAAATGATTAAAAAGATGGCAAAAAATCCAATCATATTTGCATGTGCAAATCCTGATCCAGAAATTTTACCTGAGGAAGTGTACAAAATTAGGAAAGACGCAATTGTAGCAACAGGTAGATCAGATTATGCAAACCAAGTAAATAATTTAATTGGTTTTCCTTATATTTTTAGAGGTGCACTTGATGTTAGAGCAAAAACAATAAATGAAGAAATGAAAATTTCTGCAGCTAATGCTATTGCTAAATTAGCAAGAGAGAGAGTCCCCGATGAAGTTGCTGCAGCAATGGGAGGAGACAGACCTAAGTACGGTAAGGATTATATTATTCCATCTACATTTGATCCAAGATTAATAAGTGTAATACCAGTATCAGTAGCAAAAGCTGCCATGAGAAGTGGAGTTGCTAGAAAAAAAATTGAAAATTTCGACTTATATGCTGAACAGTTAAAGCAGAGATTAGATCCATCAGTAACTATTCTTCAAGGAATAAATTCTAAAGTTAAAAAAAATCAAAAAACCGTAGTATTCGCAGATGGTGAAGACGAAAACACACTTAAGGCGGCGATTGCATTCAAGAATGGTGGCCTAGGAACTCCCATAATTGTTGCAAAAGAGAATGTTATAAAACAAAGACTAAAAGAAATTGGTTATGTAGAGGATTTGGATATAAAAATTGTAAATTCTACAGACAAAAAAATGAGGGATAAGTATGTAAAATTTCTCTTTAAGAAAATGCACAGAGATCAGGGTTTGCTTGAGAGAGATTGTGACAGAATGATTAGAAATGATAGAGTTATTTGGGCATCTTGCATGGTTGAATGCGGAGATGCAGATGCAATGGTTACGGGTAATACAAGAAGATATTCTCAATCGTTGGAAAAAATAAAAAAAGTTATACCTCCTAGAAAAGGAGAAATAATGTTTGGATTGAATATGGTAGTTAGCAAAGGTAAAACTGTTTTTATAGGAGATACATCAGTAAATGAATATCCTTCCTCTGAAGAATTAGCTGATATAGCTATTTCATCAGCAAGGGTTGCAAGATTATTTGGATTTGATCCAAAAGTAGCTTTTTTATCTCATTCAACATTTGGTCAACCAATAACCAGCAGAACAAAACATATAAGAGACGCAGTCGAAATATTAAAAGAAAAAAAAGTAGATTTTAAATTTGATGGTGATATGCAGCCAGATGTTGCTCTTAACGATGAATATTCTGATTTATATCCTTTTTCAGAGATAGTAGGAAATGCCAATATATTAGTAATGCCTGGTCAACATAGTGCAGCAATTTCTAACAAAATTATGAAAACATTAGGAGGTGCTAAAATCATTGGTCCATTATTAATCGGTCTTGCACAACCAATAGAAATTGCTCCTTTAAGATCTTCTACCTCTGAAATATTAGATTTAGCTTCTGTTGCTGCCTATTCAGCTGGGGTAATCAAATATCAAAAAACAAAATAAAATTTTTATTTTTTTAGAATTCTTAGATCGTCAACTAAAAAGATACTGGTAATAACATCTTCAACATCTAAGATTAGTTTTGCCTCTTTAATTACCTCATCTTTTTCAGTTTCATTTTGAGCAATACCATAAATGTAAATTTTCTTTTTATAAGTATCTATGTTGTAATTTACAGCTTTGATTTTTTTGCTACTAATTAAAGCAACTCTTAGTTGAGAAGTTATAAGTAAATCTTTTGCAGATCTATAGAAATCAAATTTTTCTTTGATTTGTAAATCATTATTTACTGATCGAGCTCCTTTTATTTCCCATGCTAATTTTGTAATTTTAAGTTTGTCTTCAACTGAATTTACTTTTCCTGTTAAAAATATTCTTCCATCTAAAATTTTAGTTTTTACAGAAATAATATAACTTTTATCGTAAGTGAGTAATCTTGCTCTTAAATTTTGTTGCATGATTGAGTCATCTATTTGGGTCCCAAGACTTCTGGGATCAAGAGCAATTGACACACCAGTTCCCAAAACTCCTGTAGAGGAATAGCCTATGCATCCAGTTAATATTATAAAACTTAAAAGTAAAAAGAATTTTTTAATTTTCATTTTTTATTGCTAGACAGTAATTATATATAAATTTCTTTGAAATTTCTTTATCTTTAGAAATTTCTTTAACGATATCTTTAATAGACATTTTCTTAATTAATTTTTTAATTCTTTTTTTATCTGATTCTTCTAACTCTTTAAAACTTAATTTTTCTTTTTTTATTTCAGAAATAACAACAGTTATCTCTCCTTTTCTTGAAAAATTTACATTTGATAATTCATTTACTGAGGTTCTGATATATTGCTCGTGATATTTTGTAATTTCCCTACAAATTAATATATCTCTGTTCAAAAAAAATTCCTTAATATCTTCAATTCTTTTATTCAATTTATTTGGTGATATAAAAAATACAATTGAACCCTCAAGTGCTGATAAATTTTTAAATAATTTTTTTACTTGATTAACTTTTTCTGGAAGAAATCCACAAAAATAAAAATTGTCGGAAAAACCACTTACTGATAATGCAGCACTAACTGCAGATGCTCCAGGTATAGGAAAAATATCAATTTCATTTTTTGCACATTCATTGACTAAAATTCTTCCAGGATCTGAAACAGCAGGTGTACCAGCATCTGAAACAAGCGATACAATTTTGTCATCTTTCAAAATTTGTATAACTTTTTCTAAATTTTTATTTTCATTAAACTTATGATTTGAAACAAGTTTGTTATTTATTTCAAATTTCTGAAGGATTTTTTTTGTTACTCTAGTATCCTCACATAAAATTAATTCTGATTGCTGTAAAATCTTAATTGCTCTAAAAGAAATATCTCCCATATTTCCTATAGGAGTAGCAACACAATATAGCCCAGGTTTAAATTTATTGTTGTTTAAATTCATATGGATTCTTTATTTAAATATATTATTAAAACTTAAATGAAAACTTTAATTAAATTGCTAGTATTTTTTGTATTAACTATCTGCTTTTTTAATCAAAATATATTTGCATCTGAAAAAATTAAGATTGGATTAATTGTTCCTTTAAGTGGTGAAAATTTAATCGTTGGGGAAAAAATTATTAAATCAATGAGAATGGCTGTAAATAAAATAAATGATGAAAAAATTGAAATAATTCCAAAAGATACAAAGTCAAATCCTATCGACGCACTCAAAGTGTCTAAAGAATTATACGAGGATGGAGTAAGGATAATAATTGGACCAGTTTTTAACGAAAGTACTAAATACCTAGATGACCTAAATGATGTAACTTTTATTTCTTTTACAAATAAGTTGATCGGTAATCCAAAAAATGTAATTAGTGCAGGAGTTAATGCTATATCGCAATTACAAACAATTAAGAAATTTAATAATAAAAATAATTTAACAAAAAGTATATTCTTAATTCCAAGATCGCAATTTAAAAAAGAAATAGAAGAAGCAATAAATAAAACAAGTATTAATCATAAAGAGGTATTTTATTATGATAGAGAACCAACTAAACTTACCAAACAAATTGAAAATTTAACAAGATATAAAAAAAGAAAAAATAATCTTAAATACGAAATCGAAAGACTAGAGGGTTTATCATTTAAAGATAAAGAAAAAAAAATACAAAACTTAAAAAAAAAGGATACACTGGGGAATATTAATTTTGACTCAGTTATAATAGCTGACTTTGATGAAAATTTAAAAAGTGTTGCTACATCTCTTTTATATACAGATGTCTCATCAAAAAGAATATCATATATAACGTTAAATCAATGGTTTGATAAAAGCCTTTTAAAAGAAAGTTCGCTTCATCCAATATATTTTCCATCAATAAATAAAAATAATTATGAATTATTTATGAATGATTTCAAAAATACATATGGTTTAGATGGAGATCAACTTTCATTTTTAAGTTACGACTTAGTGGGGTTAGTTTACTTTTTAATTTATGAAAATGATTTTCGAATATCAAATAAAATATTTTATAAAAAAAATAAGTTTAAAGGAAAAATAGGGATTTTTGAGATCAATAAAAATACTATTACACATCAACTAAACTTCTACAGTATTGAAAACAATAAATTTAAAAAAATCTTTTAATTTTTTTAAATGCATCAGAACGGTGATCTATTTTATATTTTATTTCAGGCTCCATTTCTCCAAAAGTTAAACTTTTACCCTTGGGAATAAAAATAGGATCATATCCAAAACCATTTTTTCCTCTCTTCAAATTAGATATTCTCCCCTCAATTTTACCAGTTTTACTTATAAATTTACCATTTGGCCAAAAGATAGTAAGCACACATATAAATCTTGCACTCAATTTCTTTTTTTTCCATTTTTTATCTTTTTTAGAGATTTCTCTGTAAACTTTTTTAATAGCCAAATTAAAATTTCTTTTTCTTCCTGACCAATCTGCTGAATATACCCCAGGAGCTTTATTTAAAATATCAATCTCAATTCCTGAGTCATCTGACATACAAATTTTATTAGTTTTTTTTGAAAAATATTTTGCTTTTAAAAGAGAGTTTTGTTCAAATGAGGTACCCGTCTCTCTTGGGCTAGGTATTTTAAAGTCCAAATTTGAATAAATTTTTAAACTTTTGGGTAATAGATCTGCTATTTCCTTCAGTTTTCCTTTATTATTTGAGCCAATGAATATCTCTTTAATTTTTTTTTTAGGCACCTAGAAATTATACTTTTTCTTACCATATAAACAATATGGATAAAGAAGAATTAAAAGAAAACGTGGAAAAAAATACTGCTGATGAGGAGTTAAATACCCAATCCAAAGAAAATGATAATGCAGATCAAGCAAATGAGGAAAAAAATTTAGAGTCCGAAATAAAAGAAGTTGAAAAACTGACCCCTGAAGAAGAGTTAGAAACACTTAAAGATAAATTAGCAAGAACATTTGCAGAGATGGAAAATCAAAGACGTAGGTTTGAAAAAGAAAGAGACGACGCATACGAATATGGTGGATATTCTTTTGCTAAAGAGGCATTAAACTTATTAGATAATCTTGAGAGATCGAAAGTAGCATTGGAGAATGATGAAAAATTAAAGGATACAGATGCACTCAAAAAAATTGTAGATCATTTAGACATTATAAACAACGATATGCTTTCAATATTCAAAAAAAATAATATTGAGCCTATAAAGTCAATTAATGAAAAACTTGACCCAAATCTTCACCAAGCAATGATGGAAGTTGAGGATGATACAAAAGATCCAGGGACCATCGTACAAGAAATTCAAAAAGGCTTTATGATGAAAGACAGATTATTGAGACCTTCATTAGTAGGTGTTTCAAAGAAAAAAGCTGAAAAGGTAGAAAAAGAAGAGCAAAAAGATGAAAAAAACTAATAAAAACAACAAAAATTTAAATTTTATAGACGGTTGTAGTCTTATAATTAGCACTTATATGTCGGAGAGGTATTAAATAATGAGCAAAGTAATAGGAATAGATTTAGGAACAACGAACTCATGTGTAGCTGTAATGGAGGGTACACAAGCTAAAGTTCTAGAAAATGCTGAAGGAGCAAGAACAACTCCTTCTGTAGTTGCGTTTTCAGATAATGATGAAAAATTAATTGGACAGCCCGCAAAGAGACAGGCGGTAACCAATCCAGAAAATACAATATTTGCTGTTAAAAGATTAATCGGAAGAAATTTTGACGATCCTTCTGTAAAAAAAGATGTTGAGACAGCACCTTTTAAGATCGTTAACTCTGATAAAGGAGATGCATGGATAGAAGCTAAAGGTAACAAATACTCGCCATCTCAAATTTCTGCTTTTACACTTCAGAAAATGAAAGAAACCGCTGAAAAATATTTAGGCCAAGAAGTTTCTCAAGCTGTAATAACTGTTCCAGCATATTTTAATGATGCACAAAGACAGGCAACTAAAGATGCTGGTAAAATAGCAGGTTTAGAAGTTTTAAGAATTATTAACGAACCAACAGCAGCTTCACTTGCATATGGATTAGATAAAAAGACAAACAATAAAATTGCAGTTTATGATTTAGGTGGAGGAACTTTTGATGTATCAATTCTTGAGTTAGGAGATGGAGTATTTGAGGTTAAATCAACGAATGGTGATACTTTCCTAGGTGGTGAAGATTTTGATAATACAATTGTTGATTACCTATTAACTGAATTCAAAAAAGAAAATGGTATTGATTTAAAATCAGATAAATTAGCGTTACAAAGACTTAAGGAAGCTGCAGAAAAAGCTAAAATTGAATTATCATCTGCTGCGCAAACTGAGATAAATTTACCATTTATTACAGCTGATAAAACTGGTCCAAAACATATTAATCTGAAAATGACTAGAGCTAAACTTGAGGCTCTTGTTGAAGATCTTATTTCTAGAACTATTCCGCCCTGTGAAACAGCTCTTAAAGATGCTGGTTTAAGTGCAAGCGAAATTGATGAAATAATACTTGTTGGTGGAATGACGAGGATGCCAAAAGTAATAGAAGAAGTTAAAAATTTCTTTGGAAAAGAACCAAACAAATCTGTAAATCCTGATGAAGTTGTTGCAATGGGTGCTGCTATTCAGGCAGGAGTATTGCAAGGAGACGTTAAAGACGTACTATTGTTAGATGTTACACCACTATCTCTAGGAATAGAAACTTTAGGTGGAGTTTCAACTAAACTGATAGAAAAAAATACAACAATACCAACTAAGAAAAGTCAGGTTTTCTCAACAGCAGAGGACAACCAACCTGCAGTTTCAATTAGAGTTTTGCAAGGTGAAAGAGATATGGCCTCTGACAACAAGGTTTTAGGAAATTTTGAGCTAGTAGGTATAGCTCCAGCTCCTAGAGGTGTTCCTCAAATTGAGGTTACATTTGATATTGATGCAAATGGAATTGTAAATGTTTCTGCGAAAGACAAAGGGACTGGTAAAGAGCAAAAGATTCAAATTCAAGCGTCAGGTGGTTTAAGTGATGAAGAAATAAACCAAATGGTTAAGGATGCTGAAACAAATAAAGAAGCTGACAAAAAGAAAAGAGAAGCTGTAGATGCTAGAAATCAAGCTGATACTTTACTTCATTCTACTGAAAAGAATTTAAAAGAGCATGGCAGTAAAGTTTCTGATGGAGATAAAAAAGCTATTGAAGATGCATCTGCTAATGTGAGAAATGCATTAAAAGGAACTGATGTTGAAGAAATTAAGAAGAAAACCCAAGATTTGGTTCAAGCTTCAATGAAATTAGGAGAAGCTATTTACAAATCACAACAAAGTACAAAACCTGGTGATGCACCTAAAGATGCAAAAGATGAAGGAAAAAAAGACGATAATGTTGTTGATGCAGACTTTGAAGAAGTAAAAGACGATAAAGAAAAAAGCGCCTAAACTATCAACCATTTGTCTATAACTAGTTATGGCAAAAAGAGATTACTATGATGTCTTGGGTGTTGAAAAAAGTGCAGGTCCAGACCAAATAAAAGCGGCTTATAGAAAACAAGCTGTAAAATACCATCCTGATAAAAATAAAGGCGACAAAGGAGCAGAAGAAAAATTTAAAGAAGCTTCAGAAGCTTATCACGTTCTATCAAATTCAGAGAGAAAACAAAATTATGATAATTTTGGTCACGCTGCATTTGAAAATGGTGGAGGAGGTGGAAGAGGTGGTTTTGGAAATTTTGACTTTTCTGGCTCTTTTTCAGATATCTTTGAAGATTTTTTTGGCGAAGGTTTTGGTGGAGGTGGAAGAAGATCAAGAAGATCTAATAACCGTGGCTCTGATTTAAGATATGACCTATCTATAAGCCTAGAAGAAGCTTATGCTGGAAAGAAACAAGATATTAAATTCTCAACATCTGATAGATGCGATACTTGTAGTGGTTCAGGATCTAAACCAGGTCAAAGTGCAAGCACATGCTCTATGTGTGGCGGCCATGGACAAGTTCGTTCTAGCCAAGGTTTTTTCACTGTTCAACAAACATGCCCTCAATGTGCTGGTTCAGGCGAACAAATAACTGATCCTTGCACAAATTGTGGTGGTCAAGGTAAAAAACAAGCAAGTAAGCGCCTTTCTGTGACTATTCCTAAAGGAGTAGACGATGGAACTAGAATCAGATTATCTGGTAAAGGGGAAGCAGGTTCCAGGGGAGCTAGTAATGGTGATCTTTATTTATTTATTAATGTTAATTCTCACGAACTTTTCAAAAGATCTGAAGAAAATTTATTTTTTGAATGCCCAATATCTATTGCAGATGCAGCACTTGGAACTGAATTAAAAATACCTACTATCGATGGTGGAAAAGCAAAGATAAAAATTCCAGCTGGAACACAAAGTGGAAAACAGTTTAGATTGAGAGAAAAAGGAATGCCATTAATGAGAGGAAATGATTATGGAGACCTTTATGTACAAGTGAACACTGAAGTGCCAGTATCTTTAAATAAAGAGCAAAAAGAGTTACTTGAAAAATTTAGAGAAATTGAAAATGAAAAATCAAATCCAAGTATTAAAAAATTCTTTAAAAAAGCAAAAAGTTTTTGGAAAAATTAGATGAAAAAAAAAATTAAATATACAATTTTTGGGATTATTTATGTTTTAGCAATTCTAATTTTGGGCGCTTATTTTTATAAAGAAGGAATTGGAATAATTTAATTATCTTTTGCTAATCTTATAAATATATTTCCCATGCCACCTTGTACTTCATCAAGGGGAGCATTATTTCTTAGTTCACAATATTGTCCCGTAACCTCATGACTATCAATAGCAACAATACTTTGTGAATTACATTTTGTGGCATTATGAAATAAACCAATTACTAATCTCTCGTCTAATACAAATACTTGGTTACTATCAAGTTTATTTCCATCACAAAAATAATCCTTATTTACTTCTCTAGGAAAATCTTTTTTACCACAGGGATTTTTTATTGTGAGAACAAAAAATTCTTTTTGACCATCTGTAAAAGTATATTTCATTTTTTTTACTTTAGAGTATTTCATCAAGTCACAAGAACATGGATAACAACATTTATGATAAAATCCACATATTTTCTCGTCATTTTCAGCATTTTTAAGATAAACAAATTCTGGTTTGCTATTTGGATCAATCAATGATCCAGACACAGCACAATATAACTTATTGTATTCTACAAAATCTTGGTATGTGATTTCTTTTGTTAAAATATGTTTGAAAAATTTAGGACCTGCAGCATTTCTATTTTGATCAGGGAAAATTTTTGGCCAATCTTTTACTAAATCAGCATAATAATTAAATTGATTTGAATATGTTGGTTTTATTGAACTAAAAGTTACTAGTATAAAAAAAATTGTAAAGTATTTTAATTTTTTCATAATCTAACATTTAGAATACTTTAATTAGTTTACTTGTTGAATTGAGTGTTATTGTCCTATTTTTGCTGGTTTACTTCTATTGTTTTATTAAATTCATTTATTTTAAGTGACTGCGAAGAACCATCAGTCCAAACTATTTTTACTGAAATATTTTTTTCACTCTCTCTGATGCCATAATGAGCTACTGGTTCCATTTGACATAAATATCCGGAACCAGCGTCGATGGTTTTAGCATGATTTCTAAAGTTTGAATTAAGTATAACAGTTGCTCCTCTAGCAGGTGCACCATACTTATTTAATGGTTTAATTCTAATGTAATTCAAGTTTTTTTTAATGTCTGCTTTATACATTGTAAGTGGTTGCATGCCAGATTCTCCATGAGAAACTAATAATTCTAAAATTCCATCATCATCAATATCTGCAACTGCTGCTCCTGTTCCTAATCCATTAGACTCGTAAGCATTTTGAATTTTTATCTCTTCAAAAAATCCATTTTCTTTAATTTTAAATAATTTATTTGGTTCGCCAATATTATTCATAAATATTTCATCATATCCGTCATTATCAAAGTCTGCTGATATCACTGTTCTAATTCTAGTAGGAATATTATAGGTTGGAGTAGCGATATCTTTAAATTTGTTATCTTCTAATACATAAGCCCTATGATAACCATTCCAATTGGATGTGATTATATCTAATCTCCCTCTATAAAGTATGTCAGACAACGTTGTACCTCTTCCATTTTCAAATTGATCATCAATTTTATAATCCTTGGCTATATCCTGAAAAAAACCATCAGAATTATAATATAGAAAATTTTTACCTCTTTCGTTAGCAGCAAATATGTCAGTTTTTCCTGACAAAATATTTCCTGCAACTACAGCTCTTCCGCCAGTTATTTTATCGATTTTTAGCTGCTCTGCTAAATCTACTATTTGTCCAGAACTTTGCTCATAAAACCTAGTCGGGCCCCCATAGTTAGCAACATATATGCCATATTTTCCATCACCATTTCTATCCACACAAACAACAGACCTGCCAGCAGTTAAGTTTAAATTTTTTTTATTAATTTTTTTTTCAAATAAGTCAATAAAACCGTCACTAGTAGTATCAATCAATCTATCTGAATATTTTTTTTCTCCACTATAGGTGTCGGTATTTAAAAAATATATTTCTTCAAATCCATCTTGGTCAATATCGCAAGCAGCAACCCCAATAGTTTTTCTTTTAGCATCATCGAAGATTTCATTTTTATTTATATTAATCAGTTTCCCATTTCGGTAGGACAACGCTAAGTTTGAAAAGCCAAACCCCGTAACTACAAATTCATATTTATTATCTTGATTTATATCAGTGACAGACACGCCATAACTTAGTCTAAAATCATTATTTTCAATTAGAGATGTTACATCTTTAAAAAAGTCAGCTTTAGATTGATTGATAGACACGAAAAAAATTAAAACTAAAAATAATTTTAAAAGGTATTTAATAACCATAATTGTTGTATATTGTTGAAAAAATATATTAAAATAATTTAATGAGCAAAGTAAATTTAGCGATATCTGGTTGCATGGGACGAATGGGCCAACAACTGATAAAATCTTCAAGAGTTGACAAAAATTTTAAGCTAACAACTCTTACAGAAAATAAATTAATAAAAAAAAAAATTTTTGGAATTAAACCTAGTTTAAATAATGAAAATTCCTTCAAAAATGTTGATTTAATTATCGATTTTACTGTCCCCAATTGTACTTTTGAAATTCTTAAAATTGCATCAAAGCTTAAAAAAAGAGTTGTTATTGGTACAACTGGATTTACTAAAAAAGAAGAAAGTCTTATTAAAAAATTTTCAAAGAAAATTCCAATACTTAAAGCTGGAAATATGAGCTTAGGCATAAATTTGTTAATGTATTTAACTGAAATAGCATCTAAATCATTAGGAAATAATTTTTTAAGTAAAGTATATGATGTTCATCATAAACATAAAATAGACTATCCATCTGGGACAGCGTTAATGTTGGGTAAAGGAATTGCAGTTGGCAAAAATAAAGATTTTTATTATTTATTTGGAAAAAAATATCTTAATAAAAAAAGTTTTCCTTATGGAAAAAAAATAAATTTTAACTCAATACGAAAAGGTAAAACAGTTGGTGAACACGAAGTTAAATTTTCAAGTGGAAAAGAAATTATTACATTAAATCACGAAGCTTTTGACAGGGCTTTATACAGCGAAGGAGCTTTGACAGCTGGAAAATGGTTAATGAAGAAAAAATCAGGTTTATATTCTATGCGTGATGTTTTAAATTTTAAATGAGTGAGGAGCAAAGGGCAAAAATTGTTCTGCGAGCTTTAAACAAAATATATCCAAAGACCCCAATTCCTCTTAAACACAGAAATATATTTACTTTACTTGTTTCTGTTCTTTTATCTGCACAGTGTACAGACGTAAACGTTAACAATGTTACCAAAAACATATATCCAAAATATAATAAACCTGAACACTTTGTTAAGTTGGGAAGAAAAAAAATTGAAAAACTAATAAGAAGTATTGGTATTTTTAGAATTAAAGCCAAAAGTGTTTATAATTTATCAAAAACTTTAGTTGAAAAATACAACGGTAAAGTTCCAAAAACCTTCGAACAACTTGAAGAATTACCAGGTGTTGGACATAAAACTGCCAGCGTGGTCATGTCTCAAGGATTTGGATATGCTGCTTTTCCAGTAGACACCCATATACACAGACTTGCACAAAGATGGGGTTTAACTAATGGAAAAAATGTAATTCAAACTGAAGAAGATCTAAAGAGACTTTTTCCTAAAAAATATTGGAATAAATTACATCTTCAAATAATTTATTATGGAAGAGAGTATTGTAAGGCCAGAGAGTGTTATGGTTTATCTTGTAAAATCTGTACTACTTGTTATCCTAAGAGAAAAAAACCACTTATAACCAAGAAAGCATAAATAATGAAAATATTAGGAATTGGGAACGCAATTGTAGATGTAATTTGCAAAGTAGAAGACGATTTTGTAACTCAAAATAATTTAACTAAAGGTACTATGAAATTAATTTTTGATGATAAAGAATTTAAAGATTTATTATCAAATCTTAAAATAGAGAAAACTGTTTCAGGAGGATCTGTTGCTAATTCAATTGTTGGATTATCTCAACTTGGTAATAAAGTGGGATTTATTGGCAAAGTAAATGATGACGATCTTGGTGGAAAATACGAAGACGGTTTAAAACAAGAGAAAGTTGAATATTTTTATTCAAAAAAAAAGGAGGAATTACCTACTGGGACTTGTTTAATATTAGTTACACCAGACTCTGAGAGAACAATGTGCACATTTTTAGGAACTGCAGGCAAAATAAATGAAAACGACGTCAGTTCAGAAGCAATTAAACAAAGTGAAACAATACTTCTAGAAGGTTATCTTTGGGATGAAGGAGAACCCAAAAAAGCCTTTGAAAAAGCAATACAAAGTGCAAACAAAGTTGCAATGTCATTGTCAGATCAGTTTTGTGTTGATAGACATAAACCACACTTTTTAGAATTAGTTAAAAATAAATTAGATATTACCTTTGCAAATGAGCAAGAGATAATGTCACTGATAGATGCAAAATCTTTTGATGAAGTTATCAACTTTTCAAAATCTTTAGGAAAAATAATTGTTTTAACAAGAGGTGAAAAAGGTGCTGTTGCAATTAATGGAGACGAAGTTGTTGAATGTGGAATAGGAGAAGGTCTTAAAATTGTCGATTTAACTGGGGCTGGAGATCTTTTTGCAGCAGGCTTTTTGCATGGTCATGTGAATAAGATGTCTTTGAAAGAAAGTTTGGATAAAGGCACCGAAATGTCTTCTAAAGTAATTCAACAAATTGGGGCTAGGCTTTAAAAATTATTTTTTTTTTCTTTTAAAACTTCCTTTACCCTTTTTTGGTTTAACAACACGAGTTTTATATTTTGGTGTTAATAAATTTTTTGCTATATAATTTTTTTTTTTCATCAAATTGAATATCCAGATTTTGAACTTTTGATAAAATCGTGGTCATTAAAAACATTCTGTATTTTCTTTCTTAATCTATAAATATGAGTTTCCACTGTATGTGTTTCTAATTTTGAATTATGTCCCCATACTTGAGTTTGCAATTGAAAGATTTTAACTGGTTTAGGCGAATTTTTAAGAAATAAGACAATATTTGCCTCTCTTTCTGTCAGATCTAATGATTTATCTTGATAAAAAATTTTTCTTGAATTTAGATTTAACTTGTAACTTCCTAATTGTATTTCTGATTGTTGATTGTATTTCTTTTTAATAAATTCAATATTAATGATTTCTATTAATTTAAGAATTG
>CACLEJ010000002.1 GCA_902605865.1 uncultured Pelagibacteraceae bacterium
TAATTTTCGTAATGCCTATTCTATTATTATATTTATTTTTTAAATTAAAATTGTTAACTAAGTTAAAAAAATGCTCCATAACTTCATTCTCATAAAGCTTTTTTAGTTCACTAATTAGTATTTCGTCAGATAACGGATTTGAGCTATTTAATACTTTAGATATTTCTAAAGGTATAGACGCTGTTAAAGTATTATTCTTTGCATTAAAAAAAATTATTTGAAAATTTAAGATTATGTCTGTTCTTGTTAAATTATCTCCTGGTATTGTAATAAAATTAATTGTTTCATTATCCAAAGTAAGCACAATGACATTTTGATCATTCTCACTTAGATCATCACTCAGCACACCATAAGAAAAAACAAAGCTTTGATTGTTGATTTGTTTAGCAGTTTTAATAAGTGATTTATCAATTATTGATTGTCCGTTTGATCTATCGTGAACATATTGTGTTAGTGTTTTTTCTGGGAGTATTGAACCAAAAGAAAAACCTCCATAAATAACATTATTAGTTGCTTCAACATTGCTGATTGAGCATAATAAAAAGAAAAAAATTATTTTTTTCATATAATCATATTAATTTAACATATAATTATATTGTTTAATTGTTCTAAGAGTTATAAAAATTTGCTATCAAATTTTGATAGTTTTTTCTGGCGAAGAATAATATTATATATATGATATGAATATTAAAATGACTAAAAATCTAAAAAATTTCTTTCTAATAATTGTTTTTACAATTTTTTCATTAAATCAATCTTTAGCTTTAGAATTAAAAGTACCAAAAAATTTAAAATCACTCAGCGGTGGATCAGGTGGCTTAAGTTTAAAAGATACCAAGACAAAATTCACTACAATATTTTTTGAATCAGCTTTAGAATATATGGAAGCTCAATATCATTTATTTAACGCTTTAGAAATGAACGATGAGGCTGGCAAAACAAGAAAATCAATCGAGTTTGTAAAGAATAAAAAAAATAAAGAGGGCAAAAGATTAACAAATGCATTTAATTCTGTTTCAGACAACTCTACAGCTATACAGGGTGCACTCACAAAAGAGGCAGCCATTAGCACACAAGCCAAAGTTCACTATGCAAAAGCTCTGCCACATGCTGTAAAAGGTTTAATGGGGACAATTCAGCTTCCACCGGAAGCAAAAAACTTACTAGATGCAATTAAGGCTGATAAAATGGCCATGTTAAAGCTTGGATCATTTGTTAAAGTATTGCCAAAAATTCCACAATATGTTCAAAATGCTACAACAGTGGGCAAGTTAATTGTTTCAGGAGCAAAAAGCAGAGAAGTTGAGGGTGCTGAAGATGCCACAAATAAGTTAGGTGATCTTTAATTTTTCCTAAAGAGTTTAATAATGTCTAAAAATTATAAAATTATTTTACTAAACTTATTTTTTTTTTTTATTTTTAATGTTTCCTATTCAGAAATTTCTTATATTGAAGTAAATTCCAAAGGAAAAGCTGCAACATATGATGTTGCATTAAAAAAAGCTCTAAAAGGAGCAGTTTCAAAAGTAAATGGTGTAACATTAAAAACAGATTCTGTTTTAGAAATAATTGATAAAAGCCTAACAACAAATGAAGGTAGCACAAGTTCTTTAGGAAGAAATCTGAAAGAAAATATTTCTGAAAAAACAGGTGGTTCAATAAAATCTTATGAAATACTAAATGAGTATAAAGATCCAAATGGTTTAGAAGTAGTTGAGATAAGAGCAACAGTTGCAAAATATGTTTTATCTAAAACTGCAAACAGAAAAAGAATGGCAATAGTTCCTTTTAGAATTAATTTAAATGAAATTTCTATTTACGGAAAAACAGGGTTTGACGATGCAGAAAGTTTAAAAAAATATCTCAATCAAGAATTTACAAGTTATTTTGTCCAAACAAGAAAATTTACAATATTAGACCGAGAATTTGACAATGAAATTAAAGCTGAATTAAATAGTTTGGAAAATTCTGGCAAAATAGAGGATCAAGTAAAAATAGGTCAAAAATTATTCGCAGACTATATGATTGTTGGTAGGCTTGATTTTTTAATTTTAGAGGAGATTGAAAAAAAATTCTTAACCACAGAAAAAATTTTAAAAAAAAATATGGGTACCTTAAATTTTAGCTATAGAGTTATAGACGTTGTAACAGGTCAAATTAAGTATTCATCTAAAGTAAATTTAGAAGTTGATTTAAAAAAACAAAGCCAACCTCTACCTTATATGTTTAATCTAACAGCTCAAAATGCTGGTTTAGAAATTATGTACGCAATATATCCAGTACTAGTGGAAAAAATTGAAGGTGATCTGTTATATTTAGGACAAGGTGGTAATCAAATCAAAGTTGATGATGTATATTCAATTTACGAGAGAACCGAAAGCAAAATCAAAGATTCCTATACAGGTGAAACGCTCGGAAATGTTGAAAAGATCGTTGGCAAAGCTACAATAATCGAGAGCAGTTCGAAGTTTTCAGTAGCTCAAATTATTGAACAAAAGTATGATTTAAGTGAGGATTTTAAGTCGAGAAAATATATGGTAAAACCAATCAAAGAAGTTAAAAAAACAAAAAGAAGTAATGATAAAATCAAAAAGAAAAAGAAAGCAATTGATCAAGAATGGTAAAATTAATTAAATTTCCTCTAATATTTTTCTTTCTAACATTTTTATTAACTGGTTATTCCTTAGCAGAAGATAATCCAGATTTAAATCCAGATCCTGAAGGTGGAGCAGTTTTTGTATCAACCCCAACAAGAAGTGAAGCTGAAAATTTATTAAAAGAAAAAGGTTGGAAAAAAGGAAGAAACGATCGAAAAGATGGTTCATATTTTTACATATCTATTGGTTATGGTGAAATTTCAACAACAAGAGATGATAAAATGATTCATGATGCAAGATACAATGCTTTCATTGAAGCATTTACAGAGGCAAAATCAAATTATGTAAGATCTATGGGAGAACAAATTACAAAAGAAGTTTCAATTAAAACTTATGAAAATCTTATGCCAGATACAATGGCAGAAGATGCAATTAAGTCTGCTGTAGGCACTGATAGTGGAGAGTTTGATAAACTAAAAAAACTTATTAGTCTTAAATTTGACAGTGCGTTAAAAAAAGAAGGATACAATCCAGAATTAGCCGATGCAGAAAAACGTGCTATACAAGAAAAAATTTTAAGGTCTAGAGAAATTAATACTTTTGCAACTGCTGCTGCTCAATCAATGGTAGAGGGCTTTCAATCTTATAGAACTTTTGAGGGTGGAAAAAAAGGTGAAAGAGGATCTATTACAGTTGTGGCTATATGGAGTCCAAAATTGAAGCAACTAGCTGAGGCAGTCTATTCCTCGTCCATAAATGTACCTAAAGGTAAAGCTAAAAAACCAATAGAGGAACAATTAATACTTGATGACCCCAACGTTTTATTAGCATCATTTGGTGTAAAAATGTTTACTAATGAAGTCGGAAATATGGTTCTCGTGTCTTATGGCCACGCATCACCAAGTTTTGAAAACGACCCAGGCGCACTATCCTCAGCATGTGATATGGCAGAGAGTAAAGCGAAAGAAAACATAGTTACATTTGCAAAAGAACAAATAGTTTTTAGTAGTATGCGAAAAGAAACCGATAAGACGGAAACTTTTGAGAGAGCTGGAATAGAGGCAAATAGAAGTATGAATGGAAGGGAATTTAATGATTTCATAAATAGTAAAAGTGCTATGAAACTAGAAGGGTACAATATTATAGGTACTTACCCTATAAGAAATACTGCATTATATAATTCAACTGATTGTGTGGCCGTGGTTCAATGGTCCCCAGAAGGTGTTGAGGGTGCAAATATAATTAAGAAAGATATGAGCTCTTCTTCTTCTACTGGTTCCTCTGATGCCTCAACACAAGACGCCCAGTCTACTACCTCTGGGCAATCAAGTAGTGACGATTTTTAAATCAACTTCTAAAAAACGTATAAAACTTAATTAAGTATTTTATGTTTTTTATAAGATTTATTCTAATTTTATTAATTACAAGTAGTTCCCTAAATGCAAAAACAATAAATTTAGGAAGTGTGCTTAACCACGAACCTTTATTAAAGGGTGAAAACTTAAAAAAATTTCTAACCGATCATAGATTGGTGCTTTCAAGAGGTGGAAGAAATATTCTGTTTGAATTTCAAGGTAAGACTTATGCAGTTATAGAAAATGAAAAAATTGTACAAAAAGGGACTTGGAAAATGAGTCTTTTAAAAAAAACAGTTAGGTTAAAACCATCTAAAGGAAAATCATTTTATTTTAAAATACTTAAAAATAAACCAATTATATTTTATTTTAACGGTAATCCAGGAAAAGAAGGTGTTAAAAAAACTACTTATAAAATTACTAAGTCTAGCAAAACTGGAATTCAAACATTAATTGCTTCTTATAGCGGATCCGCCTTAAACTTTGATCAACAAGTAAAAGCTAACAAAAATAAACTTAACAAAGTTGTAAGTGGAGCTATATCAAGTACTTTAGGATTTTCTGAACAAATGGGACAACAGTTTGGTACTACAACTGAAGTAAGTCACTATTTTTTTCAGGCATCTGAGAATTATTTGAGAGCATTAGAATTATTAAATAGAGCTTATGAGAACAATACAGAGGCAGATAAAATTTTTGCGTCATTAGCATATATGCAAAATAGCAAAATAAGCGAGGCAAAAAGATTAAATTCAACAACATTAATTATTAATCAATCACATGAAAAAATTAAATCTAAAATTCAAGACTCAAGTCACGTTTTTAGTCAAGTAGGAAGAAGTTACTATGAAAAAGCATTGCCATATGCATTTGCAGCAATGGAGTCTACTGGAAATTTAGCTAATGCATCCTTAAGAGCAATCGATAATATAAAAAGTAATACTGGATCTGATATGAGTAGTATGTTTGCTAAAGCTGCGGATACTTTTTCTTTGGTAAATACAGCAACAAAGATGCCAAAGTTTGTTGCGAATATGAGAAGCACTCTGAGACTTGTCTTTTCTGGAGCAAAAGAGAAAAAAATTAGAGATAATGGTAACCTAAATAAAGCTTTAGATGAATTAAATCTGGACTAATAGATATCTTATTTAACTCTATCAATTATTATTTTTAAATCTTTTAATTTTTTTTTAATTTTTTTCTTTGATACTTCTTTCATCCATTTTTGATTTTGTTTTGAAATATTTTTAGAAAAATTATCAAATAAAATTTCAAGATTATAATAATATTTACGCCAATTATTTATATTAACTTGTCCTTTGGGTATTTTAACTTTAGTAACACCTCTTAAAGTTTCATCAAAATAATATTTATTAATATCAGGTTGAAAAATCGCAATATTTACAAAAGAACCATATAAATAAAGATCTTCAACAGCAGTTGATTGTGCAAGAACTTTTTTAAAACCTTTTAACTCAATTTTTATATGATAATCAGGATCTGGTATTTTTATTTTATATATTTCATCAGACTGAACAAATCTTAACTTCATTGCTTTACCAATTGATTGACCTTCTATATATGGAACAATTGCAACATTATGGTTTTGAGATAATCTTTTTGAAAATGATTGAGCTATTAAGTTCTGCATAGAGTTTTCAAATTTTTTAGCATTTTCCGGTAAATCTTTAAAAGCTCTTTCTTGAATAGCTACATTTTTAACTCCAATTCTTAAATCATATTTTCTTTTAATATCAAATTGATTAATAATTTTTACTAACTCTCTAAAAGGTTTGTCATTTAAGTAAAAACTCTTTATTCTTGCAAGAACATCGTCATCACTTATTTCTTTTTTTGATAATAATGGTATTTCAAATTCAAATGGTATTGAGGCTATTAAACTCTTATCTGAAAAATCATAAAACAATACTTGAAAATAGGCATCATAAAAACCTGAAAAATTATTTGAGGAATAATTGTATTCTTGTGAAAATTCTTCATGCTGTAAAGCAACAGACATTACAATTGCATTATCTAAATATTTGTCAAAATCTAATAAATTTTTAGTATTTAAATTAATATTTTTAAATTTTTTCTCTTTTAATTCTTTTAGTAGACTATCAGAAATAATATTTAATTCTTTATCGCTTTCCTTTTTTTCAAGTAATTTAGATGTGTACTGTGTGAACATCTTATTTGACTCATAATTATTTGAAAAAGAAAATCCTGAATAAAATATCTCAATTTTCTCTTTTGAAAATGAATGCGGAATAAAAATAAAATAAATTAATATAATTCTATTTATTATGTTTTTCATATTATATTTATTTATTCTAAGATTAAGGATATCAATTTAAAAATATAAATAAAACTTAAAAAGGATAAATATATGAGGTCTATACCTATTGGTGTGATTGGATTAGGAAATGCTGGTGCTCCCATTTTAGGAAATTTATTTCGATCTAATAAATATAAATTAGTAGCTTTTGATATTGATAAAAATAAATTAAATGATGTTCCTGATAATATTATAAAAGCAAAATCAATAAAAAATTTAGCTGAGCAATGTAAAGTAGTTATAACATGTTTACCTAAACCTGAACATATTTTACAGGCTGTTGATGGTGAGGATGGGTTATTACAAAATGCATCTACTGATATGGTTTGGGTCGACACTTCTACAACTGACTTTAAACAAACACAAAAATTAGCAAAAAAAGCAAAAATGTATGGTGTTTCAATGTTGGAGGCTACTCTAACTGGAGGTGTTCATGCTTTACAAAATAATAATATGGTTTGTTTAGCCGGTGGAGAAAAAGAAATATTTGAAAATTGGAAAGAGGTTTTACAAGATGCAATAGGTGAAGTAGTTGTTTTATGTGGTGATATAGGGGCAGGGGCAATTGCAAAAGTTGTATCAAACATGCTTGCATTTACTAATATGGTTGCAGCATCTGAATGTATGATGATTGCTAAAAGAGCAGGATTAGATTTAGAGAGTTTTTTTGATGCTATTAGAGTTTCAGCTGGAAATTCCTTCGCATGGGAAACAGTTGTGCCTCATATTTTTAATCAGAAATATGAAGCTGGATTTACAATGGAGTTAGCATGTAAAGACATGAATTTAAGTTATTTACTAGGGCAACATTTAAATGTACCTTTAGATTTACATATGGAAATTAAGAAGAAGATGGAGAAAGCAAGATTACAATATGGAGATAGTGAAGGATGTTATGTTTATCCACGCACATTAGAAGATGAGCTTGGTGAATCATTATCATTAAAAGGATGGGATAATTGGGGTTATGACATTAAAGTTGTGGATGGATCAATTGTTGTAAAACATAAAAACAGACCTGTTTCAAAACATCCTCAGTATAATTCAAAGAATTAAATATAATTTTTATGTTATTTATTTTTATTTATCTTTAACTGAAATTAATTCTGGATACTTATCAAATAAAATATTTGCAGGTCTCTCCCCAGACCTTAATGGATCAATTAGCATCACTTGGCTGGGCATAATATTTGTTAAATTGCAGTCTGTACCAAAGAGTTCAAAATAATTAAGGACATCTGAGTACCATCTCACTTCAGCTTCCTTTGGTGACGTAACTTCAAATGCTACTTTATTTTTACCAAAATGATCAAGCACTCCAGTTAATACATCTGACTTACTATCATGAAGTTCGATTTCTTCATGATCAATAAGCATTGAAAATGCTCCATATTCAAAAAAAGGTTCGGCACTTTCAACAATTTGCTTAAATGTTGCAGGAGTATTTTTTTTTGTTTTATTCCATCCACTTTCTGGATGATGTTCATAAATTATATTCATTCCATTTTTAATTGCATGATTGCACCAAGCTTTTATTTGATTTTCAGGGATATCTCCAAATGTATTCATGAATTCCATTGCGGAAAATCCTAAGTCAGACGCAGCATCAATAGCTTCATTCACTCTTTCTTTTTTAAAAGCTTTAACAAAGTAACCATGATCCAAGTAAGGTTCTATCGAATGTTTTTTATAAAGCGCTATCTTACGTTCCAACCATTCCTTTGGATGTCCTAGAACTTGCATTGTTGCAATTTTGACATGATCAATCCTGTCTCCAGCAACCTCAAGAAAGTCTTCTAATTCAAGCAGTCCCATTCTTTCTTGATACCAAGGACCTTCGTCAAAACCTACGTCTTTCAACCATAGTTGTGATTTGGTTCTAGGTTTAGGTTCGATCGTATTTAAATCAAATACTTTTGATATTGAATTTTTTGTTTTAGACATATTTTTTGATTTTATATTAGTCAAATAGATGAATTTCTAACCAAAAACGTCATTTTTAATAATCTTGAGGATAAAAAAAAATATAATTTGTTGAAAAACCCATAATGAACACGTTATACTACTTATAACAATATTCTCAAGGGGGGAAATAATGCGTAAAATTCTAATATTAATATTAATGTCGTTATTCTCGTTTGTATCCATTGGAAATGCAGATGTGAATTTCGCAGGCAAAACAGTTACATGGGTTGTGCCATTTAAAGAAGGTGGTGGTACGAGTAGATTTGCAAGATTTATTCAACCTTTCTTAAAAAAATATTTACCTGGAAATCCTGATGTACAAATCATGCACATACCAGGAGGTGGAGCTATTAAAGGTTCAAATTATTTTGAAAAAAATGCTAAAGCAGATGGAACTTTTATTTTTGGATGCTCAACTTCAGTAATAGTAAACGTCGCTACTGGAAATCCACTTGTTAAATATAATCTTAGTGAATATCGACCAGTAGTTTTGTTACCACAAAATACTCATTGGTTCACACGTTCAGATTTAGCTGAGCCTCACGATCTATCTAAAATTAAAGAGAGAAAGCTGGTTCTTTATGCATTGAAAACTCCTGCATCTGCAGATTTATTTCACATATGGATTTATGAGAAGCTTGGTATCAAAGGAGCTAAACCTATACCTGGTCTTTCATCTTCAGGAGGTTATCAAGCATTCCTAAGAGGTGAAATTCATCTAAGTTCACATGGTGCAGCAAATTACGTAAAAAAAGTTAAGCCTGAAATAGAAAAAGGAAAAGTCGTAGATTTAATGACATTAGGAATTATTGGAGCTGACGGTTCAGTTTCTAGAAATCCTTTGGCACCAAATGCACCTACATTTCCTGAAATGTATGAGAAGGTAAATGGTAAAAAACTTGAAGGTGATGACCTAGAAGCATACTATGCAATAGGTGCTGCATGGTCTCAAGCATCTAAAGCAATGATGCTTCCAGCAGATGCATCCGATGAAATAGTAAAAGCATACAGAGATGCAGCTATTAAAATGACAAATGACCCAGAGTTTAAGGCTAAAGCTGTAAAAGCTCTTGGACCATTTCCATTAATCATAGGAGAAGAAGCTGGTGAAATTATTAAAAAGGCTGCAGTATTTTCTGATACTACTAAAAAGCAATTAAATGCAGCTCTAAAGAAACATAAATTCACATATAGAGTTCAATAGAACAAATAAAAAAAGTGCTGCTAGCTATTAGCTAGCAGCTTTTTTTATGGAACAATTATTAGCTGCACTTTTTCAACTTTTTGAGCCTACACATTTAGCATTTTTATTTGCAGGTACTTTACTTGGTTTAATTGTTGGTATACTTCCAGGTATGGGTGGAACATCAGGTTTAGCCCTTGTTTTACCTTTTGTTTTTACAATGGAACCGTCACATGCTCTTGCAATGATGATCGGAGTTCTGGCACCTACGACAACTTCAGATACTTTTCCTGCTGTGCTTATGGGAGTGCCTGGTACTGCAGGATCTCAAGCAACAGTAATGGATGGCTTTCCACTTTCTAAAAAAGGCATGGCAGCAAGGGCGTTAAGTGCTGCCTTCAGTGCTTCGTTGCTTGGAGGTATCTTTGGAGCTTTTATATTATCAATATCAATTTATTATGCCATTCCAATAATAATGGCTTTTGGATTTGGAGAACAGTTCCTATTAGTTGTGCTTGCTTTATTAATGGTGGGAGCTCTTACAGGTGACAATTTATTCAAAGGTATTGCCTCTTGTTTTTTAGGATTAATTATTGGATCAATTGGAACTGCTCCAATCACAGGAGATCCAAGATATACATTTAATACATTATATCTTTTAGAAGGTGTTCCTCTTGTTGTTGTTGGACTTGGATTATTCGCAATTCCTGAAATCGTTGGACTTCTAGACTCCAAAGGTTCAATTGCAAAATCACTTAATACCAAAAAAGGATGGTTCACAGGTTTAAAAGATGTTGTAAAAAATTGGTTTTTAGTTTTACGATGTTCTACTCTTGGTTGTCTTGTTGGAGCTTTACCAGGGTTAGGGGGAACAGTAGTTGATTGGATTGCGTATAGTCACTTAAAACAAACAACAAAAGATACTTCTCAATTTGGTAAAGGTGATATCCGAGGAGTAATAGCACCTGAGTCTGCTAATAATGCTAAAGAGGGTGGAGCATTAATTCCAACATTAATTTTTGGAATACCTGGTTCTGGTAATAAAGTTTTATTGCTTGGAGGTTTTGTTCTCATTGGAATTGAACCTGGTTTAGATATGGTAACAACAAACCTAGATCTTACCTATCTAATGATTTGGTCATTAGCTATTGCAAATATTTTAGGTGCTGGGATTTGTATGGGCTTTTCATCTCAAATTTCAAAATTCACTCTAGTTCCATATTACATACTTGCACCTGTCATGGTTTGCTTAATATTTTTTGCAACATTTAATATTAATAGAGACTGGTATGATTTTATTGGACTATTATCATTTGGTATAATTGGTATTACCTTTAAAAATTTTGGTTGGTCTAGACCGGCACTTTTAATTGGTTTCTTTTTATCAAGCAAAGTTGAACTGTTAAGCTATCAAACTCAAGCAGTATATGGTTTAAGTTTTTTATCCCGTCCAGTTTCAATAATTCTTATAATTTTGTGTCTTGCTACTATCGTTCTTTTGACAAAACAAAAGTTTGACAACAATTATAGGTCTGATCTTATTAAAGGTAAGCTTACTCAAATTTATTATATAGTCATATTACTCTGTCTACCTTTATCTATGATTTGGTTTACTAGTAGTTTAGATTATCGTGCTAACTTGTTTCCAATAAGCTTAAGTGTAATAGCTTTATCACTCTTAGTTTTCATACTTATTGTAAAAATTGCTGACTTAAAAAATTTACCATTTTTAAATAACACATTGATGAAATTTGCTCGGTCAAATATTTTTGAAATTAGTGGTAACTTCAATAATCAACTTTTTTATTATTTAAGTTTTATTGGTTTCTTATTAATGAATTTTATATTTGGTTTTCCAATTGCTGCAGCACTTTTTATTAATATGTTTATATTATTTCACAATAGGAAAGCTTATGTCTCATCAATTTGCATTTCTGCTGCATTGATGGTAATACTCTGGGCGTTATCGTCTCTGCTAACTTTACAGTTTCCAAATGGGTTGATAGGATTATTTGTTGATTTACCTTGGTGGCTTGGTGGGCAATTGAATTAAATAAATAGAATTTATAATGACTGATATAACATTTCCAAAATTACCTTTCATAAAAAGAAAGGAAAAACCTCGTGAGACAGGCATAAATTATGTTAGGGCACCTGTTATGGTGGGAAATTGTATAGATGATTATTTAGAGGCATATGCAAACCTTGTTGATATCTTTAAGATTTCTGGAAAACAAGGTGCAATGATGAGCAAAAAATCTCTTTTGAGATTTATCGAAACTTGCAAAAAACATAGTGTTCAAGTTGCATTAGGAAATCCAATTATGGACGTTGCATTGTCTGGTGGTAAAGAAGTGGTAGATGATTATCTACATACTGTTGTTAATCTGGGTATTGATATAATTGAAATTTCAAGAATAGCTCGTTCTTTAGATGATGATGAAATGTGTAGACTGATCGAAAATGCAACAGGCAAAGGGATAAAAGTTATTAATGAGGTTGGTGTTGCGTTTGCACATTCTAAGGTTATCGAGGAAGAAATTTTTGTAGAAAGAATTAAAATGCAATCTAAAAGATTTATTGAGGCTGGTTCTTGGAAAATATTACTAGAATCAGAGGGTTTAACAGAAAATCTTGATAAAAAAAATTATAGATGGAATGTAATTGATAAAATTATTAGTCCATTAGAATTAAACCAGTTTATGGTTGAAGCTGATGATCAGGACGTATTATCAAAATATATAGAAATCTATGGTCCTGGTATAAATATGATGGTTGATCATAGTAGAGTTCTCAAAATGGAAGATGCACGACTGGGGTATGGACCATCACAATCCCTATGGGGTAAAGTTGTAAAATATTAAGTTACCTGTGAAAAAATTTTTTATATTTTTATTATTTTCAATTTTTACTTTTTTAAATTATTTACAAGCCAATGTTAAATAATAATTAGCTAAAAATTTAATATACCTAAATAATTTAAAGAATTTAAATATTTACTATTTCGAGAGCTTAAAATTGAAAAATCATTTGTGAGATGATTTAAGTTTCTTGAATTCTTAGTATAGTTGTCAAATTTAACTTCAATTATTTTTTCGGAGGATCTTATCATTTTATTTTTAGGATTATTTAATAAGGATTTATAAATAATATTTCTATCAAGAGTAATTCTTAAATCTTTATACATGTAATATGATCTAAGATATCGTATGTTGCAAATTTCCAAAAGGTTGTTTTGTTTTAAAAATTTAAATATTTTATCAGATTTAAAAACTTTATTATTAATGAAGTTACCTTCTTCAAAATTTATTTTTTTTGATAGTTTATTTTCTTTTTTTTTGATCTCAAATCTAAAAAAATCGTCATTATTGTACCACCTAATTCTAAATTTTTGTCTCTTAGATAAACCAGTTAAATTATCGTTTGCAGATTTTAAATTAATCGTATCAAAATAAATAGAGTTAACATATCTATCTTGATATACTTTTTTTAAATTATATTTTGTAACTATGAATTTTTTAATATGAAATAAATCATAATCTTTAAAATTATATTTAATTTCTCTTCTTAAATCAAAATTCATAAATTTGACTATTCAAAAGGGTATTATTATATTTATTTCGAACAACAATATCATTAACAATTAAAACATTACCCGATGTTTTTTTTAAAATTAAATCATCATATTTTTCTTTTAATTTAATATTAGTTGATGAATGTGAAAATTTCTTTTTTTTATTATATGAGGTAATGTCTGCAAAAAGAGAGTTTTTTATTGAATTTAAATTACCAGTTAGTTTGGATGAGTCCTTTACAGCAATACCAATTTTTGCTTGTTCGATCTTATTGTTATTAATATCAACCGAACTTCTTTCTCCTATGGAGAAAGCTTTATCAGAAATATTTTTTAGAATGTTGTTATTGGCTGTTACTTTTGAAAAAGATGTATCTATTGCATCGCCTTTAACAATTAAAAATACAGAATTGTTAATAATTCCTTCTGAAAAATCTGAGTCTATAGCATCTGAACTTGTGTTTGTAATTTTAGAATTAATGAATTGAAAGTTAGTTGAAACAAAATTAATAAAATCTTCAGCTATTGAATTTTCAAAAAAACTATTTTCAATTAATACATTTGATTTATAAAAATTTAATCCACCTGTTAAATTTGATTTTGAATTATTAAAATTTGAAATATTAAAAAATTTGCTATTTTTGATAAGCGTATTATTTGAATTAACTATTTTTATTCCACCCCAATAGTTACTGTCTAAATTTTTAAAAATTATATTTTCTTTTTTAGTTCCAAGACAAATTAAATCACCATTAACAACTGTAAGTGAACTATTTTTTGCAAAGTTAAGAATTGTGCCTGGTTCAATGACTAGATTTTTGTTATTAAAAAATAAACGGCCTTTAATATCCCAAATTCCTTTCTTAATCAGGAAATTATCATCATTTTCAACTATAAAGTGATAATTAGAATTGAACTTATTAGATCTTAAAAAATTTTTTAAAATAAACTTTTTATCTTCAGTAATATATTTTTTTTTAAAAATTTTATTATTAAATTTATAAGTTAGTTCAATTTCATCTCCAGGGTCAAATTTATTAAGCAAATCTAAATCTATCAATGTATTTTCTTTATCTATAATTATATTTTTTTTTAAATTAATTTTTTTTGTTAAATTTTTAATAGATTTAATAGTCAAAGTAGGTTCAAAATAATAATTTATTTGCAACCATTTATTAAAAATTCTTAAATAAAAATGATCTTTAATTACATCAAAGTTTTTATTTTGTATTTTAATTTTTTTTACGTTATCTTCTGAACTTTTAAAATTTGAATTATCGATATTTAAAATAATATTATTTTTATCGTTTAGAGAATTAATAGAAAAGATTTCTTTTTTTAATAATTCTTTTGAAGTTTTTATATTGGTATTCATTGTTTGAAATATTTTTTTTATTTTTAGTTCACAATTATCTAAAGAGTAAATACATACATCTTTTGAATAAATTTTTGTAAATCTATCATTATAATTATTTTCAAAATTTAAGATAAATTTAAGCATTTTTTCTAAATATTTTTTCCTGTCTGCGTTGTTGAAAGTAAAAATTAAACTTTTACCAAATTCTGAATAAGTTTTTTCTGTAAGATTTTCTATTGGATATGGTTCCGTAGGTATTAAAAAAAATTGTTCTAAATATTCATTATAATACACTCTTAAATTATCTCGATAATAAGGATGACTGTCACCACCAAAAATTAGTCCTAAAGATGCTATCTTTATTGTATTATCCATATTGCTATAATTATTAACTATTTTAAATTTACTCGGATCTCTTAAATTGATTAATTCTATATATGAATTGAATAAAGACCGAATATTTACATCTTTATTTTTTTTTGAATTTCCATATGAAAAAAAATGATCTCCTGTTTTTTCTATACCTCTTAAAATATCTTTATCAAAATCTTTGTATATAAAATTTATTTTATTAAGTAGTTGATACGTTTTAGTATCATCATAATATTTAAACAAAGGAAATTCTCTTTCATTTCTATTTTCAAAAAAATCACTACTATAATACTCTTTCATGACCATTGGTCCTAAATGGTCACCATTTAAAATTAAATCTATTATTTTAAGTTTTGGTGTAAAAATACCATGATGGTTTAAAATATTTGAAAAAATAAATACATCAGGAAAAAATAAAGTATTAAAATTTTGAATAGAAAATTCATCTATATCGTAAATTTTACTATTTTTTTTTAAATTAATTTTAAGACTAAATCTTTCATCAATATTCCAATGATCAGGCATATCACCTTTTAATCTTACTTTTGCGTAAATCTCTTCGTTTTTAAAAATTATCTTTGAATTAACATAGGCTCTTCTATCGTATAGTTGGTTAATTCTTTTTGATTTATTAATATTTTCTTTTAATACCTTGTAATTTTTAGAATTTATATTTAAATAAATTTTATCAGGTTTTATTTTATTTTTATAAACAAAAGGTGAGGAAAGAATTAATTCATTCCAATCTTTATTAAAAAAAGATGGTCCATCTTCTGAGGTGAATTTTGTAATATCAATTATACCAGTAGAAGAAATTATTTTAATTATAGATATTCTTAAATTTTCTTTTGTTTGATTGAAACTTTTATTAAATAAAATTTTTTGTGAAAAAAAGTAAATAAAAATAAAAATAAAAATACTAATAAAAAAAACTAATTTTTTTTTAAAAACTATTTTCTTCGTAGAAAATTGAAATTTCACAACCTTTTAGCTTTTCTTTTAATGATTGATAATATTGATTTAATTCTATCGTGTTATTAAAATGTACTTTGCCTAAAACTAAATTTTGATTATTATTTAATTCAATTTTCAATATCTTAATTTTACTATCTTTTTTAATTGTTTCTAAAAAAGTATGATTATTTTTTTCCTCTTCCCATTGAACTGAAATATTGTAATCAAAATTTTTTTTTTGACCTGAATAAAACCATAAAAAAATTAAGATAAATATAAATATTAAAGATGTTAAATATACTTGATTTGATCCATAGCCAATACCTAGAGCTATTGATAAAAATAAAAATAATAACTCTTCTGGTTCTTTTATTGGCGTCCTAAATCTCACTATCGAAAGTGCTCCAACTAATCCTAGGGATAGGGCAATTGAAGATTTTATAATTGTAATTATTAAAAAAGTTACAACTGTTAATATTGGAAGTATTGATGATATTTTCTTATTTGATAAATCATAATTTGAGTATTTATCATAAAAAAACTTTAATACATAACCACTTAAAGCACAAAATATTAATGATAAAAAAATTATAGAAAAATCATTATTTGCTTGTGGCAAAGTCAAATATTTTTCTAACTTATCCATGAAGCTAATATAATATATTATAAAAACATAGATAGATAATATTATAATATAAAACTATGAAAAAACTTTTAATATTCTTCTTGTTCAATTATAAACATTAGCATAAATACTCATGAAAATAACTCATGCCCTCGTGGTGAAATTGGTAGACACAAAGGACTTAAAATCCTTGCCATTTATGGAGTGCCAGTTCGAGTCTGGCCGAGGGCACCACTAAATGATTAAGCCACATATCCTTTTTGATAATACAAAATTATCAAAAAAAATTAAAAACTTTTTAGATTATAAAATTAAAAATTTATCTTTAAGTAAATGCAATCTAATTATTGTCGTAGGTGGCGATGGCTTTATGCTTTCAGCGCTTAAAAAGTATAATAAGTATAAAAAACCATTCTATGGTATTAATGCTGGAAATTATGGTTTTCTGATGAATAAATTTTCATCTAAAAATACAATTAAAAACTTATCTAAAGCAAAGTCAGTTACAATTTCGCCTTTAGAAATGATTGTTAAAAATAAATTTAACAAAACTAAGAAGTCTATCGCAATAAATGAAGTATCAATATTAAGACAAAGCAGGCAAACAGCCTCGTTACAAATTTCTAGTGGATCTCAGAAAATTATAAAAAAATTAGTTTCTGATGGAATATTAGTTTCAACACCAGCAGGTAGCACTGCATATAATATGTCAGTTTATGGTCCTATACTAAATTTAGATTCAAAGAAGCTGTCAATTAGACCAATTAGTGCTTTTAGACCACGAAGATGGAAGGGAAGAGTAGTTAGTGATAAATCAAAAATTGTAATCAAAAACCTAAATATACAAAAACGACCAATTAGCGCAGTAGCAGATAATTATGAAGTAAGAAATGCTAAAATTATTTCTATTAAAATAAATAAAAAAATTAAGTTTAATCTTCTTTATGATTCAAATAGAAGTCTTCAAAAAAAAATTAAAATAGAACAAATCAGAAAAGAAACAAATTAATGAGCAACAAAAATTTTGGGTTTGGAACTCAAATTAGAAAATCTCCATATTTTGATTCTACAGTTAAATGGGGGGCTACTGGTTTTTCTGTTTATAATCATATGTATATACCACGTGATTTTGGTGATCCTGAACAAAATTTTTGGAACCTAATTGAAACAGCAATTTTATGTGACGTTGCTGTTGAAAGACAAGTTGAAATTACTGGACCAGATGCTTTTAAATTTATTCAATTATTAACCCCAAGAGATCTATCAAAATTATCTGTTGGTCAATGCAAATATGTTTTAATTACAAACGAGGAAGGTGGGGTGCTAAATGACCCTGTTCTTTTACGTTTAGGAGAAAATCACTTTTGGCTATCTTTAGGTGATAGTGATATTTTATTATGGGCGCAAGGTGTAGCAATAAACTCTGGATTAAATGTGAAAATAACAGAACCAGATGTTTCCCCATTACAATTACAAGGACCAAAGTCTGCTGAAATAATGATTAAATTATTTGGCGAAAGCATAAAAGATTTAAAATATTATTGGTTTAGAGAATTAGATTTAGATGGCATACCATTAATTGTATCAAGAACTGGCTGGTCAAGTGAATTTGGTTATGAATTATTTTTAAGAGATGGTTTAAAAGGGAATGAACTATACGAAAAAATAATGTTAGCAGGTAAGGAATTTGGACTAAAACCAGGACACACTTCTTCCATTAGAAGAATAGAAGGTGGTATGCTTTCTTACCATGCGGATGCTGATATTCAAACAAACCCATTTGAGCTCGGTTTAGATCGTCTAGTTAACTTAGATGGAAACATTAATTTTATCGGCAAAGAAGCACTTAAAAAAATTAAAGCTGATGGTGTAAAAAGATTACAAGTTGGTTTAGAAATTAAATGTGAAAAATTAAGTGGACCCAACACTATATTTTGGCCCTTAGTGGTTGATAATAATGTTATAGGGAAAGTAACTTCAGCTGTTTATTCTCCACGTTTGAAAAAGAATATTGCTTTAGCTATGGTTGACATTAAATATTCCAAAATTGATTTAGAAATTGAAGTTATAATTCAGGAAAAGAATTTTAAATGTAAAGTTATTAAAAAACCTTTTTTTGATCCAAAAAAACAAATTACATCAAAATCATTAAGTTAGTTTGGTGACCCCGCACGGATTCGAACCGCGGACCTATTGATTACAAATCGAGAGTCTTAATTCAAAAAGATAAATAACATCAACGTTAATTGAAAGTTATTTCAAATCTGTACACACTATAGGCACAGTGATAAAAGTTTATTGATGATTAAATTAAATCACAAAGAATTAAACGAATACGCAAATACTATTTTAAATGATTATGATAGCAATAATCCAAGCTCACTTTTTAAAACAAAAATAAAATTAAGCAATAATGATGCGCTACTTATCCAGTCAAAAATCTCAAAATTAAGAATTGATAGAGGTGAAGAAGTTATGGGCTATAAGATTGGTTGTGTTTCAAAAGATACCCAAAAAAAAATGGGTTTCACTCAGCCTGCTTGGGGAACACTTTGGAAAAGTGAATTATACAAAAGTGGGGTAGAGCTAAATAAAAAAGATTATTCTAATCCTGCTATGGAAGCTGAGTTTGGTGTTAAGTTAAATCGTGACATAGATCCAAAACTTGTTTCTTTCGATTATATACTCAACTCAATCGATTCAATTTATCCTTTAATAGAAATTCATAATTTAGTTTTTAACGGAGAAGAACCTTATGGCGCAGAACTATTAGCAAATAATGCATTACACGCTGGCGTTATTTTAGGACCTAAAAATGAATTTTCAAAAGATCAAAAAATAACAGATCTAAAACTAATTTATGATAATAAAACAATAGATACGTGGACAGATAAAAAATGGCCCTTTGATATGTTGTCTGAAGTTGAATGGTTAGTTAAAGAACAAGCCAAGATAAATGTTATTTTAAAAAAAGATGATTTAATTTTAACTGGGGCGTACGGTTTTCCAGTTCCTATAAATAACAATACATTAATTAAAGTTTCTTCATCAGAATTTGGAGATGTAGAGGCCAAATTTAAACAATGAAAAAACTTTTAGGGATCGTGGTTCTGGGTTTGATATTGAGTGTAGATGTTTTTGCAGAATATCAAGGTAGATATTGTGAGATGGATGGAGCCTATACCGAAAGTGGTAAAGCAGTTTATGGAGAATTTTATATGTATAGTGAAAACTATGGCGAGTCTGACGGTGCCTATACAGAGGACAACGAATATGTTTATGGAGAGTGCTATAGGTATAGTGGAAGATATTGTGAAATGGATGGCGCATATACAGACGCTGGTGAGTCAGTTTATGGTGAGTGTTATATTTATTAAATGAAAAAATTTTTAGTGATAATCTTTATTCTGGGTATACTTGGATATTTAGCTCACTTATGGACTGAAAATATGTGTAGAGACGTAGTTAAAAAATTGAATCTAACTGGTACAGAAGCTAAAGATAAATATGAAGAATGTAAAAAGTTTTAATGCTATGCTTTCAGTAGAATAATTTTTTATGGCAAAAGAATTTCGATATCTTGTTCAAAATACAATTGTTGAATCAAATAAGGAATTTGAAGAATGGCTAAATGATTGGGGTGATATTGGCTGGGAGTTAATAAATGTTCACATCATAAGAGAAGAATGGACAGGTACAGGTTATGCAAAGGGAACTAGAGAAGTTTTTAAGTCCTAGCAAAAATAAAAAGTGTTGATTTTATTAAGTGATGGTGCCCCCGCACGGATTCGAACCGCGGACCTATTGATTACAAATCAATTGCTCTACCAGCTGAGCTACAAGGGCTTGTTGCGTTTTTTAATAGCATTTAATATATTATCAAGAATTTATTTTTGTTGATTTATATGGTGAAAAACAATTGCTGCACTGTTTGATATATTTAAACTCTCAACATTTTTATTTATATTTATCTTTACTGAAAAGTCAGTGTATTTTTTTGTATGTTGATTTAGACCATGTCCTTCAGAACCAAACAGTAATACATTATTTCCATTCCACTCGACTTCAGTAAAATTTTTTTCGCTATTAGCAGTGAAACCATATATCCAAAAATTTTTATCTCTTAAATATTTTAATGTTGTATTGATATTTGATACTTGAAAAATATTTAAGCGTTCGACACAACCACTAGCTGATTTATACAATAACTTACTTTCACTTGGAAAATGTCTTTCTTTTACAATCAGACCATCTATATTGAATGAAGCGGCACTTCTAATTAAGGAACCTATATTCCTAGGATCAGTTACTTCGTCTAAACAAACAAATGTTAAATTACTTTTCTCTTTAATAAACTCTTTTAGCTCAGGACTTTCTAAATGTTCTATTTCTGCAACATAACCCTGATGTAAAATATCTTCACTTCTGCAATATTTATCCAATTCTCTTTTAGTTTTGAAAAAAACTTTTATATCCTTTAATAAATTTTTATGGGGGTTTTGCTTATGAATATTTTTTTTACTTTCTTCTGTTAAGAATATTTTGATTACTCTTCTAAGTGGGTTCCTTAAAGCTCCAATTACAGCATGGCGTCCAGCAATAAAAAAGGATGATTTTTGTGTCATATTTTATGAATTTATAAGGTTTTTTATACTATTTTTTCTGAAATTCACGTATTGCATTTGTACAATAAAAATATATAAAACGCATGTTGTTTAAAGCTTTATTGAACAAGGGGACGCTTCCCCTACTATTAGGGAGGGGTACCAAAGCGGTCAAATGGGGCGGGCTGTAAACCCGTTGACTTCGGTCTTCGAAGGTTCGAATCCTTCCCCCTCCACCACTCAATAAATATTTAAATAATTTAGGAGTGTACTTGGGTGATGCGGGTGTAGTTCAATGGTAGAACGCTAGCCTTCCAAGCTGGATGTAAGGGTTCGATTCCCTTTACCCGCTCCAAATATTAAAAAGTAAAAAAAGAAAAAGAGGTAAAAAAGTAATGTCAAAAGAAAAGTTTGTAAGAAATAAACCGCACTGTAACATTGGAACTATTGGTCACGTCGATCACGGTAAAACAACGTTAACTGCTGCGATAACAAAAGTTTTAGCAGAGTCAGGTGGTGCACAATTTACTGCTTATGATCAAATTGATAAGGCTCCAGAAGAAAAGGAAAGAGGGATAACTATATCAACAGCTCACGTAGAATATGAAACTGCAAATAGACATTATGCCCACGTAGATTGTCCAGGCCATGCAGATTATGTAAAGAATATGATTACAGGCGCTGCACAAATGGATGGAGCAATTTTAGTTGTGAATGCAGCTGATGGTCCAATGCCACAAACAAGAGAGCATATTCTTTTAGCACGTCAAGTTGGTGTTCCTGCTATTGTTGTTTACTTAAACAAGGTAGATCAAGTTGACGATAAAGAAATGATTGACTTAGTTGAAGAAGAAATTAAAGATTTATTGACATCTTATAAATTTCCAGGTGATAAAACTCCAATCGTAAAAGGTTCTGCTTTAGCTGCAGTAGAGGGTAAAGATGATGAAATTGGTAAAAATTCAATTATGGAGTTAATGAAAGCTGTTGATGAATTTATTCCACAACCAGATAGACCCAAAGATAAAGATTTTTTAATGCCCGTTGAAGATGTGTTTTCTATTTCTGGAAGAGGAACTGTTGTAACAGGAAGAGTTGAATCTGGTGTAATCAAAACTGGAGAAGAAATAGAAATAGTTGGTATTAGAGAGACTAAAAAATCAGTTTGTACTGGAGTTGAAATGTTTAGAAAACTACTTGACTCAGGAGAAGCTGGGGACAATATTGGAGCTTTGCTTAGAGGCGTGGAAAGAACTGATGTTGAAAGAGGTCAGGTGCTATGTAAACCTGGATCTATTAAACCACACACTAAATTTGAAGCTCAAGCCTATGTATTAAAAAAAGAGGAAGGTGGCAGACACACACCATTTTTCACTAAATACAGACCTCAATTTTACTTTAGAACAACAGATGTAACAGGCGAAGTAGAGTTACCTGCAGGAACAGAAATGGTGATGCCAGGTGATGATGCTAAATTTACAGTAAAACTTATCACACCAATTGCAATGGACGAAAAACTTAATTTTGCAATTAGAGAAGGTGGTAGAACAGTAGGAGCAGGAGTAGTAACTAAGATTATAGAGTAAACTCAATAGGAGTGTAGCTCAATTGGTAGAGCGCCGGTCTCCAAAACCGGAGGTTGGGGGTTCGATTCCCTTCGCTCCTGCCATATAGTTAATTTCAATTATGAAGAATCCTTTAAAATTTATTCAAGATGTAAAACAAGAAGCTTTTAAAGTAACTTGGCCTACCGCCAAAGAAACAATCCAGGGAGCCTTAATGGTTTTTGCAATGGCAGTCATAGCATCTTTATTTTTTTTGTTACTAGATCAGATATTAAAATTTTTTTTAGAAATTGTTCTTAAGGTAAGCATATAATGAAAAATTGGTATATTGTTCAATCACACTCCAGTTTTGAAAATAAAGTTGCTCAATTAATTAAAGAAGAAGCAGAAAAAGCTAAAGTTGCTGAAAAAATTGAAGAAATAATAGTCCCAACCCATGACATAACTGAGGTCAAAAGAGGAAAAAGGGTTCAAAGGAAAAAAAAATATTTTCCTGGATATGTTTTAATTAAAAGTGAAATGGATAATAATATTTACCACATGATTAAAAATTTAAAAAAAGTTAGTGGCTTTCTTGGATCAAAAGGAACACCTATACCGGTTTCAGATAAAGAGATTGAAAAAATATTAGGTCAGATAAAAGATGGAGTGGCTCAACCAAAATCAGGAATAGAATACAATGTGGGAGAAAAGGTTCAGGTCATAGATGGTCCATTTGCTTCTTTTAGTGGTTTAGTTGAGGATATTGACGAGGAAAAATTAAGATTAAAAGTTTCTGTTTCTATTTTTGGTCGACCAACACCCGTAGATTTAGAATATAACCAAGTAGAAAAGGAAAGCTAATGGCAAAAAAAGAAATCAGTGGATATGTAAAATTACAAATTAAAGGTGGCCAAGCAAATCCTGCACCGCCAGTTGGACCAGCACTTGGACAAAGGGGAATCAATATAATGGAGTTTTGTAAAGCATTTAATGAAAAAACTAAATCATTTGCTGGAAAACCAGTTCCAGTAATTATAACTGTCTATAAGGACAAAAAATTTGATTTTATTATTAAATCACCTCCAGCGTCCCATTTCATAAAAGAAGCAATGAAATTAAAAAGTGGATCAAAAGAACCTGGAAGAAATATTATTGGAACAATTTCTAAGCAACAACTAAAAGATATAGCTGAAAAAAAAATGGATGACTTGAACGCACATGATTTAGATGAAGCAGCTAAAATAATTGCTGGATCGGCTAGATCAATGGGTATAGAGGTTAAGGAATAATGAAATCAAAAAGATACAAAAAACTTCCAATTAACACAAAAGAATTAAAATCAGATTCAATAGATAAAATTTTAAGTAAAATTAAAAATAATTGTACAGCAAAGTTTGATGAGTCAATTGATTTAAGCTTTAGAATAAATAATAAACAAAAAAAAAGTGAAGTAAGTTTAAGAACTGTTGTAAATATGCCAGGTGGCACAGGTAAAACAATAAAAGTAGCAGTTGTTTGCGAAGATAATAAAATTGATGAAGCTAAAAATGCAAATGCAGATTTATTTGGTGGTGATGATTTGATTGAGAAAATTAAAAATGGTGACTTAAATTTTGATAAACTTATTTGCACACCTTCTATGATGATTAAACTTTCAAAATTAGGTAAAGTATTGGGTCCCAAAGGTTTAATGCCAAACCCAAAACTTGGAACAGTAACCAATGACATTGTGAAAGCTATTAATGAAGCAAAAGCAGGTCAAGTCGAAATCAGAAATGATAAAGATGGTAATATAGGTTTAAGCATAGGAAAAAAATCTTTTGAGGATGAAAAATTAATTCAAAATTATAATGCTATCATTGATGCATTGGATAAGGAGAAATCTAACTTAACAATAAAAGGTGATTTAGTTAAACAGGTATTTGTTACATCGAGCATGGGTGTATCTTATAAAATTAAAATGGATAAGAGTTTATAATTATGATGAACAAAGATCAAAAGAAACAGTATATAGATAAAATGGCAACACAGTTTGATAAGTCTGAAGCTGTTATAGTTACACATTATCAAGGTCTCAATGTATCTCAACTAGATGACTTAAGAAAAAAAATGCGTGAGCACGGTATAAAGTTTAAAATAACAAATAATAGGATTACAAAACTAGCTTTAGAAAAAACTAAATGTAAAGAACTTTCAGAATTATTTTCTGGACCAACTGCTGTCGCTCTATCCGAAGATGCAATAACTTCCGCTAAAATTCTAACTAAATTTTCAAAAGAAAATGAAAACTTAAAAATCTTAGGTGGAATCATGGGTGCAGATATTTTAGATGTAGCTGGTGTAAAAAATGTAGCAACATTACCCTCTTTAGATGAGGCTAGAGCTAAAATAGTAGGTATTTTAAGGTCACCTGCACAAAAAATAGCAAGTATTTTACTTGCACCGGCGTCAAAAATCGCTATTTTAGCGCTCGAAAAATCAAAAAAATAACCAGGGACAAATTAGATTATTATTATGGCTGACTTAAATAAAATTATAGAAGATTTATCAAGCTTAACTGTTGTTGAAGCAGCTGAGCTATCAAAACAATTAGAAGAAAAGTGGGGAGTAACAGCTGCAGCTGCAGTTGCTGCTGCGCCTGCCGCCGCCGGTGGAGAAGCTCCTGCTGAGGAGAAAGATGATTTTACAATTATGTTAACTTCTGCTGGAGATAAAAAAATTAATGTTATAAAAGAAGTAAGAGCCGTAACAGAGCTTGGATTAAAAGAAGCAAAAGATTTAGTTGAAGGTGCACCAAAAGAAGTCAAATCTGGTGTTAATAAAAAAGAAGCTGAAGAAATAAAAGCTAAGTTAGAAGCTGCAGGCGCAACAGTAGAACTTAAATAAATAAACAAGAAAGAATAGAAAATTGCTGACAAATATAATCAGCAATTAATTGATATATGCAATTATCTTTTACAGAAAAAAAGAATATTAGAAAATCTTTTGGAAAGCTTAAGGAAAGCCTCTCAATACCAAACTTAATAGAAGTACAAAAAAACTCATACAAAGAATTAACAGATTTTAAAGGTGAAGTGGAACAGCACCTGGTCAAAGGTTTTCATAGAGTATTTAAAAGCATATTCCCCATTGAAGACTTAAATGATAAAGCAACATTGGAGTATATTTCATATAGACTTGAAAAACCTAAATTTGATGTTGATGAGTGTATTACTAGGGGTTTAACTTATTCAGCAGCACTTAAGTGTACTTTAAGATTAGTAGTTTACGAGATAGACCAAGAAAATAATACTAAAGATATTTTATCTGCTAAGGAACAGGAAGTTTATATGGGTGAAGTACCAATGATGACTAATAGTGGTACTTTTATTACTAACGGAGTACAAAGGGTTGTAGTAAATCAAATGCATAGAAGTCCAGGTGTATTTTTTGATCATGATAAAGGTAAATCGCATGCAAGTGGAAAACTATTATTTAATTGTAGAGTAATTCCAAATAGAGGTTCTTGGTTAGATTTTGAATTTGACGTTAAAGATTTTTTGTATTTTAGAATTGATAGGAAGAAAAAAATTTTTGTATCAACCTTATTACAAGCATTAGGGTACTCAAAAAATGATATAGTAGATGAGTTTTATGAAAAAGAAATTTTTACTTATGACGATAATCTAGCTAAATGGAAGACTAAATTTGACCCTGAAAATTATAAAGCTAAAAATTTTTCTGAAGAAATAATAGATGCAAAAAATAATAAAGTTTTAGTAAAAACAGGTGAACAAATAAACTTTTTAACTGCAAAAAAACTTGCAAATGATGGTCTAAAAGAAATTCTAGTATCAAACAGCTCACTTTATGGTCAGTTTTTACATAAAGATATAACTGTTGGTGAGGATAATTTTAAAATTGGAACTGAATTAAATGAGACAATTATTGAGAAAATTATTGAACACAGAATTAAAACAATAGAAATATCAAAAACAAATTCTATTTCAAAAGGACCTTACCTTTTACAGACGCTTTTAAATGACAAAAATGAAAATAAGAATGATGCAATAACTGAGATATATAAAATACTAAGACCGGGCGAACCTCCTACTATTGAAATTGCTGCGCAAATATTTAATAACTTATTCTTTAGTTCTGATAGATATGACCTGTCAGATGTTGGAAGAGTAAAGATGAATTCTAGATTAGATCTTAACTGTTCTGATAAAATCACAATTTTAAGAAATGATGACATACTGGCAATCGTTAAGAAAATGCTAGACCTAAGAGATGGAAAAGACGAAGTAGACGATATAGATCATCTTGGAAATAGAAGAGTAAGATCTGTAGGAGAACTAGTAGAGAACCAAGCAAGAATTGGTGTTTACAGAATGGAAAGAGCTATAAAGGAAAAAATGACAACATTAGATGTTGAGTCTGCAATGCCACAGGATTTGATAAATGCAAAACCATTGACTATCTCGTTAAAAGATTTTTTTGCAACATCCCAACTGTCTCAATTTATGGATCAAACAAATCCTTTATCTGAAATTACTCACAAAAGAAGAGTTTCAGCCTTAGGACCTGGAGGACTTACAAGAGAAAGAGCTGGATTTGAGGTCAGAGACGTTCATCCAACTCATTATGGACGTATATGTCCAATAGAAACCCCAGAGGGTCCAAACATTGGATTAATAAATAGTCTTTCAACTTATTCAAAAATTAATAAATATGGCTTTATAGAAAGTCCCTATAAAAAAGTAGAAAATGGAGTGGTACAGGACAAAATAGAATACCTATCAGCAATGGAAGAAACAAAATTCACGATTGCGCAGGCCAACTCAGTTTTAGATAAGAATGGAAAATTTGTTGAGGAATTAATTTCTAGTAGAGCAAATTTAGACTTTATTTTGTCAAAACCAGAGAATATAGATTATATAGATGTGTCTCCCAAACAATTAGTGTCAGTTGCTGCATCTTTGATTCCATTTCTAGAGAATGATGATGCAAATAGAGCTTTAATGGGATCTAATATGATGAGACAGGCAGTGCCATTATTAAAACCTGAAGCGCCACTTGTTGGCACGGGTATTGAAAGCGATGTTGCACTAGACTCTGGCGTTACAATTGTTGCAAAAAGAGATGGAATTGTTGACAAAATTGACGGAAAAAGAATAGTAATTAAAGCTTCAAATGAGAAAGATTATTCAGAGTCTGGTGTAGACATTTATAATTTACAAAAATTTAAAAGATCAAACCAAAATACATGCATTAACCAAAAACCATTAGTTAGAGTTGGGGATAAGGTAAAATCTGGAGATATAATAGCAGATGGACCATCAACAAAAACTGGAGAATTAGCTTTAGGTAAAAATGTTACAGTAGCCTTTATGCCTTGGCAAGGATATAATTTTGAGGATTCAATTTTAATATCTGAAAGATGTGTAACAGATGACGTATTTACATCAATTCACATTGAGGAATATGAAATTATGGCTAGAGATACTAAGCTAGGTGAAGAAGATATTACCAGGGATATACCCAATATAAATGAAGAAGCTTTAAAAAATTTAGATGAATCAGGAATTGTTTATATAGGAGCAGAGGTAAAACCAGGAGATATTTTAGTCGGTAAAGTAACACCAAAAGGTGATTCCGCATCGGGACCTGAGGAAAAACTTCTAAGATCTATATTTGGAGAAAAAGCTATTGATGTAACAGATACATCTCTAAAAATGCCAAGTGGAAGTGGTGGAATAGTAGTCGATGTAAGAGTTTTTAATAGACATGGTATTGAAAAAGATGAAAGATCAATAACAATCGAAAGAGCTGAAATTGAGAGTGTTCAACAAGATAAGATAGTTGAAGAAGATATTTTGGAGAGAAGTATTAAGCAAAGAGCAACATCAATATTATCAAATACTAAATTAAATAAAAAAATAAAAAATTATGATATGGGCACTAGTTTAAATGAGGAAATAATTTTTGATTTATTAGTCTCCGATTTATTCAAAATAAGTGTTGATGATACAAAAAAAAACGAAACTTTGATACAATTAAGATCTCAATATGAAAATGCAAAAAAAGATATTCAAGAAAGGTTTGAAGACAAAGTTCTAAAAATTAGACAAGGAGATGATTTATTACCAAGTGTAATGAAAATGGTCAAAGTCTTTGTTGCAATAAAAAGAAGGTTAAGACCAGGTGATAAAATGTCAGGTAGACATGGTAATAAAGGTGTTGTCAGTAAAATAGTTCCAGTAGAGGACATGCCATATAGAGAAAATGGGAAACCTGTTGATATTGTTTTAAACCCACTAGGTGTACCAAGTAGAATGAATGTGGGTCAAATTTTAGAAACCCATCTTGGATGGTCGTGTAAAGAACTTGGTGAACAATTGACTAATTTAATAAATAAAAACCAGAAGAAAATTGAAAAAGAGGAAAAAATTTCTAAATTTTTAAAATCTGTGTACGGAAATGAAGTTTATGATGTTAATATTGATAATTTGACAAACTCTGAATTTAGAGATTTATGTCAAAATATTCAAAATGGAGTTCCAATTTCTACTCCTGTTTTTGATGGTGCAAAAGAAAAAGATGTAACTAAGATGTTGGATTTAGCAAACTTACCTAAGTCAGGTCAGACTTCTTTATGGGATGGTAGAACAGGAGAGAAATTCGATAGACCCGTTACAGTTGGAATTATTTATATGCTTAAATTACATCACTTGGTAGAAGATAAAATTCATGCAAGATCAACAGGACCTTATAGCTTAGTGACTCAACAACCACTTGGAGGAAAAGCACAGTTAGGTGGCCAAAGATTTGGTGAAATGGAGGTTTGGGCCCTTGAAGCGTATGGTGCCTCTTACACTCTACAAGAAATATTAACAGTGAAATCAGATGATGTTGCCGGAAGAGTAAAAGTTTATGAAACAATTGTAAAAGGTGAGGAAAATTTCGAGTCGGGTATACCTGAATCATTTAACGTATTAGTAAAAGAAATTAAGTCATTAGCTTTAAATGTGGAGTTAAATTAAAATATGAGCAAAGAACTATCAGATTTATTTAAATCATCAGAAATATCTGAAGCACAAAATTTTAATAGTATTAAAATTACATTGGCAAGTCCTGAAAAAATAAAATCGTGGACTTTTGGTGAAATAAAAAAACCAGAAACAATAAATTATAGAACTTTTAGACCAGAAAAAGACGGCCTGTTTTGTGCAAGAATCTTTGGACCAATCAAAGATTACGAATGCTTATGTGGTAAATATAAGCGAATGAAATTTCGAGGTATTATTTGTGAAAAATGTGGTGTTGAGGTTACAAAATCAAATGTACGTAGAGAGAGAATGGGTCATATCAATCTAGCAACACCAGTTGCTCATATTTGGTTTTTAAAGTCTCTACCTAGCAGAATTTCTTTAGTTGTAGACATGAAATTAAAAGAGGTAGAAAGAGTACTGTATTTTGAAAACTTTATTGTAATTGAACCAGGATTAACCGGTTTAAAGAAAAACCAATTATTAGGCGAAGAGGAACTTATTAAATATCAAGATGATTATGGCGAAGAAGCATTTACCGCTGGTATAGGTGCCGAAGCAATACTTGAAATTCTTAAATCAATAAATTTAGAAGAAGAAAGAGAACTGCTTATTAAGAATATTAAAGAAACAAAATCAAAAGTTAATGAGGAAAGATCTATTAAAAGATTAAAATTAATAGAATCATTTATTGAAACAGGCAATAAACCAGAATGGATGATACTTACTACAGTTCCCGTTATTCCTCCAGAATTAAGACCCTTAGTTCCTTTAGATGGTGGTCGATTTGCAACATCTGATTTAAATGATCTTTACAGAAGAGTTATAAACAGAAATAACAGATTAAAAAGACTTATAGACTTAAAAGCACCTGACATAATTGTTAGAAATGAAAAGAGAATGCTTCAAGAGTCTGTAGATGCACTTTTTGATAATGGTAGAAGAGGAAGAGTAATAACTGGCACAGGAAAAAGACCTCTTAAATCTTTGGCAGAAATGTTAAAAGGAAAACAAGGAAGATTTAGACAAAATCTTTTAGGTAAAAGAGTTGACTATTCAGGTAGATCAGTAATCGTTGTAGGTCCAGATCTTAAACTACATGAGTGTGGATTACCAAAAAAAATGGCATTAGAATTATTTAAACCATTTTTATACGCCCGTTTAAATAAGCTAGGTTTAGCTTCAACTATTAAACAAGCTAAGAAATTAGTTGAACGAGAGAGAACAGAGGTCTGGGATGCGCTAGAGTTAATAGTAAGAGAACATCCAGTAATATTAAATAGAGCTCCTACACTTCACAGATTAGGTGTTCAAGCTTTCGAACCAAAACTAATTGAAGGTAATGCAATAGAGCTTCATCCTTTAACATGCGCAGCATTTAATGCAGATTTTGATGGTGATCAGATGGCGGTACACGTGCCATTGAGTTTAGAAGCACAATTAGAGGCAAGAGTGTTAATGATGTCTACAAATAATATTTTAAGTCCTTCTAATGGTAAGCCTATAATTGTTCCGAGTCAGGACATGATACTTGGTATATATTATTTATCACAACCTCCAGTTCAAGACGAAAGAGTTGAAGGATATTTTGTTAATACTTCTGAAATAGAGCATGCATTAGAATCAGGACAAATTAAAGTACATTCTAGAATAGTTTCTAGATTTGAAACTGTTGATGAAAAAGGTAATACCAAGTTTGAAAAACATATAAGTACAGCAGGAAGATTTTTATTATCAAATATAATTCCAAAAAATATAAATAATAACTTTTCATTAGTTGACAGATTGCTACCAAAAAAAATAGTTTCTGAAGTTATTGATCATGTTTTTAGATTTTCTGGTCAGAAAAGTACTGTAATTTTTTGTGATAAATTAAAAGATATTGGATTTAAACATGCATTCAAGGCTGGAATTTCATTTGGAAAAGATGATCTTTTAATACCAGATAATAAAGAACAATTAATTGATGAGACTAAAAAGTTAATTGCTGATTACGAAGGACAATATGCTGAAGGTCTTATAACAAGAGGTGAGAAGTATAATAAGGTAATTGATGCATGGTCTAAATGTACAGATAGAGTTGCATCAGAAATGATGAAAAGAATTTCAGCTACTGAAGTTACTGAAGATGGTTTAAAAATTAATTCTGTTTTCATGATGGCAGATAGTGGTGCCAGAGGTTCAGCTGCACAAATGAAACAATTAGCTGGGATGAGAGGTTTAATAGCTAAACCCTCTGGTGAAATTATTGAAACTCCAATTACCTCAAATTTTAAAGAGGGACTTACTGCACTTGAATATTTTAACTCAACACACGGAGCTAGAAAAGGTTTAGCTGATACAGCCCTTAAAACAGCTAGCTCAGGTTATTTAACCAGAAGATTGTGTGATGTTGCTCAGGACTTAACTGTAACAAAAATAAAATGTGATAATCCAGGATCTATTGAACTTTCAGAAGTTTTGGAAGGTGGAAATATCATGGTTAGTTTATCAGAGCGTGCTTTAGGAAGAGTTACAGCACAAGACGTAAAGAATCCATTATCAGGGGATATAATTATTAAAAAAGAAGAAATGATCGATGAAGCTGCTTGTGAAAAAATAGATGCAGCAGGAGTTAAATTGTTAAAAGTCTACTCTGTTATGACATGCAGTTCTAAAGAAGGCGTCTGCGCAACGTGTTACGGAAGAGATCTTTCGAGAGGTAAAATGGTTCATGTAGGAGAAGCTATTGGTATGATTTCAGCTCAATCAATTGGAGAACCAGGAACACAGTTAACTATGAGAACCTTCCACGTTGGAGGGACAGCATCAGTTAAACAAGAGTCTCAAATTGTATCAAATTCAGAGGGAACGTTAAAAATTGTTAATACAAACTTAATAAAAGACTCAAAAAATAATCAAATTGTTATGGGTAGAAATACAGTTATATCAATAGAGGATGACAATGGATTACAAGTAGCAACTTATAAAGTTCCCTACGGTTCAAAATTATTCTTTGAAAATGATCAAAAAATTAAAAAAGGTGCTAAAATTTGTGAATGGGATCCTTATACAACACCAGTCATTGCAGAAAAAGATGGTATAGCTAATTATGTAGATTTAATTGATGGAGTTTCAATTGCAGAAACAGTAGATGATGCCACTGGAATATCAACAAAAGCAGTAGTCGATTGGAAAACTCAATCAAAAAATACTGACTTAAAACCAAGAATAACTTTAAGGGATGCAAAAGGAAATGTTATTAAAAAAGCTGACGATAATGAAGCAAGGTATTATTTAGTTCCAGACTCGATTTTATCAGTCAAAGATGGTGCAAAGATTTCAGCTGGTGATGTTATTGCAAGATTACCTAAAGAAACAACAAAAACAAAAGATATTACTGGTGGGTTACCTAGAGTTGCTGAGTTATTTGAAGCAAGAAAAGCAAAAGATAGTGCAATTATAGCTGAAAATGATGGAAGTGTTATTTTTGGTAAAGAAGTTAGAGGTAAACAAAGAGTTACAATTGAAGCTGAAAATGGCGATACATCAAGTTACTTAATCCCTAAGGGCAAACATATTAATTTTAACCAAGGTGAAAAGATTAAAAAAGGTGAATATCTACTTGATGGTCAACCGTTGCCTCATGATATTTTAAGAATATTGGGTATAGAGGAATTGACAGAATATTTTGTTAACCAAGTTCAAGATGTTTATAGACTTCAAGGTGTAATTATAAACGATAAACATATTGAAACTATCCTAAGACAAATGCTTAAAAAAGTTGAAGTCAAAGAGACAGGAGATAGCAAGTTATTACCAGGTGAAGTAGTGGATAGAATAAAATTTGAGACTATGAATGAAGAATTAGTTGCAGATGGAAAAAAACCTGCGGTGGGTGAAAGAGTGTTAATGGGTATCACTAAAGCTTCATTACAAACAGAGTCATTTATTTCAGCTGCGTCCTTCCAAGAAACTACAAGAGTATTAACTGATGCCGCAATTAAAGGAAAAGTTGATAAACTTACAGGTCTAAAGGAAAACGTAATTGTTGGAAGATTAGTTCCTGCTGGCACAGGCGCGATCAAAAATTCGTGGAATAAAAAAGCAATAAATGATGACCAAAAATTTTTATCAGAGCAAGAGAGCTCTGACACATCTGAAGCTCAAATAAATCAATAATTTTAAGTACTTTTAAGCCTTTATTTAGTTTGACAAATACAATTTCTAATGTATTTTGGCCATGTTTTTGGTTGGAATGTAGTGACTAGTTCACTAAACGCTGCCACAAATAACATGCCAGTTATTTTCATCAAAAATATAAAAATTTAGTAAAAAATAATTATGCCGACTATTAATCAGTTAGTTAGAAAAAGTAGAGTTAAACAAATAACAAGAAACAAAGTGCCTGCTTTGCAGAAGCAACCTTTGAAGAGAGGTGTTTGCGTAAAGGTTTATACAACAACTCCCAAAAAACCTAATTCAGCCTTAAGAAAAGTAGCTCGTGTTAGATTATCAAATGGTTTTGAAGTAACCGCATATATTCCAGGCGAAGGTCATAATTTGCAAGAGCACTCAGTTGTATTAATTCGAGGTGGAAGAGTTAAGGATTTACCAGGTGTTCGTTATCATATTTTAAGAGGTAATTTAGATACTCAAGGAGTTGCAAATAGAAAACAAAGACGTTCTTTATACGGAACAAAAAAGGGTAAATAATAAATGTCTAGAAAACGTAAAGCTCCAAAAAAATTAGCTGTTATAGACCCTAAATATAAATCAACAATAATTCCAAAGTTAATAAATTCAATTATGTATGATGGAAAAAAAACTATTGCTGAAAAAATTATTTACGATGCAATTGAAAAGATTAAAAGCAAATCAAAAGATGAGCCTTTAAACGTTTTTAATGATGCAATTAATAATATTAGACCAACAGTTGAAGTAAGATCAAGAAGAGTAGGAGGAGCAACCTATCAGGTTCCTGTTGAAGTAAAATCTAAAAGATCACAAGCTTTAGCTTTAAGATGGTTAATTGATGCATCCAGAAAACGTAAAGATAAAAAAATGTCTGATAAAATATTTAACGAGATTTATGATGCATATCAAAACAGAGGATCTGCAATCAAAAAAAAAGAAGACACACATAAAATGGCTGAGTCAAATAAAGCATTTGCTCACTTTAGATGGTAATAACTTATGACAAGAACACATACATTAAATAAATATAGAAATATTGGAATTATGGCACACATTGATGCCGGCAAGACAACAACTACAGAGAGAATTCTTTATTACACTGGTAAAAGTCATAAAATTGGGGAAGTACATGATGGTGCTGCAACAATGGACTGGATGGAACAAGAACAAGAAAGAGGAATTACAATAACTTCTGCAGCAACAACATGCTTTTGGAATGATCATAGGATTAATATTATTGATACGCCAGGACATGTTGATTTTACAATTGAAGTTGAAAGATCACTAAAAGTTCTTGATGGAGCTGTTGCAGTATTTGATGGAGTTGCAGGTGTTGAACCTCAATCAGAAACTGTTTGGAGGCAAGCTGATAAATATAAAGTTCCTAGAATTTGTTTTGTAAACAAACTTGATAGAACTGGAGCAGATTTTTTTCGATGTGTAGAAATGATAAAAGATAGACTGGGTGCAAAACCATTGGTAATGCAAATTCCTATTGGTATTGAAGCATCTTTAAAAGGTGTTGTTGATTTAGTTAAAATGAAAGCATTAGTATGGAAAAATGAAGATTTAGGTGCGGCATGGGAACTAACAGATATACCTGATGAATTAAAAGACATTTCTCAAAAATATAGACAAGAATTAGTAGAAACTGCAGTAGAACAAGACGAAAAACTTATGGAAGATTATTTAAGTGGTAGTGATATTTCAGAAAAAGACTTGATAAAATGTATTAGAAAGGGTTGTTTGGGGTTTGATTTTGTACCTGTACTTACAGGATCAGCTTTTAAAAACAAAGGTGTTCAACCATTATTAGACGCTGTGGTAAATTATTTACCTAGCCCAGAGGATATAGGATTAATTAAAGGAACAAGACCTGGATCAGACGATGAAATAGAAATGAAGTTTGATGACAACGCACCATTCTCTGCATTAGCATTTAAAGTTGCTAATGATCCATTTGTTGGAAGTTTAACTTTCATAAGAATTTATTCAGGAACTGTAAAATCTGGAACTGGAATTTATAATACCTCTAAGGATAAAGAGGAAAGGGTTGGTCGTATGCTATTAATGCATGCTAATTCAAGAGAAGATATAAAAGAAGCCAATGCTGGAGACATTGTTGCTTTAGCAGGATTAAAAAATACAATTACAGGTCATACGCTTGCAAATAAAGATAATCCAGTTTTACTTGAACCAATGGAATTTCCAGACCCAGTTATAGAAATTGCTGTTGAGCCTAAAACAAAAGCAGATCAAGAAAAAATGGGAGAAGCCCTTGGAAGATTAGCTAAAGAAGATCCATCTTTTAGAGTAACCTCTGACGAAGAGTCTGGACAAACAATTATAAAAGGAATGGGAGAACTACACTTGGATATAATAGTTGATAGAATGAAAAGAGAGTTTAAAGTTGAGGCCAATGTCGGAGCCCCTCAAGTTGCATACAGAGAAACTATACTATCCCCAGCAGAAAATGATTATACACATAAAAAACAAAGTGGTGGTGCCGGGCAATTTGCAAGAGTAAAACTTACAGTAGAACCACTTGAACCTGGAAAAGGTAGAGAGATAGAAAGTAAAATTAAGGGTGGAGCAATACCAAAAGAATTTATTCCTGGAGTAGAAAAGGGTGTAGAGACTGTAGCAGATGGAGGTATATTAGCAGGATTCCCACTTATTGATTATAAAGTAACAATTGTAGATGGCTTACACCATGATGTTGACTCAAGCGTTTTAGCTTTTGAGTTAGCTTCAAGACAATGCTTTAAAGAAGCTTGTACAAAGGCAACATTGAAATTACTAGAACCAATAATGAGAGTTGAAGTAGTTACCCCTGAAGATTATATGGGTGATGTAATTGGTGATTTAAACAGTAGGAGAGGCCAAATAAGCACACAAGAACAAAGAGGTAATGCTACTGTTATAACAGCTATGGTGCCATTAGCAAATATGTTTGGGTACATAAATAATTTAAGATCAATGTCGCAAGGTAGAGCACAATATTCTATGTTCTTCGATCATTACGATAAAGTTCCTCAAAATGTTCAGGATGAAGTAACTAAAAAGACAGGTTAATTATGGAAAAGCAAAATATTAGAATAAAACTTAGAGCATATGATAACAAAGTTTTAGATCAATCAACCGAAGAAATCGTCAATACTGTAAAAAGGACTGGTGCTAATATAAAAGGCCCAATACCACTTCCTACTAAAAAAGAGAGATACACTGTACTGAGATCACCACATATAGATAAAAAAAGTAGAGAACAGTTTGAAACAAGGACCCACAAAAGATTAATAGATATTATTGAACCAACGCCTGCAACAGTAGAGGCATTAATGAAGCTAGACTTAGCATCAGGAGTTGATGTGGAGATTAAAATATAATGAGTGAAATCGGATTAATTGGAAAAAAAATTGGTATGTCTAGAGAATTTTTTAAAACTGGTCAAACAATACCAGTGACTGTTTTAAAAGTAGAAAAGGCAAGGGTTATTCAATTAATTAACAAAGAAAATAGAGGATACGATGCAGTGCAACTTGGATTTGGTAAAATTAAAAATTCAAAGTTATCGAAGTCAATGAAGGGTTATTATTCTAAAAAAAATACAGAAGCAAAAAAAATTTTAAAAGAATTTAGAGTTAAAAATTTAGATCAATACAAAGAAGGTAATGAATTTGGTATTGAAATATTTAAAGATATAAAATTTTTAGACGTGAGATCAAAAACTATAGGTAAAGGATTTGCAGGTGCAATGAAAAGACATAACTTTGGAGGTTTAAGAGCATCACACGGAGTTTCTGTCTCTCACAGAGCACATGGTTCCACTGGTCAAAACCAAGATCCTGGAAAAGTATTTAAAGGAAAAAAAATGGCAGGTCATATGGGTGATAAAATAAGAACTATGCAAAATCTTGAAATTATTAAAACAGATTTAGATAATGATTTAATTTATTTAAAAGGATCCATTCCTGGTTCTAAAAATTCAGAAGTATTACTTAAGAAAGCTGTAAAGAATATTAAAAAACTTACAATTAATGAAAAAATTGAAATTTATGAAAAATCAAAAAAAATTAAAGAGAAAAAAAAATAATTTATGAAAATAGATAAATTAAATATTGAGGGAAAAATAAATACTATTGAAGTCTCAGACAAAGTAGTTTCTGCAAAGATAAATAACAAACTTGTAAGTAATGTTTTGTATAAAACTAATGCTAACTACAAAGGTAGAAAAGCCAAAACAAAACAAAAAAATGAAATTAAAGGATCAACAGCAAAAATATATGCACAAAAAGGAACTGGAAATGCAAGACATGCCAGTAAAAAAGCTCCTATATTTGTTGGTGGAGGTGTAGCTCATGGTCCAAAAGGTGAGCCTAATTACAAAAAAAGGAAATTAAATAAAAGTGAGAAAAAACTTAGCATAGCATCATTAATTACAAAAAAAAATGTAACCAAAGATTTAATAATAATAGACGATTTTCAAAAAGAAATTTTAAAAACCAAAGAAATGAATAATTTACTTATTAAATTTGAAGCAAAAAATTCAATAATAATTGCAGATAAAATATCTAAAAATAATATATTTAAATCAGTTAAAAATATACCGAATGTAAAAATAACTGATATTAATCATTTTAGTGCCTATGATTTAGCAAAATTTAAAAAAGTCATATTTACAGAAACCTCAATTAAGGAATTAGAAAAAAGATATTAAATTATGGAAAAGATACATCTATACGATAAAATAATTTCGCCATTGGTTACTGAGAAATCGACCAATCTTTCAGAGCAAAATAAAATTATTTTTAAAGTACATACAAAAGCAAATAAAAAAAATTTAAAAAAAAATATTGAAAAAATATTTAAGGTTGAGGTAATTAAGGTAAATATAATTAATAAAAAAACCAGAACTAAAATCACAAGAGGCAAAAAAGTTAAAGTTAAGGGATACAAAAAAGCAATACTAACTTTAAAAAAAGGTCAAAATATTGATCTGACAACTGGAATATAAAATATGGGACTAAAAACATTTAAACCATACACAAAATCAACTAGAGGAACTATTTTAGTTAGTAGAGAAGGTCTATGGAAGGGTAAGCCATTTAAGACGCTTACATCACCAAATAACTCCTCTAAAGGAAGAAACAATTATGGAAGAATTACATCTAGAAACCATGGTGGTGGACACAAACATAAATATAGAAAAATTGATTTTCATAGAAAAAAATTAGATATATCTGCAGAAGTAGAAAGGATTGAATACGATCCTAATAGATCATGCCATATAATGTTAGTAAAATTTGAAGATGGAGAAAGATTTTATTATTTAGCACCTAAAGATATAAAAGTAGGCGATAAAATTCAAAATGGAACAAGCTCAGAAATTAAAATTGGAAATTGTCTTCCATTAAAGGATATACCTGTAGGAATAAATATCCATAATGTAGAAATTAACCCAGGTGGAGGTGGAAAAATAGCAAGATCAGCAGGTACGTCTGTATCAATTTCAGGTATCGATGGAAACTATTCTATTATAAAAATGACATCAGGTGAAGTTCGACGGATAAATTCAAATTCCGTTGCAACTGTTGGTGTATTATCTAATCCAGATCAAAAAAACATTAAAATTGGTAAGGCAGGAAGATCAAGATGGCTTGGTAGAAGGCCTCATACTAGAGGTGTGGTAAAAAATCCAGTAGATCACCCTCATGGTGGTGGTGAAGGAAAATCAGCAGGAGGAAGACACCCTGTATCTCCAACTGGTCAATCTGCAAAAGGATTAAAAACAAGAGATAACAAAAGAACAGATAAATTTATAATAAGAAGAAGAAAGAAAAAAAGAGGATAAATTATGGCTAGATCAGTTTGGAAAGGACCTTTTGTTGAAGAAAGTTTGATAAAAAAAGTAGGCAAATTAAAAAATGAACCTGTTAAAAAACCTATTAAAACATGGTCAAGAAAATCAACAATTATTCCAGATTTTGTAGGAATAAGCTTTTTAATATATAACGGGAAAAAATTTATTCCAATTACTGTTTCAGAAGATATGGTTGGTCATAAATTTGGTGAATTCGCACCAACAAGACAGTTTTTTGGTCATACTCCTGCAGATAAAAAAGCTAAAGTAGAAGGTGGAGCAGCTAAAAAATAATGTCCAAGTTAAATAAAATAATTGACTCAAAAATTGTCAAATCTGTGAATAAAAATGTGAGATCAAGCACAAGAAAACTTAATCCAATACTAAAATCTATAGTAGGAAAAAAGGTTGATGTTGCAATCAGGGACTTATCGTTTTCAGATAAAAGAATATCAAAAGATATAAGAAAAACAATTTCTTCAGCTGTAGCAAATGCAGAAAACAATTATCAATATGATATTGATAAATTGATTGTTAAAGAAGCTTATTGTGGAAAACAAGTTGTAATGAAAAGATTCAGAGCAAGAGCCAAAGGAAGAGCAGCAGAAATTATGAAACCATATTCTAATTTAACTATAATTTTAACAGAACAGACAAAACAAATGGAGCGTCATGGGACAAAAAGTTAATCCAGTTGGTCTAAGATTAGGAATCAATAGAGGATGGGATTCTGTCTGGTATGCAAAAAAAAAAGATTTTGGAAATAATCTAATAGAGGATTTTAAAATAAGAGAATATATCAAAAAAAATGTAGTAAACTCAGGTGTAGCAAAGGTAATGATAGAACGTACTACAAAAAAATGTTTTGTCACAATATATACCTCAAGACCTGGTTTTGTTATTGGGAAAAAAGGTACTGATATTGAAAAAATAAAAGGAAATTTATCAAAATTAACTAATAACGAAGTTGTATTAAATATAAAAGAGGTAAAAAAACCAGAGACAAACAGTTATTTGGTTGCAGAAAATATTTCGCAACAGTTAGTTAAAAGGGTATCTTATAGAAGGGCAATGAAAAGAGCTATGCAATCAGCATTAAGACTTGGAGCAAAAGGAATTAAAGTTTCAATCAGTGGAAGACTTGGTGGTAATGAAATAGCAAGAACAGAGTGGTTGAGAGAGGGAAGTATACCATCGCACACTTTAAGAGCTGATATTGATTATGCAGAAGCAGAAGCGTTAACAACTTACGGCATTATTGGAATTAAAATTTGGATCTATAAAGGAGAAATTTTTACAAAGGAATTTAGCCAAGAAAGGAATAAAGGTTAAAATGTTACAACCAACAAGAACAAAATTTAGAAAAGCACACAAAGGCAGAATCCATGGTAATGCATCAAGATGTAATTTAATGAATTATGGTTCTTTTGGACTAAAAGCTATACAGCCTGAACGTATAATATCGAGACAAATAGAAGCTGCAAGAGTTGCTTTAACAAGACATATGAAAAGACAAGGTAGAGTTTGGACTAGAATGTTTCCAAACATACCAGTATCAAAAAAACCAACAGAAGTCCGAATGGGTAAAGGAAAAGGTTCACCAGAATTTTGGGCATGCAGAGTAAAACCTGGAAGAATTTTATTTGAAGTAGATGGTGTGTCTGAACAAATAGCAAAAGAAGCATTATACAAGGCATCAGCAAAATTACCTATTAAATGTAAATTTATTAAGAGAATTTAAAAATGAAAAAAAAAGAAATTAAAAAATTAACAAACCAGCAATTATTAGAAAACTTAGAAAAACTTAAGAAGGATTTGTTTAACTTTAGATTTCAAAAAATCAATGGTCAAATTAAAAGTCCAGCAAAAATAACAGAAACCAAAAAAAATATAGCACGAATAAAAACGTTAATAGAGGTTAATAATGCCTAAGAAAATACTAAATGGAATTGTTGTGAGTGATAAACCAAATAAAACAATTACAGTTATGGTTGAAAGAAAGTATCAACACCCTGTTCTTAAAAAGGTTTTGAAAGCAAGAAAAAAATATAATGCACACGATGAAGATAATAAATTTAAAATAGGTGACAAAGTATCAATTAGAGAAAGTAGACCATACTCAAAAAATAAAAAATTTGAAGTTATAGGAGAAAGTAAATGATACAGGTTCAAACTGAACTTTTAGTTGCAGATAATACTGGTGCAAAAAAAATAGAATGCATAAAAGTATTAGGTGGGTCAAAGAGAAGATATGCAAGTATAGGAGATATAATTGTTGTAGCTGTTAAAGAGGCTATTCCAAAAGGTAAAGTAAAAAAAGGCTCAGTTCATAAAGCCGTTGTAGTAAGGGTAAAAAAAGGAATACATAGAAACGATGGTTCAAAAGTTAGATTTGATAATAATGCAGCTGTACTGACTGATGAAAAAGGAGAACCAATAGGAACAAGAATTTTTGGACCTGTTACAAGAGAACTGCGAAACAGAGGTCAAATGAAAATTATATCGTTGGCACCAGAGGTCTTATAATGATTAGAAAAGGATTTAAAGTGAGGATATTAGTAGGAAAAGACAAAAATAAAGAAGGTGAAGTTATAGAAATTGACAGAAAGCTGAACAGAGCAAAGGTAAAAGGAATTAATATTGTAAAAAAACACGTGAAAACAACAAAAGAAAAAAAAGGTGGAATAATTTCAAAAGAAAATTTTGTTCATATGTCAAATTTGAAACAAATGAATAAAACTGTAAAAGAAGAGACTAAAAAATAATGGAACCAAGATTAAAAGAAATAATAATGAAAGAAATAAATCCAAGCTTAAAGGAGATGTTTGGTTATAAAAGTATGTATATGGGGCCAAAAATTCAAAAAATTGTAATAAATATGGGATTAGGATTAGATGGAAATGACTCTAAAATTATTAGCTCATGTCAAGATGACTTAGCAAAAATAACAGGACAAAAACCTGTTATAACTAAATTCAGAAAATCAATAGCTAATTTTAAAACAAGGAAAAATACTAACTCAGGATTAAAAGTTACACTAAGAAAGAATATGATGTACGAGTTTATTGATAGATTAATAAATATAGCATTACCAAGAATAAAAGATTTCAGAGGATTAAGTTCAAAAGGTTTTGATAAATTTGGAAACTACACATTCGGAATAAAGGAACAGATTATTTTTCCAGAAGTAAATTTTGACAAAGTTGATAAAATTAGAGGTTTGGATATTACAGTAGTTATTAAAACAATGGATATTAAGCATAGTTACGAACTTCTTAAAAAGTTAAACTTTCCATTCAATGAAAATAGGAGCAATTAATGGCTAAATTGAGCGCAATAAATAAGAATAATAAAAGAATAAAATTATCTAATAAACTTTATAAAAAAAGAAGAATGCTAAAAAAAGTTATAATGGATAAAAAAATATCATTCGAAGATAGGTTTAAAGCTCAACAAAAACTTGCTCAATTACCTAGAAATTCTGCAAAAGTAAGAGTGAGAAATAGATGTCAAATTACAGGAAGACCACACGGTGTTTACAGAAAACTTAAAATATCAAGAATTGCATTGAGGCAATTAGGGTTAGAAGGCAAAATCCCTGGTATGGTAAAATCGAGCTGGTAGAAAGGAAAATATGAGTTTAAGTGATCCAATAGGAGATATGTTAGCAAGATTAAAAAATTCTCAAATGAGAAATCATAAAAAAATTGAACTCCCGTCATCAAAGTTTAAAGCAAAAATTGCTGAAATTTTGAAAAGCGAAGGATATATAATTGATTATGAGGTAATATCACAGCAAAATAAGACAAATCTACTTATAAGTTTAAAGTATAGTTCAGGTATTCCTGTAATTAATTCGATTGTGAGAGTTTCAAAACCAGGTAGAAGAATTTTTTCTAGCGCAGGAAGTCTTCCAAAAGTAAACAATGGATTAGGAATTGCAATTATATCTACCCCAAAAGGTGTCATGACGGATATAGATGCTAGAAAACAAAATATAGGTGGAGAAATTATTTGTAAGGTATTTTAATGTCAAAAATAGGTAAAATAAATATTAATATCCCGGAAAAAGTAAAAGTTTTATTAAGTGGAAATAATATAAATATAGAGGGACCACTAGGAAAAAAAACTTTAAATATAGATTTAGATATATTTGAACTAAATATTAACGATGGAAAAGAAGTTTCAATAAAACCAAAAATAAACAATAAGAATAATAAAAGATTATGGGGGATGAATAGGAGTTTAATTAATAATGCAATTATTGGTGCAAGCAAAGGATATGAAAAGACACTCGAATTAACTGGCGTTGGTTATAGAGCTTCATTAAATGGAAATAACTTGAATCTTCAATTAGGTTTTAGTCATGATATAAATTTTGAAATACCTGATGGTGTTAAAATTAAAGTTGAAAAACAAAATATACTCAAAATTTCAGGCTCTGATAAACAGCAAGTAGGGATGGTGGCTGCTGAAATCAAAGGAATAAGACCTCCAGAGCCATATAAAGGAAAAGGCATAAAAGAACAAGGTCAATATATTCTGAGAAAAGAAGGTAAGAAAAAATAATGAAAATTACAAAAGAAATAAGAAAAAAATTTAGAATCAGAAATAAGGTTAAAAAAGTCTCATCTAGTGAAAGATTTAGACTAAGTGTAAATAGATCAACAAAGAATATAAGTGCACAAATAATTGATGATAAAAAAAATATTACATTGTTATCTGTGTCATCGAACACAAAAGAAATAAAAACTCAAAAAAAAAATAAAAAAGAACTTTCAACAATAGTTGCAGAAAAACTTGCATCAAAAGCTAAAGAAATGAACATAACGAAAGTCTTTTTTGATAGAGGCGTATATAAATATCACGGTAGAGTTAAATTGTTAGCAGATGAATTAAGAAAAAATGGAATGGAATTTTAAATATGGAAAAAAATATAGAATTTGTAGAAAAGTTAGTTCATATTAATAGAATAACTAAAGTTGTTAAAGGTGGAAGAAGATTTGGGTTTTCAGCTCTCGTAGTTGTAGGAAATCAAAATGGAAAAATTGGTGTTGCTCATGCAAAAGCTAAACAAGTGCCTGATGCAATTAAAAAAGCTAATGAATTAGCCAGAAGAAACCTTGTACAAATTCCTTTAAGAGAAGGTAGAACAATTCATCATGATATATATGGTAAAGATGGAGCTGGTAAGATAAAATTAAGAGCAGCACCAAAGGGTACAGGTATAATTGCAGGCGGTGCAGTTAGAGCTGTTTGTGAAGTTCTTGGAATTAAAGATATTGTAGCAAAATCATTAGGTACAGCAAATCCCCACAATGTTATAAGAGCATGTATGAAAGCTTTATCAAACCAAAATTCACCAAAAAATATTTCATTGTTAAGAAATAAAAAAATTTCTGAAATAATAGAGAAAAGAGGATAATGAGCCTTTTAAATGTTAATGTAAAAATAAAAGATAAGAAAAAAAGATTAGGTAGAGGAATAGGATCTGGTAAGGGAAAAACATCTGGAAGAGGTGTAAAAGGTCAAAAATCAAGATCTGGTGTTGCAATAAAAAGTTTTGAAGGTGGGCAAATGCCTCTTTATAGAAGGCTTCCTAAAAGAGGATTTAACCCCGTAAATAAAGAAAAGATAGCTAAAATCAACTTGGAAAAGCTACAAATGTTTGTAGATAATAATAAATTAGACGTTGGTAGTAAAATTGATTTGGAAATTTTAAAAAAAAATAAAATAATAAAAAAATCTTATTCAAAATTTAAAATCTTGGGAAGCGGTAATATAACATCAAAAATAAATATTGAGGCTGATTATTCATCAATTTCAGCAAAAGATAAGATTGAAAAAATTGGCGGAGTCATAAAAATAAAAAATCCAAAATAAAATGAGTGAGTCATCACAAACCAATGATTTAAGAAATAGGATCCTATTTACAATTTTTATTCTTGCAATTTATAGACTGGGAACTTTTGTTCCATTACCAGGAATTGATCCTGAGCAATTACAAGTCATGATGGATAGTAATCAAAAAGGTTTGTTAGGAATGTTCAATGTATTTGCGGGTGGTGCTGTAAGTAGAATGGCAATATTTGCTCTTGGAATTATGCCATACATATCCTCATCTATTATTGTCCAACTTTTAACTGGTGTGACTGACTATTTTAAAAATTTAAAGGCACAAGGTGAGATTGGAAGACAAAAAATTACTCAAATAACACGATACGGAACAGTTTTGTTGGCTACTGTTCAAGGGTATGGACTTGCTGTTGGATTAGAATCGTCAGCAGATTTAGTTATAAACCCTGGAGTTTTTTTTAAAATTTCAACTGTAACTACTATAGTAGCAGGAACCATATTTCTGATGTGGCTTGGTGAGCAAATTACACAGAGAGGTATAGGTAACGGTATATCTTTAATAATATTTTCAGGAATCGTTGCAGAGATTCCAAGAGCATTAGTTACTACTTTTGAACTTGGTAGAACAGGTGCAATATCGACATTAATGATAATAGTTATTTTTTTATTATTAATATTAACAATTTTGTTTATAGTTTTTATGGAGAGAGCTTTAAGAAAAATACTGATCAACTATCCAAAAAGACAAATGGGAAATAAAATGTATGGCGGAGAGTCATCACATTTACCACTTAAAATTAATTCAGCGGGTGTTATTCCTGCAATTTTTGCCTCTGCACTATTACTACTGCCTGTTACTTTTTCAAATTTTAATGTTTCTCAGAACGAAATATTCTTAAATATTTCATCATACTTTTCTCAAGGTCAACCATTGTATATGATCTTATATGCATCAGGGATTATTTTTTTTACTTTTTTTTATACTTCGATAACTTTTAATCCAAATGAGACAGCAGAGAATCTTAGAAAGTATGGAGGTTTTATACCAGGAATAAGACCAGGTGAAAGTACAGCATTGTATATAGATACGATACTTACAAGGTTAACTACAATCGGCGCTTTATATCTTACTCTAGTTTGTTTAATGCCAGAATTTCTGATCGCAAATTATCCAATTCCATTTTATCTAGGGGGTGCTTCAGTCCTAATTGTTGTTGTGGTGGCTATTGATACTGTAACCCAGGTTCAAACTAGATTAATGAGTTCTCAATATGAACAACTGATTAAAAAAACAAAATTTGGTAGATAATATTAAGTGAATGTTATAATTTTTGGACCACCAGGAGCAGGCAAGGGAACTCAAGCCAACAATATTGTAAATAAATTTAACCTTTACCAAGTATCAACTGGTGATCTTTTACGTAATGAGATTAAAAATCAGACAGATATAGGTAAAGATATAGAAAATACTATTTCCAAGGGTGGATTTGCAACAGATGAAATAGTTAATAAACTAATTAAAAATCTAATTTATGATCCTGATAAAAAAAATAAATTAATTTTTGATGGATACCCTAGATCATTAACTCAGGCTAAAAATTTAGAATTCTTGTTAAATTGCACAAATCAAAAAATAGATTTTGTATTTTTTCTTAATGTAGACAAAGAGACAATAATAAAAAGAATTGAGAAAAGAAAAATTTTAGAAAAAAGATCTGATGATAATTTAAATACGATTCTGAAAAGATATGATACATATATGGAAACGACTAGACCTGTCTTAGATTTTTACTCAAAAAATCCAAATTTTTATGAAATTGATGGAGGTGATCAAATTCATGAAATTTCAAGTAAAATTGAGCAAAAACTATCAGTTTAAGACATTGACTTTAAAAAAACTTCTTATATAAAAGGCTAAATTTTATCACATAATTATGGCGCGTATAGCAGGTGTAAACATACCACAAAATAAATTAGTTAGAATAGGACTAACATATATCTTTGGAATTGGGGAAAGAAATTCCAATGACATATGCAAGTCATTAAAAATACCAGATACAAAAAGAGTAAACGAGCTAACAGATGATGAGATTCTAAAAATAAGAGAATTTATTGACCAGAAGTTTACTGTAGAGGGAGATTTAAGAAGAGACACTTCATTAAATATTAAAAGATTAATAGATTTAGCATCTTATAGAGGATCTAGACATAGAAAAAAACTACCTGTCAGAGGTCAGAGAACTAGATGTAATGCAAGAACGCGTAAAGGAAAGGCAATTGCTATTGCTGGTAAAAAATTAACACCATTAAAAAAATAAAATGACTAAAGATAAAACTGATACACAAGACCAGAAAAAAGAAAGTTCAGTAAAATCTAAAAAAAGTTCATACTCAAAGAAAAAAAAAAATAAAAAAAATATTCTGAATGGTATTGCTTATGTTCAATCTACATTTAATAATACTATTGTTTCGATAGCAGACACAAATGGTAATGTTATTTCTTGGGCATCTGCTGGTCAGAAAGGATTTAAAGGCTCTAGAAAATCAACACCATATGCTGCACAAGTTGCTGCAGACTCAGCTGCTGTTAAAGCCTTAGAAGTTGGTATGAAAATTTTATCTGTAGAAGTTAAAGGTCCTGGATCTGGGAGAGAAACTGCTCTTAGAGCCTTACAAGCAAGAGGATTTAAAATTATTTCAATTAAAGATACAACACCAATGCCACACAATGGATCAAGGCCGCCAAAAAAAAGGAGAGTATAAATGGAATCTGTAGATGTTAATGTAAAAAACTGGAAATCACTTATAAAACCACCAAAACTAGATGTAAATTTAAGTGATGATAAAACATATGCAAAGATAATTGCCGAACCTCTAGAGAAAGGTTATGGGCTTACTTTGGGAAATTCTTTAAGGAGAATACTTTTATCTTCAATAAGAGGTACTGCTGTTACAGCTATCCAAATTGATGGTGTCTTACATGAATTTACCTCAATTAAAGGTGTTAGAGAAGATGTAACCGATATAGTTTTAAATATAAAATCACTTGCTTTAAAAGGTAATTCTGAAACAACAAATAAGCTTATTTTGGATGCCAAAGGACCGGGTGAAATTAAAGCATCTAACATCACAACATCTGCAGATATTGAAATATTAAACCCTGATTTAGTAATTTGTAATTTAGATGAAAATACTAACTTTCATATGGAAATGACCGTAAGTAGTGGAAAAGGTTACGTTTCTGCAGATATGAATAAACCAGAGGAGCCACCACTAGGATTAATACCAATAGACTCACTTTTTAGCCCTGTTAAAAAGGTTTCTTATTCAATAAGTACAGCAAGAGAAGGTAAAGCTTTAGATTACGATAAATTAACAATGGAAGTTGAAACTAACGGATCAATCTCAGCTGAAGATGCTGTCGCCTATTCAGCAAGAATTTTTCAAGACCAACTTGGAATGTTTGTCAATTTTGATGAACCACAAGAGGTTATTGTAAGAGAACAACCAGCAGAACCTGAATTTAATAAAAATCTTTTGAGAAAAGTTGATGAGCTTGAACTTTCTGTAAGATCAATGAATTGTCTAAAAAATGATAATATAATTTATATTGGAGATCTAGTTCAAAAATCTGAAGGAGAAATGTTAAGAACACCAAACTTTGGAAGAAAATCACTTAATGAAATAAAAGAAGTTTTAACAGGCATGTCACTCTATCTTGGAATGGAGATACCAAACTGGCCTCCAGATAATATAGCTGAACTTTCTAAAAAGCTTGAGGAAGCAATCTAATGAGACATAAAATGGGTTATAAAAAGCTCAATAGAACATCTGAGCACAGAAAAGCATTAATTAAGAATATGCTAAATTCACTTGTTAAGTATGAACAAATAACAACAACACTACCAAAAGCAAAAGTATTAAAACCCCAAGCTGATAAATTAATTACATTAGGCAAAAAAGATACACTTCAAAATACTAGAACATTGATATCTAAACTTCAAGACGAGAGCTCAGCAAGCAAAATTAAAAAAACATTATCAAAAAGATATGAAAATAGAAAAGGTGGATATACAAGAATAATTAAGGCAGGTTTTAGATACGGAGATAATGCGCCTATGGCAGTAATAGAATTTGTAGATCGTGATATAGAAGCAAAAAAAGTAGATAAAAAGAAAACAGAAAAATCTACAGTAACTGATAAAAAAACAGAAACACCTAAAGAAGCTACAGCTTAGTCTTTAATTCATATTTAATTTAATTGATATTGTAAAACAATTATCTAATATTTTATATTAACAAAATGAAAAATATAATTTTTCAAATAATTATAATATTTTTTTTTACATCAAATATTTTAAAAGCAAATCCATCAAAAATAGACGGTATAAAATTTTATACGTTAGGTGATGATAACATGCCTTGGTTTAATTTAGACAATGAAAAAGATTTAATTGACTTGTCAAATATTGACTGCCAATGGAGTCATGGAAAAAAAACTAAATGCAGAATGCACTTGTCACCTTTATATAACTTTCCCAAAGATGGATTATTAATTCAAAATAAAATTGTTAGATCTGGCAAAATTGCTTGGAAATTTAAAAATGGTGATGGTGATTGTGGTCAACAAAGAAAATCAGACGAGTGCAATACCTTTAGAGAAAGATCTGAAGTTAGTATGTTAGGATTAAAGTCTAAAAATACATGGTTTAAATTTAGCATTTATATTCCCGAAAATAGTGAATTTACTATTCCTATAAGTAATACTATATGGCAAATACATTCTAAAGCGGGTCCAGTAAATTTTATGTTTAGAATTGCTCCAAATGGAGATTTACAATGGACAGATTTTGTAAATCATAGTTTTGGAGGATTTGATACTTATAAAATTTTAGAAGCAAATAATGTAAAAGGTAAATGGAATGATTTTGTTATTAATATTGAATTTGTTGATTGGCCAAATAAGAGTTTTATTAAGATTTGGGCTAATAACGAACTTGTAGTTAATTACAATGGATTGACTAATAATAATATAAGCAAACAGTCGTATATGAAGTTTGGAATATACAAAAGTAATATTAATAGGTTTAATATAATGCATAAAGGTAATCCTCCAAAAAGAGCTGATACAATTGTATATTATGACTCTATTGCTATAGGTAAAAAGTGCAAAGATCTTAAGTTAGATGAAGAAAATAATAGTTGCAAAAAATTAAAATAAAAATGAAAAAATCAATTAACGTAGACAAATCCTTTAATGACATGCGCATTGATAGATTTATTCGAAATCATTTAGGAAAAATTCCACAAGGACTTATTGAAAAAAACCTCAGAAATGGAAAATTAAAATTAAATCAAAAAAAAATAAAAAGCTCCCAAAAAGTTAAAACTGGTGACAAACTTAATATTTATAATTTAAATTTTGAGGAAAAAATTGAGCAAATCAAAAAAAAATACAATCCTAGTAATGAAATTATAAAAGAAAATGAAGATTTAATTATTGAAAATAACGAAAATTTTGTCGTTCTAAATAAAAAATCAGGAATTTCAGTGCAGGGTGGTACAAAATCTAAAAAAAATATAATTGATATATTTGCAAAAAGTAATTTATTTAGAGATGAGAAGCCTTATTCTGTTCACAGATTAGATAAGGATACTTCTGGCGTTTTTATAATTGCAAAGAGTAGGGAAACAGCCCAATTGCTCACTTCACTTTTTAGATTAAGAAAAGTTTACAAAACGTATTTAGCAATATGTAATGGTGAATTAATTTTAATAGATAAAGGAGTGATAAAAGATGATTTAATAAGATTTGAAAATAAAAAAAAAATTATTGAAAAAGCTGAAACAAAATATGAAATCTTAGATAAAAATAATAATGCGACCTTCATTCAGCTAAATCCAATTACAGGGAGAAAACACCAACTAAGAAAACAATTATTTAATTTAGGTAACTCCATTATTGGTGATAAAAAATATAATTCAACGAATAACTCAAAAATAAATAATAAAAACTTAATGTTACATTCTTATGAAATAAAATTTAAAATAAATGAGAAAAAATACACTTTTAGAGCCACTCCTCCAGATTATTTTAGAAATATGTTAAAAACTAAAAGACTTAATTTTTAATATTTGATAAAAAATTTTTTATCAAATTATTCTCAATGTTTTTATAATTTTGTTTTTTAATCTTATTTAAATTTGAAACTCCTCTATCTCTGATTCCACAAGGAACTATTTTTTTATATACATTAAGATCATTAGAAATATTTAATGCAAAACCGTGATAAGCGATCCATTTCTTTACTTTTATCCCTATTGCAGCAATTTTATCTATTTTACCAGATTTGTGCTCTAACCAAATTCCAATATTTTTTCTATCAGCAAAACACTTTATATTGTAATTTTTTAAAGTATCTACAATTGTCTTTTCGATTGCAGTTATAATTTTTTTTATATTCTTACCTCTTTTGTTTAAGTCAATCACAAAATAAAAAACTAATTGACCAGGACCGTGATATGTTATTTTTCCACCTCTATTTGTTTTGACTAAATTTATTGATTTATCTAATAATTCATTATCCTTATAACTGGTTCCAGCCGTGTAAACCTCTTGATGTTCTAAAATCCATATCAGCTCATTTCTTTTTTTCGTATGAATTTCATCCAATCTTTTTTCTAAAAATGTAATAGCATTTTCATATTTTACTGGTTTTATTGACTTTTTAATCTCTATTATCATTATAAATTTGTAATATTAATGTTTTGTATTAATAGTGCCAACTAAATTATAGATAAAATTATGACTTTAGTAAAAAAAATTAAAGATAAAAAAGTTAACTTTGAATTCAATAAAGAATTTATCAAAGTAGTGACAGACAAGATTTCTTCAAATGATGCAGAATTTATCACTAATTCATTTAATGATATGCACCCTGCGGATGCAGCAGATATTATTGAACATTTAAATGAAAACGATAGAGAAAGTTTAATAAAATTAAATAATTTTAAAGTTGATCCTGAAGTGTTTGTTGAACTGAATGAGTCAATACAATCTGAATTGATTGCATATTTATCATCAGAGTCTATTGTAAATATATTAAAAAATCTAGAATCTGATGATGCCATTAAAATTTTAGAAAATGTTGATGAAAAAGATAAGAATACTATTTTAGGATCTCTTCCACCAAAAGACCGGTTCGCCTTATTAGAAAGTTTAAGCTACCCAGAAGATTCAGCTGCAAGAATAATGCAAAGAGAATTTACTGCTATACCAAGCAATTGGTCTGTTGGTCAGACTATAGACTATTTAAGAGAAAATAAAGATTTACCTGAAGAGTTTCTAGAAATCTTTATTGTAGATGAGAACTTTAAACCTATTGGAACTGTGCCATCTTCAAAAGTACTAAGAACTCCAAGAGAATCAAAAATGATGTCAATAATGTCCGAGTCTCAACTTTTAATACCTGTTGACATGGATAAAGAGGAAGTTGGAAATTTATTTGAAAATTACAATTTAAGCTCAGCCGCAGTCACCGATAAAAATGATAAATTGGTGGGGATGATAGCTTATGATGATGTTTTAACTGTACTTAAAGAAGAAGCTGAAGAAGATGCATTAAGACTTGCTGGAGTAGGCGATGAAGAAATAACTGACGGTGTAATTACAAAAACTAAGCGGAGATTTAATTGGCTTTTATTAAATTTATTCACAGCTTTTTTAGCAACTTATTGTATTAGTTTATTTGGCGCTACCATAGAACAGATGGTTGTTTTAGCTTTTTTAATGCCTATTGTTGCATCAATGGGTGGCAATGCTGGTATGCAAACACTAGCAGTAACTGTAAGATCATTAGCTACACAAGATTTAACAAAAAATAATTTTACAAATAATATAATTAAAGAATTTAACATAGGTATTTTAAATGGAATTATCTTTGCAATTATAAGTTCAGTAATTGTTTATTTCTGGTTTAATGACATTCAACTTGCATTAATAATATCAATATCAATGGTTTTAACAATGATAGTTGCTGGACTTTTTGGAATTTTAATACCAGTAACTCTAAAAAAAATGAACATAGATCCTGCTATTTCCTCTAGTGTTTTTGTGACTACAATTACAGATGTAATAGGTTTTGTCTCTTTTTTAGGTGTTGGAGCTTATTTTTTATAATTAATAATTATCAATTAACCTAACATTGTCTATTTTATAAGCAACAAAAAGCCTATATTTATTTTTGAAATTATTAAGCTTTAAATTCTTTTCGTCTCTAAATTCTAAATAATCTATTTTAATATTGTATTTTTTTTCTAATTCTTTTTTGTGTTCAGGTAAACTAAGAGCTAATTTAGTGCCTAGTAATTTTGATTTATGCTTTATTTTTTTTAAAAATAATGCGATTTGCGAGGCTTTTTTAAAAGATCTCTTTTTTAATAATTTGTTTCGTGTTGATAACGCAATTTTGTTATTTATTCTGATAGTTGGGCATGAATTAACACGTACCTTAAATTTTTTTGATAGGAATTTTTTTATTAGATATAACTGCTGATAATCTTTTTCACCCATATATAAATCTTTTGATTTTATAATGGTCAGTAATCTATTCATAATATTTAGAACACCCTCAAAATGACCAACTCTAAACTTCGCACACAAAATCTTGTCTTTTTTTTTTAAATCAAATTTCTTAGCTTTAAATTTGTACATATCTTTGGCATTAGGTGCGAATAAATATTCTACATTTAATTTTTTTAATATAGCAATATCATTATGAATATTTCTTGGATATTTCTTAAAATCATCTTTTTTATTGAATTGAGTAGGATTTACAAAAATACTTACAATAGTCATTCTTTTTTTATTTTGTGAGGCTTTTATTAAGGATTTATGACCCTCATGTATTCCACCCATGGTAGGCACAAATCCAATATTTTTATAGTTTTTAATCTCTTTATTTAAATCAAAAATGCTTGTAATTATTTTCATTTTCTAAATATATGTTTATAAATAAATTATCTTTATGATTAAACAAGCTATTATTCCACTAGCTGGATTAGGAACAAGACTTTTGCCATTGACTAGTGTCTTTGCTAAAGAATTATTACCTATAAATGGCAAGCCTGGAATTGAATATATTCTTGATGAGTGCATAGATGCAGGTATTACAGAAATAATTTTCATTATTTCCAAAAAAAAAGAAATGATAAAGAAATATTTTTATAATGACATTTTTTATAAATCATTAATCAAAAAGAAAAATGATCCAAGAGTAATTAAAGAATATAAAAAAATTTTACAGTATAAAAAAAAAATCAAATTTGTTTATCAAAACAAACCCTTAGGAACTGGTGACGCTGTTTTAAAAACCAAAAAATATATTAAAAATAAATATTTTTTAATGCTTCTTCCAGATGATTTAATTATGAAAAAGAATTGTTCAAAAGATATGATCAAAATACATAAAAAATATAAAGCCTCTGTAATGGCTAGTATGACAGTCAGCAAAAATAATGTGAATCGTTGGGGCATATATTCATCATCCAAAAAACTTAATAATCAGAATTTTATAATTTCAGATGTTATTGAAAAACCTAACACTAAAGAAGCTCCGTCAAATAATGCTGTAATTGGAAGATATATACTGAGCAAGGATATTTTTAAAATTCTAAAAAAACAAAAAAAAGGCAAAGGTGGCGAGATTCATATTACTGACTCAATTAAAACAATGATTGACAATAAATCATTATTCATTGGTCATAAATTTTCAGGAAAATATTTAGATTGTGGTTCTATGAGTGGTTATATTAATTCAACGTTAGAAATTGCAAAATTATGAAAATATGCATAATTGGATCAGGTTATGTTGGGTTAGTAAGTGGTGCATGTTTTGCTGAACTTGGTAACAATGTTATTTGTGTAGACAAAAACCTAAATAAAATATCTAATCTAAAGAAAGGAGCAATTCCAATTTACGAACCAGGATTAGAAGAATTAATTCAAAGAAACGTTACGCAAAAAAGACTTCAATTTTCATCAAATATATCAGAGTCTATTAAAAAAGGAGATCTTGTATTTATATGTGTTGGAACTCCGACTAAAAATAAATCTAACGAAGCAGATTTAAAATATATATTTCAAGTAGTAAAAGATCTAAAAAAGAATTTAAACAAATATAAAATAATCATTACTAAATCTACAGTACCAGTAACTACTGGTGACAAAATTCAAAAATTATTAACAACTAAAACAAATAAAAAATTATTCGATGTTGTTTCCAATCCAGAATTTTTAAGAGAAGGCGAAGCTATCAGAGATTTCATGTTTCCTGATCGAGTTGTAGTTGGTACAAATAGCAAAAAGGCTAATAATATTTTAAAAAATTTATATTCTCCAATTATTAAAAAGAAGGGTAGATATTTCAACACATCAAGACGTGCAGCCGAAGTTATAAAATACGCATCCAATGCATTTCTAGCAACAAAAATTACATTTATTAATGAAATTGCAAATTTATGTGAAAAACTTAAAGTTGACGTTACCGATGTTTCGTTAGGTATTGGAACTGATGACAGAATAGGAGCAAGATTTTTAAGAGCAGGACCAGGTTATGGTGGTTCTTGTTTTCCAAAAGATACACGTGCTTTAATTTCTACTTCAAAAAAATTTAAAATTAATCTATCTATAGTTAAATCAACAATTAACTCTAATGAAAATAGGCACAAATATTTATTAGCTAAAATTAGAGAAATATTGAATAATAATCTAAAAAGTAAGAAAATTACTTTTTTAGGCGTTACTTTTAAGGCTGGTACTGACGATATGAGAGACTCAGCATCTCTAAAATTAATTCCATATTTGATCAACAAAGGATCCAAAGTTTCATATTATGAACCTACTGGAATTAAAAATGATTTTGATAAAAAAAAAGTAGCCTATTTTAATAATATTAAAGACGCATGTAACAATAGTGATCTTCTCATTATACATACAGAGTGGAATGAGTTTAAGCAGTTAAACTTTAAAAAGTTGAATAATAAAAAGAAATTTAAGATTTATGATTTAAGAAATTTATATTCACCCTCAAAAATGAAAAGTAAAAATATCGAATATTATAGTATAGGTAGATAACTATTAAATCTCGAATATTGCGTCAACTTCAACCGCTACACCTAAAGGCAAACTATTAGTACTTACAGCAGCACGTGTATGTGTACCCTTATCCCCAAAGAGATCTTTAATTAAATCTGATGCACCATTTATTACTTTTGGTTGTTCAATAAAGTCATCTGTAGAATTAACAAAACCTGTTAATCTAACGCATGATTTAATTTTTGATAAATCATCTGAACAGGCTTTTTTAGCTTGAGCAACTATATTTAAAGCGCATCTTTGTGCAGCTTTGTAAGCCTCCTCCGTATTAAAGTCTTTTCCAACTTTCCCTTTAATTAATTGTCCATTTGCATCGATTGATATTTGTCCTGAAATATAAAGTAAATTGCCAGAAATTTTTGTGGCAACATATGAACCAACTGGATCAGTTGCTTTAGGTAAAACTAAACCCATTTCTTTTAATTTTGTATCAATAGACATTATTTACCTTTCTTTTTCTTTTTATTCTTATCGTACTCTTTTCTTTTCTCAATTAAAATAAGAGCTTCTTCCATTGTTAATTCAATTGGGTCTTTTTCCTCAGGTATAGTAGCGTTTAATGATTTGTATTTAATATAAGGCCCATATTGACCTTTCATAATTCTTACTGGTTTTTTATCCTCTGGATGTTCACCGAGATCTTTAATCAAAGATGATGAAATTCTTCCAGGTTTTGCCTCAGCGATTAGAGTTACCGCTCTATTAAGACCAATGCTAAATATTTCTTCAACATTTTCTAAACGTGCAGATTTATTTTCACACTTTAAATAAGGCCCAAAGCGACCAACATTTACAGTAATATCTTTATCATTTTCTGGATTTTTACCTAAACTTATTGGAAGTGAACATAAATACTTAGCTCTATCTAAATCTATACTTTTAATATCAATTCCCTTGGGGATAGATACATTTTTCATATTATTATCTTCTTTTTTTATTTTTTTCTTTTTCTTTTTTTCTTCTTCAACATCAATTTTTTTTTCATATTGTAGATAGGGACCAAATCTTCCATTTTTTAAATATATGTCTTTACCTATATCATTTTGACCAATTAATTTTGGTTCAGCTAAAGTTAATTGTTGAGCTGCTTTTGACTTTGAAAGAGGTCGTGTAAATTTACAATCTGGATAATTTGAACATCCAATAAAAGCACCACCACGAAAACTATTTTTTAAACTTAATTGACCACTATCACATAATTTGCATTTTCTGTTAATTTTTCCGTCTTTATCGACCTCAAATATTAATGAGCCTAAACTCTCATTAAGCATATCTAAGACTTCTCTAGTACGTTTTTCTTTAACTTCTGATACATTCAAATTAAAATCTCTCCAAAATTCCTCCAAGACTTTAATCCAATTTTCTTTGCCAGCTGTAATATCGTCTAATTGATCTTCCAATTTAGCAGTAAAATCATAATCAACATATTTTGAAAATAATTTTTCAAGAAAAGCAGAGAGTAACTTACCTCTATCAGTTGGAAAAAATCTTTTGTTTTCTATGTCTGCATAACCTCTATTTGAAATAACTGAAATTATACTTGCATATGTTGAAGGTCGTCCAATTCCTAATTCTTCTAACTTTTTAACAAGACTTGCTTCTGAATATCTTGGTGGTGGCTGAGTGAAATGTTGTTCATCCGTAAAGTCATTAAACTTTACTTCACCTTTACCAACTTCTGGTAATATATTTTCATCATCTTTATTTTCATCTAATCTTGAAACCTTTAAAAAACCGTCAAATTTTAAAGTTGAACCACTAGCTTTACATATATTTTTATTATCTTCAGATGTTATTGTTATAGTTTTTCTATCAAATTTTGCTGATTCCATTTGTGAGGATAATGATCTTGACCATATTAAGTTGTAAAGTTTGTATTGATCTGTGCTTAAATATTTTTTCATATCCTCAGGGACTCTACCAATTTCTGTTGGTCTGATAGCTTCATGAGCTTCTTGCGCATTTTTTGCCTTTTTGCCTGAATAATTTAAAGGGGAAGGTGGCAAATATGTTTCACCATAATTTTGAGTAATGAAATCTCTAAAAGTAGCTACAGCATCTTTTGATATATTAGTTCCATCTGTACGCATATAAGTAATTAATCCAACAGTTTCTCCATCAATATCAATACCTTGATAAAGTCTTTGAGCGATTTGCATTGTTCTAGAGGCTCCAAAACCCAGTTTACTTGATGAAGTTTGCTGTAAAGTAGAAGTTGTAAAAGGACCAGAAGGGTTTCGTGTATAAATTTTAGATATTATATCTGTAATATTATATTTTTTATTTTTAATTAAATCTAAAGCATTATTAATATCTTCTTTATTTTTAAATGAGAATTTTTCAATTTTTTTATCATCTAGTTGAGTAATAGATGTATTTATATTTAGATTTTCCTTTGTTAAGAAATTTAAGTTAAGTGTCCAAAACTCATCTGGTTTAAAAACTTCAATTTCATGCTCTCTTTCTGTTAATAGTCTAAGAGCAACAGATTGAACTCTTCCAGCTGACTTAGATCCTGGTAATTTTGTCCATAAAATCGGTGAAATATTAAAACCTACTAAATAGTCTAGCGCTCTTCTTGCCATATAGGCATCAACAAGTTCATTTTCTATATCCCTTGGATTGTCTATACCGTTTGTTACAGCTGTTTTTGTTATTTCATTAAAAACTACACGTTCTATTTTTTTATCTTTAAGAAGTTTTTTTTCATTTAAAAACTCTTTTACATGCCAAGCTATTGCTTCACCTTCTCGATCAGGGTCAGTAGCAAGGATAATTTTTTCTGAGTTTCTAGCAGTATCTGTGATTTCTTTTAAATATTTTTTTGAGAAACTGTCTATTTCCCAGATCATTTTAAAAGAATTTTCTGGATCAACTGAACCATTTTTTGAAGGCAGGTCTCTAATATGACCATAACTTGCCAAAACCGTGTAATCTGAACCTAGATATTTATTTATAGTTTTAGCTTTTGCAGGACTTTCAACAATTACAAGATTCATAATTAGTCAAACTACTTATAACTATTAATCTGTCAAATTAATAAATTTTACTCTTGGTTTCTTCTTTGTTTATTAATCTTTTTATATTTTCTCTATGTGTATAAAAAATTAAAACAAACATAATAATGAAAAAAATTATATTACCCCGATCAATGATTGCTAAGTAGATTGGTATTGAAATTGAAGCAAACAAAGATGATAGAGACGAATACTTTGATATTAAAAAAGTTAAAATCCAAATAGTTCCAAAAACTAGTGCATAATAAATATTTATAGAAATCAAAATCCCAACAAAAGTTGCTACACCTTTGCCACCTTTAAATTTTAGCCAAATTGGGAATAAATGTCCTAAAAATGCACAAAGTGCTGATATATAAACTAGATCAGGATAATTGAACTTTATATAGATAACAGGGACAACAGCTTTTGCTATATCTAAAATAAGAGTTAGATAACCCAATGACTTATTTCCAGTTCTTAAAACATTTGTAGCGCCAATATTTCCTGATCCTACACTTCTAATATCTTTTTTAAGTAAAATTTTTGTGAAAAGATATCCGAAAGGAATAGAGCCAAATAGATAAGATATTAAAGCTGTTACTATATAATCCATTATTCAGATTTAAATAATTCTTCACCACTAACAAATGTATTTAATACTTTGCCTTGAAGTTTTTTATCCTCAATAGGGGTATTTTTTGATTTTGATATCAATTTATCTTTTCTAACAACCCAAGGTTTATTTATATCTACAATACAAAAATCAGCATCGTTTCCTATTGATAAATTACCTTTATTTATTTTAAGTATTTCAGCTGGTTTTGATGTTAAGGCTTCTATTATAGTTTCTAAGTCCACTGATCCATTATGATATAGTTCTAAGCTTAATGGTAATAAAGTTTCTATACCTGATGCACCTGTTTCTGCTTGAGCAAAAGTTAATCTTTTATTTTCTTCATCTTCTGGTTTGTGATCAGAAACAATAACATCAATTGTTTTATCATTTAATCCTTGAACTAAAGCATTTCTATCAGTTTCTGTTCTTAAAGGTGGTGATAATTTTAAAAAAGTTTTAAAATCACCAATGTCATTTTCATTTAATGATAAATTATTTATAGAAACACCGCAACTGAAGTCTACTTTATTTTTTCTTTCTCTGATTATATCTACAGAATTTGCGGATGAAATCTGGGCAATATGATACCTACAATTATTATATTCTAACAATGTTAGGTCTCTCTCTATAATTAATAATTCAGCACTTATTGGAATTCCTTGAAGACCAAGTTTTGTAGCTATGATACCATCATTAATCATTCCATCTTTTGATAACTCTGCATCTTCAGCATGTTGTATTATTAAAGATTTTAAGTCCGACGCTGAATTCATAATCCTATTCATAATTCTGGGATTTTGAATTGTTTTTACTCCATCAGTAAAACCAATTATTCCTTTGCTCTGTAATAATCCAAATTCAGTCATATTTTCTCCTTCTACTTTTACTGTTAATGCAGCTGTTGGATAAATATTAATTTTTGATTTGTCTCTTCCTCTTCTTTTAAGAAAATCAACTATTGAAACATTATCGATTACTGGATTTGTATTTGGCATTGTAACTACTGATGTTACACCACCAGACAAAGCAGCTTCACTAAGCGTTCTAAAATTTTCTTTATATTCATATCCTGGTTCACCAACAAAAACTCGCATATCTACAATACCTGGAAATATGTATTTCCCTTTTAAATCTGTTATTTTTTCTCTAGATGGAATGTTGTTGGTATTTACTTTTTTTCCGACAGCTTCAATTTTTCCATTTTCTCCGATTATTATTCCTCCAATTTCATTTAAGGAATTATGAGGGTCAATTATATTTGCATTTATAAAATATTTTTTTTTCATTTATTCACAAAAAATCTTTAAGCAAGCCATCCTTACTGCTACGCCTAATTCAACTTGTTCTTTTATTACACTTTTGTTTATATCGTCTGCTAGGTTCGTATCAATTTCAATTCCTCTATTCATTGGTCCTGGATGCATTATTAAAGCATCCTCTTTAGCATATTGAATTTTATCAGGTGTTAAGCCATAATACTCATAGTATTCTCTGTTAGACGATAGAAACGAGCTTGTCATTCTTTCATTTTGTAATCTTAACATCATTACTATGTCGCAATCTTTAACACCTTTTTTCATATCGGAAAAAATATTTACACCAAATTTTTCAATTTCATTTGGCATCAAGTTTGTTGGTGCCACAATATTTACTTCTGCACCCAACATGTTTAGAAGATAAATATTTGATCTTGCTACTCTTGAATGTAGTATATCTCCACATATTGCAATTTTAAGACCTTCTATTTTTTTTCTTCTATTTAAAATTGTTAAAGCATCTAATAATGCCTGCGTTGGATGCTCTCTTCTACCATCACCTGCGTTTAGTACTGCACAATTAACTTTTTGAGATAGAAGGTTACAAGCTCCTGAATCTTGATGTCTTATTACAATAATGTCTGGATGCATTGCATTTAATGTCATAGCAGTGTCTATTAACGTTTCACCTTTTTTGATTGCAGAATTTGTAATATTCATTGACATTACATCCGCACCTAATCTTTTTCCTGCTAATTCGAACGAGCTCTGTGTTCTTGTTGATGGTTCAAAAAATAAATTAATTTGAGTTTTCCCTTTTAAAATATCAATTTTTTTATTTCTGCTTTTATTTAATTCTATGAATTTAGAGGCTTCATTCAGGATAGTGGTAACATCGCTAACGGATAAATCCTGAATACCTAATAAATGTTTTTGAGATATTTTAATAGCTTTTTTTGATTTAGTTGCCATTAAAATTAACTCTATAACTATATAGGATTAACTATGCAACCATTAATTTTGAATAAAATCTAAAGCACCTTGTAAAATAAAAGCTGCTGCAAACTTATCAATATCTTTCTCTCTTTTACTGACATTTATATCTAATTCACTTGATAAATTGAAAGCACCAACAGTAGATAGCCTTTCATCCCACAAAGACACAGGAATATCAATTTTATTTGAAATATTGATTGCTATATCTTTTGCTGATTGTGAAGATTTTCCGTAGGTGCCATCCATATTTATTGGATTACCTATAATAATTCCTTTGATGTCATATTCTGTAATAATACTTTCTAGTGCATCAATTAATTTACCTTGTTTAGATTTATCTATGGTTTGAAGGGGAGTGGCAATTTTTTGATTATAATCACTTATTGCAATTCCGATCCTTTTTGTGCCTAAATCTATACCCAATAATCTTGAACCAATTGATAATTTGTTTTTGAATTCATTAATTGTGATCATATTGTATATTTTTAACTTAAGTGGTACTTTGCGACATTATTTTTTACCATATGACGATAGATCTTAAAACTGTAAAACACATATCAAAATTAGCAAGGATCTCACTTGAAGAGAAAAAAGCTGAAAAATTGGCAGATGATATGAATTCTATATTTGAATTTATTGAAAAATTAAACGAACTAAAAACTGAGAATGTTGAACCATTAACCTCTATAGCTGAAACAACTTTGAGATTCAGAGAAGATAAAATAACTAGTGACAATATAAGGGAAAAAATTCTTAAAAATTCTCCTGAAAAAAATGATGATTTTTTTGTTGTGCCGAAAGTAGTTGAGTAATGACAGAAATAACATCTTTAAGCCTTTTTGAATTAATTAAAAATATTAAAGAAAAGAAAATATCATCAAATGAAGCCGCAAAATCTTTTGTTGATAGATCTGAAAAGTCAAAAAAACTAAATACATATGTAACTGAAAATTTTGAAAATTGTCTTAAACTTTCAAAAGAGTTTGATAACAAACCAAATTTTGATTTAAAACTTCCAGGTATTCCAATTGCTGTAAAAGATCTATTTTGTACAAATGAAGTAAGAACAACAGCTGGAAGCAATATCTTAAATAATTTTGTTCCCAGCTATGAATCTACTGTAACACAAAATATATGGAATGAAGGTGGTATTTTGCTCGGCAAACTTAATTGTGATGAATTTGCAATGGGCTCATCTAATGAAACAAGTTTTTTTGGTAATGTTCAAAACCCAATTGCAAAAGATTTAGTTCCAGGTGGATCATCAGGTGGTTCCTCATCGGCTTTAGCAGCTAATTTAACACCTGTAACGATAGGAACTGACACTGGTGGATCTATTAGGCAGCCAGCTTCCTTTACTGGAACTGTTGGTCTAAAACCCACTTATGGAAGCTGTTCAAGATATGGAATTGTTGCCTTTGCATCATCTCTAGATCAAGCAGGACCGATGAGCAAAGACGTCAAAGATAGCTCTATTCTTTTAGAAGTAATCTCATCATTTGATAAAAAAGACTCAACTTCAATAGATTTTAAAAGAAATAATTATTCATCAGAACTAACTAGAAATATCAAAGGTATAAAGATTGGAATCCCAAAAGAATACAGAGTTGATGGGATGCCAGACGAAATTGAGAATCTTTGGAAAAAGGGTATTGAATATGCAAAAGATTGTGGTGCTGAAATAATTGATATTTCTTTACCTCACACAAGTTATGCTTTGCCTACTTATTATATTGTAGCACCAGCTGAAGCATCATCTAATTTAGCAAGATATGATGGTGTTAAATATGGTTTAAGATCTTCTGGGGAAAGTTTAATTGATATGTATGAAAAAACTAGATCAGAAGGTTTTGGAGAAGAAGTAAAGAGAAGGATAATGATAGGCACATATGTTTTGTCTTCTGGATATTATGATGCTTATTATCTCAAAGCCCAAAAAGTAAGGCAGTTAATTAAAAAAGATTTTGATGAAGCTTATAATAAAGTCGATGCTATTTTAACACCTTCAACGCCTAGTTCTGCATTTAAAATAGGAGAAAAATCTAATGATCCAGTTTCAATGTATTTAAATGATATATTTACTGTTCCAGTAAACCTTGCAGGTTTACCTGGGATTTCAATACCAGCAGGTAGGGATAAAAATAATTATCCATTAGGTTTACAAATAATAGGTAAACCGTTCGATGAACAAACAGTTTTAAATATTGCTTATTCAATGGAGGAAAAAATCAATTATAAAAATAACATAACTGATTGGTGGATGGAATAATGTCTAAAAATAATTCGGAATATTTAATAGAAAGAAATGATAATATTTATGAAGTTGTTATAGGACTTGAAGTTCATGCCCAAGTAACATCAAATTCAAAACTTTTTTCATCTTCTTCTACAAAATTTGGTGCTGAACCTAACACTCAAGTAAGTTTAGTTGATGCAGCATTTCCAGGTATGCTTCCAGTAATTAATGAATATTGTGTTAAACAAGCTATAAAAACTGGTATCGGTTTGAAAGCTAAGATCAATAATAAGTCTGTTTTCGATCGAAAGAATTATTTTTATGCTGATTTACCTCAGGGGTATCAAATTTCACAATATAAATACCCAATTGTGGGTGAGGGCAATGTTATTTTGGATATGCCTGAAGGTCAAAAACAAGTTGGAATAGAAAGATTACATTTAGAGCAGGATGCAGGAAAAAGTATTCATGATATTGATCCGAGTAACACATTAGTTGATCTAAATAGATCGGGTGTAGCTTTAATGGAGATTGTTAGTAAGCCTGATCTAAGATCACCAGATGAAGTAAATGCTTATATAAAAAAACTTAGATCTATTATGCGATATTTAGGAACTTGCGATGGTAACATGCAGGAGGGATCATTGAGAGCAGATGTTAATGTGTCTGTAAGAATAAAAGGCTCAACAAAATTAGGAACAAGATGTGAAATAAAAAATGTGAATTCTATAAAGTTCATGCAAATGGCAATTATTTATGAAGCAAATAGACAAGTTGATTTAATAGAAGAAGGTGAAGAAATAGATCAAGAAACAAGACTTTTTGATACAAAAAAAAATGAAACAAGGTCAATGAGGTCAAAAGAAGATGCTCATGATTATAGATACTTTCCAGATCCAGATTTACTTCCACTAAAAATTACGGATGAATTTATTGATCAATTAAAATCTGAAATCCCTGAATTACCAGATGACAAAAAGAAAAGGTTTATTGATGAGTTTAAAATTTCTTCTTATGAAGCAACTATATTAGTCTCTGATATTGATACAGCTAAATATTTTGAAGAAGTTGTTGCTAAAATGGGCAAAAACCGTGATATGAAATTAGCTGTAAATTGGATTACAGGAGAATTATTCGCTGTTTTAAATAATAAAAATATTGAAATTGCTCATAGCCCAATAAGTGCAAAAAATTTAGCAAAATTGATTAATTTAATTAAAAACGGAACTATTTCAGGCAAAATTGCTAAGACAATATTTGAATTAATGATGGATGGCGACATAGACCCTCAAATAATTGTTGAGGAAAAAGGGTTAAAGCAACAAAGTGATCCAAAAGCACTAGAGGCATTAATTGATAAAATAATCAACGATAACAGAGAAAAAGCCATTGAATATAAACAAGGAAAAGAAAAGCTATTTGGTTTTTTTGTGGGGCAAGCAATGAAGGCTTCCGGTGGAAAAGCTAACCCTCAATTAATTAATGAAATATTAAAGAAGAAACTTTAATTTTAACGAAACCTATAGTCATTATATAGTTAAAATAGATGGGTAAGAACATTGAAATTTCTGAAAAAATTGAAAAATATATTAATAATTTTAGTTTTAAACTAAGTCCAGTTCAAAAAGAAATCATAGATTATAATAATACACTTGGAAATGAAAAGAGAATGCAAGTAGCGATATCTCAATGTCATTTTCTCCATTTAATAATAAAAATATCTAATATAAAAAATGTGCTTGAGATTGGAACTTTTACTGGTTTAAGTGCACTTTCTATTGCTCTTGCACTTCCAGAAGATGGAAAACTTACTGCACTTGATAAAGACAAAGAGACAAGCAAGATTGCATTAAGTTTTTTTAAGAAAGCTAAACAAGATAAAAAAATTCAAACGATTGTAAAACCTGCACTAGATAGTTTAGATGAATTAAAAAACCTAAAATATGATATGGTTTTTATTGATGCAGATAAGCTAAACTATAAAGAATATTATGAAAAATCAATTAAGATGATTAATAAAGGTGGTTTAATCATCATTGATAATGTTTTATGGCATGGTGAAGTCGTAGATGAAGATAAAATAGATAAATTTACATTAAATATAAGAGAATTAAATGAGTATGTTTCAAGTGATGAAAGGGTAGAACAAATAATTATCCCATTGGGAGATGGTATGACTGTTTGTAGAGTTTTATAATGTTTAATATTTTTGGTTTTTATAAATTCAAAAAAATTAATAATTTAAAAAAATTAAAAAAAAAGTTAGAGAATAATCTAAAAGATTATGGAATTAGTGGAACAATAATTATTTCATCAGAGGGTGTAAATGGAACAATTTCAGCCAAAAATAATAACCTTTTAAAATTTAATAAACTTTTAAAAAAAATATTATCTATTAAAAAATATAATTCAGAAAATAATTCTAATAGTAAATTTAATCCATTTCATAAACCAAAAGTTAAAATTAAAAAGGAAGTTGTTCCAATGGGTTTTAAAGTTAGAAACTACAAATTTCCCAAGAACAACCTTAATCCAAGAGAATGGAATAAAATAATTAAAAAAAATGATACGGTTTTGATAGATGCAAGGAAATCTTTTGAGTATGAAGTGGGAACTTTTAAAAAATCTTTAAATCCAAATGTAGAAAACTTTCGTCAATTTCCTAAATATTTAAATCAATTTAAAAAAAGTCAAAATATAGCAATGTTTTGCACTGGTGGTATCAGATGCGAAAAAGCAAATATTTATTTGAAAAAAAAAGGTTTTAAAAATGTATATGTTTTAAAAGGTGGAATTATTAATTATCTGAATAATATTGATAAAAAAAATAGTCAATGGAGTGGTGAATGTTTTGTTTTTGACAATAGAGTTTCAATTAAACATGGTTTAAAGCAGGGCAGTTATTCAGTTTGTAGTGGATGCAGAAAACCTCTTTCTGTTAAAGAAAAAAAATCTTCTAAATATTTGGAAGGTATTCATTGTCCAAAATGTCACGATCACTTAACTGATGATCAAAAATCTAGATTTGCAATGAGACAAAAACAAATAATACTTGCAAAAAAAACTGGCAAGAGACATATCTTTAAAAAAGAATATTAATTAAATTATAATCTTTATGAATTTACTAAAAGAAAATATACCCTTACTTGTTAGAAAACTCGCAATACCAGCAAGTGTAGGCACACTTTTTCAAACCTTATACAATATTGTTGATACTTTTTATTCAGGATTAATTTCACCAGAAGCACTTTCGGCTCTCAGTAAATCATTTCCAATATATTTTATTATTGTAGCAACATCTATTGGAGTAACAGTTGGGGGAACCTCATTAATAGGTAATAGTATTGGAGAAAAAAATGAAAAAAATGTCTCTTATTATTTTACCCACATTATTATCTATGGACTGATCATATCAGTTTTTATTACGGGCATAGGTTTATATTTTGCTGAAAGAGTTTTTAACATAATGGGCTCGACTAAAGAAATTACAAATTTAGGGCTACAATATACAAATATTATGTTTTATGGATCATTTCTTTTTTTCCTTGTTGTATCACTTAATTCTTTATTACATGCAGAAGGAGATACTAAAACATACAGAAATGTTTTGGTTTTAAGTTTTCTTCTAAATATAATTTTAAATCCAGTACTAATATTTGGTTTTCTATTCATTCCTGCTTTCGGTATGATGGGGATAGGTCTATCAACAATTATAGCACAATTTATAGCATTCGCGATTATTTTATACAAAGTCTTACAAAATCCTAGAGTAAAAAAGATTACCAAGGAATTTTTTATAATAAAATTAACATTCTTAAAAAATATATTTTTTCAATCAATGCCAATATCAATTGCTATTTGTGGATATGCAGTTGCTGCTACTTTTATATTTACTTATGTTGGTCAAACTAGTGAACTAGCAGTAGCTGGTTATGGCGCAGCTACGAGAATAGAGCAAGTTGTTTTACTGCCTATATTAGGAATTAATACTGCAATTATCTCAATTATAGCTCAAAATTATGGTGCTAATCACTTCGAGAGAGTGAAAGAGACTTATTTTGTATCTGTTAAATATGGCCTTTTATTAATGATTTTTTCTGGAATATTAGTTTATTTCACAGCAGATATAATACCAAGGCTTTTCTCTAATGATGAAACTGTTTTAGAATATGGACGTAGATACTTAAAAATTGCAGCATTTATTTTACCCGCATATCCAATTTTCTTTTTATCAAATGGTTTTTTTATGGGATTAAAAAAATCTAATTATGCAATGATAAATAATATGTTACGAAATGTTCTTGTTCCAATATGTGTTTTTTATTTAGCCAAATATCTATCTGCAGATTTTGATAGTTTCTTTTGGCTGTGGTTTATTTTTCAATGGACGCTTTCGATACTATTATTTAGTTATGTAAGTTATTATATAAAAAAAAAATTAGATAAACCTAGCACTATCCTTAATCCACAACCATAAATCTTCTGAGAATGATCTTCTCACAAAAAGATTTATTTCATTTATTTCAGTATGATGAATAATTACATCTGTATGATTTAGTAATGTTTGTGTTACAGAGTTTTTAGTATTTTTAAAATTATTGAAGTTAAAAGGAGACCCTGATGAAAGTAAATCAAAAGTCTTTTTGCCCTTTATATTAATACATATCCATTGATTAGTAACATCAACTACTGAGCCTAAATTTAATCTAGAAATTTCGTTAAACAGATTATTGTAAATATTGTTATTCTCTTCATTAAAATATACTAACCATTCATCTGGACTTAGCCAAAGAGCATTAAATTGCTGATTTGATGAACTAGTATTTGGTTCAATTGGCAAGATAATTGATAAAATCTTTCCAACTTTCGTAAAAAATTCCTTTTTTTTTCCTCTAATATTTATTTTTTTAATTGGCTCAGATAATGCTAAATCAAGATCATCTAATGATTTTTTTTCAAAGTTAGGATATTCTGGATTAAGCATTGATCCTCTTGTTGTCTTTATCTAAAAAAATAAAATCTGAAACTGTTACATTGATATTTTTGTTTTCCATAGGAACAAAAAGTTTTTGACCTTTCATCTTTTTTCCACCTTTAACAACTGCTAGTGCAATCGATTTATTTAAATTAGGGCTAAAATAGCTTGATGTTACATGTCCAATCATATCGACAGGTTTCTTATCTAATTCAAAAACTATCTGAGCACCTTCTTCTAATATTTCATTGGGGTCATCTGTAAGTAATCCAACAAGCTGTTTTCTATCCTCTCTTATTGTATCACTTCTATAAAGTGATCTTTTACCTATAAAGTCATATTTTTTTTTACTAACTATCCAATCCATCTGAAGATCAATAGGTGTCATAGTTCCATCTGTATCCTGGCCAACAATAATAAATCCCTTTTCAGCTCTTAATAAATGCATTGTTTCTGTTCCGTAAGGAGTAATTTTGTATTCTTCTCCAGCTGCAATGCAGTTTTCCCATAATGATTTACCATATTTTGACTCTACATTAATTTCATAACTAAGCTCTCCTGTGAAACTTATTCTCATTATTCTACATTCAATTTTGTCAATTATTGCATTTTGGTAAGACATGTGAGGAAACGCTTCATCACTAAAATCTTTATTAGGAAATAATTTTTTCAATATTTTTTTTGAATTTGGACCACAAATACTTGCTGTAGAATAGTGATCAGTAACAGAGGTTAAGTAAACATCTAATTCTGGCCATTCTGTTTGTAAATAGTCTTCAAGTTTAGAAAGCACATTTGCTGCGCCACCAGTTGTTGTGGTCATTAAATAATGATTTTCACCCAATCTTGTGGTTACACCATCATCATAAACCATACCATCTTCATTTAACATTAAACCATATCGGCATTTCCCAATTCCTAATTTTGACCAAGCATTTGTATAAACTCTGTTTAAAAATTCAGAAGCATCAGATCCCTGTATATCTATTTTTCCTAATGTAGAGGCATCCAAAATTCCAGCACTATCTCTTGCAGCTTTACTTTCTCTTTGAACTGCTTCATGAAGATTTTCATTATTAATAGGGTAGTACCATGGTCTTTTCCATTGCCCAACATTTTCAAATTTTGCATTATTTTGAACGTGCCATTCATGAATTGAGGTTTTTCTAACAATATCAAAAAATTTTCCAACACTTCTTCCTACAATTGCCCCAAAAGTTAATGGTGTAAATGGTGGTCTAAAAGTAGTTGTACCTAAAGTACCCATTTTTACTCCGGCTGTGTCAGCAATAATCCCCAAAGCATGCATATTCGATAATTTACCTTGATCTGTAGCCATTCCAGTTGTTGTATATCTTTTTACATGTTCTATCGATTTAAAACCTTCTCTAAGTGCTAACTTAATATCTTTCGCAGTCGAGTCATTTTGAAAATCTATAAAAGATTTAGTCTTACTCTCTGAGATAGTATTTGGTAACAGCCATATGTTTTTCTTCTCTGACTCTTTTGAACATAAAACTGAAATTTTATCAAAACCGCCTTCATTAATGTTTAAAAATTTTTTAACTTTATTATTTGTATTTTTAACTATTTCTTCTAGTTCAAAATCACCGTTACATGATCCAACATTTATATGATTTTCACTTTTTTCAGTTGGAACAAATACTTGATCTATTTCTCTAAAATCTAATTTTCCTCCTGATTGAGTATGCATATGTACCATAGGTGTCCAACCTCCACTTATTGATAAACAATCACACTGAATTTTATGTTTATTTCCAGTAACATTCGATCCATCTTCTGATAAATTCATAATTTCTATTGATTTTATCTTTTTGTAGCCAAAAGTATTAACCACTGTAGAGTTCCAATATATTTTAATTCCTAGGTCTTCAGCATTTTTAACAATATTTGATGAAGATTTTTTTCTAATATCAACAATCTTTACTGATATTCCCTTTTCAAATAACGACACTGCAGTTTCATATGCACTATCGTTGTTAGTAAAAATAATATTATTTAATCCAGTGGATACACCATAAAAATCTAAATATTTTTTGACAGAGTTAGCAAGTATAATTCCTGGTCTATCATTGTTGTTGAATATAAGAGGTCTTTCTATTGCACCTGCAGCAACAATTACTTTATCTGCTCTTATTTTCCATAATCTCTGTCTTATACTGCCATTTTTTTTATCTAATGGTAAATGATCTGATATATTTTCTTTGGCCAAAAGGTAGTTATAACTATGAAAAGCTGCCAAACTTGTTCTAGTTTTTATTATCAAATTATCTAATTTTTCTAATTCTGATATTTCATTCATTAACCATTCATTTGATTTTTGATTATCTATTATAAAATTTTTATTATTTTGATAAATTGTGGATCCACCAAGTATATTTTTATCTTCGATTAATATTGTCTTTAAATTATTTTTTGCTGCTATTTTAGCAGATATAATACCTGAAATCCCACCTCCAATAACTAATACATCACAATGTTCATGTTTATGGTCATAAATGTCTGGATCTGGTTGTGTGGGTGATTTGCCAAGGCCTGCAGACAATCTTATTAATGGTTCATAAATTTTTTTCCAAAAACTTTTAGGCCACATAAAAGTCTTATAATAAAAACCTGCTGGTATAAATGGTGATATTAAGTTATTAATTCCACCTATATCAAAGTTAAGACTTGGCCAACAATTTTGACTAGATGCTTTCAATCCTTCATAAAGTTCTATTTCTGTAGCTCTTACATTAGGCTCTGTTAAATCAGTATTATCATTTATTTGGCATATTGCGTTTGGCTCTTCAGATCCACATGACATTATACCTCTTGGACGATGATACTTAAAACTTCTGCCAATTAAATGAATGCCATTTGAAAGAAGTGCTGAGGCTAAAGTATCACCCTCAAAACCATGATATTTTTTACCATCAAAAGTAAATGAAACAGTTTTTGTTTGATCAACAAATCTTGTTTTATTAATTCTATATTTGGTCATTTAAATTACAGGAGGTTTTTCACCCATTTTGTAAACTGCATGTATTTTGTCATTTGATGTATCCCTAACCATATTAAACCATTTTCTACATCCATGAGCATGGTTCCATCTTTCAAACTGAACACCTTTAATATTCTTTCTCATAAATAAATATTCTGCCCATTCATCATCACTTAGCTCTGTAGGTTGTTTTGGTCTTACAATGTGAGCTTCACCACCACATGAAAACTCACTTTGGTCTCTTTCTCCACAATACGGACAATTTATTACAAACATTAGTGTGCTACAGCAGCTGCACCATGTTCGTCAACAAGATCTCCACTTACAAATCTGTTAAGATTAAATGCTGCATTTAATTTATGTGGCTCATCATTAGCAATTGTGTGAGCAAATAAATCACCAGATCCAGGCGTTGCTTTAAAACCTCCTGTTCCCCATCCACAGTTAAAATAAAGACCTTTTATATTTGTTTTGCTAATGATCGGACTTGCATCCGGGCAAATATCAACAATACCACCCCATTGTCTTAACATCTTCATTCTACTAAAAATAGGGTACAGCTCTAATATAGCTTTTAAGGTACCTTCTACTACATCATGACTTCCTCTTTGTGTATAAGATATGTAAGCATCTGTTCCAGCACCAATTACTAATTCACCTTTATCAGATTGACTAACATATGCATGGACAGCATTAGACATTACAACTGTATCTATTATTGGTTTGACTGGTTCTGAGACTAATGCCTGTAATGGTTTACTTTCAAGTGGTAATTTTAAGCCTGCCATATTAGCAATTACACTTGAATGACCTGCGGCTACTACACCAATTTTTTTTGTTTTGATAAATCCTTTTGTAGTATCAAGTCCTTCAACATGGTCTCCATTTCTTTTTATTCCTTTAACTTCACAATTTTGAATTATATCTACACCCATTGCATCTGCACCTCTTGCATAACCCCATGCAACAGCATCATGTCTTGCAGTTCCAGCTCTTCTTTGTAAAGTTCCACCAAGTACAGGATATCTAATATCTTGAGAAATATTTATTATTGGACAAAATTCCTTAACTTGTTTTGTGTCTAACCAAACAGCATCAATACCATTTAACCTATTTGCATGAGTTCTTCTTTTTAAATCTCTAACGTCTTGAAGGTTATGAGCTAAGTTCATAACTCCACGTTGACTAAACATTATATTATAATTTAACTCTTGAGATAAATTTTCCCAAATTTTTAAAGCATGGTCATACAATCCAGCGCTAGCATCCCATAAATAATTTGATCTTATGATTGTTGTATTTCTCCCTGTATTACCTCCACCAATCCAACCTTTTTCTAAAACCGCAATATTTTTCATGTTATGTTTTTTTGCAAGATAGTAAGCTGTTGCTAATCCATGCCCACCACCTCCAACAATTACTGCTTCATATTCTTTTTTAGGCTCAGGATTGCCCCAGGCTTGTTTCCAGTTTTCATGCTGCGAAAAAGCATTTTTTATCAGTGAAAAAATTGAATATTTGTTTTTCATATTTGCAAGAAATTACTTGATTAATATTGAATATTCAATGATTTCAAGTTACACATGTATCAACGGAAGAGTGGGTGAGTTGGCTTAAACCAGCAGTTTGCTAAATTGCCGAAGGAGCAATCCTTCCAAGGGTTCGAATCCCTTCTCTTCCGCCATTAATACATGCTCTGATTTTTAAAGAAATCTTTTAGATATATTGGCTTTTGAGACAAAATGTACCTGTAAACATTGTAATTTTCTAAAACTCTTTGTACATAATTTCTTGTTTCTTTAAATTTAATAAGCTCAACCCAATCAACATAATCAATCTGTTTTTTTTGAGGATCCTTATTAATTTTTTTCCAATACTTTACTCTCTTAGGACCAGCATTGTAAGCGGCTGTAGCAAAAGGGTAGGATCCTTTATACTGATTGATTAAACCAGCAATATAATGAGATCCTAAATTAATATTATATTCGGGGTCAGTTGTTAATTTAGCCTTCGAGTATCCTAACTTAGCTTGTTTCGATACAGTCTTAGCCGTATAAGGCATAAGTTGCATTAATCCTTGAGCTCCAACTCTACTCCTAGCAGAGGTATCAAATTCACTTTCTTGTCTGATAATAGATAAAATTAATGCTGGATCAGGAATTTTTCTTCCACCAACAAATTTTGGTACACTCATTATTGGATAATTAAATTGGTTGTGAAATCTTTTTTGATATGAGGCAATTTTAGAGACTTGTATAGCAAAATCAAAACGTGATATATCAGAAGCTAATTTAGCAGCTAAAGCCTCACTGCCTTTTTCTACATTATCATTTGCTAAAAACCTTAAGATATGTTTTGTGTATTTATCTTTATTTAAATAATCAAGTAAATCAATAATTGCGACAAGTTTTTTTGAGTAAAACTCTTGTTCATAATCATCATCTACAAACATTAATTTATCTAGTTCAAATTTCTCTTGTGGTTTTACTTTCATATGTGAAAGTTGACCATAGTAGGTTGTTAAATATTTTGATCCCTCCAAGAACCATTTATTTGAGTTTTCTATATCCCCAATTTTTTCATATGTTTTTCCCAACCAATACGAACCTCTAGATAAGCTGATTGGATAGCTAACATTCCTGTAAAAATTTAAAAAATGATTTTCTGCTTGTTGTGCATTTTTTAAAAAACTGAGTGCTATCCAGCCACTCATCCACTCAGCTTCCGCATAGTCTGCACCCTCTGTCATTGCGTGATTTGAAACAATTTTATATGCAGTTTTATATTTTTTTTTATAGATTAAGGATCTTCCAATTATTGACCTTTCTTTCCACCATTTATCTGGTCTTACTAAATATTCTTCGGTGTTTTTTACTTTATTAAGAATTTCTAGCGAGCTATCTATGCGTCCTTTTTTTCTTCTCCATTTTAATCTATCATAATTTAAACCAGCATCATTCTTAAATTTTTTTGGTACTTTTTTTATCGCTTCATCAACCCCATACCCTCTGCTTATTAATATTTGTCTTGCTGTATAAAGTAATTGATACTCACTAGGAAGGTATCTAATAACCCTTTTAAGATCCCAGTGTTTACCCTCCCAAGCATAATAATCAGCTCTATTTATATAATCAGAGGTATCTAGAATTTTTTTAAATTTTTTTCTGAAATATTTTAAATTATTTGTATTTAGATCTGCATTTATAAATCCCTCTTTAATTAATCTTATTCCATCACCAGACTCTCCAGTCTTAATTAAACTCTCTCCTAACATCATTTTACCATATCCACTTAATGGCTTATTACTTTGAAACCAATTAATTATTTCTGTAGGAGACTGGTTTTGTAAGTTTATTTTGTGTTCAGCAAGATATTTAATTCTATCAAATCTTGGATAATCTTTAACTCTTTCGATAAACCTTTTGTATTCAGAAAAAGTTGCTTTATTTCCTGATGTAAGAAGATGCCTCCACTCTATAAAATCATATATTGATTGAGCCCTTGCTTTTTTTGCAGTATTTTTGGCATCTTTCCAATTAGATTTTTCCATAAATCTAATTGCTTGTTTTGCGAATTCAAAATCTCTTTCACTATAATATCTGGTTTTTTTAACAGTCCTTAATGTTTGTTTTTTTACAATAAGTGGTTTTTTTGGAGGTAACAAAATTCCAAATATTTCTTTGGGTAAATCTTTATCATCCTTTAAACTTTGTTTTTCATTAAATGTTCCAGGTTTCAACGGTGGAATTACTATCTGACTTTTAAACGCAGGTTTTTTCTTAGGTATTATTATTTCATTTGAATATGATGATTGAAAAAAGCTAAAAAAAAATATAGTTGTTAGTAGTAATATAGATTTTCTAAAAATCATTTTTAATAACTTATGATATAAATATTTATGTTTAAAGGTTCAAATGTAGCTTTAGTAACACCATTTAAAGGCAATAGCCTTGATGAGGAAACGTATATAAAAATTATTAATTTTCATTTAGAAAATGGAACAAATGGACTTGTGCCAGCTGGTACAACGGGTGAGTCACCAACTCTTTCGCATAGAGAACATGAAAAAGTTATAGAGTTATGTATTCAAGAAGCTAAAGGAAAAATTCCAGTGATCGCAGGCACAGGATCAAATTCTACTACAGAAGCCATATCTCTCACAGAGCACGCTGAAAAGGCTGGTGCAGATGGTGCCTTGATAGTGACACCTTATTATAACAAACCCACTCAGGAGGGCTTATATCAGCATTACAAGGCTATAAATGACAAATGCGGCATACCAATTATAATTTACAATATTCCTGGTAGATCAGTTATTGATATGACAGTAGATACTATGGCAAGATTATTTGAACTGAAGAACATAGTTGGAGTAAAAGATGCAACTGGTGATTTGAATAGGGTAGATGAGACTTTCAAAAAAATTGGCAATGAATTTATCCAACTAACAGGTGAGGACGGTCTTGCTTATGAATATAATAAAAGAGGTGGCGTAGGGTGTATTTCTGTTACAGCCAACATAGCTCCTAAAATGTGTTCTGATATGCAAAAATTTTCAAAATCACAGAATAATGATGAGCAAAAAAAGGCTGAAGAGATAGATAAAAAACTTCAACCTGTTCATAAATCTTTGTTTATTGAGAGCAATCCATCACCAGTTAAATATGCAGCTAAATTGATAGGTCTATGTGATGATAATGTGAGATTACCTTTGGTAACAGTTTTAGATGAAACAAAAGCTGAGGTTAAAAAAGCTCTCATATCTGCCGAATTAATTAATGAATAAAAAAACCACTCCTGGTTTAAAAATTATTACAATTAATAGAAAAGCATCTTTTAATTATTTTTTTAAAGAGATGTTTGAAGCAGGTATAGTTTTAAAGGGCTCTGAAATAAAATCTGTAAGATTAGGTAAAATTAACATAGCAGATTCTTATGCTGTAGATAAAGATGGAGAAATTTTTTTAATTAATTCTCATATACCTATCTATAAACAAGCCAGTTATTCAAATCATAATCCTTACTCTGAAAGAAAACTTTTATTGAATAAAAGAGAAATTAATAAAATTATCGGTAGAATTCATGAAGATGGTTTAACTATTGTGCCAACAAAAATGTATTTTAAAAAAGGAAAGGCAAAATTAGAAATTGCAGTAGCTAAAGGTAAAAAACAATTTGATAAAAGACTGACAAAGAAGACAAGAGATTGGAACCGTGAAAAAGCAAGATATATTAGAAAATCAAGTTAATTTTGCATATATAGCATTAGGTTCTAATCTTGGAGACAAGAAAAATAATCTTAATAAAAGTATAGATTTAATCCAAGAGGAGGGAATTTTTATAAAGAAAAGATCAAAATTTTACATTACAAAATCTTGGCCAAATGAAAATTTCCCAAACTTTATTAATTCTATCATATTAGTTAAGACAAAATTAAATATAGCAGAATTATTTTTAAAAATAAAAAAAATTGAAAAAAAACTAGGTCGAACTAAGTCTAAAAGAAATCATCCAAGAATATGTGATATTGATATAATTGATTTTAATGGTGAAATAATCCATAGAAAAATTGGAAATCATAAACTCAATACTCCGCATAAAAGAATGCATAATAGAAATTTTGTTCTGTTTCCTTTATTTGAATTAAATAAAGATTGGGTTCACCCTAAACTTAATAAAAATATAGTCATTTTAATGTCAAATTTAACCTCAGATCAGTTATTGGGTATTAAAATTGCTCAATAAAATGATATAAATAGTAATGCTTAAATCTGAAGAATTAATTAATAAGGTAAAAAATTATAATAAGTTTCTTAATCCAGAAACTCTATCAAAAGCCTATGATTTTGCTTTAAAGGCACATGAAAAACAAAAAAGAGATGAGGGCTCACCTTATATTATTCACCCGATAGCAGTTGCAAATATTTTAACAGAGTTAAAGCTAGACAGTGCAACTATTGCTACTGGTTTACTTCATGATACAATAGAAGATACTCATGCAACTTATAATACAATAGAAGCAGAATTTGGAAAAGAGGTTGCTGATTTAGTTGATGGTGTTACAAAAATTTCTGAGTTTGAAAATCAAGCTATATCAAACTCTAAAGCAGAAAATTTTAGAAAATTAATATTAGCAACATCAAAAGACATCCGAGTTTTACTGGTGAAACTAGCTGATAGACTACACAATATGCGTACCATTAAAGTTGTCGATAAAGAAAAGCAAATTAGAAAAGCAAAAGAAACAATGGAAATTTATGCGCCACTAGCAGATAGAATGGGCATGCATCGTATAAGAGATGAATTAGAGGACCTTTCATTTGAAGTTTTAAATGAAGATGCAAGAAAATTGATAAAAGACAGACTGGATAAAATTAAAGAAAATAATCTAATTAACTTTAATAATATTTCTGACGAGTTTTTTGAAATACTTAAAAACAAAAATATAGAACCAAAAATAGTTGGAAGAGAGAAAACTCCTTTTTCAATTTGGAGAAAAATCCAAAAAAAAAGAACTTCTCTTGAACAAATAACAGACATTATTGGGTTTAGAATTATTTTAGATAATATTGATGATTGCTATAAAGCTTTAGGAATTTTCCATAATAAATGGAATTGTATACCAGGTAAATTTAAAGATTATATCTCATCGCCAAAAATCAATAAATATCAATCATTACACACAGCTATTATTGGACCAAATAAAAGACCAATTGAAATCCAATTAAGAACAAAGCAAATGCATGAGTTTGCAGAAAGAGGTATTGCTTCTCATTGGAAATATAAATCATCAGAAAAATTTAATTCTTTAACTTGGAAGGAGTATGATTGGTTAGCAGATTTAGTTGAAATTATTGATAAAAATGAGAATCCAGATGACTCTTATGAATATACAAAACTTCAAATGTTTCAAGAAAACGCTTTTTGTTTCACACCAAAAGGATCAATTATAAAACTACCTAAAAATGCTACACCAATAGATTTTGCCTATGCTGTCCATACTCAAATCGGAGATGCTGCTGTTGGTTGTGAAATAAATGGAAATGAAAGCGCTTTACAATCTATATTAAGAAACGGGGATGTAGTTAAGATTATCACCTCTAAAAAAGCCTCTCCCTCATTACATTGGTTAACGAGCACTAAAACAGGGAAAGCTCGTGCTGCAATTAGACGTTATTGGCAGTACCGTGAAAACAGCAAGCCGATTAAGGAAAAAAGATATAATACTACACTTTGGATTTCTCTGCCTGATGAACCTGGAAAAATGGGTGATGTAACAACTATGATTGGTGAAAACTTTGTTAATATTTCAAGTGTAGAAATGGTAGAAAAACTTAATGGAAGGATTAATTTCAAATTTAATTTAATCATACATGACCTTAAGAACTTTACAAAATTGATAAGTGAACTAAAACAAAAAGAATATAAATTTAAAATTATAAGACACAAAAACAAAAAATATGCTTTCTTCAAAAAACTCTTTAGCAGTTTTAAGAAAAACTAATGCTTTGTTAGATGGACATTTTGTATTGTCATCTGGACTACATTCACCTTCATATGTGCAATGTGCAAAATTATTAAGTTTTCCACACAAAGCTGAAAAATTTACAAAATCTTTAGCAAGTAAAATTAAAAAAACATTTAAAAATATTGATTTAATTCTTTCGCCAGCGATGGGTGGAATTGTAATTGGTTATGAAATCGGAAGAATTTTAAAAAAAGAAACAATTTTTTGTGAACGTGTTGAAGGAAATTTTAAGTTAAGAAGAGGTTTTTATATTAAAAAAAAATCAAGAGTTTTAATTATTGAAGATGTTATAACTACAGGAAAATCAAGTTTAGAATGTGCTAAATTAATAAAGAAATCTGGCGCAATTTTATTAGGATTTGCATGTTTAATTGACAGATCTAATAAGCAAACTTTAAAAATAAAAAGAAAAAATATAATTACACAAGTAAAATTAAAAATTCCAACTTATAAAAAAAAAAATATTCCAGAAAGTCTAAAAAAAATTCCAATTACCAAACCTGGAAGTAGATTTTTAAAATGAAAAAGAGACTAGGGGTTAACATCGACCATGTTGCAACGTTGAGAAATGCTAGAGGTGAAAAACATCCTGATCCTTATACTGTAGCTTTAGATGTTTTAAAGGCTGGTGCAGACTCTATTACAGTTCATTTAAGAGAGGATAGGCGACACATTAATGATATGGATTTAAAAATTCTCTCATCAAATAAATCAATCCCTATCAATTTGGAAATAGCTTCAGATCCAAAAATGATTAATATTGCACTAAAAAATAAACCCTCTTTTATTTGTCTTGTTCCTGAAAAAAGAAATGAAATTACCACAGAGGGAGGATTAAATTTAAAAAAGAATAAAAATAAAATCAAAAAAATATTAGAAATTTTTAATAGAAATAATATTAGAACAAGCTTATTTATAAATCCATCTCTTCAAGATATAAAATTATCAAAAACTCTTGGAAGTAAATGTATAGAGATACATACAGGTAAGATTTCTAATAAAATAAAGGAGAAAAAAAATTACTCAAGAGAACTAAATAAAATTAAAAAATGTGCCATTTATGCAAAAAAAATAGGTTTAGAGGTTCATGCTGGACATGGTATGGACTATAAGACAACAAAAATACTAAATAAGATAAAACAAATTGAGGAATTTAATATAGGCCATTTTATAATTGGAGAGTCTGTCTCACACAGCATTTCAAAAGTAGTTAAACAATTTATTAAAATATTAAGATAATGCATATAATAGGAAATGGTGTTGATATTATTAAAAATAGCAGAATAAATAATTCGTTAAAAATTAAAGGTTTTTTAAATAGAATTTTTACAGAAAAAGAAATTCAACAAGGAAAAAAATTAAAAAATAAAATTAATTTTTATGCAAAAAGATTTGCTGCAAAGGAGGCATTTGTTAAAGCAATTGGGACTGGTTTTAGATCTGAAATAAATTTTATAGATATTGAAATAAAGAATTACAAGAGTGGAAAGCCATATATTTTACTATCCAAAAAATTAAAAAATTTTTTACAAAAAAAATTTAAAATACAAAAATATAAAGTCTTTTTATCACTTTCTGATGAGAAAGATTATTCAATAGCGTTTGTTGTTATAGATAAAAAAATATGAAAAAAATAATAATTGAAAATCTTAAAACTATAATTTATGCACTTATAATTGCAGTTTTAATTAGATCTATTTTGTTGCAACCTTTTTATATTCCATCATCGTCAATGGAACCAAATTTATTAGTCGGTGACAGACTTTTTGTAACTAAATTTACATATGGTTATAGCAAACATTCCTTCCCATTTAGTCCACCTATTTTTGAAAATCGTATTTTTACTGATATTCCTAAAAGAGGTGACGTTGCTGTATTTAAAACACCGGCCGATAATAGAACCGACTATATAAAGCGTGTGATCGGTTTACCAGGTGACACAATTCAGTTTATTAATGGAGATCTTTACCTAAATGGCAATCAAATTCTAAAAACAATTAAATCAAAAAATATCACTAATTATTGTGGGAAATCAAAAATTAAAGTTAACACATTTGAAGAAAAACTTCCAAACGGTAAAGTTTATTTGGCATCATACAGGACAGATATTACTTTTGCTAACACGGATAAATACCTAGTGCCAAAAGACCATTTATTTTTCTTAGGAGACAATAGGGATTGCTCAAAAGATAGTAGATTTTTATCTGAAGTTGGATATGTCCATAAAAATAATCTTGTAGGAAAAGCTCAAATCTTATTTTTTTCATCAGATCCATTTATAGGAAGTATTGTTAAATTTTGGAATTGGAATGAAATATTAAGGTTAAATAGATTTTTCAAATTTATTGATTAATTATGAGTACTCTTAAAAATCTTCAAAAAAAGATTAAAATAAATTTCAAAAATGAAAAAATACTTTTGCAAGCTATTACTCATAAAAGCTATGATCCAAATAATAATTATGAAAATCTTGAATTTTTAGGTGATAGAGTACTAGGACTTGTTGTTTCAAAAAAATTATATGAACTTTATCCAAATGAAAAAGTAGGGTCTTTAGATAAAAAATTAGCATCATTGGTTAATAAAAATAAATGTTTAGAAGTAGGTAATTCATTAAGCCTTAAAGAATTTGTAATTACAGGTAATTCTAAGTCGAGCAAAAACATTGTTGAAAATAAAATTATCTCGGATTGCTGCGAGGCATTAATTGGAGCAATCTATTTAGATAAAGGATTAGAAGTTTCTAAAAGTTTTATTCTTAAACTATGGAAAGATTTAATAAACGATGCAGAAACTACATTTGTTGATGCCAAAACACAACTGCAGGAATACTCTTTAAAAAATTTTAAATTATTACCTATTTATAAATTAGTTTCTAACACAGGGCCTAGACATAAGCCAAATTTTAAAGTTGGGGTGAAACTTAAAAATAGTACGTATATTTATGCAATAGGATCTTCAAAGAAAAATGCAGAGCAATCTGCAGCCTTAGAACTTCTTAAAAAAATTAAGCAAAAATGAATTGGCAAGATAAAGGATATTTATTGTCTTTGAATAAATATAATGAAAATTCATCAATAGCCGAATTTTACACTGAAAATAATGGAAAAATAGTTGGTGTAATTTTTGGATCAACTTCAAAAAAGATTAAAAGTTATTTGCTAATAGGTAATAAATTTCACATAAATTCAAAACTAAGAGAGGATGGTAGACTTGGATATCTAAAGGTTGAGATTGATGAAATTAAGACGCCTGTTTATTTAGAAAATAAAAAAAAACTATTTTGTATTATATATTGTATGAATTTGATTAAAATTCTTACTGCTGAAAATGAGAATAATATTGAAATATATAATCTTTTAGAAAAATTATTCAAAATAATTGAACTTGATAATTGGCTTGTTGAATTTTTATATTTAGAACTAAATATACTAAAGTCTATTGGTTATGATATTAATTTTAAAGATTACGTAGTCGATAAAAATATTAACGGCCAAACCAAATATATTGTAGACTCAAGTCAAAAAATTATACCTAATTTTCTAATAGATAAAAATATTAGTCCTGAAAATTTAAAAGATATATATAGTGGCTTTTCCATAGTTGGAGATTTTTTGGATAAAACAATCATTAAACCTAACAATAAAAATTATCCTTCCTCAAGAAATGATTTCGTTAATTTGTTAAAATAATTAAAGATCTACCTGATCAGCAAAATAAGTTACAATACTATTTGCTCCAGCCCTTTTAAATGAAATAAGAGACTCTTTTATTGAAGCTTTATCTATTAATTTTTTATTAATTCCATTCATTATCAAACTGTATTCACCAGAAACTTGATATGCAAATACTGGTATTTTGAAATTATCTTTAACTTTTCTTATTATATCAAGATAGGGCATACCAGGTTTAACCATGACCATATCAGCACCTTCTTTTATATCTAATGAAACTTCTCTTAAAGACTCATCTGAATTTCTAAAATCCATTTGGTAAGTTTTTTTATCACCTTTTAATAATTTTTTTGATCCAACAGCGTCTCTAAATGGTCCATAAAAACTAGATGAAAATTTAACCGCATATGACAAAATTTGTACGTCATTTAAATTATTTTTATCTAAAGCTGATCGAATTTTACCAATTCTGCCATCCATCATATCTGAAGGCGCGATTACATCACATCCTATTTTGGCTTGTAGCACTGCTTGTTTGGTAAGTATTTCTACAGTTTTATCATTAATAATAATTTTTTTCTTTAATAATCCATCATGGCCATGAGAAGTGTAAGGATCTAGGGCCACATCACACATAATACCAATTTTATTCTTAAATTTCTTTTTAATGAACTTTATACCTCTACAAACTAAATTGTCTGGATTTAATGCTTCTGAACCTTTTTCGTCTTTTTTGGTTGGATTTGTGTATGGAAATAAAGCAACCATAGGTATACCTTTTTTTATTGCTTTACCTACAACTGTATTTAGTTTGTCTATACTATACCTAAATACATTTGGCATAGATTTAATTGATTCTTTTTTATTTTTTCCTTCAATTAAGAAAATTGGCAATATCAAATCACTATAAGATAAAGAACTTTCTTGGACTAATTTTCTAGACCAAGCATATTTTCTTGATCTTCTAAGCCTTAAATTTGGGTATTTACCTGTAATCATATTGTATTTTATTATGCGACAAAATCTATTATACAAATATATATATAAATGAGTAGAAAACAATCTTCATGACAAACAATAATGATAAAGTCGTAAACTTTAATCTACATAATCAAACTGACAGAGTTTTAGATTTTAGCGATTTTCAAAAACAAACTATACAGTTCGATATTGATAAGCTTCAAGATGCTTATAACCAAATCATACAAATTAAAAAATTTGATGATGGAGGTGGCGTAACTAACTTTGGTGCAATTTCTTTAACACAAATACCAGGTGACCCAGACTCAATAAAAGGCAGTAAAGCTCGAGGTGTTTATTGGACTAAACCTGATAAGTCTGGGAAAGAAGTTTCAAGGGATGTGGATATAGACGAGTCTAAATACAGTGAATTCATAAGAGATTATGAAAATACTTATTTTAAGGAAGTTTATGATGTTCTTTCATCCAAATATAAATTAGGCAGAGTAAGAATTTTATTAAAACAACCAAGATCAACATTAAGCTGGCATAGAGACCCAGAACCTAGATTGCATATACCAATTATAACTAATCCAGGATGCTTGATGGTTATTGATAATGTCGCCAAACATATGCCCGCTGATGGATCTGTTTGGGTTACCAACAATACAAAATATCATAATGCGTTTAATGGTGGTGAAGAAAATAGAATACACCTAGTTGCGTGTGTTTTAGATTATAAATTTAATTAATTTGAAAAAAATCTATATTGCATCTGATCACGCTGGATTTAAGTTAAAAGAAAGTATAAAAAAAAATTTTTCTTTAAAATTTAAAGTTTTAGATTTAGGTCCAGAGCATTTAAAAAAATCAGCAAACTATCCAGATTATGCTCATAAATTATCAAAAAAGATGAAAAAAGGAAATATTGGTATCCTAGTATGTGGTTCGGGTATGGGTATGGCAATGACTGCTAATAAGCATAAAAATATAAGAGCGGCATTATGTTATTCGGTAAAAAACGCTAAATTATCTAGATTGCATAATGATGCAAATGTTATTACATTAGGAGAAAGGTTGATTAGTAAAAATTTAGCCTTTAAATGTATAAATGCATTCTTAAATACTAAATTTGAGGGTGGAAGACACTTAAAAAGAGTTAAAAAAATATAGAACTATGTCAAGTGAAACAAAATATTTAAATAGTGAGTACAAAGACTTTTTTGAAAAAAGTTTATTAGATAGTGATCCAGAAATTTATAAAGCTATTAATGATGAGTTAGTAAGACAACAAAATCATATTGAACTAATTGCATCTGAAAATATTGTATCTCAAGCAGTCCTTGAAGCTCAAGGTTCTGTATTAACAAATAAGTATGCCGAAGGCTATCCAGGCAAAAGATACTATAATGGTTGTGAACATGTCGATGTTGCTGAACAATTAGCTATAGATAGACTTAAAGAATTATTCAACTGTAAATTTGCTAACGCTCAACCACACTCTGGTGCTCAGGCAAACGGTGCTGTGTTTTTAGCTTTATTAAAACCTGGTGATACTTTTATGGGAATGAGTTTGAATTCAGGAGGACATATTACTCATGGTTTAAAAATTTCAATGTCAGGTAAATGGTTTAATGCAATTGGATATGAAGTTGATAAAGAGTCTGAACTTATTGATTATGACAATGTTGAAAAACTTGCACTTGAACATAAACCTAAACTTATTATCGCTGGTGGTAGCGCTTATTCAAGAGTAATTGATTTTAAAAGATTTAGAGAAATAGCTGATAAGGTTGGAGCATACCTAATGGTTGACATGGCTCATTTTTCTGGATTGGTTGCTGGTAAGGGATATCCAAATCCATGTGACTATGCTCATGTAGTTACATCAACTACTCATAAAGTGTTTAGAAGTGCGAGAGGTGGAATTATATTAACTAATCACGAAGACTTATCAAAAAAATTTAATACAGCAGTTTTCCCTGGATACCAAGGAGGACCACTAATGCATATTATAGCTGCTAAAGCTGTTGGCTTTAAAGAGGCATTAAAACCTGAATTTAAAGATTATATAAAAACTGTTTTAGCAAATGCAAAAATTTTAGCTGAAACTTTAAAAAATAATGGTTTTAAAATTTATTCAGGTGGAACAGATACTCATCTGATGTTAGTTGACTTAAGACCTTTTAATGTAAAGGGTAATGTTGCTGCAGAAAGCCTTTCTAGAGCTAATATAACATGTAATAAAAATGGTATTCCATTTGATAGTGAAAGCCCAATGATAACTTCTGGTATAAGACTTGGATCACAGGCTGCCACAACAAGAGGATTTGGGTTAAAAGAATTTCAAATAGTAGGTGATTTAATAACAAAAACTATAAAAGGGTTAGCTGAAAACCCAGAAGATAACTCTAAAACTGAAGATGAAGTAAGAAAAGAAGTTGTAAGCCTTTGTTCTAATTTTCCTATCTATAAACACTTAGGATAAATTAATTTATGATTTGTCCATGCAGCAAAAAAGGTGACACTTCGGTTGTTGACTCAAGGCCCACAGAAGATGGAACCGCAATTAGAAGAAGAAGACTCTGTAGTTGTGGTGAGAGATTTACAACATTTGAAAGAGTTCAATTTAGAGAGCTTACCGTAGTTAAAAAAAACGGAAGAAAATCATCATTTGATAGAGAAAAACTTTCAAAATCAATATATGTCGCCTTAAAGAAAAGACCTATTGATGCTGAGACAACAGAAAAATTCATTTCTAAAATTAGTAGATCATTAGAAGAATTAGGTCAGAGCGAAATTTCATCTAATACGATTGGCACAATGGTTATGGAGGGTTTAAAAGAATTAGACCCTGTTGCATATGTCCGATTTGCATCAGTCTATAGAAACTTCAGAGAAGAAAAAGACTTTGTTCAATTTGTGGATAGAATTGATGTCTTTAAAAAAAGATAATTATAAATCATCAGATAAAAAAATTATGAACTTTGCTATAAATTTAGCAGAGAATAATAAGTATTTAACTGGCACAAATCCATCAGTTGGATGTGTAATTGTAAAAAATAATGAAATCTTATCTTTTGCAACTACTAATAATGGTGGTAGACCACATGCAGAAAGCATTGCTTTAAATAAAAATAGATATAATAAAGGAACATCGCTTTACTCGACACTTGAGCCTTGTTCTCATCACGGGGTAACACCTCCTTGCACAAATGCAATAATAAAAAATAAAGTTAAGAGAGTGTACTACTCAATTGAGGATAAAGATTTACGAACATTTAATAAAACTAAAAAGATTTTAAAGTCTAAAAAAATAGTTGTAATATCAGGACTTCAAAAACGAAAAGTTAAGAACCTTTATAATGAATATAATTATATAAGATCTAACAAAGCTCCTTATATAATTGGAAAAATTGCAAGTTCATTAAATTTAAATATTTTAAGAAACAATTCTTTTATAACAAATGAACATTCAAGAAGCGTTTCACATATTTTAAGATTTCAAAATCACGCAATATTAACATCTTACAAAACAATTAATACAGACAACCCCAAACTTAATTGTAGATTAAATGGATTAGAGAAATTATCACCCACTGTAGTTGTAATAGATAAGAATTTAAAAATAAAAATTAACTCTTATGTAATTAAAAATTCAACAAAGAGTAAGTTAATTATATTTCACTGTTCTAAAAATATCTTAAAAATTAAATATTTAAAAAATAGAGGTGTTAAACTTATTTATCAAAAACTAGAAAATAAGACTAACTTTAACCTTAGGAAAATAACACAAACCCTTTATACACTTGGTCTACATAGACTTCTAATAGAGGCTGGTAAGGATTTAATGACAAATTTCCTTAATGCAAATTTATTAAATGAATTCTATTTTTTTAAAAGCGACAAAATAATCTCTAATAGAGATAAAATTAATATATCTTCATTAGTAAAAATGATTAATAAAAACTATAAAAATAAAAAAAAAATAAACACATATTTAGATAAAGATATACTTACTCACTACTATTAAAATGTTTAATGGAATTATATTTAATAAAGGAATAATTAACGAAATCAAAAAAAGGACAAAAGGAGTTAATTTATTTATAAAATCTTCATTGAAAGTTTCGAATAAAAATCTTGGGATTTCAATTTCTTGTGATGGAGTTTGTCTTACTTTAATTTCTTATAAGAATAATACTTTAGAATTCTATCTATCAAATGAAACGTTGGCCAAATCAAAATTTAAAAATATTAAAATCGGAGATGAAATTAATTTAGAAAAACCTTTAAAATTTGGTGATAATATTTCAGGACATATCTGCCAAGGTCATGTTGATACAGTTTGTTCTGTAAAAAGTATTAAGAAAGTTGATAAATCAAATATTTTTGAATTTAAAATAACAAAACTACTTAAGAAGCAATTAGTAGAAAAAGCTTCTGTATTAATAAATGGAGTATCGCTAACGATATCAAAAATAAAAAAGAATTCTTTTGAAATATGGATTATACCTCATACATTAAAATTAACTAACTTAATCACTCTTAAAAAAAATGATTTGGTCAATGTTGAGATTGATATTATGTCAAAATATGTAAAGAAATTTATCAATGAAAAAAAATAATTTTAGCTCAATTGAAAGTATCATTAAAACAGTTAAAAAAAATGGAATGTTTATTCTTGTTGACGATGAGAGCAAACATGAAGAGATGGAAAATGAGGGTGATTTAGTAATTTCCACATCAGCTGTTAATCCTAATCATATTAATTTCATGGCCAAACATGCAAGAGGATTAATTTGTTTAGCGATGGATAATACACAATCAAAAAAAATTGGATTAACTTTGGCTTCACCAATAAATCAATCAAGAAGCAAAACTGCTTTTACTTACTCTATAGAAGCTAAAAAAGGAGTTACAACAGGTATATCAGCTTATGATCGTGCTAAAACAATTAAAGCTGCATCAAATAAAAACGCAAAAAAAAACGATATTGTATCACCAGGCCATGTATTTCCAGTGATAGCCAGAGATGGTGGTGTTCTAGTTAGAGCAGGGCATACCGAGGCTTCAGTTGATATATCAAAACTTGCTAAAAAAAATAATTCGGCTGTTATTTGTGAAATAATGGCAGATGATGGAAAAATGGCAACAGGCAAAACATTATTTAATTTTGCTAAAAAACATAAACTTAAAATAGGCAAGATTGAAGATTTAATTGCTTATAGGTTAAAGAGAGAGAAACTTGTTAAATTAAAAAAAACTTCTTCAATAATTGTTCAAAAACAGAAATTTAAAATAAAAGTATTTGAAAATGTACTTGATGGATCAGAGAACTTTGCACTGATAAAAGGAACCTTAAAGAAAGGAGTTGTGCCTAGATTAAGAGTAATATCATCTAATGTGGTTCAAAATTATTTAATTAATCAAAAACTGCCAAATTCATTCGATAAAACAATCTCATATTTCAAAAAATATAATAATTGCGTTCTTGTGTTCATAAGAGATCCTAATTTAAAATCAGTAACTCAAACACTTAAACAGTATAAAAGCAAAACCTTTTATAAAAAAGGTCATGACAAATTGATTAGAAACTATGGTATAGGAGCTCAAATTATTAAATCTCTAAATATTAAAAATATGATACTTGTTACTAGATCTAAAAAAAAAGTGATAGGTTTAGAAGGTTACGGAATAAAAATTAAAAAACAGGAAATTATAAAGTGAAAAAAAAGATTTTAATTGTTGTTGCAAATTATTATGAAAATATTGCTAACTCTTTATTAAACAGTGCTAAAAATAAAATTAAAAATAAATGTAATATCAAGGTAATTAACGTGCCTGGTGCATTTGAAATACCTGTAACAATATCAAAAAATTTAACTAAATTTAATGGATTCATTGCTTTAGGGTGTGTTATTAAAGGCCAAACGCCTCATTTTGATTTTATATCAAAGGCAACTACTGATGCATTGATGACATTATCAATAACATCTAAGAAACCAATAGGAAATGGAGTAATTACATGCTTAAATAAAAAACAAGCTATTGCACGCGGTAGAAAAGGCTCAGAGGCTGCAGAGGCAGTTTTATCCATCCTATCTCAATAAATTATGACAGTTCATTTTTCACCACAACGAAATCCTAGAGTAATAATTATACAAAAGCTTTACGGGAAACTTTTTAATAATGAGGAAAATATTACTTTTCCTAAACATAGATTTAAAAAATTTATAAAAGATATTGTGAATGGAACTATCGAGAGAGAGGAGTTAATTAATACAGAAATTAATAACCATTTAGAGCAAGATTTAAAAATTAAAAACATGGACAAAGTTTTTCAAATTATTATTAAAAGTGCAATTTTTGAATTTTTATACAAACCAAATACTTCAATAAAAATTATAATTAATGAATATCTTAAAGCATCAAATTTTTTTATTGATGACTCACAAACTAAATACTTAAATGCTTTATTAGATAAAATTTCAAAAAAAATTAGAATAAGCAATGAATGAGTTTGCTTTAATTCAAAAGTACTTTAAAAAATTAACCTATAACAATCCATCAGCATTAGACTTAAATGATGATGTTTTTTTTGATAAAAAACATAACGTTGTTGTTTCTGCTGATACTTATGTAGAGGGCGTTCATTTTCTTAATTTTAAAAATCCTGATTTAGTAATTAAAAAAATTGTAAGATCTTCAATCTCAGACTTGTATTGCAAGGGCGTAAAACCAAAATTTATTTTTATAGGTGCTAGTGGGAACAATAATTCTTTTTCAAAAAAAAATCTTAATATTATTTCTAAAAGTCTTAAAGAGGAGCAAAAGAAATATGGTATTAAATTATCAGGTGGCGACACAACAAAATCAAACAAAACAATCTTTACAATAATGTCGTTAGGTTATTCAAAAAGAATAGTGCAAAGAAATAAGTGTAAGAATGGTGACGATATATATGTAACTGGGAACATAGGTGACAGTTATTTAGGATTACAAGTTTTAAAAAGAAAGGTATTATTAAAAGAACATAATTATTTTGTTAATAAATACTACTTACCTGACTTACCTATTAAGATTAGCTCAAACCTTTTAAACTTTGCAAATTCCTCAATTGATATTTCAGATGGGTTATTTGGAGATTTAAGCAAGTTAATTAATAAAAGTGAATTATTTTACAAAATTGACCTAAATAAAATTCCAATTTCAATTAATTTAAAAAGATATCTTTCAAAATCAAAAAAAAAAAAGATCAATTTAATTTCAAAGGGCGATGACTATCAAATTATATTTACATCCCCAAAATCAAAGAGAAATTATATTCAAAAATTTTTTAAAAAGATGAATCAAAAAGTAACACTAATTGGCAATTTAACTAAAGATGCAAAAAAAAATGAGATTATTGATGGTGATAAGCTATTAAAACATGTGTATAATGAGGGATATTTCCACAATTTTTAAAAAAGTTAAATATTGCGTTTTATATCATATTTTGTATTACATATTTTTCATAACTTTAATTAACAAAGGATCCAATGAACACATCAACTGAAACAATAATGTATTATATTATAGCGGCTGGAATATTATCCATCGTTTATGGTTTTATAACAGGTAGAAATATTTTAAATTCAAGCTCAGGTAATGCCAAAATGTTAGAAATTGCATCTGCAATTCAAGAAGGGGCAAGAGCATATTTAAACAGACAATATAAAACAATTGCAATAGTTGGTATAGTGGTTCTAATAATTATAACTATTTTATTTAGTCCATTGGTTGGTTTAGGCTATTTAATTGGTGCTACTTTATCTGGAATTGCAGGTTATGTTGGAATGCTTGTTTCTGTTCAGGCCAATGTAAGAACAGCTGAAGCTTCAAGGAAGAGCTTAGCGAGTGGTTTATCAATAGCATTTAAATCGGGTGCGGTAACTGGAATGTTGGTTGCTGGATTGGCATTACTTTCAATTGCAGTTTATTATTTTTTTTTGGTTAAAACTGGAGTTGATGAAAGAGAAATTGTTAATGCACTTGTTGCATTAGGGTTTGGCGCATCGTTAATTTCTATTTTTGCAAGACTTGGTGGAGGAATTTTTACAAAAGGTGCAGATGTTGGTGCAGATCTAGTTGGTAAAGTTGAAGCTGGAATTCCTGAAGATGACCCAAGGAATCCTGCAGTTATAGCTGATAATGTTGGTGATAATGTGGGAGATTGTGCAGGTATGGCTGCTGATCTCTTTGAAACTTACGCTGTCACTATTGTAGCTACCATGGTTCTTTCATCTATATTCTTTGTAAATGATTTAAATATGATGATCTATCCCTTAGCAATTGGTGGTGCATGTATAGTAACATCTATTCTTGGAACTTTTTTTGTTACTCTTGGTAGCGATAAAAATATTATGAAAGCGATGTATAAAGGTTTCGTAATAACAGCAATTAGTTCACTGATAATATTATTTCCAATTACAAAGCATGTTATAGGTTTCACAACAGAATATGTGGCAAATGGAAAATCATTCAATGGATTAGATCTATATTTTTGTGGAATTATTGGTTTAATAATCACAGGTTTAATAATTTGGATAACAGAATATTATACAGGAACTGATTATAGACCTGTAAAAAGTGTGGCTAAATCGTCAACTACAGGTCATGGTACAAACGTAATTCAAGGTTTAGCTGTTTCTATGGAAGCAACTGCAGTACCTGCATTAATAATAGTTGGCGGAATTTTATGGACCAATCATATCGCTGGTCTTTATGGTATCGCTATTGCTGTAACTACAATGCTTGCATTAGCTGGTATGGTTGTTGCTTTAGATGCATACGGTCCAGTTACAGATAATGCTGGGGGAATAGCTGAAATGTCCAATTTACCAAAAAATGTTCGAAAAACAACAGATGCACTTGATGCTGTTGGTAATACTACTAAAGCAGTTACGAAAGGTTACGCAATAGGTTCCGCAGGCCTTGGTGCATTAGTTCTTTTTGCAGCATATACAGAAGATATAAAACATTTTTCTAAAGTTGCTGGTTCTAATTTAGAGGGAATAGCTGTAACTTTTGATTTATCAAATCCTTATGTGGTTGTTGGTTTACTTATAGGTGGGATGCTTCCTTATTTATTTGGATCAATGGGTATGCAAGCAGTTGGTAGAGCAGGTGGTGAGGTTGTTATTGAGGTAAGAAGACAGTTTAAAAAAATACCTGGAATAATGAAAAGAAAAGCAAAACCTGATTATGGTAGACTTGTTGATTTACTTACAAAAGCAGCGATTAAAGAAATGATAATTCCATCCTTACTACCAATTTTATCTCCTATTATTTTATACATAGTAATTTATTTCATAGGTGGACAAGTCGCAGCATTATCATCACTTGGAGCAATGTTATTGGGAGTTATAATAACAGGTCTATTTGTTGCAGTTTCTATGACAGCTGGTGGAGGTGCATGGGATAATGCTAAAAAATATATTGAAGATGGAAAGTTTGGTGGCAAAGGATCGGAAGCACACAAAGCTGCGGTTACAGGTGATACTGTTGGTGACCCTTATAAAGATACAGCTGGACCTGCCGTCAATCCAATGATTAAAATTACAAATATTGTAGCTTTATTATTGTTAGCAGTTATTGCTGGATAATATTTTAGTTAATTATTATATTTAATGTAATTATTTTTCCAAAGTTTATACCAATCTTCTGTGGTTGCAGGATGATCACGCGATATGTGGTATGATAATGAGTTGACTGGTGATAAACATGGCGTTTCTTTATAAATATCATGCAATGGTTTCTCAAAGGGAATATTTTCTTTTTCTCCTACTAATCTTATATTTTTTTTATGTTTTTTAAGTAATTTTTTTGACATCATGAAAGTAAGCAATGTTTCACCAACAGTTCTCCATTTATAATTTTTACCGATAAATAATGAAGTTTTGTATTCAGAATCGTAAAAAAATGGATAGTCGCTAGGACAGAGAAAAATATCATTATTAAAAATAGTTGATAGTCTTGAATATGTAATGATCATTTCTTCGATACAATCTTTTTCAAAGATGTAATCATCCTCAATAAAGAATATTAGATCTTCAGAATTTTCTGCTTGATCACAACATTCAAGATAAGATCCTCTATTTCCACTTATTTTAGATTTAACTAAATTTATTTTTATTGAATCATTATAAAGAAGTTTAATTATTTCATCGTCAAAATTTTTTCCTGAACTATCAGAAATTAAGTTAATTGAAATGGTTACCTGATTATTAGATAAAAATTTTAAAACACTTTTTTTCAAACTATTTAAACTGGTTAATATAAGATCTTTTTTGCTTATATCAGGTATTATTCTTTTCCATCTATTTGTTGAATTCCACATTAAGTTGTCAGGTGCATATCTAAAAAAAATATCTAAACTTTTAATTTTTCTTTTAAATTTTAAGTGGCCGTTAGATAAAATTATTGACTCATTATTAACTTTAAATAAGTTTTTACCAACATTTTTATAGTTTGGGTTTACTAAATTTAAAGTTTCTCTATCTAATGCATAAACATTAAGAAGTTTAAGCATTAATCTTTTAAAACTATTTAATTTTTTGTATTTTCTAGGAAACATTATTTTATATATTTAATTAACTGCATTTAGACTGTATATAAAACATAATGATATATTATGTATATCTAATATTATCCAAAAAAAACAACAAATATAGATCTTATGTTGGTTATACAATTAATATTGAAAAAAGATTACATCTTCACAATAATTCAAAGGGAGCAAAATATACAAAAGGCAATACTTGGAAACTAATTTATTATAAAAAATATAACGATAAAATTATTGCTATGAAGGAAGAATATAAGTTAAAAAAAAATTACATATTAAGAAATAAATTAAAATATAAATATATTAAAAATATAAAATGAAAATTGCCATATTGTTACCTTATAAAGAAGATTATACACCAAAGTATTCTGGTGCAGTCTCAATCCATGTTTCAAATTTATTAAATTATTCTAGATTTAAATTGACCACTACAATTTATGGAAATACTGAAAGTAATCATTATTTGACTAAAAATTTTCAAAATATAAGATTTAAATCCTCTATCCTCTTAAGTAATAATAAAAGATATTTAAATAAATTTATTGACACTGCAAAATCAAAAAATTTTGATTTAATAGAGATACATAATAGACCTTCATATTTTAAATCTTTAAAAAATAACTTGAAATCAAAGATAATTATTTATTTTCATAATGACCCACTCACTTTATCTGGATCAAAAACTAAAAATGAACGTTTAGATTTAATTGAAAGCTGTGATTTTATTTTTTTTAATAGTGTATGGACAAAAAATCAATTTTTTAAAAACTTGAGTGAACAAAACTACTTAAATAAATTTAAAATTTGTTATCAATCAACAAAAAAAATAAATGTAAATTTGTCAAAAAAGCAAAAAATTATATCATTTGTCGGTAAACTCAATTCTGCAAAGGGCTATGATTTATTTGGAAAGACAATTATCAGAATTCTAAATGAATTTCCTGAATGGAAATCAATAGTCATAGGTGATGAACCAAGAGAAAAACATATTTTTGATCATAAAAATTTGAAAATTTTAAATTTTCAAAAAAATGATTTTGTTTTAAATATTTTAAAGAAAACAAGTATATTTGTAGCGTGTCCCAAGTGGGAGGAACCATTTGGAAGATCTAGTCTTGAGGCTTCTAGTATGGGATGTGCCACAATAATAACAAATAGAGGAGGGTTGATTGAAACAACAAGCCATCCCATAGTACTTAAAAAAATCAATGAAAATGAACTTTATAAATCTATTAAAAATTTGATTCATAACCCTGAAATTATGAATAAATTTCAAAAATTAAATTATAAAAATTTTTTTCTCACTCATAAATATGTATCTAAATTAATTGATGATGTTAGAAAAAAAATTTTTTCTAATTTATTTAGCAATAAAATAAATATTAACAGAAACTCGAACTTAAAAATAATTCATATTACTAATTTTAACTATAGGTACTTTGGTAGACTGCAATATAATACGGGTATACGTATTAATAATGGATTAATCCGTGAAGGTCACAATGTTCTGAGTCTATCAGATAGAGATATTATTAGTTATACAAGATCAATCAAAGACCCTACTGGTGAAAAGTATCTAAATAAGTTGGTTGATAATACAATAGATAATTTTAAACCAGATTTATTAATACTTGGACACGCGGATCGTATTGATAAGAAAATATTAATGAATGCTAAAGAAAATCATTCAAATTTAAGAATATGCCAGTGGTTTCTTGACCCTTTATCTAGATATGGTCCAGATTTTAACAAAAATAAATTGCGTGTAATGGATAAAAGTAAATCATGTGATGCAACATTTATAACAACAAGCCCAGATGCATTAAATTATCGGATCGATAATTCCTTCTATATGCCTAACCCGTGTGATAAATCCTTAGATTACCTAGAAAATTTTAGAGAAAATAAAATCTTTGATATTTTTTATGCTATAAGCCATGGTGTGCATAGAGGCAATCTTAGACCTGGTAAAAACGATGAGCGCGAAAAATTTATTTTAAAATTAAAAAAAATTTGTAAAGATATTAAATTTGATATTTATGGTATGTTTGGAAGAGAGCCTATTTGGGGAGATACATTCATAAATAAATTAGCTAATTCTAACATGGCCATTAATTTAAGTAGAGGTAAGCCTGTTAAATATTATAGCAGTGATAGAATTGCACAGTTAATTGGAAATGGTCTTTTAACTTTTATCCATAGAGACACTAAGTATAACGATTTTTTTGATAACAATGAGATGATTTTTTATAAAGATATAAATGATTTATCTGAAAAAATACTAAAGTATAAAAAAGACAAAAAAATAGCTTCAAAAATAGCAAGGAAAGGTCACTTAAAGTATCATAAATATTTTAATAGCTCATTAATATCTAGGTACATTATTGAAAGAACATTCGGCATTAACTCAAAATTTTATTGGGATAAATAATATGTTTAAATACAAATTATAATTAATTTTGAAAAATTAATGAAAGCAATAATTTTAAATGCATCTGCCTGGATGATTGTTCCTGTGATGGACGCACTTGCAAAATATTTAAGCTCGTCAATGAGTGTTTTACAAATCACTTGGGCTAGGTATTTTTTTACAGTTGTTTTCGCGCTTTCAATAATGCTTCTTTTTGATAGAAAATCTTTCGTTTGGAGTAAAAAACCTATGCTTCAATTGATTAGAGGGTTGATTTTTGTATTTTCAACATATTTATTTTTTTTTGCAATATCTGAGATTTCGTTACCCAAAGCATTAACCTTAGCATTTGTTGCCCCGATTTGTGTAACAGCAATGTCACCCTTTTTTTTAAACGAGAAAGTAGGTTTAAGAAGGTGGACAGCAGTATCCATCGGCTTTATAGGTACCTTAATTGTTATTAGACCTGGATTTATAGAGATTAATTTGGCTACATTAGCTGCTTTAGGTAATGGAATTTGCTATGGATTTTACCTAATTATTACAAGAAAATTAAGCACATCTGATAACTCTCTGCTAACATTGTTATTTGCTGGCACGGTAGGGACTATTGTTATGTCTATATTCATGCCTGGTGTCTGGATCCAGCCATCTAATAGTCAGTGGATTATGATGGCTTTAATTGGCTTTATAGCGGCTATTGCTCATCTTTTTATCATTTTATCGCTTAAATATGCAGATGCATCAAAATTAGCACCCCTTGGCTATACTGAAATTATCACTAATATTTTGCTTAGTTATTATATATTTAATGAATTGCCTGATAATTGGACATATTTAGGTCTATTTATAATAATTTTATGTGGTCTTTATATATCAAGGAGAGAGTATTATTTATTAAACATTTATTTGGGTAAGTAAAACTTACTTATATATTAATGTAATACTTTCACTATTATATGTAAACTACTGTTATTTAACGTATATTTATAAATATAGTTTTTATATAAGTATCAAGACTATTTCGTATATTATTAAAATCACTATAAAGATATTTTCTAAGAGAAATAATTTTATAAATATTTCTTAATTGGGTAATATCTTAAGAAAATAGAGCAGGGAATGAATTCCAGTTTATCATTAAAACTATAATTTTAAAAAATGAGTTAAAAGTAAATTAAAAAAAGCAAGTAAATATGCCAATATTTTATTGAATAGATAATTCAAGGACATATTATTAAGATATATCAGATAATTAAAATTAAACTTTTGGGTTAAAAAGAGGTAATTTCTAAATAGCTCTGCAATATTCGAATATACCGTTTAAAAGCCCATAATTGGGTCTATTTTAAGTATTTATAATTTTACAGTGCAACTTATAGGTGATATTAAAAAATAAATACTAAATATTGTATTTTAATCAAAAAACGTTGGAATTAAACGTTTTTAGAGCAAAATACCCTCTAATTTTAGTAGTTTTCTCTTGGTACTTATTCCGCCTTTGGCCGAGTAACCACCTAGAGAACCATCTGACCTTATCACTCGATGACAAGGTATCTTAGGAGCATAAGGATTTTTTCCAATGGCATTTGCCACAGCTCTTACTGCTTTTGGCTTTTTGATTGCTTTTGCTACCTGAGAATAGGTTCTTAGTTGGCCTTTCGGAATAGTTTTTAAATAATTCCAGACTTTTAATTGAAATTTAGTGCCTTTTAAGATCATATATAGAAAAAAACCCTGTTTCCTTGCACCTTTTCAGGTACAAAGAACAGTAGTTTTTGGCACGTCGTTGTACGCGCTACCGCCATGCCGTCCACCCTGCAATTTTAGCGCTACTCTGCAGAGCTTTCTGCCCTCTGGGCTTGAACCTCTCGGTTTTTCCCCAGCTGGTCAGTTAAGAGTTGCCTCTTAATTCATTTTTAACAGTATCAGATAGGGTAGGTTGTATGTATCACTTTATCGTTGAATATTCTAAGTTTTTAACAGGGATGAATAGCGGGGATAACTTAATCTAAAGCTTTAATTAAACCATCTAAAACCCTCATACATTGCAATTCCGTAAATTGAGTGTCTGACTAGAAACATAATTGATGTTTTGATAGGTATTCCAGTATTATTTGCAAACACGCCCTGTCCTGTAAAGGGTAGAAATATCAGTAATGGAGCTAGTGTCGTAAGAGCTCCAAAAATAAAGCCTGAAAAATATGTCATTTTTAGACCTATCATTAAAAAACAAAAATAATAAATTACAGCCCAACATATCGATACATAATAGTGAAAAATCCAACCAAGTATGACCTCATACCTAAAATTGGGCATTTGGGCAATATTTGGGTTATAAAAAGTGGCATTTTTAAGCATATAATAAGTCCACCTTCCAACAATTCCCCAAGATGGTTCCGGAATACCCATCAATTTGAGTAAATAACCCAGAATATCAAGAATTATGCACGAAAATATTCCAGCAACTAAAATACTAATTATATCTATCAAATTACCTCAAAACATTAATAAAAATAGTAAAACAAATATGCTGATAAAAAATATGCCAAAAATAACCATTAATATTCTATTTTTTGTTTGTTCTTTCAGTTTTGGCCAATAATTCATTATAAGAAATGTTCCAAAAACAACTATCAGACCAATTATGACATATTTAGGCATTAAGATTCTTTTACATTAAATGCTTGACTTGTAAAATGTGTTATATTATATTTCCGATAATTAATGGTTATCGGAAATTATTATGAATAACGTTATTACTGATATTAAATCACTTGAATTAGAAACAATTAAGAATCTAAAAAACTCAAAGGCAATAAATACAGTTCGTGCTTATGAGTCTGATTTTAAGGATTTTTCATTATTTTGCATAAAAAATGGACTGAATTCACTTCCAACTGAGCCAAAGATATTATCTTTATACTTAACTCATTTGTCAAAAAAAAGTAAATTTAGCACATTAAAGAGAAGAATTGCCTCAATAAAGGTTGTACATAAAATTAAAGGCCATTATCTGGATTCTAAACATCCTATAATAATGGAAAATCTGTTAGGCATAAAAAGAATAAACGGATCGCATCAGAAGTCAAAAAAACCTTTATTAATCAATAGTTTAAAACATATAATTAAAGCTATAGATGACAATGAAAAAAATGAATTTAAAAGGATAAGAAATAAATCAATAATATTATTAGGATTTTCTGGAGGTTTTAGAAGATCAGAGCTTGTTAACATTGAGTACGATGATCTGGAATTTGTGGATGAGGGTCTTAAAATTTTTATTAAAAGATCTAAGACAGATCAATCAGGTGAAGGTAGTTTAAAAGCAATACCCTACTTTAAAAATTTAGAATTTTGTCCAGTAATAAAACTTAAAGATTGGATTAATTTAAATAAAATAAAATTTGGAAAAATTTTTGATATTTCGGATAAATCTGTCTCGCTCATAATTAAAAAATATGCCTTTATGGCAGGTTTAGATCCAAAAAAATATGGTGGACACAGTTTAAGATCAGGATTTGCTACATCAGCAGCAGAAGCAGGTGCTGAAGAAAGAAACATTATGGCTATGACAGGTCATAAAACAACACAAATGGTAAGAAGATATATTAATGAAGCAAATTTATTTAAAAATAATGCACTTAATAAAATAAAGATATGATTATTAAAAATAAAAATAGATATTTTAAAATAAAAAAACCTAGAAATTTTTGATTAATAAATCGAGTTTATTTTAAATATTAAAATTCATAAACTACTTATTAATAATGGTTATAATCAATTCTATGAACGAACTCTAATTTTTATTTTTATGAAGAGTAGAATTAAATTAAAGTGATATATTAAGTAAGGCTTTGTTTATATCATTAGATAAATCAGTAAATTTTTTTCTAATCACATAATTATAATTTCTAAAATGTGAGGTCCAAATACTGTAATCATATGATTTATCTATTATGTCTATTTGAGGAATTTTTTTTGAAGCAGCTATATGTGAAACGGATCCATGACAAGAAATTAATAATTTTGAATTAAAAACTATTTTTTCTAGTTCAAGAAAACTTTGATTTAATAAAATTTCAACATTTTTAAAATAATCAGAGGAATTAAGTTTTATTAATTTCTGAGGTGCATGACTACCTGTGGTAATAATTATTTTTAATTTAAGTTTTTGCTCTAATTGTTTAATAAAATTAACCAATTCATCAAAATTAGGTTCAATATTTACATAATTTGAAAAATATGTATCCCTTGACCATTTTTCATCATAATGAAAAATAATATATTTACCCTTAGATCTATCAATTAAATTAACTTTACTATCTAAAATATTAAGATCATTTTGAGAATAATTAAAACCTATTTGAGTAATAATATTTTTAATAATATCAATTTTTGTTTTTTGTTGATTTTTATCTATTAAAATTGTCTTTTCTTTTCTAATTAAATAATTAAAAATTTTAGATCTATCTTTATCATCGTGTATTATCGAATAATTAAATTTTTTTTTAAATAATTTTAAAAGATTAAAAAAAAAAGAAAATAAATTCTTTTTATAAATAATAATTTGATCAATATTTTTATATCTAGATATATATTCAAAGTTTTTTTTTGAACAGACAATTGTAATAAAGCTATTTGGATCATTAAATTTAATATTTTTAATTAGTATGCAAGTAAGCAGAAAATCACCTATACGGTCAGTTCGAAAAATAAGATAATTCTTCATTAGCTATAATATTTTAATGCGAAAAAGACTGTTAAAGGAACTGTGATTAATGACATTAACGTTGAAACAACTATTGTACTAGATATATTATCAACTATCTCCTTAGGAGAATACATAGAGGCAACCAGATAACAAAGAATTGCACTTGGCATAGATGATTGAATTAATAGAACACCAGCAGCAAACCCAGATAGATTAAAAAAAGAGATCAGCGAAAAACCAATTAAGGGCCCTATAATAACTCTTCCGGTAGATGTAATTAAAGCGTCCTTAAAGGAAAAAACTTTCATTTGTGTTAATGAAACTCCTAAAGACATTAAAATCATTACTATCATTCCATAAGCAAGAAGCATAACAGTATTCAATACAAATATTGGCAAAGGTATTTCGAAATAAAGAAAAATAATGGTAGCAACTATTGCATAAAATGATGGACTTTTTATTATAATCTTTAAATCAAACTCACGTTTAGCTAAAAAAATATTAAGAGTAAAATGAAGAAGCACGACCAAAGAAGATATAGCAGCCGCAATACCCATACCTAATTTACCATATGCAAACAAGCATATTGGAATACCCATATTACCTGTATTAGGTAAAAAAAATGTTGGTAATTCTCTCAAATAATCTTTTTTCATCAAAATTAAAAAAATTAGCCCAACAATTAGGAAAGAGGATAAAAGTATTACTGCATATAAAAAATACTCTGAAAACATTGCAAAAGTTACACCACTTGCTGAAATAGAAAATATTACTATAGACGGTGTACCAAAATTTGCAGAATATGTAGTTATAAATGATGTATCAAAATTTGGGTTTTTTTTACCTAAAAAATATCCAATACCAACTATAAAAAAAACTGGAAAAAGAACTTCAAATAATTTTATATAAAGTTCCATCAAAATAATCGAATAAGAACAGGATTTTTAAAAATATTTTTATTTGATTTAAATGATTTAGCACATCTTTTAGCGTCTAATTCATTTGCATTATGAGTGATAAGAACAATTGAAGCTGTCTTACTTTTATGATCAGGTATTTGTATCAATCTCTGAATAGAAATTTTATACTTTGCCAGAATTTTTGTTATAGAAGATAAAACACCAGGTTTATCCTTAACCTCTAATCTTACGTACAGTGGATTTGATGATTGGTCTTTATTAAATGTTTTAGGTTTTATTCTTTTATTTTTTGATATACCAAAAGGATATTTTATATTTCCTCTCAATATAGATAATAGGTCAGACATCAAAGCAGAGGATGTTGGCCCTGGTCCAGCCCCCTCCCCTTGTAATACAGTTTCTCCTATTGGTGAACCATTTAATATAACAGCATTCATTACACCATCTACATTTCCTATGTAAGAATCCTTTTTAACTAAACATGGATGAACTCTTTCAAAAATGTTATTATTTATAATCTCAGTTATACCTAATAATTTTATTCTAAAACCTAACTGATAAGCAATTTTGATATCTGTATAATCAATATTTTCAATACCTTCCATTAAACATCTAGATTTTGAAATTTTCTTATTGAAAGCTAATGATGTCAAAATTTTTATTTTAGCTAATGCATCATAACCATTAAGATCTAATTTTGGATTTCCGGGTTCAGCATAACCTAGTTTCTGTGCCATCTTCAGAACATTTTTGAAACTATCTTTGGTTCTCTCCATTTCTGACATTATATAGTTACAAGTGCCGTTAAGAATGCCATAAACTTTTGTGATTTTATTTGTCGCCAAACCTTCTTTAATTGTTCGTACGATTGGAATACCACCTGCAACAGATGCCTCAAATTCTAAATTAACTTTATTTTTTTCAGCTAATTCACCCAGTTTATCACCGTGTTTGGAAATTAATGCTTTATTTGGAGTTATTACATGAATTTTATTTTTAAGAGCTGCTTCAATAATTTTTTTTGATATACCGTCTGATAAACCTATAGCTTCGATTACTATATCTAAGTTTTTAATCTTCAAAATGTCTAAAGGATTTGAATAAAAAATTTTCTTATTAATCTTAAATTTTCTTTTCTTATTTTTATTTTTAGCCGATATAGCTATAACTTTAATTCTCTTTCCAGTTTTAGTCTCAATATCCTTTTTTTTTGAATTTAACTCATTTAGAACATAAGAACCAATTTGACCAAGTCCAATAACAGCAATATTTATATTTTTATTCATTAAATTAATCTAATTTAGGAAAACCGCTAATCTTACCATATTTAATAACATTTTTTTTAAAATCTTCAAAAGATGTTTCATTTTGAAGGTTTAATTTAGAAATATCTTTGTCAGCACTGTCTTCCTCTTTATTCATTATGGAAACAGGATAATTTAGTGAACAATGTGATAATGAAAATAATAATAAAATTATAAAAATATATTTACACATTTAGACCTTCACTTTGATTAAAGCCATAATAATTATTCATGTTTTGTACAGCTTGTCCACCACCACCTTTAATCAAATTATCAATTGCAGACAATATTATTATTTTATCTTTATATTTACTTTTACATACAGAAATTAAGCAATTATTAGTGTTGATCACATCGTTTGTGCTTAAGAAAGTATTTATTTTACTAATTTTTACAAATTCTTGATTCTTATATTGAACATTTAGAACATTAATAATTTTTTTTAAGTTAATACCCTTTTTTAAATCAACATAAATAGTGCTTAAAATTCCCCTAAACATAGGTGTAAGATGAGGAGTGAAATGAAATTTATTTTTTTTGCCAGTTTTAAGATCAAGCTCTTGTTGAATTTCAGAATTATGTCTATGATTTGCTAATCCATAAGCACTCAAAGACTCATACAAATTTTTATCTTTATATTTTTTATGTACTCCTCTACCTGCTCCTGAATAACCAGATTTTGAATCAATAATAATTGTTTTATTATTAATTAAATTTTTTTTTATTAAAGGGATTAAAGGAATTAATACAGATGTGGGGTAGCATCCAGGACAAGATATTATTGGAAATTTTTTAATTAATTGACCAGTAATTTCAGGTATAGAATAAATGCTTTTTTTGATTTGATTTAATGCTTTGTGTTTAATTTTATACCATTTTTCATAATCTTTTTTATTGTTAAGTCTAAAATCAGCCGCTAGATCTATTAGCAAATTATTTTTATTTAAAAATTTTGAAATAGATTGTGCCTCACCATTTGGCAATGCTGTAAATATTATATCCACATCTAATAAATACTCTTTTTTAAATTTTGATATTTTTGGTAATTTGTATTTCTTTAATTCTTTTTCATAGTAATCTATTTTTTTTCCTACAGAAGTGCTTCCACACAAATATTTAATATTTATTTTTTTATGTTTAGATAGAAGCTTAGTTAGTTGTAATCCTATATATCCAGTAGCACCACATATAAGAACATTTTTCTTGCCCATAATTTAATATAACAGTTGAAATTTAAAAAGTAATTATCTTTTAGAAAACTGGTAGCTTTTTCTAGCTTTTGCTCTACCTGGTTTTTTTCTCTCTACAGATCTTGAATCTCTTGTTGTGAGTTTTTCTTTACGCAAGGTTGATTTTAAAGTTTCGTCAAATTTTAGTAAAGCTCTTGAAATACCATGTACTAAGGCGCCAGCTTGACCAGTTTGTCCTCCACCTACAACTTTAGATCTAACATCATAATCAGTTGACTGGTTTATAATTTCAAAAGGTCTTAAAATTTGCATTACATGATTAGCTCTAGGAAAGTAGTCGTTTAAAGATTTACCATTTACATAAAATTTACCTGAGCCTTTTTTTAACCAGACTTTAGCTACAGATTTTTTTCTTCTTCCAGTTGCGTATTTGCTATCTTTAAAATCCAACTTTATTTTTGATGAAGATGTCTGAGAAGTTTCCATATTAATTTCTTACAATATTTTTTTGATTAAGTTTACCTATTTCGATTATTTTTGGATTTTGCGCACTATGAGGATGATTCTCTCCTGAATAAATTTTAAGTTTTGTTAATTGTTTTTTACCCAACGCACCAGAAGGCAGCATTCTTTTAACAGCTAACTTTAATAGTTCACCAGGTTTTTTTTCACTCAATTTTTCAGGTGTTATTTCTTTAATACCACCTGGATATCCAGTGTGTCTGTAATATTTTTTATTTTGAAATTTATTGCCTGTAAATTTAATTTGGTCTACATTTTTGATAACAACAAAATCACCATGGTCCATATGAGGAGTGTATGTTGTTTTGTTCTTCCCTCTTATAATCTTTGATACAACTGTTGCTAGTCTACCTACAACGGCTCCTGTGGCATCGATTTCAAACCATTCGCTATTTATCTCATCTTTTTTAACAAACTTTGTCATGAATGCGGGATTAATACTTATAATTACTTATATTGTCAAATTATTATATTTTGGTTGGACTGAATGGTTGATTGAATTATGACCATTTATTAGTAATAATAACGTGATAAAAACGAACTCACAAAATTATAAATTAAAGGAGTCTAATGAGTGATAAAAAAAAAGAATTGAAACCAAATACGTATAAATTTGATACCCTTAGTTTACATGCTGGTTATCAGCCACACAAAAATGCTGGCTCAAGACAAGTACCAATATATCAAACCACATCATACCTTTTTGATGATGTTGATCACGCAGCTGCTCTTTTTAATTTAGAAAGAGGCGGACATATTTATAGTAGAATTTCAAACCCAACTGTTGGTGTATTAGAAGAAAGAGTTGCATCACTTGAGGGTGGTACAGCAGCATTAGCTACATCTTCAGGAATGAGTGCAATATTTTTGACAGTTATGACATTGTGTGAAGCAGGAGACCATTTAGTTGTATCATCTCAACTTTATGGAGGCACTGTAAACTTATTTAGATTAACTTTACCTAAATTTGGAATTAAATGTACATTTGTTAAACCGAGAGATACTGAAGGATTTAAAAAAGCAATTCAAAAGAATACAAAAGGTATTTTTGGAGAACTTGTTGGAAATCCAGGTAACGAAATAATGAACATGCCTGAAATTGCAAAAATCGCTCATGACGCTGGAATTCCATTGATGGTTGATGCAACTTATCAAACTCCTTATTTATGTAAACCGTTTGAACATGGCGCTGATATAGTAATTCATTCACTAACAAAATGGATGGCAGGTCATGGATCTTCTATGGCGGGAATATTAGTTGAAGGTGGAAAATTTGATTGGATGCAAAATGATAAATTTCCAACAATGATAAAACCTTATGAGGGATATCATGGATTATCTTTTGCAGAGGAATTTGGCCCAACTGCTTTTACAATGAAAGCTAGAGCTGAGGGTATGAGAGATTTTGGTCCTTGTTTAAGTCCTCAAAATGCATGGAATGTTTTACAAGGCATAGAAACTTTGTCAGTAAGAATGAAAAAACATTGTTCAAATGCAGAAGAAATGGTTAAATATTTATCAAACCATGAAAGTGTTGCTTGGGTATCACATCCAAGTGCACCAAATCATCCAGATGCAGAGCTTGCTAATAAGTTACTTCCAAATGGTAAAGGTTCTATGATTGCATTTGGTATTAAAGGTGGAAAAGATGCTGGTGTTGCATTTATTAATAACGTAAAATTAGCATCACATTTGGCAAATGTAGGCGATACAAGGACTTTAGTTATCCATCCTGCATCTGGAACCCATTCACAAATGGATGAGGCAACTTTAAAGTTTGCTGGATTGTCCCACGACATGATTAGATTATCAGTAGGTATAGAAGACATTGATGATATAAAAAACGATTTTGAGATTGGTTTTAGAGCAGCTAGAAAACCAAGGCTTGTTTCAAATCAATGAAATTTAAAGTAAACGGGCATGAGGTTTTCGCCTCTACTGGTGGAAGACCATTTGATAAAAAAAAACCATTAATTATATTTGTTCATGGAAGTGGTTTAACCCATATGACCTGGGTACTTCAAACAAGGTACTTTGCTTTTCATGGATATAACTCTTTAGCGGTTGATCTGCCCGGTCATGGTTTATCTAGCGGTAAAAGTCTTAAATCAATTGAGGAAATGGCAGATTGGGTAAGTGAAGTAATTGATGCTGTTGGTCATAAAAAAGCTTCATTGGTAGGACACTCGCAGGGATGTTTAGTAACTGTAGAATGTACATCAAGATATCCTAACAAAATTAAAACTTTGAGTTTAATGGGTGGAGCTGGTGCTATTCCTATGAATCCCGAACTACTTTCATTAGCTGAAAATAACGATCCAAAAGCAGTAGATTTAATGATGGATTGGGCTCATGGTCCTGCCGGTCACTTTGGTGGTCATCCAGTGCCTGGTCTTTACCATATTAACACAGGAACAATGCTTGCAAAATCTAGAACCATACAGAATACATTAGGTGTAGATTTTAGAGCTTGTGATAATTATAAGAACGGATTTGAGGCAGCTAAAAAAATTAAATGCCCTACTCTATCAATTTTAGCAACTGATGACAAAATGTGCCCTGTTAAAGAGGGAAAAAAATTAGCTGCATTAATTGATGGAAGTCAAGTTGATATAATTGATAACTGTGGACACATGATGTTGTTAGAAGAAGCAGATAGAGTGCTAACTGTACTTAAAAAATTTATAACCACAAATTACCCCCCATTATCAAGTTAAATTTAAGCTTGATTGTATTTTTCATTTTAGTTTAATAGCATTTTAAACAGAAGGGGAAATATGAGTAAAAATAAACATCCAGAAACAATTGCTTTACATGGTGGAGATTACAGAAGTGATCCAGCTACAACAGCAGTAGCAGTACCACTCTATAGAACAACATCTTATCAATTTAATGATACAGATCATGCTGCAAATTTATTTGCACTAAAAGAATTTGGAAACATATACACAAGAATTATGAATCCAACTAATGACGTACTTGAAAAAAGAGTTGCGGCACTTGAAGGTGGGCTTGCAGCTGTAACTGTTGGTTCAGGACAAGCGGCATCAACATTCGCTATAATGAACGTGTGTCAATCAGGAGATAACTTTGTCAGTTCAACTGATTTATATGGTGGAACGGTAAATTTATTCACTCACACACTTAAAAAATTAGGTATTGAATGTAGATATGCAGATCCATCAGATCCAAGTAATTTTGAAAAATTAATTGATGATAGAACTAGATGTTTTTATGCAGAAACTTTGCCTAATCCATATTTAAGAGTATTTCCAATAAAAGAGGTATCTGATATAGGTAGAAAGTACAGTATTCCATTAATTATGGATAATACTGCAGCACCGGTAATTTGTAAGCCTTTGGAACATGGAGCTGCTGTAGTAGTTCATTCACTTACTAAATTTATTGGTGGTCATGGTACGGTAATTGGAGGATGTCTTGTTGATGGAGGTAATTTTGACTGGACAAAAGATCCAAAAAGACAGCCTTTATTTAACGAGCCAGATGCTAGTTATGGTGGCGCGCAATGGGGTGTTGTTGTTCCACAATTGACAGGAGCAAATGTCTCATACGCAGTAAGAGCACGTGTTGTACTATTAAGAGATCTAGGAGCACCATTAGCACCTGATAATGCATGGGGAATAATTCAAGGTTTAGAAACTGTTCCCTTAAGAATGAAACAACATTGTTCTAATGCCGAGAAAGCTGTTGCATTTTTACAAAAACATAAAAATGTAGACAGAGTCATCTACCCTACTTTGCACAAAGGAGAAATTGGTGAAAGATCCAAAAAATATATGAAGGGTGGAAATGGAGCACTTATAGGTATCGAAGTTAAAGGTGGCGTTGAAGCAGGTAAAAAATTCATAGAGTCATTAAAGATGTTTTACCATGTTGCAAATATTGGAGATGCTAGAAGTTTAGCTATTCATCCTGCAACTACTACTCACAGCCAATTAACTGAAGAGGAACTTTTAGCTGCCGGTGTAACACCTGGATATGTTAGATTGTCGATTGGTATTGAACATCCAGACGATATTATAGCTGATCTAGATCAAGCTCTAGGAGCTTCGGGAAAACCTAGCTTGAAAGCTGTAAGTTAGATTTTGTGTTTACAAATAAGAAATAGATACAAGATGCAACTAAAAAAATAGAACTTATTTGGTGCATAGATGCAATTAATATCTGTGCACCATATAATAAAGTAAATATTCCTAAAACAATCTGTAAAATTATAAAAAATCCCAAAATATTAACAGATTTATATAAATCTCTTTTTTTATTCTTGTAAATATAAAATAATAAATACAAATAAAATAAACCTATTAGATAGGCTAGTTTTCTATGTATAAATTGCACCAAGGAAGGATCACTAAAAGCAGATAATTTTAACAAATTACTAATGGTATTATCATTTGGAAAAATTGAGTTACCCATTAAAGGCCAAGAATTATAAATTTTACCAGCATCCATTCCGGAAACAAATGCACCAATAGAAATTTGCAAAAAAATCAAGAAAAGAAAACTAAATGGATATATTATATTTATAGTACTATTAAAGTTGGTTTTAACTTTTATTTTTAAATAATTCCAAAAAATTAAAGATAAAATAAAAAAAGCAACTAATAAATGTACTGATAATCTAAAATGACTAACATCTACTCTATCAATTAAGCCACTGCTAACCATATACCATCCTATAAAACCTTGAAAACATATTAAAGCAAAGATGAAATAAAGATTTATTAATTTTTTAAATTTAATTTTAAATGTGAAATATATTAGTGGTACCAAAAAAGCTAAACCTATTAACCTTCCCATAAATCTATGAGCCCATTCCCACCAAAATATTACTTTAAATTCTTGCATGGTCATATCATAATTTTGTAATTTGAATTCAGGTATCTCTTTGTATAAATCAAAATAAAAAATCCATTGAGAATTATTAAGTGGAGGAAAGAAACCAGAGAATAATTGCCATTCAGTAATTGATAAACCAGAATCAGTTAGTCTTGTTAAACCTCCAACTACTATCATTGCTGAAATAATCCAAAACATAATTATTAGCCATGTTGATATTTGATTATTTAACTTTAGATTTTCACTATACATATGCGGATAAATATAATAATTTTTAAATAATCCAATTATATAAATGTCGCCATTAAAAAAAGAAAAACTAAATAAAATTAGAAAAGAATTGGATAAATTAGATGATTCACTAATAAAAATAATCAAAAAAAGAACTAACTTAGTGAAAAGAGTTCTTGCACTTAAAGAGAGAAAAAACCAAATTGTTGATCAAAAAAGGATTTATTTAATACTAAAAAATATTAAAAAAAAATCAATTAAACATAAAATTGATCCAAAAATCACAAACAAAATTTGGAGGAATATGATCTATGCTTATATTGATTTTGAGAGAAGAAATTTTAATAAAAAATAATAAATTATTTACTATGAGGTGGTAATTTTTTTTCTACAAAAACTTCATGTTTTCTTGTTGCTGGATTGTATTTTTTTGCTTTTAATTTAACTTTAGCTTTTTCACCACCCGCTGGTTTTTTTACATAATAGAAGAAAGGGCTATCTGGTTTTTCTTCAGGCACTAATCTGACTTTTACATGTGTTTTTTTTGCCATATCAATCTTTAAATTTATTTAATAATTTTTTAATATTTAAAATTTTAGATTTTATTATTTTTTTTTGTGTTATAGATGTATTGTATAATTCGTCAATATCTGAATTTTCTGAATTTAAAACCTTTTTTACACCATTAAGTGTCATTCCCTTGACTTTTAGCAAATATTTAATTTTTTTTAAAATGTCGATGACAGATTCATCATAATACCTTCTATTTCCAGAAAAAATCTTTGGCTTAACCTGCTTAAATTCTTTTTCCCAGAAACGAATAGTATGGGTTGATAATGATCCATTTTTCTTATTAAAAAGATTTAAAATTTGAGCTACCTCTCCTATAGTTTTATATTTACTGTTATCTTTTGCACTATTCATCAGTATTAATAAAATGTTTAAATTCTCTTGATGGCTTAAATAAAATTACATTTCTTTCAGTTATAATTTTTATTTCTCTTGTTTTAGGATTTCTTCCAATTCTTTGTTTTTTTTTTCTTAACGAAAATGTTCCAAATTTAGCAATCTTAACTTTTTTTTGCTCTATAATATTTTTTAAAATAATTTGTAATATATCTTCTAATAATGTTTCACTAATTTTTTTTGAAAAACCAATTTGCATATATATAGAATTAATAATATCCTTTTTTTTTAAATTTATTCTTTCCATCTATTTAATGTTATTTTTGATTTGATCTATTAAATTACCTTTGATAATTTTTTCACAAACTTTTAATGAATTAGAAAATCCAATTGAGTCGGTTGAACCATGGCTTTTTATTACTGGCTTGTCTAATCCTAAGAGTATAGCTCCATTGTAAAGCCTAGGGTCTAGTTTATCTTTGAAATTTCTTAAGTTTTTGTAGTTTATTAAGGATGATAGTTTTCCTATTACAGATGATGATAAAGCTTTTTTTAACTCACTAATTATAAAATTAGAAGTACCTTCGGCAGTCTTAAGTGCAATATTTCCAGTAAATCCATCTGCAACTATCACATTAACATCTCCTTCCATTATATTGTTACCCTCAATATATCCTTTAAATTCAAATGAAGGATGTTGTTTTTCATTCAAAATTTTATAAGTATCTTTAATTATTGCATTACCTTTAATTTCTTCAGAGCCAATATTAAGTAGTGCAACTTTTGGTATTTCATTATTAAATAAAGCTTTATGTAAGGCTGAACCCATAATTGAAAAATCTATTAAATTTTTAGAACTGCATTCTATATTGGCACCTAAATCTAAAACTATATTCATTCCTTTTTTGCTTGGCCACAAAGCAGATAGTGCAGGCTTATCAATATTTTCGATCATTTTTAAATTCAATTTTGAAATCAAAAAAAGAGCTCCAGTATTTCCTGCAGAGATTACAGCATGTGCTTCACTATTTTTTAAAGATTCAATTGATAGCCATAAACTAGTGTCCTTTCCTCTTTTAGCTGCAGATAAAGCTGTATCTTCACCTTCGACAATTTTATCAGTATGTGTTATTGAATAAATTTCATTAGATAATTTATATTTTTCTATTAGAGGTGATAAAAGAGTTTCGTTACCAAAAATTTTGTAATTTATATTGCTTGATGATTTAGAATGTAAACTAATTCCTTCAATAACTTTTTTTGGAGAATCATCACCACCCATTGCATCAACAGCAATAATAATTGGGTTATTCATAAGGATTTAATCTTTTGGATCTAAAACTTGTCTTCCTTTATATAATCCTGTTTTCAAATCTAAATGGTGAGACAGTCTATATTCACCAGTTTTTTTATCCTCAATAACATTTTTTAAAGAAGCTCTTATATGAGAACGTCTTTTACCTGCTCTAGATTTAGTTGTTTTACGTTTTGGTACAGCCATTTTTAAAATTTAAAATTTAATATATCTTTTGTAAAGTTATTTAAAGTGTTTTTTACAAGAAAATCTCTAAATTTATCAAAATATTCTACAAATATATCATTATCTGGTGAGATGTTAAGAAAACTTTTAAATATAATCTTTTTCTTATAGCTGTCAAAAGAATCCCAAGTTTCAACTTTTTCTAAAATAGAATAAAACAAATTAATATAATCTTTCATTTTTTTATTAACTGATACATCGCCATAACCTATTTCCCTTATAGATAATTCAATTTGTCTTATAAAGTAATCAAAAAGATCTTGGGCTTCTTTTTTTGAAATTTCATTTTTATATATTTTTAAAAAAAAACCAAAATGAAATAAAAGAATTATTAATCTATCAGAAAAGGTATCATTATTTTTTAAATTTAAATAAAGATTTTTATTTCTAGTTAATTTTATTAAATTGTTGTAAATATTTAAGTGATTTTTGTTCATATGAAAAAAATTTTAATTATAAGTGTTTTTTTATTTACACTGAATTGTTCATTAAATAAAGTTTCAAATACCCATGGATTTCGTTTTTTAGACTCTAAATATGATAAAATTATAGTTAACAAGTCTAATAAAAATGATGTAAAGAAAATAATAGGCCCACCCTCAGATATAAGTAATTTTAATGATACCTGGTTCTATATCGAAAGACAAAAAGTAAACCAATCTTTAATAAAATTGGGTATAAAAAAAATTGAAAAAAATAATGTTTTGATAATAGAATTTAATAAAATGGGTATGGTTAGTGATAAAATTTTATTAGATTTAAATGACATGAATGACATTAAAATAGCCGAAAAGAAAACTAAGAAAAAATTTCAACAAGATAACTTAGTTTATAATATATTTTCAACCTTAAGAGAAAAAATTAATGCGCCTACAAGAAGAAAAAAGAAATAATGGCGGTCCCTAGGGGAATCGAACCCCTCTTTCATGGATGAAAACCATGTGTCCTAACCGATAGACGAAGGGACCAGTGGAGGATCTTTTATTGTAATTTTTTAAAATAATCAAGTAAGTGAAACCACTTTTTTTATTAGCTTTAATTCAGATTTATTATGAGTGATAATTGTCTCAGTAACGTACTTATCATTTTCCATAATTACACCATTCATTAAATCACCAGATGTAATACCTGTTGCACAAAAAATACTTTCACCCTTAATTATTTCATTGATTTCATATTTTTTGTTTAAATCTTTTATACCCATTTTATTAGCTCGACTTTTGTCCTCTGCTGTTTTGAATAAGAATCTTCCCTGAAAATTACAATTTAATGCATCTAAGGCCGCAGCTGCTATAACGCCCTCTGGACCTCCACCAATACCCATAAAAATATCTACATTAAATTTTTTATCCGAAACAAGTAATGCTCCAGAAACATCACCATCAGTTATAAATTTTATATTTACATTTAGTCTTTTTAATACACTTATAATTTCTTTATGTCTTGGTCTTTTAAGAATGCATACTGTAATTTCTGAATTTTTCTTTTTTGTAATATCAGAGTAAATATTAATATTTTTTTCAACACTAAAATCAATATCTAAAGATCCTCTTGGAATATGACTGCCTGTAACAATTTTATCCATGTATGTTTCAGGTGCGTTAAGTAAATTACCCTTTTCTGCAACTGCTAATACTGACATTGCACCAGGTAAATTCTTTGCAACAAAATTTGTACCCTCAACAGGATCAACAGCTATATCTATTTGGGGTCCATTACCATTGCCAAGGATTTCACCAATATAAAGCATAGGAGCTTCATCAAGCTCACCCTCGCCTATTACAACTTTGCCATTTATATTTAATTTATTTAATTGATATCTCATTACATCAGTTGCAGCTTTATCTGCTAATATTTTTTCATTTTTGCCTATGTATGGATAACAAGCTATTGCTGAGTTTGAGGTTATTTCAATAAGACTATTTAATAATTCTTCTGATATTTTCATTAATTATGTTTTGATATCACTTTCAGAACTTTCAATTTGTAATTTATATTCAAATTCTCTTAATCTTTTATAAACACTTGCTAATTCTATAATCGTGGGCCAAGCTTTTAGAATATACTGCATTGATCCCTCTACTCGTCCAAAGGCTCTAATAATTTGTTGCATAACCCCTAACGTAACTGCTCCAGCTACTATTGCAGGTGCAAGAAAAACGTAAGCGGATAATACATTGGCCTGCAAATAAGCTATTCTGCCAATATTAAAATAAAGGTACCTAATGTAACTTAAAAAATGAATGCTTCTGACATCATCAAATAATTCCTCAATTGATTTTGGTCTTACTGTGCCATCATCTTCTGCTATAACTAAAATTTTTCTATAAGCTGCCTCTTTTTTTTGAAGGTCGTATTCAACACCTACTAATCTTAAAATTAAACCTAAAATAACTAAAAAAATTGTTCCACCTATAGACCAAATAAGTGCACCTACGATTAAACCATACTCCCAGTCACCAAAAAAAAATATTGGAATTCCTATACTTAAGCCAAATAATATTGGCATAAATTCCACTAATATCATTATTGCTTCTATTAAGCTTGTCCCTAAAGACTCCATTATTCTTGAGAATTTTATTGTGTCTTCTTGAACCCTTTGGGATGCTCCCTCAATCTTACGTGCCTTCTCATATACGCTATGATAATATTCAACCATAGCTGTTCTCCATCTAAATAAATAATGAGATGTAAAATAGCTAACTATAACAGCTACACCAACATACATTGCTGCAAGAACAATAAACGAAAACAGACTTGCCCAATATTCTTCGATAGTAATAGCATTTGGTTTTCCAAGTGCTTTTTGGATCATGTCATAAAATTCACCAAACCATTCATTTATTTTTACATCAATTTTTACCTGCACCCAAAGTGATGACAAAATAACTAATGATCCTATCCAGGACCATAAATACCATTTTTTTATAGTAAAAAATCTAAACATTATTTTATAAAATTATCTGCGTATGATTTTTTTGTTATCTTTCTTTTTTGCGGTTCTATGACTTCAAAAAGAATATTATTTTTTTTAGCATACTCTATTGCTAGATCTTTTGATTTAAATTCTAAGTTTAATTCTGAATAAGTATCTGAAGAGCTTTCCCATCCCATAAGTGGGTTTTTACCTGGATCTTCTGTTAAAAATTCTATAATCCATTTATCAAACTTTTTAAGACCTGATTGCATAGCAGTTTTTGAGGGTTTGTAAATTTTTGCTTTTTTCATAAATAGTGGTCGGGGCGGCAGGATTTGAACCTGCGACCCTCTGGTCCCAAACCAGATGCGCTACCAGGCTGCGCTACGCCCCGATTGCAGTACTAATACAGCAGATAAAAGAAAATTCAAAGGTTATATTGGTTACAAATTTCTAATAATTTTGGTATTTAATGCTATAAGAGATTTTATGATCATAGAATGTCCAAATTGTAATAAAAAATTCAGTCTTCATAAAAAATTAATACCTGAAAATGGCAGAAATCTTAAATGTAGTAGTTGTGATCATATTTGGCTTTATAAGATACAAATAACTAAAAGTGTTGATGATCTAGAAATATCTGAAGACAAAAATACTAATTTAGATACTAATATTTCTGAAATAGACAAAAAAGAAGATGAGTATAATAAAGAAATAAATTCTGAGAATTTAACTGATATAAATCAAGAAGTTTTGTCTGAAGACAGTAAAGAAGATGAGGAAGATAAGGAAAACGATGAAGATTATATAAAAGATGAAATAAAAGATGAAGAAAAGCAAGGAAAAATAAAGATGATATTGATTTATATTACTGTAGTTATTATTTCTCTATTAGGTCTTATATTTTTATTAGATACATTTAAGTCTTATTTATTTAATATGTTTCCAAGTATAACTCCACTTTTTGATAGTTTTTACGAAACTCTTTTAGACTTCAAGCTTTTTATAAAAGATCTTACTAACTAAATATGATTCAAAAAATTACAAAAGGTTTTACATCTTTTTTTAAACTTGAAGCTGCAAGTGGAATAGTGCTTCTTTTTGCTGCAATAATAGCACTAGTTATAAGCAATTCTGAATTATCTAATCTATATTTTTCAACATTAGAGAGATATTTATTTATTGGGATAAATAATTTTGGACTTAAACTTTCTGTTTTGCATTGGATAAATGATGCATTAATGGCAATCTTTTTCTTTTTTGTAACACTTGAAATTAAAAGAGAATTTTTACAAGGAGAGTTATCTAATATTAAACAAGCTTTACTTCCTATAATAGCAGCAGTAGGTGGAATGTTAATTCCTGCATTAATTTATGTGTTTATAAACTTTGGAGATGGAGAAACATTAAAAGGTTGGGCAATACCATCAGCAACAGATATAGCCTTTTCTTTAGGCGTATTATCACTATTGGGTAAGAGAGTGCCTCTCTCGCTGAAAGTATTTCTAACAGCTTTAGCAATTATAGATGATTTAGGAGCAATAGTTATTATAGCTTTATTTTATTCTGGTGACTTAAGTATTAAATATTTATCTCTGATGTTATTAGCTTTTATTATTTTATTAATTATAAATAAATTTAATATAAAAAAATTTCTACCCTATCTGATAGTAGGAATTTTCTTATGGGATTTTACTCATAACTCAGGAATTCATGCAACAATTGCCGGTGTACTACTTGCAATGACAATCCCACATAGAAAAAAAGATAAAGATTTCTCACTTTTAATTAAGGTAGAGCATGCAATAAGTCCTTATGTTGCATTTGGAATAATGCCTATTTTTGCTTTTGCAAATGCTGGTGTGTCATTAGAAGGTTTGTCCTTTTCATCTTTGCTAGATAAGGTTCCATTAGGAATAGTACTTGGATTGTTTGTTGGAAAACAATTAGGCGTATTTGTATTTTCATATATATCAATTAAATTAAAAATTGCTCAAATGCCAAGTAATACAAGCTGGTATAATTTTTATGGTGTTGGTGTTTTAACTGGCATTGGTTTCACAATGAGTTTATTTGTTGGAAATTTAGCATTTGCTGAAAGTATGCAGTACATGGATGGTGTAAAAATTGGGGTTCTAACTGGGTCATTATTATCCACTTTATTTGGGTACTTTTTAATATTACTTACACCAAATAAATAATTAAAATGATGAAAAATCTACTAATTGGAGTAACTATAATTATGTTTTTTTTTAAAAGTTCATCTCATGCAGATTATGAAAAAATCTTTTATGATTTTAAAATAAATAGCATATCAGGTGATATAATAGATTTAAGTGACTTTAAAGGTAAACCTGTTTTAGTAGTGAATACTGCTAGTTATTGTGGATTTACAAAACAATATGATGACATGCAAGAGTTATGGAAAAGATATAAGGATAAAGGGTTGATTGTGCTTGGCATACCATCAAATTCTTTTAATCAGGAAAAAAAAATTAATAGTGAAGTTAAAAAGTTTTGTGAGGTTAACTTTAATATTAACTTTCCACTTACTGAAATAACTGATGTAAAAGGTGATAAAGCACATGAAATTTATAAATGGGCCAAAGAAAACTTCGGTAAATCTGCTGTGCCAAAATGGAATTTTTATAAAATTTTAATAAATAAAGAAGGTATAATTGAAGATACTTATGCATCTTTAACTAACCCAACATCAAAGAAAATTACAAAAAAAATTGAAAGTTTGTTAGATTAATACTGTTAATCCATCATGTGCAGGAATTACATTTTTAGGTAATTTTTTTTTTATTTCATTATAATCAATTTCATTACTAAGATTTGTAAGAATTGCTTTCTGAGGTTTAATTTTTCTAATTAATTTTAGTACATCATCTAAATTAAAATGTGTTGGATGATAGTTATATCTTAAACAATCAATAATAAAATATTTTAAATTTTTTAAATATCTTAAATCTTTACTATCTATATAGTTGACATCAGGTGCATAAGCACATTTTTTATTAATAATATAACAGATACTTTTTATTGATCCATGATGAACCTTTAATGATTTAATAACAATCTTATTATTTGTATCATTTAATATGTGTTTATTCTTTAAAGTTTTTGCATCAAGTATTGATGGATAATTTTTGTAATCTTTAAAACAATAACCAAAAGTATTTATAAGACTTCTTTTTGTAATTAAGTCAGCATAAATAGGTATTTTTTTTCTATTTTTTAATGAGAATACTCTTAACTCATTGATTCCATGCGTTTGATCTGCATGAGCGTGTGTATAAAAAACTTTATGAATATTTTTAACTTTATTTGCTAACAATTGAGATTTTAGATCTGGAGAAGTATCAATTAGTATGTTTAAATTTTTAGATCTTATTAAAGCTGAACATCTAGTACGCACATTTTTCTTATTATTGGGATCACAGTCTCCATAATAACCGTCAATCCTAGGTATGCCTAAAGAACTACCACAACCTAAAATAGTAAATTTTAAGCTCATACTTCAAAAAATAATCTATTAAAATTATCTGTAGTTATTTTATCAAGCTCTTGGGAGCTAATATTTTTTAATTCCGATAATTTTTTTAAGGTATAACGCACAAAAGATGGTTCATTTTTCTTACCTCTCATTGGTTCAGGTGCTAAAAAGGGGCTGTCTGTTTCAATCAGTAGTCTTTCCAAAGGTAACTGTTTAAAGGTATTTTGAAGGTCGCTGCTATTTTTAAATGTAATAATACCGCTAGCTGAAAAATAAGAATTAAGTTCCATCAATTTTAAAGCAAATGGAAGGGAACCTGTGAAACAATGCATCAATATTTTTAATTTCTTGTCCGAATTTTTTAATATTTCATAAGTTTCATCTTCAGCATTTCTTGAATGAACTATTAAAGGGAAGTTTAATTCTAATGCAGCATTAATATGATTCTTGAAGCTTGTTATTTGTTTATCTTTATCACTATTGTTATAATAAAAATCCAAACCTGTCTCACCCACTCCAATAATTTTACTATTTGATTTTATTTTATTGATTATCTCCTCTTTTGGAACTTGATCAGTGTTTGTCTCGTGAGGATGTATGCCAAAAGTTCCAAATATCATTTCATCTTTAGCAATAATCTCCAAAATTTTTGGGAAGCCACTTAATGTTGTAGAAATTGTTAATACTTTATTAATTCCTTCCTTTTTACATCTTGATAAAACATCTTGAATATTTTGAGCTAAAGGTTCGTGATCTAGGTGACAATGTGAATCAATCATTTTTTTCAATTTTTTTAAACAAAATATCTAACGTATTCAATTTGTGACCTTTTTTTAGATAATTGTTTTCTTTAACAGATTCAAATTTAATTTGTTCCTCATTTATGCCAAATATACCTAAAACTTTTAGAGATGATGATGGTATAATAGGATAAAGTAGTATGGTTACTTTTCTTATTAGTTCCAAAGCAACATAAATAATTGTATTCATCCTTAATTTATCATTCTTTTTTTTCCAAGGTTCTTGATCATTAAAATACTTATTTGCTGAAAATAGCTGCTCAACAATAAAATTTATGTATGAATTTACATCTTGATTATCTGAATACTTTACTAAATCATCATAATATTTAGAGTATTGATCTAAAATAATTTTATCATCCTCTGTTAAATTATCTATATCAGGAACCTGTAAGTTAGCATTCTTATCACAAAAAGACAAAACTCTTTGACACAAATTTCCATAATTATTTGCTAAATCACTATTAATACAAGACTCTAATTTTTCTTGTGAGATATTTCCATCATTACCAAATGAAACTTCTTTGATTAAATAATATCTTAAAGGGTCTAAACCATAATTTTCTATAATTTCAAGCGGGTCTAAAATGTTACCTTTAGATTTAGACATTTTTTCATCACCAGAAAGTATCCAACCGTGGCCAAATACTCTTTTTGGGGGATCTATATCTGCAGCTAATAAGAAAGCCGGCCAATAAATAGCATGAAATCTTAATATATCTTTTCCAATAAGATGTAGATCTGCAGGCCAAAAAGATTTGTATAAATTATCGTTTTCATTTGGATAATTTAAAGCACTCAAATAATTCGTTAAAGCATCCAACCAAACATAAATAACATGGTCTTTATTAGACGGAACTTTTATACCCCAATTAAACGATTTTCTACTTACAGATAAATCTTTTAATCCTGATTTAACAAAACTGATAACTTCATTTTTTCTTGTTTCAGGTAGTATAAAATCTGGATTTTTATTATAAAACTGAATTAATTTATCCTGCCAATTTGATAATTTAAAAAAATAAGACTCTTCCTCTAACCACTCTACTTTTGAACCTGAACTAATTGATTTTTTTACACCATCTAAATCTTCAATTTCACTTTCTGCATAAAATGCTTCATCTGACACTGAATACCAACCAGAGTACTTAGATAAGTAGATTTCACCTTTTTTTTCTAAAATATTCCAGAGATGTTCAACAGATTTTGCATGTCTTTTCTCAGTAGTTCTAATGAAATCATTATTAGATAAGTTTAATGTGTCAGATAAATCTCTAAAGGTTTTACTAATTTCATCACAAAATAATAAAGGATCCATTTTTTTTTCTTCTGCAGCTCGTTGTATTTTTTGTCCATGCTCATCTGTACCAGTCAAAAAATAGACATTAAAACCCTGTATTCTTTTTAATCTTGCAAAAAAATCAGCAATAATACTTGAATAAGCATGACCCATATGTGGTTTTGCAGATGGATAATAAATTGGTGTTGTAATATAGTAATTTTTATTCACTTAATAATTTATCATTAAATTCTAGAAAAAAAGACTCAAAATCTAAATTATATTTTTTAACAAAAGAAAGTTTTAGGTAAAAATATTTTTTTATTTTAAATGAAATTTTCTTAGAAGTATTTATATTTTTAAAGAAAAAAAGTTCAATAAATAAATTCAAATATTCTTTTATAAATTCATTAGATGTATATGATTTATTTTTTATTACATAGATTAATAAATCCTCTATAGTGGTTTCTTTAATAGACAAACCATTGCTATCCAAAAAGTTGACAAATGATATTAAAAATGAGGGTGAATTATAATTATTAATATAATCTAGATTAATATCATTATATATATTATCACCGAAATGATAATTCACTATCTCCATTACTTCTGAGTTTAGTAGACTTAATTTAAATTCTAAACATCTTGATTTAATGGTTTCCAAAGTTTTAAATTCAGAATTATTGATTAAAATAAAGTATAGTTTGCTATTAGGCTCCTCAATTGATTTTAATAAAGCATTAGCAGAATTAATCCCCAATAAATTAACATTTTCTATAATTATAAACTTTCTATCGTTGTTAAAAGAGGTTTGATTAGTGAATTGAATCATGTCTCTGATTTGATCTATATCAATTATTTTTTTATCATTTTTTTTATAGATTTTGAGAACATTAGGATGTGAGTTAGAAGAAATAAGTTTAGATATGTTATTACTCAAATTATATTCATAATTTTTTAAATTATAAGATTGTTTGTTACCTTTTAAATAAAAAAAATTTAAAAGATGATTTACAAATAGTTTTTTTCCAATGCCTTTCGGTCCATTTAATAAAATTTTATTGGGAAATTTTTGTATTTGCTCAAAAAAAATAAAGTCATTAAAAAGGGACTTATGACCGATCATTTTACTTATCTCACTCATTTACTTTAAAATTCTCTCAATTTTGTTAATTAATTTATTTTCAATTATTTTTAAATTATCTTTATTGGTATCTAAAATAAGGTATTTAGATTTGTTTTTATTAGCAATTTTTAAAAAACCTTTCTGAACTTTATTATAAAAATTATAATCAAATTTATCATACTTATTTTTATTTTTTCTCAACTTTAATCTTTTGAACATATTTTTTTTATTTACAATACTTAAGAAAGTGAAATTTGGTCTTATATTACCTAATAAAAAATTATTCATTTTTAAAATTATATCTTTATCTAGTTTCATACCATAATGTTGGTAAGCTAATGTTGAGTCTATAAATCTGTCAATCAATATAACTTTTTTTTTATAATTTTCTTTTAGAATTTTATCTATATTTTCTGATCTAGATGCCATTAGTAAAAATAAATCTGTTTTATTGCTTAATGCTGATTTTTTATTTAACATTAAAGATCTTAATTTCTCAGATAGATTTGTGCCACCTGGTTCTCTAAAGGATACATAATTAATTTTATTTGTTTTTAAATATTTAATTATTTTTTTTAAGCTAGTAGATTTTCCTGAAGCCTCTATACCTTCAAAAACTATAACAGGATATTTAGACATCACCCCAGATTAGGAAATTTATTGATGAAATAAACCTAGAGAAAATGTTTTGTCTTTTAACATCTTCAAATGCTAATAGATCGTATTCTCCTATTTGTTCATCTTTATAAGATATTTTAACTTTGCCTATTATGTCATTTTTTAATATTGGAGCTTTTAATGGTCCTTGGTAATTGACAGACACTTTTAGATATTTTTTTTTAGCTTTTGGAATTGTTTGATAAATATCTTCACTTATATAAGATTTAACTGTTTTTTGAGTCCCTTGCCAAACTTCTAACTCATCAAATATTTCGTCTTTTTTAGCAATATTAATCGTATCGAAATTAGTTAGTCCATAAGTTAATAATTTAAGTGACTCTTTTGATCTTGAATTTTTTGATACAAAACCACTTCCGACCGCAATTATTCTTCTTTCATTTCTTTTAATAGTTGAGGCTAGAGAATATTTTTCATATGCAAGAAATCCTGTTTTTATTCCATCAACACCAATATTTTTATAAAGCAAAGGATTACGATTACCTTGTTTAATTGGATCTCCGCCAGTTCTTTCCCATGTAAATTCTGTTTCTTGGTAATATTCATAGTAGTTTGGATAGTTTTTTATTAAGTAATTGGACATGATTAATATATCTCTAACTGTGGATAAATTGTCTGGAGCATTTATTCCTGATGAATTAGAAAAATTAGTATTTTCCATTCCAATTTCTCTCGCTTTTTCAGTCATCATAATTGCAAACTCTTCCTCTGTTCCAGCAATACCCTCTGCAAGTGCAATACAAGCATCATTACCTGATGAAACAATTATACCTCTTAATAGATTTTCAACAGTTATTTCATCTCCAACCATAATAAACATTGAGGAATATCCTGCTTGGGACAGTCTCCACGCATTTTCTGAAACTAGAAACTTATCGTCTAATGATAATTCACCACTTTTTAGTAAATCAAAAGCTATAATCGAAGTCATAATTTTCGTCATAGATGCTGGAAAAATTTGTCTATCAGCATCTTTTTCGAATAATATTTTGCCTGACAAATAATCTTGAACAATAGCAGTTCTTGCATTTACATCAAAGTTTGCAAAAACAGGTTTTATCAAGAATATTAAAATTGTTAAAATTAATGATAAATTTTTAATTTTCATAATTTAATTATTTCTATACTGTCAAAATCAAGATTTTCGATGTTATGAAATCCTTTCTTTAATTTTTCAAAATCTTTATAAGGTCCTTTATAAACTCTAAAATTATTTTGTGACAACTTTTTGATCAAGATATTCTCGATATTATATTCTTCATATAACCTGTTTTTTAACATAATAGCAGAATCTTCAAAATAAAAATCTGCGAATTTAATTATATAATTAAAATTTGTTACAAAATTCTCATTATTAGATTTTTTTGTTTCTGTCTCAAGACTTATATTCTGTATAATTATATCGTCTACTGGAGCTTTATTAGCAACCTCTTTTTCTTCATCAAATGTTTTAACATCATTTGCAACATACAAATTATTAGAATTAATTGTTTCAATAAATATATAAGGCTCATTTGGATTTATTGATAATTCACTTACAATTCTTCCAGTAATTACAGAATTATAAAAGATAGGTAAAACTGTTTTATTTTTAACCACAGTAATTAACGATTTTTCATTAATTATATTTGTTATTCTAACTGGTGTTCCATTTGGTAAGTTAGGACTTAATATATTAATTGAGGCATTATCTAATTTATATTCTGATGAATTATCTGTATCTTCTTCGTAAATCAAAGCAAAACCTTTGTTAGAATAAACAATATTGATTAAATCTTTTTTTTCATTTTTTTTTGGTATTTCATCAATTTTTTCTTTTTTAACTATAGGCTTTAACTCTTCAGGTTTGCTCTTAATATTTATGTTTGATGAATGATGTTCGCAAGAAAATAGAATTATAAATATAAGATATATAAAATATTTAAATTGCATTTTTAAACTTACTTTTCAATGTGCACACAGCTAATGCGAATCTAAGAGATCTGTTCCATTTTAAAATCAATTCATAATTATCAAAAACTACATAAGCTGGAGTTAATTTTTTTGCATCTGGAATAATATCATAATCAGGAGTTACAAGTGCTGCTTTTAATTCATCATGATCATTTAGAATTTCACTATTTTTAATATACTTTTTTAAATAAGATATTTTATTTTTATGTTTAATTTGTTTTGCGGATGTATTTAAATATTTATGTGGTGTTTCATTAATAAGCTCAACTTTGTAAAAACAAGGAGTATTATTATCCCACCCTATTTTATTTAAGTAATTTGCAGCAGATGCGAATGAGTCTTCTATACTCTTTAAATTTATAGTTTCATCTGTATTATAATCAATTGCATAATTTTTAATAGTAGAGGGCATGAATTGGAAATTACCAAATGCGCCTGCCCATGATCCTAAATAATTATTTGGATTTATAATTCCATTATCGAATAAGATTAAGAGAGTTATGAGTTCCGAGGTAAAAAATTCACTTCTTCTTTTATCATAACTTAAAGTTGCTAAAGATGAAACTATATCCATTTTTCCTAAATAATTTCCAAAATTCGTTTCAATTCCCATCAGTGACAAGAGTAAGTCTCTATCTACCGAAAATTCATGGGTAATTTTATCAATTACTTTTTTGTTAATGTTATATATTTTTATTCCAGAGTTAACTTTTTTGATATTAGCTCTTTTAGAAACATATGTTTTAGTGTCTTCGTAAAATTCTGGTTGGTATCTGTCATATTTAATAACATTTTTTAAAAAAGAAGATTTACCAACAGTATTTTCAATTGTATTCAAACTTACGCCTCTTTCTAAAGCAATTAATTTAAATTTCTCTTTCCACTCGTCGAATTCAGAGTCGTTCGCGTAAGCATTAAAATTTATGATAGCAAAAAGAAAAAAAACACAAATTTTAATTTTTTTCATAAATATCTTTCAAATATATAAATACAGCAATCCATATTAAAATAAAACTAACTAACTGATTTATATTAAATTGTTCATTATAAATAAAAAAACCAAGTATAAATTGCAAAGTAGGAGTAATATAAAAAATCATTCCAGCAGCCCCTAGTCCCGCCAGTTCTACACCCCTTACATACAAAAAAAGAGGAATCACCGTCATTGGTCCTGCCAACATTAATAATGGCATCAAAGAGGGATTTGATAGACTGAAATCGTTGTAATTATTTATACTTATAAAATAAAATGCAACTAGCACAAAAGGAAGTATATACAAACTTTCTATAAGAAGACCTATATCTGTTTCAACATTAATTTGTTTTCTGAATAGATTATAAAAACTCCAACTCAAAGCTACAACCAGACCTACCCATGGAATTGAAGTAAAGTCTAATAATAGTAAATAGCTTACTGAAATAATTACTAAAAATATTGAAATTTTTCCTTTTTTCGTGATCGGTTCCTTAAAGAAAAAATTGCCTAGGAAAACACTTATGATTGGCATTATAAAATAACCAAAGCTAGCATCTATTATTTTATCAATACTAACGGCATAAATCCAAACACCCCAATTAATAAATATTAAGAAACCAGAAATAAAAAGTATTAATAATTTTTTTTTATCTTTAAGAATTTTTTTAAAAATATTCCACTTGGAGAATAAAAAAGTAGTAATTATTAAAACAAAAGCTGTCCAAATACTTCTATGAATTAATACTTCTAGATGACCTGCAAAAGAAATATATTTGAAGTAAATAACTCCAAAAAAACCCCACCAAAACGAACCAAAGGATGTTAGCAAAACTCCTTTATTAAAATTTTTTTTGATCATTTTTAATTATTTGAATGCTTTAAGTAACTACTTAAGTCATTTTATTCTTGAAATATATATTAATAATAATAAAACCTTGCTCACGGAGAGATGGCTGAGCGGTTGAAAGCATCGGTCTTGAAAACCGACAAAGGGGCAACTCTTTCCTGGGTTCGAATCCCAGTCTCTCCGCCATTTATTTAAAATCAATTAACAATTTAAAAATTTTTTTATTTTCAAAGCTCATTTCATTTTTTGAAATTTTGGAAATATCTTCATCATTCATGTTAATTAATATATCCAAATCTTTTAAATCATTTATTGATAATGAATCGATAATGGATCTTACAAAACTACTTACAAATATGTCCATTTCTTTTGTGCCTCGATATTGAGATCTATAAATAATTTTATTAATTAAATTTTGTTTGTTTGAATTCATTGCTTATAACAATATATATATATAATTAATGAGCAATTTTGAATATTTATTGTCACCCATAGATGCAATTAAAGGTGTAGGCAAAAAAACATTAAGTTCATTTCACAAGAAAAAAATATTCACAATTTTTGACCTTTTATGGCATTTACCTATATCAAAAATTGAAACTGCAGATGATACAGAAATTAATGATTTACAAGTCGGAAAAAATTACAATATTAAAATAATACCGATTAAATATAATTTTCCAAGAATTAGAAATTTACCAAATAAAGTAATATGTGAAAAAAATGGCATAAAATTAGATTGTATTTTTTTTAATAGTTACGAGGGGTATATCAAAAAATTATTACCACTAAATCAGGAAGTAATTGTACATGGAAAAGCAAATAACTTTAGAAATAAATTTCAATTTGTAAATCCAACAACCAAAAATACAAATAATTTAAAAATTATAAAAGATGAGAGTAAATATAGTTTATCTGATGGTTTAACGTTTAAAAAGTATAATCAAGTGATAAATAATGTTTTTCAAAATTTACCTGAGTTAGAAGAGTGGTTGCCAGAAACAGTATCTAGTTTATTTAATAATGTTACATGGAAAGAATCTGTTATTAAAATTCATAAAGAGGATATTGCAAAAATAAGAAATACAAAATATTTTAAAAGACTAGTTTTTGACGAAATTTTTGCAAATTTTTTACTCTCTTCAAATATTAGAAGTAAAATTAAAAAAGTAAAAAAAAAAAATAAAATTCTAAACTTACAGCATCAAAATAAAATAATTAATAAACTAAAATTCAAACTAACAATTGACCAACTATCATCATTAAATAATATAAATAAAGATATGGAGTCAAAACAAAAAATGTTTAGATTGTTACAAGGAGATGTGGGATCGGGGAAAACAATAGTCTCCGTAATAGCAGCTTTAAATGCTATAAAAGCAGGTTATCAAGTTGCAATTATGGCTCCAACTGAAATATTAGCTATTCAACATTATAAATTTATATTAGAAAATTTTAATGTCTATTGTAACCCAGAAATATTAACTGGAAAGACAGAATATAAAAAAAGGAAAAAAATTGTAAGCGATCTCTTAAATAATAAAATTGATATTTTGGTAGGCACTCATTCTCTTTTTCAAGAAAAAATTAATTACTTTAATTTGGGTTTAATAATTATTGATGAGCAACATAAATTTGGAGTAAATCAAAGGAAAAAATTGTCAGATAAAGGAGGCAAAGATTGTGATGTGCTAGTGATGTCGGCAACGCCCATTCCAAGAACAATGATGATGACAATATATGGTGATATGGATATTTCTTTAATTAAATCGAAACCCAAAAATCGATTACCCATAAAAACATTTAGTAAAAATGAGACAAAAATTCATGATGTTATTAATTTTATTAAAAGTGAAATTACAAAAAAAAATCAAGTATTCTGGGTTTGTCCGCTTATAAAAGAGTCAAAAAAGATTGACAATCAATCTGCTATCGAAAAATATAAATACTTAAGTAAAATTTTTAAAGATAAAGTAGATATTGTTCATGGGTCGATGAGTAAGGAAGAAAAAGACATAGTATTAAATAAGTTTAATTGTAGAAGGATAGATATATTAGTTTCAACTACAGTAATAGAGGTTGGGATTGATTTTCCAAATGCAAATGTAATTGTAATTGAAAATTCTAATAAGTATGGTTTATCTCAGCTGCATCAATTAAGGGGCCGTGTAGGAAGAGGAAACAAAGAGTCGACATGCATTCTTATGTTTAAAGCTGGACTGAATGATAACGCTCGTAAAAGAATTACAATTCTTAAAAATACTAATGACGGGTTCAAAATCGCTGAGGAAGATTTAAAAATAAGAGGATATGGTGATATATTAGGATTTAAGCAAAGCGGTTTAAAAAAATATAACCTAGCGGATCCTATCCAACATGAAGATCTTTTCGATATTGCAGAAAGGGAAATTAAAAAAATTGAAAAAAACAATGTTGAAATAAACCATTTTAACAAACTTATAAAACTTTATGATAAAGTTGCTGTAATTAATGAGACTATTTAGATTTAGTATCTGAAGTACCCGCTGAAACTATAAACTTTGAAGCTTCCTCAAATGTCATATCCAGATATACAACCTCACTTTTAGGAAACATTAATAAAAAACCACTGGTCGGATTTGGTGTTGTGGGAACAAAAACGTTAACTAATTCAGTGTTCGTTTTTTTTGAAATTTCACCTTTATTCTCTTTAGTGGCAAAACCAACTGCCCATGTGCCTTTTCTTGGATATTGAATTAGAACTACACTTTTTTTTGATCCCTTTTTAGGAGCAAATGTTTCTGTCATTTGTCCAATAGCAGAATATATGGTTCTTAAAATTGGTATTTTTTTTAACAAATCATTAAATAACTGTAAAAATTTTTTACCGATAAATGAGAGTGATAATCCACCTACAAAAGTAATAAAGATTACTGAAAGTAAGATTTCTAAACCTGGTATCGCAAAAGGTAAATAGCTATTTGGATTTATTCCTTGTGGAATTAACTTTGATGAAATTGATATAAAAAATGTTGTGAGATATAATGTAATTCCAATAGGAACTAAAACAACAATTCCTGTTATAAAATAGTTTCTTAGTCTTGCTATAAATGAAATTCTTTTTCTTCTTAGTTTCGACATAACTTTATTTGATTATAAATTACATGTAATATAAATATAAAGAAAAGTGAATAGAAGAAATTTTATATATTTAATGGGTTGTGGCTGTCTTTCAGCAGGTTTACACGCATGCACTACCGCTCCAATCACAGATAGAAGACAATTAAAGTTAATCCCAGAATCAAAATTAAATGCACAAGCTGCTCAATTGTATGAAAGAGTAAAACAAAAAGCTAAATTAAGTGACGATAAAGAGAGTTTAGATAAAATTATTGGAATTGGATCAAAGATGGAAACATCGATATCTGAGTATTTTTACAAAAATAATATGGAAGATCCGACTGTAAATTTTTCTTGGGAGTATATTTTAATCGATAATAAAAAAGTTAAAAATGCATGGTGTATGCCTGGAGGAAAAATTGCTGTTTATACTGGTATGTTAGATATTACTAAAAATGATGATGGGTTAGCAGCTGTAATGGGTCATGAGATTGCTCACGCTGTTGCCAAACATTCCGTTGAACGTGCTAGCAGATCAATGCTCTTGAATACTACAACTGGAATTATTGATATAGCAACAGGCGGAAAATTATCAGAAGTTAACAAAACTACAGGTATGAATACAGTAGGAATGCTGTCTCAAATTGGTATTATGAATCCATTTTCAAGAAAACAAGAAAGTGAAGCAGATTATTTAGGACTAATATTTTCATCATTATCTGGATACGATATAAGGGAAACAGTTAAAATTTGGGAAAGAATGAGAGATGCTAATAAAGGTAAAGAACCTTATGAGTTTATGAGTACACACCCCTCAAGCGCTAGGAGGATAGATCAAATAAGTGAGTGGATGAATAAAATTATATTGGATTATCCACCTATGGTGTAGTGTTGGTGAGCCCTGATGGACTCGAACCATCGACCCATTCCTTAAAAGGGAATTGCTCTACCAACTGAGCTAAGGGCCCAACACGGAAATTCTTATATTGATTTTTTGATATTTCGCAATGGTTAAAATTTACAAAATATTAATATACTTGTCGTGAAATTCTTCAAAAGTTCCCATTTTGATATTTTTTCTAATTTCATACATAAGTTCTTGATAAAAATTTATATTATTTAACGTTAAAATCATTGATGATAACATCTCATTAGTGTTGTGTAGGTGGTTTAAATAATTTTTTGAGTATTTATTTAAGTCAAACTTACTAACATTACTATCTAGAGGTGTATTATCTAATTTATTTTCAGAATTTCTTATTTGAACTCTGCCATTCCAGGTAAAAGCTAATCCAGTTCTTCCTGATCTTGTTGGAAGGACACAATCAAACATATCAATACCTCTCTTTACCGCCCCTAATATATCGGAGGGAGTTCCTACACCCATTAAATATCTTGGTTTATATATTGGTAAATTATCTTTTATACCATCCAATACATCAAACATTTCATTTTGTGTTTCTCCGACGGCTAATCCACCAATAGCATATCCATCAAAATCTATGTCAATTAATTTTTTTAGAGACTCATTTCTTAAATCTTTAAATAATCCTCCTTGCACTATACCGAATAAAGCTTTGTGAGGGTTTTTTCCAAATTCCTCTTTAGATCTTTTCGCCCACTCTAGAGATAGATCCATAGAAGTTTTAATTTTATTATAATCATTGGTATTTTTTGGACATTCATCCATTACCATAACAATGTCTGAATTAAGTTTTTTTTGTATTCTAATGCTTTCTTCAGGACTCAAAATAAAAGTTTTTCCATCAATATGGGACTGAAATATTGCTCCTTTAACTCTATCTATTTTATTAAATTTAGATAAAGACATCACTTGATAACCACCAGAGTCTGTTAAAATAGGGAGTTTACAATTCATAAATTTATGTAATCCACCAACTATCTCTATCCTCTCTGTTCCAGGTCTAATCATTAAATGATAGGTATTTGAAAGAATTATTTCAGTTCCAGTTTTAATAATATCATCAATAAAAACACCTTTAACCGTAGCTTGAGTGCCAACAGGCATAAACGCAGGAGTATTAATTTCTCCACGATGTGTTTGTATTAATCCAACACGATAATTTTTATTTTGATGTTTTACGCTAAAAGAAAAGTTCTTTTTAATGTCTTCCATTCATTAAATGCTACTCAGACTTGAAGCTAATTATTTTATCTGGGTTAGAAACAGATCCATTGGGTCCATCCCCTTTTGTAATCATGTCAACAAACTCCATACCCTCAATAACTTTTCCAAATACTGTATATTGTCTATCTAGATGCGGTGTTGGACCAAAACATATAAAGAACTGACTATTTGCACTATTTGGATCAGAAGATCTTGCCATTGATAGTGTTCCTCTTTCATGAGGCAAATCATTAAACTCTTCTTTAAGATCAGGCATATCAGACCCACCCATGCCAGCTCTACTTAAGTTAAAACTCTCAGAAGATGAATTTCCAAATTGAACATCTCCGGTTTGGGCCATAAAACCATCAATTACTCTGTGAAAAACAACACCGTCATACTTTCCACTGTTAGCTAGTTCCGTTATTCTTTTAACATGGTTCGGTGCCACGTCTGGAAATAATTCAATTTTTAAATCTCCATCTTTTAATTTAAGTATCATTATATTCTCCTTTGCATTTAAAGCTGTTGTTAATAAAAATATTGATAAAAATAAAATAATAATTTTTTTAAGCATAAGCCTCTTTCAGTGATTTAATAGTACTTTTAGTTGTAAACTTCCTTAAATCACCATTGTGTTGAGCTATTTCTTTAACAAATCTCGATGAGATAATCTGATTTTCAACATCAGACATAAGAAAAATAGTTTCAACTTTATTATTTAATTTTCTGTTCATTCCAGCTAGTTGGAACTCATATTCAAAATCTGACACAGCCCTCAATCCTCTAAGAATTAGATTTGATTTGTATTTTTTACATAATTCAGTTGTTAAAGAATTAAATTTAATCACTTGGATTTTATTTTTTGGGAGTTTTAAGTCTGCATATAAGGCTTTCTTAACAATATTTAGTCTTTCATCTATAGGAAATAAAAAATTTTTTTCGTTACCATCAGATATGCCAACTATAATTTTGTCTGCTAATTTTAAAGCTTTTTTAATAACATCAATATGTCCATTTGTTATTGGATCAAATGTTCCTGGATATATAGCTATATTTTTCATTAGACCAAATTATCATCTAATTTAATTGAAGAGACAACCTTTTCGTCACCGGTTAATTTAATAATTCTTACACCCTGTGTATTTCTTCCAGCAATTCTTATTTCCTTTACAGCAGTTCTTATAACTCTACCTTTATTAGTAGAAATTAATATTTGATCACCCTCAAACACAGGAAAAGATGATGAGACATTACCATTTCTTGGTGAATTAACTATGCCAATTATTCCCTTACCCCCTCGATTTGTAACTCTAAAATCATAATGAGATGTTCTTTTACCATAACCATTTTCTGTGATTGATAAGATAAATTTTTCTTTAGCTTTAACTTCAGATTTTTCATCTTTAGTTTTACTTTTACTTTTTTTAATATCGTCTTTATCAATTATAGATAACGAAACAATTGTATCTTTTTCTGAAAGATTAATACCTCTTATACCTTTAGAAGATCTTCCCTTAAAGACTCTAAGTTTTTTTGATTCAAACCTTATGCATTTACCAAATTTTGTATTAAGCATTATATCTTGATCATCTGTGCATATCTTTACACCAACAATTTTATCATCAGAGTCTAGTTTCATTGCAATTTTACCAGATGCATTGATAGATGAAAAATCCTCTAAGTTATTCTTTCTTATTTTTCCTTTGCTTGTTGCAAATATGATGTGCATATTTTTTTTATCAACATCTTCATCTGGAAAAGGCATAATCGAACTTATAGATTGATGATTTTTTAAGGGTAAAATATTGAAAAGTGATTTACCTTTTGATGAAGCAGAACCTTCGGGTATTTTCCAGGCTTTTACTTTGTAAGATAAACCTTCTGTAGAAAAAAATAATAATGATGTATGCGTATCTACAGACAATGTTTGAACAACCGAGTCTTCTTCTCTTGTTTTAATTCCTGTTTTTCCTTTTCCACCTCTTTTTTGCTGCTTAACTCCACTAAGAGCCCCTCGTTTAATATATCCTTGAAGTGTTATTGTTATTATTACCGACTCTTTTTGAATTGTTTCTTCGATATCATAATTTAAAACAGCATCTATAATTTTTGTCCTTCTAGGAACTGAAAATTTATCTTTAATTGCCTGAAGATCCTTGCTTATTACGCTTAACAATTCATTTTTTGAGTTTATAATTTTTTTATATTTAGAAATCTCTGTCGCTAATTTTTTGATTTCTATATCTATTTCGTTAATACCGATAGCAGTTAATTTTTGAAGTCTTAATTCTAATATTGATACAACTTGATCATTAGATAGAACATATTTTCCTTTGTAATTTTTACTATCAACTAATTTAATAAGTTTTGATGCTTGACTTATTTTCCAAGTTGTTTTTAAAAGTGAATTTTTTGCTTCCTCAGGGTTTTTGGATGATCTAATTATTTTAATGACTTTGTCTATATTCTCAACACTGACTGATAATCCAAGCAATATATGAACCCTATCTTCTGCTTTTTTTAAATCAAATTTTGTTCTTTTTATAACAACATCTTCTCTAAACTTTAAAAAGTTTTCTAAAAAATCTTTTAAATTGCAAGTCTTTGGTTTTTGATCAACAATTGCCAAAGAGTTAAAACCAAAAGATGATTCTATTGAAGTATATTTATATAATTGTCTTTTGACAGTTTCTGGTTCAACATTTCTTCTAAGATCAATTGACACTCTAATACCCTCACTATTAGACTCATCTCTTATATCGCTTATACCTTCAATTTTTTTATCTCGTACTAATTCGGCAATTCTTTCATTCAAATTAGACTTATTTATTTGGTAAGGTATGGATGAAACTACCAGTCTATCTTTACCATTTTTTAAATTCTCTACTGAAATTTCTCCACGTATTTTAAAAGATCCTCTTCCAGTTTTGTATCCTTGCTTTATTATATCTTTTCCAATTATTAATCCGCCAGTTGGAAAATCTGGTCCAGGGATATGTTTCATTAGCTCATTAATTTTAATATCTTTGTTTTTAATTAAGGCTAAAGTTCCATCTACAACCTCTCCTAAATTATGAGGTGGTATACTTGTTGCCATTCCAACTGCAATTCCACCAGCACCATTAACTAAAAGATTTGGATATTGTGCAGGCAATACAATAGGTTCTTGCTCTGTCTCATCGTAATTACTTTTAAAGGATACGGTATTTTTTTCTATATCATCAATTAAAAACTGTGAAACTTTTGCAAGTTTAGTTTCAGTATATCTCATTGCTGCAGGAGGATCCCCATCTATAGAACCGAAATTACCCTGTCCATCCACTAAGGGTAAGCTCATTGAAAATTCTTGAACCATTCTAACAAGAGCGTCATAAACAGCTTGATCACCATGGGGGTGGTATTTACCTATCACATCTCCAACAATTCTTGCAGATTTTCTAAATTGTTTTGACCAATCAAAGCCACCTTTGTGCATTGCATATATAATTCTTCTGTGAACAGGTTTTAATCCATCTCTGATATCAGGTAGTGCCCTACTTACTATAACGCTCATAGCGTAGGACAGATATGATGAGCTCATCTCATCATACATTGAGATTGGTTTTATATTATTATTTATTTTTGGAATTTCGTTTTTTTCCATATTAATTAAAATGGAATATCGTCGTCTAAGCCACTTTGATCTGGTGCAGGTGCATCATCAAAATTTTGCTTGCTATCTTGTGATGCAATATTATTTTGATTTCCACCGCCAAGCATTGTTAAAGAAGAATTGTAACCTTGAATTAAAATTTCAGTTGAATATTTATCTTGACCACTTTGTTCGTCTTTCCATTTTCTTGTTGAAAGTTGTCCTTCAACGTACACTTGTGCACCTTTTTTTAGATATTGCTGGACAACATTTACCAAACCTTCGTTAAAAACCACTACTCTATGCCATTCAGTTTTTTCTTTTTTTTCTCCAGTATTTTTATCTTTCCAGGATTGGCTTGTAGCAAGACTAAGTCTTGCAACGCTTTTACCGTTTACCATTTGCTTAACTTCTGGGTCTGCGCCCAAACGACCAATTAATAATACTTTATTTAAACTTCCAGCCATAATATTTTAATATTTAAGAATGTTTATTATATCACTTATTAACTTGAATATTAATTTTATTAATCTAAAGCAACAAAAATTATGCTTAAAAAGATAGTTATTAAGGGTGCAAAAGAGCACAATTTAAAGAATATAACGCTAGAGATTCCTAAAGAAAAATTTGTTGTCATCACTGGCCTATCCGGATCCGGAAAATCATCTTTAGCTTTTGATACTGTATATGCTGAAGGACAGAGACGTTATGTTGAAAGCTTGTCTGCTTATGCAAGACAATTTTTAGATAAAATGAAAAAGCCTAATGTAGATTTAATTGAAGGATTAAGTCCAGCAATCTCAATTGAACAAAAAAATACATCCAAAAATCCAAGATCTACAGTTGCAACTGTTACGGAAATATATGATTACATGAGAGTGCTTTATGCGAGAGCCGGTATTCCATACTCTCCATTTACTGGACTGCCAATTACTTCTCAAACTATAAGTCAAATAGTCGATAAAATTAAAACACTACCAAAAAAATCAACAATTTTTTTATATGCACCAGTAGTTAGGGGAAGAAAAGGTGAATATAGGAAAGACATTCTTGGCTACAAAAAAAGAGGATTTAGAAAAATTAAAGTTGATAATAAACTTTATGATATTGATGATGTTCCAGAATTAAATAAAAAATTAAAACATGATATAGCAGTTCTAGTTGACAGAATTGTTTTAAATTCATCGTTGGGCAATAGATTAGCCGAAAGTGTAGAAACAGCAGTTAATTTAGCAAATGGATTAATGTTTGTGGAATATGAAGATGAAACTCTGCCAAAAAAGTTTAGAAAAACTGAAAATTTAATCTTTTCAACTAAGTTTGCTTGTCCCGAAAGTGGTTTTACAATTGAAGAAATAGAACCAAGACTTTTTTCTTTTAATAGTCCTTATGGTGCGTGCGAAGAATGTGAAGGTATTGGTGTTAAATTAAATGTTGATCCAAAATTAGTAGTGCCAGATGAAAAAAAAACAATAGCAGATGGGGCTATTGAACCTTGGTCAAAATCATCATCTTTATATTATGCACAAACTTTGGCGTCTATAGCAAAACATTATGGTTTTTCATTGAATGATAGATGGTCGAGGCTTTCAAAAAAAATAAAAGATGTAATTTTATTTGGATCTGATGAGGAAGAAATTAAATTTTCTTATGACGATGGATATGAAAAATATTCACATAAAAAAACATTTGAAGGAGTGGTAAATAATTTAGAAAGAAGATTTTTAGAAACAGATAGTGATTGGAAAAGAGAGGAAATATCTCAATATCAATCAGATACAAAGTGTGAAAGATGTAATGGGCACAGGCTAAAAGATGAGGCTCTATGTGTTAAAATTAATGATCACAATATAAGTGAAGTCACTGAAAAATCTATATTTGATGCAAAGGAATGGTTTAAATCACTTGAAACAAAATTAGATAAGCGTCAACTAAAAATTGCGCAGCATATTTTAAAAGAAATTAATGAGAGATTAAACTTTCTGCTAAATGTTGGTCTTGACTACCTAACTTTATCAAGAGAGTCTGGTACATTATCGGGTGGTGAAGCACAAAGAATAAGGTTAGCATCGCAGATAGGTTCGGGATTAACTGGAGTATTATATGTACTTGATGAACCTTCTATTGGTCTACATCAAAAAGATAATGTTAAATTAATTAATGCACTAAAAAGACTTAGAGACTTAGGAAATACAGTCATAGTTGTAGAACATGATACTGAAACCATGGAAAATGCAGATCATATAATTGATCTTGGTCCAGAAGCTGGAAACAAAGGTGGCGAAGTAATCGCTCAAGGATCGTATAATGATATATTAAAAAATAACGATAGTATTACAGGAAGATATTTATCTAACAAAAGCTTCATACCAATACCAAGAACTAGAAGATTAGCAAAAAATGGAAGGTTTTTAGAAATCAATGGAGCAAGTGGAAATAATTTAAACAACGTGAATCTTAAAATTCCACTTGGAAGTTTTACATGTGTAACAGGTGTTTCTGGAAGTGGTAAATCAACATTAATACTTCAAACACTTTATAACGCCTTAAACCTTACACTTAATAATAATAAATCGAGAAAAATTCCAAAACCATTTAGAGGTTTTAAAGGTATTGAATTGGTAGATAAAATTATAGACATAGATCAATCACCTATTGGTAGAACTCCTAGATCAAATCCAGCTACATATACGGGAGCATTTGGTCCAATAAGAGACTGGTTTACGAATTTACCAGAGTCAAAAAGTAGAGGTTATAAGCCTGGAAGATTTTCCTTCAATGTCAAAGGTGGTAGATGCGAAGCTTGTGAAGGTGATGGAGTAATAACATATGAAATGCATTTTTTACCTGATGTTTATATAACCTGTGATGAATGCAAAGGAACTAGATATAACAGAGAAACCCTAGAAATTAAATTTAAAGACAAAAGTATTGCAGATGTATTAAACATGACGGTTGATGAGGGTTGCGAATATTTTGAAAATATTTCTAATATTAAAACAAAATTGCTTACTCTTAAGAAGGTCGGATTAGGGTATATAAAAATCGGTCAACAAGCCACTACTCTATCAGGTGGTGAAGCCCAAAGAATTAAATTAGCCAAAGAATTATCTAAAAGGTCAACTGGAAGAACAATATATATATTAGATGAACCGACAACAGGACTACATCAACACGATATTAAAAAATTATTAGAAATTTTACATACCTTTGTTGCAACTGGAAATACTGTAGTTGTTATTGAGCATAATTTAGATGTTATAAAGACTGCTGATTATATAGTTGATATGGGTCCAGAAGGTGGTGTAAAGGGAGGAAATATAATAGCTGAGGGTAAGCCTGAGGAAATTATCAATGTTAAAGATAGTTATACAGGTAAATTTTTAAAACCAATGTTGGACAATAAGTTTAAAAAAACTGCTTAAATTTTAATTAAAAATGTTATAAATTATAATTATTATGACTTCGATTCTACAATCATTATCTAAAACTGTTCATATTTCTTTGGCATTATCCATTTTGCTATTTTTAGGTTTATACTTTGGAAATGGTGGTTTTGATATCGACGTAATTTTTTGGAGTTGGTTATTTAGATATATACATGTCATTGTTGCAATTATGTGGATTGGTTTACTCTGGTATTTTAATTTTGTTCAAATACCAAACATGTCTAAAATACCTGACGAACAAAAACCGGCTATTGGAAAAGTTATAGCTCCTGCAGCTCTATTTTGGTTTAGATGGGCAGCTTTAGTTACAGTAATATCAGGACTGATCTTAGCTTATTTAAACGGTTATGTGCATCAAGCTATGACATTAGGAATTGGATCTGGTGGAGGAAAAGCTACGGCTATCGGAATTGGTATGTGGTTGGGAATTATAATGGCATTTAATGTGTGGTTTGTAATATGGCCAAACCAGAAAAAAGCTTTGGGTATTATTGAAGTTGAAGCTGATGTAAAAGCTAAATCTGCAAAAACAGCTATGCTATTTTCAAGAACAAATACACTACTATCATTACCAATGCTTTTAACTATGGTAATTGCTCAAAACCTATATTAATCTTTTTCTTCTTTAACTATTGTTCTTTGACTGACATTCAGTGCAACTAAAATAGGATTGGCGATGTATATGGAAGAATAAGTTCCAAAAATAACACCTAATATCATTGCTAAAGAAAACCCTTTTAGTATTTCACCACCAAATAAGTATATTGAAAAAAGAGCTAACAATGTAGTTACAGATGTAATTATTGTTCTAGATAAAGTTTCATTAATTGAAATATTAGTTAAATCAAAAATTTTTATATCAGAATACTTTCTTAAATTTTCTCTAACTCTATCAAATATTACAACAGTATCGTTCATAGAGTAACCAACAATAGTTAAAACAGCTGCTACAATTGAAAGGTTTATCTCAAGTGAAAAAATAGAAAATATACCTAATGTAATTATAACATCGTGAAATATGGCTAAAATAGCTCCTAAGCTGAACTGCCATTCAAATCTTATCCAAATATACAATAGCATTGCCGCAAGCGATAAACTTATAGCAATAATTCCTGATTTTAAGAGTTCTGAGCTTACTTTAGGACCAACATTTTCTACTCTTCTAAAGTCGACATCACCAATTGAACTAGATAATTTATTTTTTATATTTTGAATAAATTCAGGATCATTTGAATTTTGCTTTTCAAACTTAACAATAAAGTCTGTTTCATTGCCAAATTTTTTGACAGATACATCCCCTAAATTCATTTGATTAAAGCTATCTCTAATAAGACTAATATTATTAGTTTTGTCTGTAGTTCTTAATTCAATTAAAGTACCACCTTTGAAATCAACACCATAATTTAAACCTTTAAAAATTAAAAATACTAATGAAATTACTATTAGGATAAGTGATAATATATTAAATTTTCTATAGAACTTATTAAAAGAAATATTACTCATTTTAAAGTAACTGCTCCTTATCTTTATTTTTGACTACATATACAGAAGTTAATAATCTTGCTATAAAATATACTGAAAACAAAGTAGTTAAAATTCCAACACCTAAAGTGACGGAAAAACCTTTCACAGGTCCTGATCCCATAAAAAACAAAATGAATGCTGCTATTAATGTTGTAATGTTTGCATCTAAAATAGTTGTTCTTGATTTTGTATATCCAGCATCAAAAGCTATTATTGGATTTTTTTCATTTTTAGTCTCTTCTTTTATGCGTTCGAATATCAATACATTTGCATCAACAGCCATACCAACTGTTAAAATAATACCTGCAATTCCAGGCAAGGTTAATGTTGCCTCAAATAGAGTTAGAATACCAATTAGCAAAAAGAGATTTGAAACAAGAGCTAGATTAGCAATTAATCCAAATGCTCTATATTTATAAATCATAAATAAAATAACTAGTAAGAAACCAATAAATAAAGATAAAATACCAGCATCTATTGAATCTTGACCTAAGTCTGGTCCAACAGTTCTTTCTTCGATTATATTTAAAGGTGCAGGCAAAGCACCGGATCTAAGTAGCAATGCAAGATCTGTTGCAGATTGAAAAGTAAAGTCACCTGAGATTTGTCCAGATCCACCAATTATAGGTTCTCTAACTGAAGGAGCACTAATTATTTTCCCATCTAAAACTATTGCCAATTGTTTGCCAACTCCCGTACTAGTTGCTTTACCAAATTTTTTGGCACCTACTCTATCTAAACTAAACGAAACTACTGTTTCATTTGTTTGGGAATTCATTGTTGGCTTTGCATCGACTAGGTTGTCACCACTTAAAATTATTCTTTTACTAACAATTGCATCTCTAGAACCATCCTCAAAGGATAATTTTTCAGTTCCAAAAGACTCTTCATTATTTTGAGAAATAAATTGAAATGTGAGATTTGCTGTTTTTCCAAGTAAAGATTTAATTCTATTTGGATCGTCTAAACCTGGTAATTCAACTAATATTCTATCATTACCTCTTTTGAGAATATTGGGCTCATTTGTTCCAACTTCATCAACTCTTCTTCTTACAATTTCAATAGCCTGATCTAATGAGGAATTTTTTAATAAGACCAATCCATATCTAGAATAATTTAATGAGAAAAGATTTCCATCTTCTAAAACGTCGAATTCATGAGATTTATATGTTGGATAATAAGTATTAATATCACTTTCTTTATCATTTAAAATATTTTTAATATTTTCAATTTCATTATCTGTTGTTTCAAATGAAATTGTATCACCTTTGAGTGAAAAATTTTTAAGAGTTATTTGTTTTTCTTTAAAATATCTTTTTAATTCAATTATTTTTGCCTGTAGTTTTTGAGTAATTACTGGTCGATTATCTATTTCAAGAAGTAAGTAAGATCCACCTTGTAAGTCTAAACCTAAATTTATATTTTTTGAAAAAAATTTATCATCAAACTTTACAAAATTTGAAAAAGCAAAATAGGAAAAAATAACTGTAAAAACAATTACTGAAATTATTCGTAATTTTGAAAAGTATAACACTTTTTTATGATGTTATTTTTTTGGTTCTGTAGAACTTACTAAACCTTGAATTCCAGTTGCTCTGACAATTTCGACATTCACATTATCAGAAATTTTAACCTCAACTTTTTCGTTATCAATTATCCTTTCAACGGTGCCAACTATTCCGCCTGAGGTAATTACCTTATCTCCTCTTTTAAGTGCTTCAACCATGGCTTTGTGATCTTTTACTTTTTTCTGTTGAGGTCTAATTAAAAAAAAATAGAAAATAACAAAAATTAAAACTAATGGTATAAATTGTCCAATTCCAGCATCCATAACGTATCCTTTTAAGTTAAGGCTATTTATCCTATCTATTATTCAAACTCAACTCTTAATTGATAGAAATTTTATCTATATTTGGCAAATATGGCTTAAGAACATCGGGTATCAAAATAGATCCATCTTCTGTTTGATAATTTTCCATAATAGCAATCATAGTTCTACCAACTGCTAATCCACTGCCATTAAGTGTGCCAACAAATTCTTTTGAATTATTTTGTCCTTTATATCTAGCTTTCATTCTTCTTGCTTGAAAAGAACCACAAGATGAACAGCTTGATATCTCTCTATACTTATTTTCAGATGGAAGCCAAACTTCAATGTCATAAGTTTTTTCTGCACTAAAACCCATATCGCCAGTACATAGAACAATTTTTCTATAAGGAAGTTTTAACGCATCCAATATCATTGTAGCAGAATTAGACATTCTTTCTAACTCCTCTGCACATTTATCATTTTCTACAATACTTACTAGTTCCACTTTATAAAACTGGTGTTGTCTGATCATACCTTTGGTATCTTTGCCGTAACTACCCGCTTCTTTTCTAAAACATGGTGTTGATGCTACTACTCTAATTGGTAATTCTTTCTTCTCCAAAATTCGATTTTTTACAATATTTGTCAAAATTACTTCAGCAGTTGGTATTAAGAATTTTCTTCCTTCACCCTCATCTAGCTTAATTTCAAATTGATCATTTTCAAATTTTGGCAATTGTCCAGTGCCAAACATTGTTTCAGCGGTCGCAATTAATGGAGGAGATATTTCTGTATAACCATTTTTTTGAGTATGCGTATCAATCATAAAATTTGATATAGCTCTTTCTAATTGAGCTAATTCGTTTTTAACAAATACAAATCTTGAACCAGTTGTTTTTGTTGCTAAGTCAAAATCAAGCATATTTAATTTATCTCCTAGTTCATAATGAGATTTTGGCTTAAAATTTAATTCTTTTATTTTACCTTTTTTTTCAATTTCTTTGTTAGAATTTTCATCTTGTCCTATAGGCACATCACTCAATGGTATATTTGGTATAGAAGATAAAATATCGGTAATCTGGCTCTGTAATTTTATCTGATTTTTGTTAATTTCTTCAATTTTTAATGAAAGCTCTTTTGATTTTTCAAATAAACTTCGGTCTTTGGATTTAGAAATAGTCTTTTTTTCCATTTCAAATTTTTCTTTTTCTTGAATAAGCTTTCTATTTTCACCATCTAAACTTATTATGTTATCAAGACTTATATCAATATTTCGATTTTTAAGTTTTTCCTTAAATTTTTCGAACTCATTTCTGATATCTTTAATATTGTGCATTTTTTTCTGCTGCTTTCTTTTCAATTATTCCTACTGATATTATTGATAATTCATATAAAATTAATAAAGGTATGCCTAAACCAATTTGTGTGATTGGATCTGGTGGCGTTAATACAGCTGCTGCTGCGAATATTATTACAACAACATATTTTCTTCTCTCTTTTAAAAATGTTGAATTCACAACTCCAATTCTAGCTAATAAACTTAATACTACTGGTAATTGAAAACTTAAACCAAATGCAAAAATAAGCTTCATTACCAATGATAAATACTCGTTTACTTTAGCTTCTAATTGAATTGGTAGATTTGTGGCTGCACCCAAGCTCTCAAAGGATAAAAAAAACTTTATAGCTAAAGGCATTATTAAATAATAAACCAACATTCCACCTAGTAAGAATAGTATTGGTGTTACCACTAAGTAAGGCATTATAGCTTTCTTTTCATGATTATAAAGTCCAGGAGCTATAAATTTCCAAATTTGGATTAATATAAAGGGACTTGTAATAAAAAAAGCAGCAAAAAAAGAAACTTTTAGATATGTTAAAAATGTTTCTTGAAGTGCAGTAAATATTAGCCTTCTATTCGTATCGTCGTCTTTTACAGCAGTTGCATACGGTTCGACTAAAAAACCGTAAATGTACTCAGAAAAATAATAACAAATTACAAATAAAATAGCTAAAAATATAAATGAGTTTATTAATCTTTTTCTAAGTTCAGTTAAATGACTTATGAAACTTCCCTCTTTATCTTTACTCATCTTTTTTTTTCTCTTGGTTTTGTGATTTTGGTTTTTCGTCTATATCAGTATTTAAAGTTTCATTTGTTAAATCACTAACTTGTCCTTGAACATCACGAACATATCTCTTGGCTGAACCAATCCATGAACCAATTTTTTTTAACATGAAAGGAAAATCTTTCGGACCTACTACAATAATTGCTATTGAGACTATGATTAGTATTTCTAGCCAGCCAATTGACGGCATTTGTTATTCTTTTTTATTAGAGTCTTGATTCTCTGAAATATTTTTAGTTTGGTCATCATCATTAACATCTGTAGCCATTCCTTTTTTGAAACTTTTAATTCCTTTAGCTACATCACCCATTAGGCTAGAGATTTTTCCTCTTCCAAAAAGTAAAACTACTAAAATTACTACAATTGCTATTTGCCAAAATCCTATACTCATAAATTATTTATAACCTTATTCTTGATTTATTAAAAGTGATTTTTTAGGTTTCGTCAGATTTGAGGGTACTACTCAACATTTCATCAATATCAGAATAAATATTTTCCTTCTTGTCCACTTGTTTTTCTTTAAAAAATTTACCTGTTCCAAATATTGCAGAGTCTACACTTGATGTATCAATTAAGCCTGCTGAGCCTAATTCATTTACGGTTGGTAAATCTGACAATTTTTGTAGATTAAAATGACTTAAAAATTCATCTGTTGTTCCATATTGAATTGGTTTTCCAGGGACATTTTTTCTACCTTCGTGTTTTACCCAATTTAACTCCATTAGAATTTCTAAAGTATTAGTTCCAAAAGCTACACCTCTTATCTCTTCAATTTCAGACCTTGTAACAGGTTGATGATAAACAATAATAGCAAGAGTTTCGATTGCAGCTCTAGATAATTTTTTTTCAACAGTTTTTTGTTCTGACATTAAAGAAGATAAATTAACTGCAGTTCTAAATGACCATTTATTAGATATGCAAATCAAATTAATACCTCTATTTGAGTAGAAATCTCTTAGTTTTTCTAGTGATTGCTGAATATCTGTTTGTTTAGATAATTTAGACTCTATTGTTTCAACTGAAAGAGGTTCAGCAGCAGCAAATATAATAGCTTCAATCTCTCTTTCTACATCGGTGAGTTTAGTTGGAAAACTTACAATATTATTTTTTTTAATTTTGTTCATTAATTTTCCCTAATATAGATATCATCAAATAATTCTTTTTGTTTTAAAGATATATTTCCTTCTTTTGCCAATTCTAAAGAACCAGCAAATATTCCAGCTTTACCAGTTTTTTTTAAATTAGGAGATTTATTAAATCCAGACGGAACTAACTCAGACAAATTTTTCCAATCATTAAGCGTGCCAAAGAACTCCTTTATTCTTTTAATAGCATCTTCAGTAGTAAAGACAGGAAGTTTGGGTATGTTCATAGTATGAAAATCTTTGGTCATAACTATCCCCGAATATGCTTTTAATAATTCAAATAATGTTAAAGAAACTTTTTTATCATAAATCGACTTTACACCACTTTTAGAACCACGCATAAAAACATCTCTACCCAGTCTTTTTCTATCTAACATTTGAGAAGATAGTAATCTAATTAACTCTAATTTTTTTAATTGTAGTTTAAGTTTCTCGGCAACTTCAAAAGCCTTAAACTCATCTTCATCAGTTTCAGGAAGTAATAATTTTGATTTTAAATAAGTAAGCCAAGTTGCCATTAACAAATATTCAGAGGCTATTTCTAAATTTAAATTTTCTTTTTCTGTTAGATATTGGTGAAATTGATCAGCAAGTTTTGTTATAGAAATTTTTTCTAAATCTACTTTTTGCGATTTAGCAAGATCTAGCAAAATCTCAAGTGAACCACTGAAATTATTTAAATTTACATTAAAGTCTAAAGAATCATCGGTCATCGTAAATCACTCTAACCTATAATTTTTATTAATTGTGATGTTTTTTTTGTTACAAATTTGTCTAGTTTTGGTGAGTTTTGTGCAACTGTAACCATTTCACTTAAATTTCCATTGCAATGTAAGGCTATATTGCAACCAGCTAAAAAAGATTTTTTTACTCTAACATCGAGTTTATTTTTTAAAGCTTTCATTGAAAGATCGTCTGTTAAAATTAAATTTTTAAATTTTATTTTATTTCTTATTAAACTAATAATTTTTTTTGAATGAGTAACATTATTTTGGGGATCAATTTTTTGAAATAATAAATGGCCTGTCATTGCGATTAATGCTTTCTTATTTTTAAAAGTATAAAAATCATTTTTAACTAAATAATCTTCATTTTTAGTTATTTTAGGAAGATTTTTATGACTGTCTACTTTAGCTAAACCATGACCCGGAATGTGTTTGATCACTGTTGCAACACCATTTTTATGAAAATGATTGATACAAATATCACCCATTGTTGATACTATTTTTTTGTTACTGGAAAATGCTCTGTCATCGACAATTTTATGAAAATTTTTTCTTTTAAGGTCTAGAACTGGAACAGTATTGATATTTATACCTAATAATTTTAATAGGTATGTAATTTGTTTTACATAAACATTATAATAAATATTAAACTTTTTTTTATCTCTATTAAATAGATTGCCAAAATATTCTGCTGAAAAAATAGAATTATCAATAAATTTTCTTAATCTACTAACTCTACCTCCCTCTTCATCTATCATAATAGGATAGTTTTTATTTTTAAAAATTTTTTTAATAGAATTTGTTAATTCTTTAGTTTGATTTATTGAATTTATATTTCTAGAAAATAAAATAATTCCCCATGGTTTATATTTTTTTAAAAAACTTATTTCCTTTTGGGTAAGATATTTACCTTTTATTCCACAAACAAAAGATCTATGGGATTTATTTGTCATTATAAAGAAGTTCCCAAAAAGAATATTTATTTTTTTTCTTATTATTTTTAAATTCTACATATTCAATAATATTTTCTGTATCATTTTCTAATAATCTAAGATCTTTTTCGATAATATTAATTTTTTCATCAATTGAAGAAAGTGATCTGTAAGATTTCTTAATATTTTCATCTGAAAAATAGTATCTGGCGGTAAAAAATATAAAGAGGAAAATTATAATAAGGAAAAAAAGATACTTTAGCTCTTTAATCATTACATTTTTTCAGGTGTGTCTACACCCAAAATATTCATACCAGTTTTCAAAGTATTGGCTATAGATTTTAGGAAAACTAGTTTTTCCATTTTAATTGTATTGTCTTGATCAATAAATCTTTTAGAAACATCTTCCTTACCCATATTCCAATAGGAGTGGAATTCAGAAGCTAATTCATAAAGATATACTGAAATTCTATGTGGTTCTAATTTTTCTGAAGAAACTTCAACACATTTAGGCCATTCACTAATTTTTTTGAATAATTTTATTTCTTCATTCGCAAAATTAAAATCTGAATTCTTGAACTCAAGATTGCTATTGATATCATTTTGGGTATTTCTAAAAACAGACGAAATTCTAGCATATGCATACTGAACATAGTAAATAGGATTTTCTTTCGATTTTTCTTTTACTTTGTCAAAATCAAAATCAATTTCTGCATCACTACTTCTGCTTAACATAATAAACCTTGTTGCATCCTTACCCACCTCATTAATAAGATCCTCAATAGTAATATAATCACCTTTCCTTTTAGACATTTTAAAAGGTTTTTTGTCTTTAATAAGTTTTACTAACTGACTTACTTTGCAAATTAACTTATCTTTTTCACCTGACAACGCTTCAACTACAGAAGTTATTCTTTTAATATAACCAGCGTGATCAGCGCCAAGTATATTTATAAGAATATTAAAATTTCTTTTTAATTTTGTATTATGATAAGCAACATCACTTGCAAAATATGTCCATGATTTATCTTCTTTTTGAAGCGCTCTATCTTTATCATCACCAAAGTCTGTAGATTTAAACAATAATTGCTCTCTTTCTACCCAATTTTCTTTATTTTCTCCTTCAGGTGCTTTAATTTTTCCTTCATAAATATATTTTTTTTCTTTTAAATTTTTAATTACTTCATCAACTTCATTATTATTTATAACTTCAGTTTCACTTGCAAAATTATCATGCTTTATGCCAAGATTTTCTAAATTAATTTTTATTAACTTTAAAGATTCTTGTATTGAAAGTTTTTTTAGTTTTTCTGATACAGAGTCAAAGTTTTTAAAATCTAAATCTTTATTATTTGAAATTATTTTTTTTGCTATATCTATAAGATAGTCTCCAGGATATAAATCCTTATCATCTATGGGAAAGGATTCACTATAAAGTATTTCTTTTATTCTTAAATAAACTGATTTTGTAAAATAGGAGATTTGATTTCCATAATCATTGACATAATATTCTTTGGTAACTTTATGACCATTAAAGGATAAAAGATTAGATATTACATCTCCAAGTATAGCGCCTCTTGAGTGACCCACGTGTAAAGGTCCAGTTGGATTTGCAGATACAAATTCTACTAAAAAACTATTTTTTTTCCCTGTCGTGCTACTTCCATATGAAGAATTATTTAAGACATCTAATATAAAGCCATTCCAAAATTCATTTTTAAATTTTAGATTGATAAAACCTGGTTTTTCAATGCTAATTTCATCAATATTACTATCACTATCTTTCATTAAATCAGCTATCTGCATAGCAAGTTCTATTGGAGGTTTTTTATTAATTTTGGATAAAACCATTGCAACATTTGTAGAAATGTCTCCACTAAACTTAGCAGGTGGAATATCAACATTTATACCCGATAAATTATCTGGCAACTCTAATAAATTATCTTTGTGGGCAGACTTAATAACTTTTTTTATCTTTAATAAATAATTTTCAAATATATTCATTTGTGTGACTTGTATAATTGTATTGCGTATCTATCAGTCATTCCTGATATATAATCAGAAATTGCTCTATGTTTATTTTTATCTATAGATTGGTTGATAATAAACTTTTTGGGTTTCTTTTCTATTATTTTAAATAAATTTTCTACTATTTTTTTTCCTCGATTATTTTTTAATTGCACAGTCTTATTATTATACATATTTATCTTTAAAAAATTTTTAACCTCTTTTTCTATAGATAAAAATTTACTAGAGAAATTGATTATTTTATCTTTATACATATAAACGTCTCTTTTAGTATTGATCTTATTTTTCTTTAAATTTTTAATACTATTTTTAATTACATCTTGCACCATTAAATTTATCGAGTCTCTTATAATTTGATAAACTATTATATCTTTATTTGAACGATTAATTTTTGTTTTATAGGACTTGTAGATTTGTTTAAAAAAATTAATTTCACATAATTGATTTAGAGAAAACAATTTAGCCTTAATTCCATCTTGTATATCATGGTTATTATAGGCTATGTCATCAGATATAGATGCAATCTGTGCCTCAAGCGAAGAATTTTTTTTAAAATTAATTCTTTGTTTAAATTTTTTAGCTCCAATTATTTTATTTATTTTATTAGTATTACGTATTGGTCCGTTGTGTTTTAAAAGGCCATCGAGTGTTTCAATTGTTAAATTTAAACCTTTAAATTTTAAATATTTATTTTCTATGAACATAACTATTCTTAAAGTTTGAAGATTATGATCAAAACCACCATGCATAGTCATTGATTCATTCAAGGCTTCTTCACCTGCATGACCAAATGGTGTATGCCCCATATCATGGGCTAAACTTAGTGTTTCAACTAAATCATCATTTAAATTTAAATATCTTGAAATTGATCTTGCAATTTGAGCAACCTCTAATGAATGAGTTATTCTCGTTCTATAATGATCACCTTCTGTATTAACAAAAACTTGGGTTTTGTGCTTTAATCTTCTAAATGATGCAGAATGGATTATTCTATCCCTATCTCTTTGAAAAGGCGTTCTAAAGGAGCTATTTGGCTCTAAAGTTAAGCGACCTTTTGATGTAAAAAAACCTAATTTTGAGTAATTATTCATTCTTTAAAAATGCCAAATATTAATTATATTAGTAATAACAGTGATAAATAATGATTAAAGAAATTAAATTTACAGATAATGCGTTAAAACAAATCAATAACCTTTTATCATCTAAGGATGAGGGTTCTTTTTTTAGAATCGCTATCAAAGGCGGTGGATGCTCTGGATTTCAGTATGATTTCTCATTTGATAAAACACCTCAAGACGACGATTTAAGACAAGATAATATTTTAATCGATAAAACTTCAGCAGATCTATTGAAAGGATCAGAGGTTGATTTCGTAAAAGAATTAATCGGAGACCAATTTAAAATTAGTAACCCACAAAGCAAATCATCTTGCGGTTGTGGTGTTTCATTTTCTCTTTAATGATCATTAGCTCATGGAATGTAAATTCTATTAGAGCAAGAATATTAAATGTTCAGGAATATTTAAAGAAATTCAATCCTGATATTGTATTAACTCAAGAAATAAAAACTCAAGAGGAAACTTATCCATTTGATGATATTAAAAAATTCAAATATGAAAGTTATGTTTTTGGACAAAAAAGTTACAACGGAGTTGCAATACTTTCCAAAAAAAAATTAGATAAAATTGAAAAAGATATTTTTAAAGATAAAAATAAACAATCAAGAATAATTACAGCTGATACAAAATATAAATCAAAAGTAATTAAACTAATAAATATTTATACTCCAAATGGAAATCCAGTAGATACTGAGAAATATGATTATAAATTATATTGGTTAGATAGTTTAATAAAAAAATTGAAATCTCTTTTAAAAAGTTATGATAATATAATTATTGCAGGTGACTTTAACATAATACCTTCTGCTGAAGATGTTCATGATCCTAAAGGATATGAAAACGATGCATTGTATAGAATTGAAATTAGGAAAAAATTAAGAGAAATGTTTAATTTAGGATTTCATGATGCATTTAGATATATTTATCCAGATAAAGAAGAATATACTTTTTGGGATTACACAAGTGGTGCTTGGCAAAAAAATAATGGAATGAGGATTGATCACTTTTTAGTGACTAACAGTTTGCTGAATAGTATTAAGGATGTTAAAGTTAATAAATATCCAAGAGGTAGAGAAAAACCATCTGATCATACACCGATTGAATTAGAATTAGCTTAATGATTTAATTTTATTAACTAAATCCTCATTGATATTTCTAGGTCCTTTATCTAATCTATTCTTATGTCTTCTCTCACCAGGAAGTCTTACATCACCCATTGATTTCATTTTATCAAAAAATTTTGATGAATGAGTATCCCAGTCAGTATCTGATAATTTATCTGGAGATATGGCTAAAATGAACTCTCCACCACTTGGAGGCCCTCCATCATTGTTATCCATCTCAGCCGTCTCATAACTAAAATTATCTCCTACTAAGGCACCTGCAAGCAATTCTACCATCATCGCAATCCCTGAGCCTTTATAGCCGCCGAAAGGCAATAAAACACCTCCATCTGCAATCTCAGCAGGATCTGTTGTATCTTTTCCCTCTTTTGTAAGTCCTGTGCCCAATGGAACTTTATGACCCTCTCTTTTAGCAACTTGAACCTCACCCATAGCCATTGATGCTGTTGCCATATCAAAAACCACTGGAGGTTTATTTTTCCTTGGCCATGCAAATGAAATTGGATTTGTTCCAAACAGAGGTTTGATTGATCCAGCAGGTGCTACAGCAGGCTTGTAAGATGTGCACGCAATTGCAACCAAACCTTGCTCTGCAATTATTTCTGTTTCAGGCCACATCGCAGCCATGTGATGTGAATTTGTGATTGATAAAATTGCAACGCCATTTTCTTTAGCAAGTTTAATTAATTCTGGGATGCTTTTATTCAAAACAACAGGGGCTAAACAATTATTCCCATTAGCTTTAACAACTGATGCTGATATTATTTTTATATCTGGATTACCTTTGCCGTTTATTTTTCCACTCTTTAATCCTGACACATAAGCAGGCACTCTAAATAAGCCATGAGAAAGAGAACCATCTCTTTCTGCTTTCATAACTAGATCAGCCATAATATTAGATGTTTCCTCATCACAATTATTTTTAAAAAACACATTTTTTGCCAATATGAAAATTTCATCTAATGATAATGAGATATTGCTCATCATCCTATTAGATATTATTTTTAACACTTTTCAATAAAATCTTGAATTTATTGAGATAATTATCAAGGCATAACTGATATATCTAATATGCATTTGCTTATTTAAGGTAATTAACACAAAAAACCTTCTGATGAATAATAATGTATTAATTTTTACTGATTTAGATGGTTCACTACTGGATAAAAAAAAATTCTATTTTACAAAAGCAAAAAAATATATCAGAGAATTGATATCTAACGATGTATTAATAATTCCAAATACAAGCAAAACTGAAAATGAAATTAAATTATTTTTAAAGGAATTAAATTTAAAATTACCTTTCATATCAGAAAATGGGTCTGAAATTCATAATATAAATTTAATAAATAAGAAATTCCCAAAGAAGATTACTTTGGCTAGAACAAAAAAAATAATTTATAATATCTTTGAAAAAAATACTGATAAAACGATTTTAGATAAGTGTGATTTTGTTTATAAAATGAGTAAAAGAAATCAAATAAAAGTATTAGGATTAAGAGGAAAAAAACTCCAAGCTAGTTTAAAAAGGAAATTTACTTTTCCATTTATTTTCAAGGGATCTTTAGCACAAAAAAATTCACTTTTGAGTAATTCAAGTAAACTAGGTATTAGTATTCAAGAAGGTGGAAGAGTAATGAACTTAGGTGACAAAGTTAACAAAGGTTTGGCATCAAGAAAAGTTATCAAAATCTTTAAAAATAATAAAAAAAATCATCTTTCAACAATTGCAGTCGGTGACAACGTAAATGACTTAAGTATGTTAAAAATATCAAACTATCCATGCATAATCTCAAATAAATCCATTAAAATAAATAATAAAAATAAAATAATCACCAATAAGCCTGCTCCAATGGGATGGGTAACTGTAGTTAAAAAAGCAATGGATAAAATAGAGGCTAGAAATTTAAATCATGGGTGATTTTTCTCAAAACGGTATCGTTGCAAATCTTCATGACTTCTCAATAAGAAGTACAGAGCAGATTGAAAAAGACTTATTAAAATTTTCTAAAGAGAGAAAATTAGAATTAATTTTACCTTGTCTTTATTCAGAGCTTGAAGGAGACGCATTGCCAAACATAGTAAATGAAATAAGCAAAACTAAATATCTTAATCATGTCATAATTGGCTTGGATCAAGCTAATAAAGCTCAAGCTAAAAAGGCATGGAAATTTTTTAAAAAGTTAAAAACTCCATTTTCTATTTTATGGAATGATGGTCCTAAATTAAAAAAATTAGATAAGGAATTAAAAGGTATAGATCTTGCACCAAAACAAATGGGTAAAGGAAGAAATGTTTGGTATTGCATTGGCATGGCAATAGCTAGAGATGAAGCCAGATCTGTTGCTTTACATGATTGTGATATAAAAACTTATGATAGGAGGTTATTAGCAAAACTTTTTTATCCTGTAGAAAACCCCTTATTTAATTATGAATTTTGTAAAGGTTATTACCCAAGAATTGCTGATAATAAAATGCATGGAAGAGTAGCTAGATTACTTGTTAATCCACTTCTAACGGCAATGGAAAAAACAATAGGTAAAAGTGATTACATAGACTTTATGAAGTCATTTAAGTACCCATTAGCTGGAGAATTTTCATTTAGAAGAAATATTCTACCAGAACTTAGAATTTCATCAGATTGGGGAATTGAAATTGCTATTTTATCTGAAATGCAGAGAAATTATTCATCTAACAACATATGCCAAGTAGAATTAGCTGATAACTACGATCATAAACATCAGATATTATCTATAAAGGATAGTTCAAAAGGCTTATCTAAAATGTCTATTGATATAATTAAAACATTAGTAAGAAAACTAGCAACACAAGGTTATTCTTTTAGCAAGGAAACTTTTAGATCAATAAAAGCAACTTATTATAGATCAGCTTTAGATTTGATTGATATTTATAGAAGCGATGCTCAAATGAACGGATTAAAGTTTGACTCTCACAATGAAGAAAAAACGGTTGAGTTATTTGCTTTAAATATAATGAAAGCAGGAGAGTCATTTTTTGAAAATCCGATGGATACACCTTTTATTCCAACTTGGCACAGAGTAAAAAGTGCTATCCCTGATTTCTTAGATAGATTTAAGGAAAGCGTTAAATCGGACAATAAAGAGTTTAAGTAAACTTAATAATTAGTTTAATGTTTGTGATTGTGCTTTTCGTTTAAATTATCAATATCAATTTCTTTAATTTCATTAATGGGCTTTGCTATACGCCAATTCCTTACTTTCCCATCCTCTGCTCTTTCGGTTATTATTGTCTCTATAGGAGGGCAATTAGGTTCATGACAACTTAACTCAGCCATGCTTAAAATAGATTTTTCTGGAATTTGATGTTTTTTTGAAAATACAAGTTTTAAATTTCTAATAGTTTCAGCATTAGGTTTCTTTTTATTAAACATAGATTATTTTTTTTCCTCATCCCAAATCGATGTCCATAAAATATTTCCTCCCATGTCACCAATTAATAGATGTGAGCAATCTTTGGTTACTGCAATTGCAGAAACTTCGAATTCTGTAAAGCTTCGTATAATAATTGTATTACTGGCTTTTTCAATTTCAGACAGAAAAACTGAACCGTCACTTAATCCAGTTAAAATTGCATTTTCATTTGGAAATGGTTCAACAAATGTAACTAATTTATTTCCTACATAAGGAAGACAAATAGGTTCTCTACCAACTGGTCCATCTCCATCAAATGGCCAACAAACAGCATCATTTGCACCTGATGTTGCTAAATATTTTGAGTCATCTACAAAGGCAAAACTCTTAATTTTTGCTCCATATCCTGACATTGCAGAATCAATCTTGTCTTTTAATCTCCAAAAATGTAGTTGGTTTTCTTGCATAGATGTCACCAAATACCTGTCGTCAGGACTAAAAATAACTTTATTATGAGAGCCTTTCCAAATTAAATTAGACGACGTCCATTTGTTGCTATAATCCTTTTTCCAAAGAGTTACCCCGCCATATCTAGAAACGGCCAGTTTTCTACCCTTTGAATCAAATGCAACACCACCAATAGTGCTCTCATGCTCTAATAGTTTTGGTTCTTTTTTATTTGGCATCCACAGATATACGATATTACCTGATGTACAGACCAAACTGCCATTATTTGCTGTAACATGATCTACCCAGCGAGTACCAAAGTTCCCAATTTCATTTATTTTTCCATCTAGTGAAATTTTTAAAAAACAACCATCATCTCCACCAGTTAAAATATTGTCTCCATCTTTTGACATGCAAAGAACAATACCTTTATGAGCTTTTATAGGTTCAGAACTTTGTCCAGATGAAAAAATTCTTACAGTACCATCGCCAAATCCAACAGCTATAGAGTTACCAATTGTAACAGCATTAGTAACTGGAATTCCGAGTTTAAACTCTTTTCCTCTATTTTCAAATTTGGTTTTATTTAACTCTGGAAGCTTATATAGATCAGCTTTCATGCCGATTTGCAATTTTCAAATCCTTCTTTCAAATTCATCGTTTCAAGATTTCGACCAATAAAAACTAATCGAGAACTTCGTTCTTTTCCTTCTGGCCATTTACCCATTGGTGAAGCATCCATAAGCATATGTACACCTTGAAATACATATCGATCACTTTCTCCTGTAAAGTCGAGTATACCTTTTGTTCTTAAAATATCCTGACCTTTGGTTTGTAATAGTTTACTAAACCAATCTTGAAATTTTTCCATATCTAAAGGGGTGTCAGATACAAACGACAAGCTAGTTACGTCATCGTCATGCTCATGGTCATGATCTGATGTAAGAAAATCAGGCTCAACATCTAAAACACGTTTTAAACTAAATGCATCAAGATTTAAAATCTCATTTAAAGATACTCCACATTTAGTTGTATTAATAATTTTTGCAAAAGGATTAATTTTTTTTATTCTTTCTTTAACAACTTCTAATCCACTTTCATCAACAAGATCTATTTTGTTTAATAATACAACGTCTGCAAAGGCAATTTGTTCCTCTGCTTCGTGATGATCTGTTAATTGTGTACTTAAATGAACAGCATCAGCAACAGTAACAATTGCATCTAACTTTGTTCGATCAGCGACATCTTGATCGACAAAAAAAGTTTGTGCAACGGGAGCTGGATCAGCTAATCCAGTGGTTTCTACTATGATTGCATCAAGTTTATCAGCTCGCTTCATTAACCCACTTAAAATACGGATTAAATCACCTCTTACTGTGCAACATATGCAACCGTTGTTCATCTCAAACACTTCTTCATCAGCATCAACAACTAAATCGTTATCAATGCCCTGCTCACCAAATTCATTAACTATTACAGCATATTTTTTACCATGCTGCTCTGTTAATATCCTATTTAAAAGAGTAGTTTTTCCAGCGCCTAAAAAGCCTGTTAAAACAGTAACAGGAACTTGTTTGTTGGTTTCTTCCATTAATTATATTAACAACCTTTAAAGGATTTTGACATATTTTTTATTAAATCAAAATACAAACCTTTTCCAGGAGTTAAAGTTGCACCCAACGGATCAACAATACCAGTTTTAATATTCATATCTTTTGCAACAGCTTTAATGATGTCTGGATTAAATTGAGGCTCAGAAAATACACAAGCTACTTTATCGTGCTCAATTACTTCTCTTATCTCTGAAAGTTGCTCTGCACCAGGTAATACATCTGTGTTAACTGTGAAAGCCCCTAATATATTTACATTAAATCTTTTTTCAAAGTATTGGTAAGCGTCGTGAAACACGATTGATGCAGTACTTTCATTAAGTTCTGCAGTTACATCATTTGTAAGTTTATCAATTTCTTTATAAGCCTTACTTAAATTTGCTCTATAAGCAGCTTCATTTGTTGGGTCATTTTCAATTAAGTGCTTAGACATTTCAAATAAAATAACTTTTGCATTAATTGGGTCTAACCAAATATGTGGATCAAATTCACCGTGGTGGTGTCCTTCGTGTCCATCATGATCATCATGGTCATCATGCCCATCTTCTTTTTTTGCATGATCGTCATGGTCGTGGTCATCGTGGTCATCTTTTTTCTTATGGCCGTGATCGTCATGATCGTCCTCTTTATGCCCGTCTTCTTTTTTTGCATGGTCATGATCATCGTGATCATCTTTTTTCTTGTGTCCGTGATCATCATGATCATCGTGATCATCGTGATCGTCATGGTCATCAAAAATATTTCTCTCTCTAAATTTTAACTTTACTAAACCTTTAATCTCTAATAACTCAATTTTTTCTGCCTTATTAGCAATTGAGTCTAACGGTTTTTCTAAAAAATTTTCTAAATCTTCACCTACCCAAAAAACAATGTCAGCATCTTGTAACATTTTTGCATGCGAAGGTTTCATGGCAAATCCATGTGGTGAAGCGTATCCTTCAACTATTAAATCTGGTTTAGCTACACCATCCATTAAATAGCTAGCTAAAGAGTGTATTGGCTTAATTGATGCAACGACTTTGATGTCGGCATTTGCTGATGTAAATAAAGTTAAAAATGATAGTATTGTTAGGATTATTGAAGATTTTTTTAGATTTTTCATAATATTTGGTTATTGTTAATTGTTATAATATAACGCTGTGTAATAATATAACATATTTAAGTCAAGTGAATAAATGAGCATGGAAAATAATATTTTAGTAAAATTAAACAATGTTGGTTTTCAACAAAATCAAAAGTGGCTTGTTCAAGGTGTTTCTTTGCAAGTCGAAAAAGGTAAAATTGTTACCTTAATTGGTCCTAATGGTTCTGGTAAAAGCACAACTGCTAAAATTGCTCTAGGTTTATTTAAAAATATTGAGGGTCAAGTTGAAAAATTCACAAATAATATTGGTTATGTTCCACAAAAAATATCAATAGATTGGACACTTCCTCTAAGAGTTAGAGATTTTATGCTTTTAACAGATAATCTTACAGAAGACGTAATTGATGAAGCACTTTCATTAACTGGAGTAATTGATTTAAAAGATAAAAGTTTGGGAAATTTATCAGGTGGAGAATTTCAAAGAGTGTTACTTGCCAGAGCTATTTCAAAAAAACCTGAATTGTTAGTGCTTGATGAGCCAGTTCAAGGTGTAGATTTTACAGGAGAAATTGCCTTGTATGAATTAATTAAAGAAATTTCAGAAAAATTAAATTGCGGTATTTTATTAATATCCCATGACTTACATACAGTAATGAGCGCTACCGATCATGTTGTTTGTTTAAATGGTCATGTCTGTTGTTCGGGTTCACCTAAAGAAGTTGCAAAAAATAGTGAATACAAAGCATTGTTTGGCGAACAAGCTGCTCAAACACTTTCAATTTATGAACACAAGCACGATCATGTTCATACTAATGATGGGGATATAAAAAAAAACTAATATGTTTGATGATTTTTTTATAAGAGCATTGGTTGCAGGTATTGGTATCGCTTTTGTTGCGGGACCACTTGGTTGTTTTGTTGTGTGGAGGAGATTGTCTTATTTTGGAGATACACTCGCCCACTCCGCATTACTTGGTGTAACAATTGCATATTCATTAGAATTTAATATTGCCGTTTCAATATTTTTAATTTCATCAGCAATTGCATTAATTTTAATACAACTACAAAAAAAAACTAATCTACCAAGCGATGCGTTGTTGGGGCTATTGGCTCACTCATCATTGGCAGTTGGATTAGTAGTGATTGGTTTTTTAACCTTTATTAGATTTGATATTATGGGATTGTTGTTTGGAGATATATTAGCAGTTAATAAAAAAGATTTGTTAACTATATGGGTTGGTGGAGCCTTAATTTTATTGGTTTTAAGATTAATATGGAAACCATTGTTCGCCTCAACTGTAAATTATGAATTAGCACAAGCTGAAGGTCTAAACCCTGATAGAGCAAAAGCAGTCTTTACAGTCTTATTGGCCGCAATAATTGCCATATCTATCAAATTAGTTGGAGTGCTATTAATTACAGGAATGTTAATTATACCAACTGCTATGGCTAGAAATCTTTCAGATAATCCGCAAAAAATGGTGATCTTTGCGATAATTGGAGGATTGTTATCAGTTTTTATAGGATTGTTTTCTTCTTTAGAGTTCAATACACCGTCTGGTCCTTCAATAATTGCTGCAGCTCTAGTGTTGTTTATTTTTTCATTACTTAAAGTTAAACAAACGATTAAATTGAAAAATTAATGGAATATTATAAAAAATAATTAAATGCAAAAACAAGAAACATTATCCAAAAACCAAAAAATAATTTTAGATTTAATAGAAAAATCTGATCAACCATTAAAAGCATATTCAATTTTATTTGATGTTAAAAAAAAAGGTATTAATGCTCCTTTGCAAGTTTATAGAGCTCTGGATAAATTAGTGGAGATTGGAAAGATACATAAAATAGAAAGTAGAAACGCTTTCATCGCTTGTAAAAATTCAAAATGTCAAATTGCTAAAGCTACTGTTTTTTCAATTTGTGAAAGTTGTGAAGATGTTACTGAAATTCATGATCATAAATTATCAGAACACTTAAGAAATTTTAAAGATAACAAAGGAATGAAATACAATAAATACAATTTGGAGTTTTTTGGCCTGTGCAAGAAATGTATATAAAAAATGAAAATAAACAAAGGCGACACATTAGAGGAAATCTCATTACCAAAACCTGATGGTTCAATTTTTAATTTATCTGAAACAAAAGGTAAAAAAGTACTACTTACTTTCTACCGTATAGCTGGATGTAGCTTTTGTAATTTAAGATTGAATGAATTGAATAAAAGATTTAGTGAATTTGGAAATAATTTTACACATGTTGGAATTTTTCATTCTCCAGTAGATAATTTAAAATCTTACATGGATAAACATGGTGAATTACCTTTTACAGTTTTAGCTGATGAAAATTTTGAATATTTTAAAAAATATGAAATTGAAAGATCTATGGCAAAAACATTTAATGCAATGTTATTTAAACCTCACAAAATCATTCCAGCAATGATGAAAGGATATATTCCAACAAAGATTAAAGGTCATTTAGATATTGCTGTAACTGATGTTTTGATTAACGAACAAGGCGTTGTTGAAGAAGTATATTATGCTCAAAAAGATATAGCAGATCATTTTGAGTTTGAAAAAATTAAGCAGTTTGCGCTTAATTAAACAAATAATGAAAGTTGAATATTATTTTAGTGTCCTATCTCCCTTTAGTTATCTTGGAGCTGATAGATTTACAAAAATAGTAAGCAAATATAATTTAGAGGTTATAGAAAAACCACTTGATTTAGTTGGCGAAATATTTCCAAATACTGGTGGATTGCCAGTTCCTAAAAGACATCCTGCTAGACAAAAATATAGACTTGTAGAACTGGAGAGAATTTCAAATAAACTAGGTTTGCCGATTATTAAAAAGCCAAAATTTTTTCCACCTAAAGACCCACACTTACCAGCAAAATTTGTAATAGCTTCAAATAAAATGGGCAATAAACTTCATTTTGGAAATGAATGTTTAAAATATTTATGGTCTATGGATAAAGATCTTTCTGATCACAATACACTTCAGGAAATTTGTGAAAAATTAAATTTAAACTTTGAAGAAATGAAGAAATTAGCTTTATCTGAAGATGTAAACTTGGAGTATCAAAAAAATTCAAAAGATGCGGTTGATAATGATGTATTTGGTGCTCCTTCGTATGTTTTAAATAATGAGATTTTTTGGGGTCAAGATAGATTAGATTATCTTGAAGATGCATTAAATAAATAAGTAAATATTACTTATTTTCATAAATCCTTAACAAAACTGACATAAACAAAGATCAAGGAGTGATTATGTTTATAAAAAAATATCTAAAATGGATAAGTACATTTTTAGTCTTAACTGGAATTTTACTTACTAATCTTAATATCTACCCTATTAATATTTATTTTCATGGACTGGGTGTTGTGGGGTGGACTGTAGCTGGATTTATTACAAAAGATAAGGCTGTCTTAACAAATTTTGGATTACAAATACCTCTTTTTGTAATTGGAATTTATAAAGTGATATTCTAATGAAAAGAGTTTTATTTGTCTGCACAGGGAATTCAGCAAGAAGTATTATAGCTGAGAGCATTATTAATAACTTATATTATGATAAATTTATTGGTTATAGCGCAGGTAGTAATCCTTTAGGACAAATTAATCCAATTATAGAAAAATTTTTAAAAGAAAAGAAATTTGATTTGTCAAATTACAGTTCAAAAAATTTTGATACTTTTATTAACTCAGATATTAAATTAGATTATGTAATTACGGTGTGTAACAATGCTAACAATGAAGTGTGTCCTATTTGGCCTGATAAAAATCAAATTATTCATTGGGATATTGAAGATCCAGTAAAAAAATTTAATGTAGATACTGATACAACAAATCAAAAAAAAGTATTTAATGATACATATCAAACAATATTTAAGAAAATAGAAAATTGGATTAACAATGAAATATAGTAAGTTTTTTCTTGGAGAGTTTATTGGTAGTTGTTTCCTTGTAATGATTATTGTTGGCTCAGGAATAATGGCTGAAAATCTTACAGATGATACGGGTATTATGCTTTTAGCCAATACGATAGCAACTGGCGCAGGACTTTTTGTGCTAATAACTGTTTTTAGTGATGTTTCAGGAGCACATTTTAATCCATTTGTAAGTCTAGCAATGTTTCTTACAAAAAAATTAAAAGGAAATTTATTACCTACATATATATCTGCACAAATTTCAGGTTGTTTGTTAGGTGTAGCACTTGCCAATTTCTTTTTTGAACATCAAATTTTTGAATTATCAACGAAATCAAGGGACGGAATAAATATATTTACATCTGAAATTGTAGCAACATTTGGATTAATTCTCATAATTTTTGGATCTTTAAAGAAAGGAAGTGTGGTAGTTGCCTCATGTGTAGCTTTTTATATCACTGCTGGTTATTGGTTTACTTCGTCGACTTCATTTGCAAATCCTGCTGTAGCAATAGCGAGGACATTTACAGAAAGTTTTACTGGAATAAGTTACATAAATACTCCAGTTTATATTCTTGCAGAATTTTTAGGAATGATAATTGCTTTTTATATAGTTAAAAAACTATTTTTAAATAAGTGAATATCCAGAGGATCTTACTGTTCTAATTAGTTCTTTTGTATTATCAATATTAATCGACTTTCTTAATCTTCTTATATGAACATCAATAGTTCTGCTTTCCACGTTTATGTTGTTTGGCCAAACGTTTTCTAAAATTTGATCTCTTGAATATACTCTTTTAGGGTTGCTTAAAAAGAATTCTAGTAGTCTAAATTCTGTTGGCCCAAGTTGTATTTCAATGTTTTTTCTAAATACTCTCTTCTCAAATCTATTTAATTTTAAATCTTCAAATTCCAAACTATTTGAAACAACTTTAGGATCATATCTTCTTAATACAGCTTTTATTCTTGCTAAAAGTTCGTTGAAACTAAATGGTTTGGTTAAATAATCATCAACACCACTATCTAATCCTTTTATTTTATCTTCCTCTTCTCCTTTTGCTGTAAGCATTATTATGGGTAGGTTTTTATGACTTGAGTTATTTCTAATATTTTTGCAAATATCAATTCCAGATAAATCTGGAAGCATCCAATCAAGTAAAAGCAAATTTGGTTCAAACTTTTTTAAATCTTTTAAACCATCATTACCATTGGTAGATGAAGCTACTAAAAAACCCTCTTTTTCTAAATTATGTTGAACTAATTGTATTATTGAAGGCTCATCTTCAATAATAAATATTTTGCCATTCATTTTATTCTTGGATAACTTTTCCTTTTGGTCTGCTTCCTTTTAGATATTCACCTTTAATCAAGTAACAAATAGACTCTGCAATATTAGTAATATGATCACCCGCTCTCTCTAGATTTTTTGTTGCAAATATAAGATGTGTAGAAAAATCTAAATTTTTTTTATCTTTAGATAGAAAATCAATTACACTTTCCATTGCAATATAAGTAAGGTCATCGACTTGCTCATCTTTTTTCCAAACTTCTTTGGCTTTATCGTAATTTTTGTTAACATAACTATCTAATACATCGTTTAGCTGTTTAATAACCAACTCACCTAATCTTTTTAAATTTGAAAGTAATTCCTCTGGTAAATCTAGTGGTAAAGGTTTAACTTTTTTAGCATTGCTTTTAGATAGATCTCCAATTCTTTCCAAGTCTTGTGAAATTTTTAAAGAACTAATTGTTTCCCTTAAATCAATCGCCATAGGAGCTCTTTTGACTAGTAATGTCATAATTTGAGTATCTATTTTTGATCTAAATTTATTAATTTCATCATCACTTTTAATAATTTTATCAATAGAATCTTTGTCAACTTTAATAATAGCGTCCATTGAGTCTACCATTTGTGACTCTGTTAAACTTCCCATTTTAATTACAGAATCAACAAGAAATTGTAATTCTTCCTCATATGATTTTACTGTATGTTCGTTACTCATAGTTTATCCAAATCTACCTGTAATATAATCTTGTGTCATTTTATTGTCAGGGTTCTTAAAAATTTTTTCTGTTTTTCCTACCTCAATTAATTTTCCAAGATGAAAAAAGCCAGTTTTCTGTGAAACTCTAACTGCTTGAGCCATCGAATGGGTAACAATGACTATTGTATAGGTTTTCTTAAGTTCATCAATCAATTCCTCAATTTTGGCTGTTGCAATTGGATCTAAGGCTGAACATGGTTCATCCATTAGAATTACTTCTGGATTTACTGATATTGCTCTAGCTATACAAAGTCGTTGTTGTTGACCTCCAGATAATCCAGTGCC
>CACLEJ010000003.1 GCA_902605865.1 uncultured Pelagibacteraceae bacterium
GTAATTCTGAGATATTAATCTAGGTGCTAAAATATTTTTTTTAATTAATATTTTGTTAACAGCATCGTATTCTAACAAATTACTTTTTTTGTTTTTTACACAATGAACAAGAATATTTTTTTTTCCTCTATAAAAATTTCTAAATGATGCATCTCCAGTAAGTTTTTTTAGCTTATTTAAATTCATTAATTATTTTTTTGTTTTTAGAAATTATTGTAAGATAACGCTCAGTATAATTTTTATTATATTTAAATATTAAACTAATACTATTTTTAATTTTAAATTTTTTAATTATTTCAGGCCATTCAACTAAGGTTATTTGTTTTTTTAAATTTTCTTGGACACCTAAATTAATAAGCTCGCTTTCATTTTTAATTCTGTATAAATCGCAGTGCTTTATTAAAATTTTTTTTATCTGATACTCATTAGTAATATTAAAAGTAGGACTGGGAACTTCTGATATTACCTGTCTATTAATTCTTTGAAGAGAATTTATAATGTATTTTGTGAAAGTAGTTTTTCCTACTCCTAGATTACCAGTTAAAAGTATTAAATCTCCTAAATTAATGAGCTTAGAAAGTCTTTCAGCTACAAGTTTAGTATCTTTTTCTTTAGAAATATTTATTTTGCCACTTCTAGTAGCGATAAGCATGAGGCTTGTATGGTCCCTCTGGTGTTACACTTATATAGTCAGCTTGCTCTTTTGATAGTGGTGTTAATTTTGCACCAACTTTTTCTAGGTGAAGCCGTGCCACTTTTTCATCTAAGTGTTTAGGAAGCACATAAACTTTATTTTCATAGTTATCTGAATTATTCCAAAGCTCAATTTGAGCAATAACCTGGTTTGTAAATGATGCACTCATAACAAAACTTGGGTGACCAGTTCCACAACCTAAATTCACAAGTCTTCCTTCAGCTAACAATATTAATCTTTTATCATCTGGGAATGTTATTTCATGAACTTGGGGTTTTACTTCATCCCATTTATAGTTTTTTAAAGCCTCAACTTGTATTTCATTATCAAAGTGACCGATATTACATAGAATAGATCTATCTTTCATAGCTCTCATATGATCTGCTGTTACTACATCTTTGTTTCCAGTTGCAGTTACAACAATATCTGCTTGACCTATCATTTCATCCATCAAAACCACTTCGTAACCTTCCATAGCTGCTTGCAATGCACAAATAGGGTCAGTTTCAGTTACTAATACTCTTGCTCCACTTTGTCTTAAAGAAGCTGCACTACCTTTTCCAACATCACCAAAGCCCGCAACGATTGCAACTTTTCCTGACATCATTACATCAGTAGCTCTTTTAATCCCATCAACTAAACTCTCTCTACATCCATATAGGTTATCAAATTTTGATTTTGTAACTGAGTCATTTACATTAATTGCTGGCACTAACAATTGACCTTGTTCTTCCATTTTTTTAAGTGCCAAAACACCTGTTGTTGTTTCCTCACTTAATCCTTTTACGCCTTTTAATAAATCTTTATAATCCTTATGCATAAGAGCAGTGAGATCTCCACCATCATCTAAAATCATATTAGGTATCCAATCTTTTTTACCTTCAATAGTTTGTTTAACACACCACCAGTATTCTTCCTCTGTTTCACCTTTCCAAGCAAATACTGGAATACCAGCTTTTGCAATCGCTGCTGCTGCGTGATCTTGTGTTGAAAATATATTGCATGAGGACCATCTACATTCTGCACCCAAATCAACTAAAGTTTCAATCAAAACTGCTGTCTGAATTGTCATATGAAGACAACCTAAAATTCTTGCTCCTTTAAGAGGATTCTTGCCTTTATATTCAGCTCTAACTGCCATTAATCCTGGCATTTCAGTCTCAGCTAAAGAGATTTCTTTTCTTCCAAATTCTGCTTCGTTAATATTTTTTACTTTATAATCTGTCATAAGGTAGGGCTTGTAGCAACTTTATTTATATTAATCAACTTTTCATTGGGTCGCCGGGAAAATTATTTCAACTTTTGCACCTTTCTCTTTATTATTTTCAGCTTTAATTTGTCCATTATGCAATTCAACTAAGTTTTTCACTATATTTAGGCCTAAGCCAGAGTGTTCTCCAAAATTTTTAGGTCTATTGCTGTAAAATCTATTGAAAATTTTATTCGTATCCTTCTCACTAAAACCGGTCCCCTCATCAATTACAATAAGTCTTGGCTTACCTTCTTTGTCTTTACTGACCTCTACTATAATTTCTTGATTCTCATCGCTAAAAGAAATTGAATTTTCAAGTAAATTTGCAATAATTTGCTCTATCCTATTGTTAATACCAAGTATAAAATAATTCTCAGATCCATTAGACTTTAATCTTATTTGTATTTTTTTCTTTGAATTATAAATATTGTTAAAATCATCAACTACAGATTTTGCTATATCCTTTATATCAATTTTTTGCATTGTTTCTGTGGAAATTACTGCCTCATCTTTAAGCATTTGAGAATAATCAGTAATTAATCTTTCTATTCTCTCAACATCATGAGAGACGATATTAATTAATTTTTCTCTTTTAGTTTTATCTTCTGTTTCTGAAATTATCTCAGATGCACTTTTCAATGAAGCAAGGGGGTTTCTAATTTCATGAAGTAGGTCTGTTGAATAATTTTCAGCAGTTGCAATTCTTTTATTTAATTCACTAGTCATTTCATCTAGAGATTTTGATAATATTCCTAATTCATCATTTCTTGTCTTAACCCTTTCTATATCTGTTTTTTCGTTACTTTTATCTTTTATGATTTTTGTATAAGTAACTAAATTTTTTATGGGTTTTAAAAAATATCTATTTAAGACATACGAAAAAATAATGATAACCAAAAGTACCACAAGAGCTGTTCTGATAATAAAGTTCTCTCTCTCTTCAATTTGTGCAATTATATTATCAGCATTTTCAGATATAAGAATATAACCATCATTACTCAAATAATTAATACTCTTAATACTAAAAACAAAAAACTGTTCTTGGATTTTTTTTAAATTAGTTAAAGATGTTTTAGATCCTGATAAAAAATATTTATTAAGATCTTCATCGAAAATTGTTTCATTTTTGTTTTCTTGATTATTAAAATTATTCTCACTTGATTGTTCATTTAATTCTTCAATTAATAACGTTGAGGATGGAATAGATCTTGTATCTCCAATCCAATTTAGCTTATCATCAAAAAATATTACTCTATCTAGTTTTTCAAAATAAGGAAATCGGGATTTTTTTGAAAATAAAAATTCGCTTATTCCATATTCATTTAATTTTATATTTGATTTTTCAAGATTTAATATTGTTTGAGTGATTATATCTGTATGATTTTTTTGTTTTTCATTAATCAAATTTTTTTGAATAGCACCTAAGTAAAAGAAAGTGATTATTATTATAAATATGAAGACTACTAGATTAATAAAAAGAAATTTCTGTAATATAGAGAGATTTTTTAGTATTTTTCCCATAATAATTATTTAACATTCCATCTATATCCACTTCCATATCTTGTTTCAATTGCTGAAAAATCACTATCTACCTTTTTAAATTTTTTTCTTATTCTTTTCACATGACTATCAATGGTCCTATCTTCTATGTCTGTGTCTTCTCTATAAGCTACATCCATGAGTAAGGCTCTCTCTTTAATCATTCCTGGTCTTTTTGCTAACTCCTCAACAATTTTAAATTCTGTTGTAGTCAGTTTATCAGGCAATTGTTTACCACCCCACTCACATTCAAGTTGGGAAGGATCTAATTTTAACTTACCATGAGAAATTACATTTTTATTTTCTTCGATATTAATATCTTTATCTTTTTTTCTTAATTGTACTTTAATTCTTTCAACTAAAACTTTGGTTGAAAATCCTCCAGTTTTACCAACAAAGTCATCTGCACCGAGTTTTAAACCACTAACCTCGTCAGTTACTTCATCTTTAGAAGTTAAAAAAATAACTGGCATAGAAGTTTTTTTTCTAAGTTTTCTTAGAAGTTCTTCACCATCCATTCTTGGCATTTTAATATCAATCACAGCAAGATCAGGTGGTGTTCTTGATAATCCAACAAGAGCATTTTCACCATCAATATAAGTTTGAACTTTAAAACCTTCCTTTTCTAAAGCCATCTGGACAGATGTTAATAGATTCCGATCATCATCTACTAACGCAATTGTTTGTGACATAAATTAGAATAAAAATACTAAATTGTTCAGATTAGGGCAATTGTTTGTTTTCAATGAAGTTCGCCCCAATTTTCTCCAATATTCACATCGACTAAAAGAGGTATTGAAAATGAGTGAAGTTCACTATTTTTAACACTCAACATCAAATCCTTTATTAATTTACTACTTTTTTTTGTTTCTTTTGAACTTTCCTCAAAAATTAACTCATCGTGTATCTGCAACAACATTTTTAAACTATTATTTTTATTATTGGAGATTTCTTTATTTATCCTGATCATTGCTAATCTCATTATCTCTGATGCCGACCCTTGAATTGGAGCATTTATCGCTGCCCTCTCTTGAAAATTTCTTATATTAAAATTTTTATCGTTAATTCCAGTGAGATGTGTTTTTCTTCCAAATATATTACTTACATAGCCACTTTTTCTACAAAAATTCACAGTTGTTTTCATATAATCTTTTATTTCTGGAAATTTTTTAAAATAAGAATTTAAAAATTCTTCTGCTTCATTGTTTGAAACATTGATTTGTTTGGCTAAACCATATTGTGATATGCCATAAATAATCCCAAAGTTGATTGCTTTTGCTTTTCTTCTTGTTTCTGAGTCAATTTTATTAATTTCTTTTCCAAAAACCTGACTAGCTGTCAAAGTATGAATATCCTCATTATTTAAGAATGCCTTTTTTAGTTGTTTTACGTCCGCTAGATCTGCCAAAATTCTCATTTCAACTTGATTGTAGTCTGCTGAAATCAATTTATTATTTTTTTCAGAAACAAAGGCTTTTCTTATATCCTTGCCATCATCTGATTTTATTGGAATATTTTGTAAATTCGGGTCACTTGATGCAAGCCTACCTGTTGTAGTAGCTGCTAACAGAAAAGATGTATGCACTCTTTTAGTATTTTGATTAATATGTTCTGGTAATGCATCTGAGTAAGTATTTTTAAGTTTACTAATTTGTCTCCATTCTAAGATGAGTTTTGGAAATTGATAACCCTTAAAAGCTAAATCTTCTAAAACTGAAGCACTGGTAGCAAAACTACCTTTTTTTGTTTTTTTTAAAGCTGCTATTTTTAAATCGTTATACATTATTTCACCAAGTTGCTTAGTTGATCCAATGTTAAATGTTTTCTTTGAAATCTTAAAAATAGATTTTTCTAATTTTTCAATTTTAGTTGTAAATTTTGAAGACAGTTTGTTTAGTGAAGATTTATCAAGTTTAATCCCTTTTATCTCCATCTCTGCTAATATTTTTATTAGAGGTTTTTCAAATAACTCATAAATATTTAATAATTTTTCTGCTTTTAATGATTTTAAAAAAATTTTGTACAATCTAAATGTAATATCTGCATCTTCAGCCGCATAATCTTTAGCCTCAGATATATTAACTTCTGAAAAATTAAGTTGTTTTTTTCCCGTACCAACTAAATCTTTATATTTTATAGTTTTGTGACCTAGATGGATCTCTGAAAGTGTATCCATATTATGCCTATTTTTACCAGCATCTAGTGTGTAAGACATAAGCATAGTATCTTCCATGGAATTCAAAGTGATTCCAAGGTGATAAAAGACAATAAAATCAAACTTAATATTTTGTCCTACTTTTTTAATACTCTCATCCTCTAAATAATTCTTTAAAATACTTAAGACTTTTTTTTCGTCAAGATTGTTTCCACTAACGTGATTTAATGGAATGTAACATGCATTTCCAATTCTGTTAGAGATTGAAATACCTACTAATTTTGCTGTGTGAGGGTCTAATGAGGTTGTTTCAGTATCTATTGCAAATTCACCTATTTCCTCAGATTGTTTCATCAAATCTTCAATCTCCTTCTCATTTTTAATTAATTGATAATTTTTTTTCTTAATTTCTGTTGTTTTTTCTGAATTTTTATCAATATCTTTAGTTACAAGGTTATTTGTGTCTCCATACTTTGAGATAGCAGAACTTAATAGCCTATTAAATTCCATTTCTCTTAGAAAAGTATAAAGCTTATCTTGATCAACACTTTTTAGTATGAATTCTTCAATTTTATTTTTTACAGGTACATTTTTTTTTAATGTAACTAATTTTTTGCTAATAATTGCATCATCTTTGTTATTTATTAAAGTTTCTCTTCTTTTATTTTGTTTTATTTTTGATGCATTTTTTAATAAATTTTCTAAAGTTCCATATTGATTTATCAATTCAGCAGCAGTTTTAACTCCTATACCAGGTACACCAGGCACGTTATCTGTGCTATCACCAGCTAAAGATTGGACATCTATTACTTTTTCTGGAGTAACTCCAAATTTATTGTGGACATCGTCTTGATTTATAAATTTGTTCTTCATTGGGTCATAAATTCTCACTCCTTTTTTATAAAGCTGCATTAAATCTTTGTCTGAAGAAACAATTGTTACCTTTGCACCTAAGTCTAAAATTTTTTCTACATATGTTGCAATTAAATCATCTGCCTCATAATTAATTAATTCAATCGAAGGTAAATTAAAGGCTTTTACAGATTGCCTGATGTATTCAAATTGAGGAATTAGATCGTCAGGTGCATCAGATCTATTTCCTTTATACTCTGAATATATTTCATTTCTAAAATTTTTTCGTGCTGAGTCAAATATTACAGCAAAGTGTGTTGGTTTTTCTAAATTATCATCTGATTTAGAGTCTTCCAATAATTTAAAAAGCATATTACAAAAACCGCTAACGGCACCTACTGGCAATCCATCGCTTTTTCTAGTTAAAGGAGGAAGGGCATAATATGCTCTAAAAATGTATCCCGAACCATCTATTAAGTAAAAATGGTCACTTTTTTTAATTTTCTCCATAATGTAATGATATCTTAATTTTTATAAATGTAATAAATGTATGCCCTCATATGAATAAAAAAAACGTCTTAACTGTTAAAAACTTGAATAAAGTTTATTCAAAAAATGGTTCGAAACAAACGCATGCTCTTAATAATTTAAACTTAGAGGTGAAAGAAGGTGAAATTTTTGGTCTATTAGGACCAAACGGGGCTGGAAAAAGTACATTTATAAACATATTAGGAGGATCAGTTGTAAAAACTGGTGGTGAAGTTAATGTTTGGGGGTTTAACTTAGATAAAAACCCTAGACAAGTTAGAGCCTCTATTGGGATTGTTCCACAAGAGGTAAACTTTGATCCATTTTTTAGTCCCAGAAAACTTTTAGAGCTTCAAGCAGGTCTATACGGAATTAGAGAAAAAGATAGAATTACAGATACTATATTGAAGTTGGTATCATTAGAGGAACAAGCTGACAGTTATGCTAGAGCACTATCTGGTGGTATGAAGAGAAGATTGCTTGTAGCAAAAGCGATGGTGCATCAACCTCCAATTATTATTTTAGACGAGCCTACAGCAGGAGTTGATGTGGAGCTGAGAAATACATTGTGGGAAAATGTGAAATCTTTGAACAAACAAGGGGTAACAACAATACTAACAACTCATTACCTTGAGGAAGCGGAAAAAATGTGTGATAGGATTGGTATTCTAAGTGGAGGAAAATTAGTTGCTTTAGATACAACTAAAAATCTCTTAAAAAAAATTCAAACAAAAATTGTGTATGTCACCACAGATAAAAAAACTAATATTCAAGATAACACTTTTGAATCATTAAAAGTTATATCAAATGACGAAAACAAGTTAGTTTTATCATATGAGAAGAGTAAACTGAGCATAGATTCAATAATTTCAGAAATAAAAAAACAAGATATAAGAATACAAGATATTTCAACTGATGATGGCGATCTTGAAGATCTATTTTTAAGACTTACAAAAAATTAAATTATCTAGGAGATCTTTTAGACAGTATCCTTTGAAGAGTTCTTCTATGCATTTTTAGTCTTCTTGCAGTTTCAGAGACATTTCTGTTACATAACTCAAAAACTCTGTGTATGTGCTCCCATTTTACTCTATCCGCTGACATTGGGTTTTCAGGTGGGGCTGGTTTTTGATTTGGATCAGCTAAAAGTGCTTTTTCAACATCATCTGCATCCGCTGGTTTAGCAATATAGTCAATTGCTCCCTCTTTAATTGCTGCAACTGCTGTTGGGATATTACCATATCCAGTTAACATAATAATTCTACTTTTAAGGTTTCCCTTTTGGATTTCTTTTACTACCTCTAGTCCATTCCCGTCATTCAATCTAAGATCAACAACAGCAAATGCAGGACTTTTTGATTTTACAGTATCAATACCAATTTTTACACTCTCAGCTTGTGTAACTATAAAACCTTTTTTTTCCATAGCTCTAGCCAATCTTTGTCTAAATGGATTGTCATCGTCTACGATCAATAGCGATTTATCCTCAAAATCACTTATTTTTTGAAGTGTTGGTTGGTTGATCATAGCCCTTATATGGAAGTGAATTTTAATATTTCAATAGCATTATTTACTTTACATTATTAATTTTTTCCCCATAAATGCTGCAATTATGAAACTTGCATACGTGATATGCAGGTTTTTTTTGTAAATTTTTTTTAGAGGTGCAGATATGCAAAAATTTAAGTCAGTTGAAGAATTAGTTAATCAACTGAGACCGACAGGACCTGTTTATTGTATTAGAAAAGAGTCAATTAAATTGGCTTCTAAATACTTTCAAAAAAATTTCCCAGGAAAAATACTTTATGCGTTAAAAACTAACCCTCATCCAGTAGTTCTTAAAACTATTGTTGAAAGCGGGATTAATAGTTTTGACGTAGCATCTATAAAAGAAATAGAGGGTATAAGAAAAATAAGTCCAAATGCAAATTGTTCTTATATGCACACAGTTAAAAGTAGAGAAAGCATTAAAGAGGCATATTTCAAATATAATGTTAAAGCGTTTTCTTTGGATACTAAAGACGAATTAATAAAAATTTTAGAAAGTACAAATTACGCAAAAGACTTAGAATTATTTGTAAGAGTTTTAGTGTCTAATGAACATGCAGAAATTGATTTATCAAAAAAATTTGGAGCCATCAATAATGAAGCAGCTGGTTTACTTAGGTTAACAAAACAATATTCTAAAAAAATTGGACTAAGTTTTCATGTTGGCTCACAATGTATGCACCCTATATCTTATTCAAAAGGAATATTTGAAATTGGCAGTATAATTAAAAAAACTAAAATTATTCCAGATATAATTAATATTGGAGGAGGTTTTCCTACTATTTATCCTGATCTTGTTCCTCAATCTTTAGATAGTTACTTTAACGAAATTAAAAAAGGTTTAAGTAATTTAAAGTTAGATAATCTTCCAGAAATTATTTGTGAACCTGGAAGAGCGATTGTTGCAGAAAGTGGTTCAACAATAGTAAGAGTTGATTTAAGAAAAAAACAAAAACTTTATATAAATGATGGAACTTATGGAACATTATTCGATGCAGGTGTTCCCAACATTGTTTACCCATCAAAAATGATAACTGATGGAAGAGTAATTTCTAAAAAATTAACATCTTTCGATTTCTACGGCCCAACTTGTGATAGCATGGATTATATGAAAGGTCCTTTTATTTTACCAAATAATATAAAAGAAAATGATTATATAGAGTTAGGACAGCTTGGAGCGTATGGATTAACTTTTAGAACTAATTTTAACGGATTTTACTCTAATGAAATTTACGAAGTTGAGGATAATCCAATCATGACGATGTATGACAAAGAAGCAAATAAAGAGTTTCTTGTTGCTTAATGTCAGATAATAAAAACCAATCAAATAATAGAAAAAGTGACTTACTTAGTAAAGAAGTAGAGCATATTGATATAACTTCTTTTGATTCTAGAAAAATAGTTTCTTCAATGGAAAAAATGTCTTTCGTTTCGAGAGAGACTGCAAATGCTGCAAATATTTATAATGAGATGATAAAAGATAAAGATTGTACAATATTTTTAACACTCGCAGGATCAACGTCTGCCGCCGGATGTATGCATATTTATAGAGATTTAGTTAAATATAATATGGTAGATGCAATAGTAGCAACTGGGGCTTCAATTATTGATATGGATTTCTTTGAAGCACTTGGTTTTAAACATTATCAAGGATCCCAACATCAAGATGATACAGAGTTAAGAAATAACTACGTTGATAGAATATATGATACTTACATTGATGAAGAAGAGCTTCAGATGTGCGATAAAACTATTGGAGAAATTGCAGATCAATTAGAGCCCAAAAGTTATACATCAAGAGAATTTATAAAAGAGATTGGCAAATACCTTAAAACTAATGCAAAAAAGAAAGACTCATTAATAGAAGTTGCCTATGATAATAATGTTCCAATTTTCTGCCCTGCGTTTACTGACTCTAGCGCAGGATTTGGACTTGTGATGCACCAAGAAAGAAACCCAAAAAATCATATTACAATTGACTCAATACGAGAGTTTAGAGAATTAACTGAAATTAAAATAAAATCTAAAGGGTCAGGGCTTTTTATGATTGGAGGAGGTGTACCAAAAAATTTTATTCAAGACACTGTCATATGTGCTGAACTTTTAGGTAAAGATGTGGCTATGCATAAATATGCTATTCAAATAACAGTTGCTGATTCTAGAGATGGAGCATGCAGTAGCTCAACATTAAAAGAAGCAAGCTCGTGGGGCAAAGTGGATATTACCAAAGAGCAAATGGTTTTTGCAGAAGCAACAAGTGTGTTACCCTTAATAGCAAGTGACGCCTATCATAAAGGTGAATGGAAAAATAGACAGAGAAAAAATTTTTCCAAGATATTTTGATAAATGATCAAAAAAGTCAAAATTGGTCTAATACAAAGTAAATCTTTAGGCACCATTCAATCTAATATTAATTTAGCTATAAAAAATATAAAAAAAGCTGCAAAAAAAAAGGCAAGGATAATATGTCTGCCAGAACTATTTTTGACAAATTACTTCTGCCAAACAGAAAGTCATTCAAATTTTAAATTAGCAGAAAAAATTCCAGGAAAAATCTCTAGAATATTTTGTGATTTAGCAAAGGAGCTTGGTGTTGTATTAAATATTACAATGTTCGAAAAAAAAACATCTGGATTTTATCATAACACTAGTATCATTATTAATGAAAATGGTAATATTCTATCTAAATATCGTAAGATGCATATACCCGATGATCCCGGTTATTATGAAAAATTTTATTTCAGTCCTGGAGACCTTGGATTTAAAAGTGTTAAGACGAAATTTGGCAAGATAGGTCCACTCATATGTTGGGATCAATGGTTCCCCGAAGCTGCAAGGTTAACAGCTTTAAAAGGTGCTCAAATTATTTTTTATCCTACTGCTATTGGATGGCATCCAAAAGAAAAAAGAAAATTTGGAAAATCTCAATTAGACTCATGGATTACAATGCAAAAGTCTCATGCTATTGCTAATGGAACTTATGTAGCTGCTGTAAATAGAGTTGGAGTAGAAATAAAAGGTAAGAAAAAAATTGAATTTTGGGGTAATTCAATGGTGATAGATCCTAGTGGTAAAATAATTACAAAAGCAGGGAATAAAAAAGAAGATATTTTAGTTTGTGAAATAGATTATAAAAAGATAGATACTGCTAGACAACACTGGCCTTTTTTAAGAGATAGAAGAACTGAATATTATAAAAATATTCTTAAAAATCCTGAAGATGAGTAAAAAAATAAATGAATTTAGAATGCCAGCAGAATGGGAGCCTCAAAAATCAGTTTGGATGTCGTGGCCTCATAATAAAAATGATTGGCCTGGATTATTTGAAAAAATTCCAAATGTAGTTGGAAAAATAATAAAATATTTAACAAAACATCAAAGAATAGATTTATTAGTCAATAATACCAAAAGTATTGATACCACAAGAATGTATTTGAAAGAAATAGGTTGCAATATATCCAACATTAAATTTCATAAACTTAAAACAGACAGACTTTGGTTAAGAGATTCTGGGCCAATATTTTTAGTCAACAAAAAAAAAAGAAAAAAGATCATACTTGATTTTAAATTTAATGCCTGGTCTAAATATAAAAATTTCAGAAATGATAACAAAATCAATAGCCATATTAGTAAATATTTAAATATTAAAGGTATTTTACCTAAAAAAGTAAATTCAAAAAAATTTCAAAGAGTAGTAATGGAGGGAGGTGCGTTTGATAATAATGGATCTGGATCCATATTGTTGACAAAAGAATGCTTATTAAGCAGTAAACAAGAGCGAAATAAAGAATTCAAAAAAATTGACTACGAAAATCTGTTTTCAAAATATTTAAATGCAAATAATTTTATTTGGCTTAATAAAGGAATTGTTGGGGATGACACACACGGTCATATCGATGATATTGCAAGATTTGTTTCAAAAAGTACAATTATGATAGCTGTAGAAAATAATAGATCAGATAAAAATTATAAAGCTCTTAAAGAAAATTTAAAAATATTAAGTAACAGTTATGATGAAAATGGAAAAAAATTTAAAATTATAAAGATTCCTATGCCAAGCCCAGTTGTCATAGACAAAACTCGTGTCCCAGCAAGTTATTTAAATTTTTTCATAAGTAATAAAATAGTTTTGGTTCCAGTATTTAATGTAAAAGAAGACAAAAAGGTATTAAGGATTTTTAGAAAATTTTTTACAAACAGAAAAGTTATTGCTATTGATTGTAGTAATTTAATTTGGGGTTTTGGAGCTATTCATTGCATGACACAACAAGAGCCAAAAATTTGAGTTAAGCAGCTTTTAAAGTACCTAATAATAATCTAAAAGGTATCAACATTACTAAAGCGACAAAAATCTTAACTGCTAAATCTCCTAAAGAAAGTGTTACCCAAGGTATTCCTGTTCCATAAAATGAAATTGAAAAGAATAAGAATGTATCAACTGTTGAACCAATTAATGAAGATGCAAGGGGCGCAATAAACCATTTTTTTTGTCTTAATTGATCAAATATTTGTACATCCAGTAATTGAGCAATAATAAATGCTGTTCCTGAACCAATTGCTATTCTTATTGAGATTAAATCAGCAAAATTTGTTGAGAAAATTAGTGTAAACAAAATACCTATTGTAAATCCTATATATACAATTTTTCTAGCAACTAATTTACCAAAAGATCTATTTGCCAGATCAGTTATTAAAAAAGCTATTGGATAACTGAATGCTCCATATGTAAGAATTTCTTGAAGACCGTAATATTGAATTGGAAATTGGACTAAATAATTAGATGCTAAAACAACCAATCCCATTAAAAATGAGAGTGTTAAAAATACTTTATTCATTATGCAGATTTACTAACTAAGGATTTTTTTAATTTTTTTAGTCTTAATGATAAATCTCTAGACTTGGCTGAAATAAGAAATTGATCAAAACTACCTTTTTTATCTACTGATCTAACCCCAGCATTTGAGACGGTTAATCTTAAACTTCTCTTAAGTAGTTCACTTTTAAATTTAACTTTTTTTAAATTTGGAAGAAATCTTCTTTTAGTCTTATTGTTAGCATGACTAACGTTATGACCCTTGAGTGGGATTTTTCCAGTAAGTTCACATTTTTTAGACATAAATTATGAGCTTGTATAAGATCTGAATCTTATCGCGTCAAGATTAATTTTTAGTTCCAATGGCCTCTGAAACATTTTTAAACCCCTTATTTTTTAATAAATCAATTAATTCTGTACTTATTTTTGAAGCTATACGAGGACCTCTATAAACCATTCCAGTATATAATTGTACGAGTGTTGCGCCAGAAATAATTTTTTCAAAAGCATCTTGTCCATTACTAACACCACCCACTCCTATTATTTTTGTTTTATCTTTAAGAATTTTATAAAATTTAGAAATTGCCTCGTTTGAAATCTTTTCAATTGGTTTACCTGACAGTCCACCCTTTTCTAATTTATTTATATTTTTTAAATTTTCTCTATTCTTATCTGTGGTATTAGAAACAATAATAATTTCTATTTCTTGTTCCATAATGATCTTGGATACTTTATTAATTTGATCGTCATTAAGATCAGGTGAAACTTTTATTGCTAATGGAATATTTGAATTCAATTCCTTTTTTTCATTTTTTAGTTTATCAATCAATGAATTTAATTCATCCTGGTTATGAAAGTCTCTTAAATTTTCTGTATTTGGTGAGGAAATGTTTATAGTTATATAATCAGCTAAATTATAGAATTTACGAAAACAAATTAAATAATCATCGATTCTATTTGTAGAGTCTTTATTTGGTCCAATATTTATTCCTAAAAAACCCTTTTTATTATTTTCCTTAATTGTCTGACTAATTTGTTCAGAACCAGAATTGTTAAAACCTAATCTATTTATAAGAGCTTCATCTTCTTCAAGTCTAAAAACTCTTGGTTTAGGGTTACCAAATTGAGGCTTTGGAGTAATTGTCCCTACTTCAACAAAACCAAATCCAAGATTAAACAGTGGATTGTATACTTCAGCATTTTTATCAAACCCAGCAGCAACACCAATTGGTGAAGATAATTTTTTTTCACAAAAAGTTGTTTCTAAAATATGATTATCTTTAGGTTTTGAGTAAGGAATATTATTTAACTTTAATGCTTTTATTGCTAAAGAGTGAGCTACTTCAGGGCTAAATTTAAAAATTAATGGTCTTAAAATGTTAAACATTTTTTAATTTACTTTTTATTAATTCTTTGGTTTCTTGAACCCCAAAAAAGCTTATAAAAAAACCAAATCGAGGTCCATTTTCCACTCCAAAAATTACCTCATATATTAATTTAAACCAATCGCGCAAATTTTCTTTATAGCCATTTTCTTTACCGACTGTATAAATTGTAGTCTGAATGTCCTCTGGTTTCATTGCGTCATCGCAGTTATCTAAAGAGTTTACTAAAGCGTTTAAAGCAATTTTTTCACTTTTATTTGGTTTTTTATAAATCTTCTTAGATTTTATAGCGTCATTAAAATATTTAATTGCATAAGATATTAAATTGTCAAAAATTGGATGCATATCCTCATTAATATCTTTCTTATATTTCTTAACAAACTTCCAAAGTAATTCTTTATTATCAGCATTGCTGGTCTCAACTAAATTTAATAGCATTGAGAAAGACATAATTGAGTTTTCCTCTGGTATATCTGAATTATGAACATGCCAAACAGGGTTCATTAGTTTTTGAAGTTCATTTTGAGTTTTGCCTTTTTCAATAAAATCAAGATATTCATCGACAGCCTTTGGTACTACTTCTCTATAAAGTTTTTTTGCTCTTTTTGGATTTTGGTACATATACAAGGAGAGACTTTCAGGTGAAGCATACTCTAGCCATTGGTCAATAGTAATACCATTTCCTTTTGATTTAGATATTTTTTCACCCTTTTCATCTAAAAATAACTCATATGCAAAGCCAGATGGATTTGACTTACCTAATAATTTTATGATTTTTGTAGATAAAATTGCACTCTCAATCAAATCTTTCCCATACATTTCAAAATCTACATCGAGAGCATACCATCTCATTGCCCAATCTACTTTCCATTGTAATTTGCAATTGCCATCTAAGATGCTTTGTTCTAATTTTTTACCTTTATTGTCAAAAATTATTTTTGAATTTTTGGTATCTAGTTCCAAGACTGGTATCTCTAATACAACCCCTGTATCTGGACATATTGGTAAAAATGGAGAATATGTTTTTTGTCTTTCTTTACCAAGTGTGGGAATAACTATATTCATTATTCCTTCATAATTTTCCAAAATTAATTTTAATGGGTCATTAAAATAACCAGATTTATATAAAAGAGTCGAACTTTTAAAATTATATTTAAAATTAAATTTATTTAGAAAGTTTTTTAACATTTCATTATTGTGCTCTCCAAAACTATTAAATTTTTCAAAAGGATCTGGAACTTGAGTTAAAGGTTTATGAAGATTTTGTGTTAGTTTTTCAGAATTAGGAATATTTTCGGGCACTTTCCTTAGTCCATCCATATCGTCGGAAAAAGTAATTATTTCTTTAGGGAGATCAGTTAAATGATTTAAGGCATTAACTATCATTGAGGTCCTTGCTACTTCACCAAAAGTACCAATGTGTGGTAAACCACTGGGACCATATCCTGTTTGCAGAATAATTTTTCCTTTATTTTCAATATTTTTTTTTCTTTCTCTAAGAAGCTTTTTAGCTTCAACAAAGGGCCAAGCGTTTGTTTTATCAATGTTGGTTTTATCTATCACTTTTAATTAAACAGCCTATAAAATAACGTTTTTAATAATTCTTATAGAGTTGAAATTTATTTACCATAAAATAATGTCCAATCAAAATGTCCAATTATAAAACAGTTTTTTTTACACTAGGAATTTTACAAATTATTTTAGGTTTATCGATGATTGCGCCAATTTTAACGCAGTTTTTTTACGATGAATTTGACTCTAGTTTTATAAGTTCTGGAATTGTAACTATTATATTTGGAATTCTCTTTTTACTATCAAATTTAGATCATGATAAAAAAATTAGCTTACCTCAGGCTTTTCTTTTAACAGCTTTATCTTGGCTGAGTATTGCGATTTTTGGTTCACTTCCATTTATATTTTCTGAGATAAATTTAAGTGCTACAGATGCTTTTTTTGAGAGCATGTCGGGTATTACTACAACTGGATCAACTATAATTACCAATTTAAATGAAACTCCAAAAAGTATCTTACTTTGGAGGGGAATGCTTCAATGGTTAGGTGGAATTGGTATCATTGTGATGGCAATTACTTTAATGCCACTTATGAATATTGGTGGAATGCAGTTGTTTATTATATCCACAAGTGATACCCCAGAAAAAATTTTACCTAGATCAAAAGAGATAGCGTTGAGATTAATCTTAGTATACTCCGGATTAACTTTTATATGTGCATTATTTTATAAAATATTTGGTATGAACTTTTTTGACAGTGTTGTTCACTCAATGACAACAATTGCAACAGGAGGTTTCTCCAATTATAATGAATCTATTGGCTATTTTGATAGTTCACTTATTGAATTTACAGCAATTATATTTATAATTTTAGGAAGTATTCCATTTATTGCCTATATCAAATACTTGAATGGAGACAAAAAAATATTTTTTAACGATACACAAATTAAAACTTTTATAAAGATTGTTCTTTTTTCAATTCTTTTAATGTATCTATATCTACTTACGAAAAATCAAAGTTTTTTTGATACCAGTATTAGGTCAGTTGCATTTAATGTAATATCAATTTTAACTGGAACCGGTTATGTAACTCAAAACTTTAGTGATTGGGGTCAATTCCCATTAATTTATTTTCTTATACTTATGTTTATCGGCGGATGTGCAGGCTCAACAGCTTGTGGGATTAAAATATTTAGGGTACAAATTTTATTCCAGTTTATCGCTGTACAACTAAAAAAAATAATTTATCCAAGAGGTATATTTAAAATAAAATATGAAAATAATAATATTGACGAAAAATTTTTGGCATCGATTATTTCTTTTATATTTTTATATATAGTAATTTTTTTTCTTATAACTGCTCTTTTATCAACAAGTGGATTAGATTTGACAACTTCAATATCCGCCGCTGCAACATCAATATCTAATGTGGGACCTGGTTTAGGAGATATAATTGGTCCAAATGGTAATTTCTCTAATTTATCTGACTTTTCTAAATGGGTTTTAAGTTTAGCGATGATTTTAGGTAGATTAGAGTTGTTTGCTGTATTAGTATTATTTATTCCATCATTTTGGAGAAAATATTAATGTCTGAAACAAAACCAAGTTGGGTAGATTCATTATTAGTTTATAAAGATATTAGAATGTTAAGAATATTGCTTCTAGGAGCAATAAGTGGTTTTCCATGGGTATTAATTGCAAGTAGCTTAAGTCTTTGGCTAAAGGAAGAGGGATTAAGTAGATCAACAATTGGCTGGGCAGGATTAATATTTGGAGTGTATGCATTTAATTATCTATGGGCTCCAATAATTGACAGAGTACAAATTCCATTTTTAACAAAAAAATTAGGGCATAGACGCGGATGGATTGTATTAATGCAATTAATTATTTTACTAAGCTTAATAGTTTGGAGTTTTATAAATCCCACCCAAAACCTAGCACTTTTAATTAGTGTTGGATTAGTAATTGCTATTGCCTCTGCTACTCAAGATATTACTGTTGATGCACTAAGAATTGAACAGATTAATTCAAATGAAGGAAAATCTATGGCTGCTGGAGCTGCTATGGCAGTTGTTGGATGGTGGACAGGGTATAAATTAGGAGGTGTTGTAGCATTATTTACTGCCGAATTTTTTGAAAACATGGGCGTAGCAGACTATTGGCAGGCTACTTTTTTAGTTTTAGGAATTTTAATTATTTTGATGAATATAGGTTTGATGTTTGTTCACGAAACAATTGATTTTAATAGAGTAAATAATCAAAAAGCAACAGATCAAATAATTAGAGATAAGCTTGGATCCAATAATATTATAACAAATTTTGTTGCTTATATTACAGGAACGATTGGTGGACCAATAATTAGTTTTTTCAAAAAAAATGGATTAGCAATTGCACTAGGAATTTTAGGTTTTGTATTTTTATTTAAGATCGGAGAAGCATTTTTAGGTCGGATGTCGATTGTTTTTTACAAGGAAATTGGTTTTTCTAAAGGTCAAATAGCTATTTATTCTAAAGGATTAGGATGGATTACTACTGTAGTTTTCACTTTACTTGGTGGAATAATGGCAATGCGAGCTGGAACCATTAAAACAATGTTTTTTGCCGGCGGTTTAATGGCTCTAACAAATCTTATCTTTGCAGTTTTAGCTTGGACAGGTAAATCTGAAATTTTATTTGCAATAGCTGTAATTGCAGATGACATAACTGCAGCATTCGCTACTGTTGCATTTGTTGCCTTTATATCATTGTTAGTGGATAGAACCTATACAGCCACTCAATATGCATTATTAGCATCAATTGGGACAGCTGGAAGAACAACTCTTGCCTCATCGTCAGGAGCGTTGGTAGATTGGTTAAATGGAGACTGGGGTACTTTTTTTGTAATAACAACTGTTATGGTGATACCTTCACTAATTTGTCTTTGGTTTATAAGGAATAAAGTAAAAATCGGTGCAAAATAGCTTTTTTTGCAGAAATTCATACTTGAACGTATATGAGTTAGCATCAAAAAAATCTAATATAAGCACTCAATTATTATACGGTGAAAAATTTAAAGTAATCAAAAAAAATAAAAATTTTTTAAAGATCAAAACTGACTTTGATCATTATGTAGGTTTTATAAAAGTTGGAAAGTTTAAAAAAAGATTAGATAAGACGTATAAAGTTAGTGTATTAAAATCTAAAATTTATTCAAAACCTAAAAGTAAATTTGGTACAAAAAAATACCTTCCTTTTTCATCAGAAATTGAAATTTTAAATAAAAATAATAATTTTGTCATGTTTGAAAAAAACAAATGGATTAGATTTAATGAATTAGAAACTGTAAAAAAACAAAATAAAGATTTTACAAAAATATTTAAACTTTTTTTAAATTGCAAATATAAGTGGGGTGGGAAAAGTTTTGATGGTATTGACTGCTCTGCTTTATTACAAATATTTTATAAATTTAATAATAAATTTTTTCCAAGAGATACGATTGATCAGGTTAAGATTAAAAAAGGAACTGTACAAAAAAAAATTTTCAAAAAGGGGGATATTATTTTTTGGAAAGGACATGTAGCAATTTGTTTGAATTCTAAAAATTTAATTCATGCATATGGACCAAGAAAAAAAGTTTTAATAATGCCAATTAATAAAACTATTAAAATAATTGAGAAAACTGCAAATTTAAAAGTAGCAAAAGTTGTATCTATTTAATCTTGGTCTCTTCCAAAATCTGGTTTTGCTATATCTTGTTTTAAACTTAGTATCTGCTGTCTTACTTTTTTTGAATTAATTAATTTCTTTCTTAAAGTCTTATCATCTAAATTTTTTATATTTTTCTTAAAGGAATTTAAATTATTAATAAATAAGTTTATTGCACTAACTATATTTCTTTTATTATTAAAAAAGATATCTCTCCACATTATTTCATTGGATGCGGCTATCCTTGAAAAATCTCTTAATCCTCCCGCACTAAACCTTATGATATTTTTTTTTTGTTTTTTTTGAAAGTCTTGTGCAGTTTTAATTAGGTTATAAGCGATTAAATGAGGCAAATGACTTGTTATTGAAAAAATTTTATCATGAATTTTTGCATCCATAATAATTACATTTGAACCTAATTTTTTCCAAAATTTCAATAATTTGCTTTGTTTTATTTTATTTTTATCACTTACTACAACACACCATTTATTTACAAAAAGATTTTTAGTTCCATGCTCAGGTCCACTTACTTCTGAACCTGATATTGGGTGACTAGTTATCCAATCAAGAGATTTTGATAGTTTTTTATTTTTAAGTTTTAATATATTTTCTTTAGTTGAGCCCACATCAGTAATTAAGCAATTTTTATTCAAATACTTGTTTAAATTAGGAATAATTTTCTCATATTCACTCATTGGGGTTGATAGCACTACAAGATCTACATCAGATAATTTATCATCCAGTTTTTTAAGAATTCTTATTTTATTATCAATTTTTTTTATTTTTCTAATATTTTTTTTTGATTTTTCGAAAACAAAATAATGTTTAGATATTTTTTTAGTTATCGAACCTCGTAATATTGAAGACCCTATAAGTCCACAACCAATAATTAAAATTTTTTTAAACATTTTTGAAAATATTTTTCAATTTATCGAGCAATAGTTTATTTTCGTAATTATTTCCTATAGTAAGTCTAAGGCAATTTTTAATTCCATATGAATTCATCTCTCTTAAAATTATTCCTGAAGCTTCAAGTTTTTTTTCTACAAAGTTAGCAGAAAGTTTACAATTCTTAAAATTTAAAAGAAAAAAATTTGGCCCAATATCGTTTGTCTTAATATTATATAAATTCAATGTCTTTTGTATTTTTTTTGCCCAATATAAATTATGTTTTACAGACCTTTTTATAAAACTTTGATCTTTTAAAGATTCAATAGCACATACCTGGGCTATTTTATTAACATTAAATGGTGGTTTGATTTTATACAGAGCTTCTACTATTTTTTTACTTCCATATCCCCATCCAACTCTTAAAGAAGCGAGTCCATAAATTTTAGAAAAAGTTCTCAAAATAAAAACATTACTTTTATTTTTAAAAATCTCTAAACCTGATTTATAATCTTTGTTAAGGATGTATTCAAAATAAGCATCATCAACAACAAGTAAAATTTTTTTATTTAAACGCTTTCTTAATTCTAATAACTGTTTTTTAGAAATATATGTACCTGTAGGATTATTAGGATTAGCTAAAAATACAATTTTGGTCTTGTTTGATACTTTTTTTAAAATTTCATTATTTGATACTTTAAAATTTTTTTCTTTAGAAAATACAACCTTAGCTCCCACTATTTGCGCATAAATTCTGTACATTAAAAAACTAAACTCTGGTACAATTACCTGATCCCCTTTGTTTAAAAATAGTTGGCATATCATTTGAATAATTTCATCGGATCCAGATCCACAAATTATTTGGTTTTGATTACAATTATATTTTTTTGAAATTATAGAAGTTAAATCTCTAAATTTTCCGTCTGGATATTTGGAGATATTGTCATTAAATTTTTTTATTACCTTTTTAGCATTATTGCTCATACCTAAGGCGGATTCATTTGCTGATAATTTAATTATTTTTTTTTTTTTACTTAAAAAAGATCTTCCTGGTTTATAAGCTTGTAGGGTTATTTTTCTAAATGTTGGGGTATTCATGATGCTAATTTTTATTAATAAATAGTCAGATAATTAGATAATACAATCAATAATTCAAAAAAAATTGACATCCAAAAAGCTATCTTATAAAACGTTTCTGCGCTGATTTAACTGAATTGCGAGCGCTATAAAAAACCTGCTAAATAAGTTTTTTTCTCACAATTCATTTCAGCAAAAATATTATTGGTAATTTTGGTAAAATGAAAAGTATAACAATTAAACAACCTCTTAAACTCGATTGTGGAAAAGAAATATCAAATTTTCCATTAGCTTATGAGACTTATGGAAATCTCAATGAAAAAAAAGATAATGCCATATTGGTTTTTCATGCTTTGACTGGAGATCAGTTTGCTTCAGGCATAAACCCTGTGACAAATAAAGAGGGTTGGTGGAATTATGCAGTTGGCCCAGGAAAGGCATTTGATACTGATAAATTTTTCGTAATTTGTGCAAATGTAATTGGCGGATGCATGGGATCATATGGACCAGGAACTATTGATCCTTCGACTAACAAACCTATCGGAACAAATTTTCCAGTTATTACAATAAACGATATGGTTAATGCCCAATATAATCTTTTGGATCACTTCAAGATAGAAAAATTATTTGTAGTAGCTGGTGGTTCTATGGGTGGAATGCAAGTATTACAATTTGTATCAAATTTTCCGAACAAGGCTAAGGTTGCCTTGCCAATTGCTTGTACAGCTAGTCACTCAGCACAAAATATTGCTTTCAATGAACTTGGAAGACAAGCAATTATGTCAGATATTAATTGGAAAGACGGTCTATATGACGGTAAGACATTTAATCCAGACAAAGGTTTGGCTGTAGCTAGAATGGCAGCACATATTACATATTTATCAAAAAAAGGATTACAAGAAAAATTTGGTCGAAATCTACAAGAAAGATCTGATTTAAAATTTGGTTTTGATGCTGACTTTCAAATTGAGAGTTATTTAAGATATCAAGGCTCTGTGTTTGTGGATAGATTTGATGCAAATAGTTACTTATATATTACAAGAGCAATGGACTACTTTGATTTGACTAAACAACATGGTGGGAATCTTTCTAAAGCTTTTAAAGATAGTAAGACAAAGTTTTTCATTATTTCATTTACTTCGGATTGGTTATATCCAACTTCTGAAAATAAAGACATTGTAATAGCACTAAATGCTATAGGAGCTGATGTTGGTTTTGTAGAAATTAAAACTGACAAAGGTCACGATTCTTTTTTATTAGATGTGCCAGATTTTTTAAGCACTATTAAAAACTACTTAAACACTACTTATTTAAATATAAATGAAAGAAGAATTTAAAGTTATATCAGAATTAATTGATGAAAAATCAAGAGTCCTAGACGTTGGATGTGGTGATGGAATTTTGATGGAATATTTATTAAAAAATAAAGTGGTAGATGTCAGAGGACTTGAAATTTCCAAAGAAAAAGTCAAAAAATGTTTATCAAATGGACTAGCTGTAGTTGAAGGTGATGCAGAGTATGACTTAAAACAATTTCCAGATTTATCTTTTGATTATGTGATTCTAAGTCAAACATTACAAGCTTTCATGAGTCCAGAGAATGTAATTAAAGATTTATTAAGAGTTGGTAAGAAAGTTATTGTAACCATTCCAAATTTTGGACATTGGAAAGTTAGATTAGATTTACTTTTTAAAGGAGAAATGCCAATTACTAAGAATTTGCCTTATGAATGGTATAATACTCCAAATTTACACATGTGTACAATTCAAGACTTTTATAATTTTTGCAATAATAAAGGGATCAATATTTTTAAAACAATTTCTTTAAATGGACAAAAAACTTCAAAAATTACATCTTCAAATTTGAAATTTAAAAATCTAATATCTGAGTTAGGTATTTTTTTACTAGAGAAATAATATGAAAATAGAAATAATAAAATGTTTAGAGGATAATTTTTCATATTTATTAATTGATGAAATTAATAGATCTGCTGTTGTGATAGATCCAAGCGAAGCAGAGCCTGTAATAAATAAAATTGAAAATCTCGACTTAAAATTAAAATTTATAATGAACACTCACCATCATTATGATCATGTTGGAGGCAATAAAGAGCTTAAAAAATTATATAATGCCAAGGTTATCGGTTTTGATCAGGACAAACACAGAATACCTGAAATAGATATATTGGTAAAAAATAATGAAATTTGGAAAGCTGGTATATTTGAAGCAAAAGTTTTTCATATTCCAGGACATACTTTAGGTCATGTATGTTTTTATTTTTTTAAAGAGAATGCATTATTTTCTGGAGATACATTGTTTTCATTAGGTTGTGGAAGAGTATTTGAGGGCACTCATGAAGAAATGTTTAATTCCTTACAGTTAATAAAGAGTTTACCTTTAGATACAGAAATTTATTGTGGACATGAATATACATTAAAAAATTCGGATTTTTGTTTAAAGTATGATTCAGATAACAAGAGACTAATTTCAAAAATTGAGACAGTAAAAAATAAGTTAGCAAAAGGAATACCAACTATACCCTCTACTCTTGAAGAAGAACTACAAACCAATATTTTTTTTAAGATCAAAAAACGTTAAAAACTTTTCAAAATTGAGAGATTTAAAGGATAATTTCTAACTTATTCAGCTTGACTAAAATAAGGCCCTGACTATATTGCTGATAATTAAAAATTAGGATCGTTAATGTCATACGCAGTAATACAAACAGGTGGAAAACAGTACAAAGTCTCAGCTGGTGAAATAATAAAAGTAGAAAAATTAGCTGAGTCAAATCCAGCCTCTAAAGTAGAATTTAAAGAAATTTTAGCTTATGGAGATGATAAAAGTATTGAATTAGGTACACCAACTGTGGATGGTGCTAAAGTTGAAGCTGATTTATTAAAAAATGGCAAAGAGAGAACTGTTCTTATTTTTAAAAAAAGAAGAAGAAAAAATTCAAGACGTAAAAACGGGCACAGACAACAGTATTCACTAATAAGAATTAACAAAATTTTTTCAAAAGATGGTAAAGTTTTATCAGAGGCTGAAAAAATGAAAAAAAAGGAAGTTGTAGTTAAAGAAGCTAAAGAAGAAAAAATTGAGGCTTCAAAATAAATAGGTAATTTATGGCAACAAAAAAAGCTGGTGGATCATCGAGAAACGGAAGAGATAGTGCAGGCCGTAGACTAGGTGTAAAAAAATATGGTGGTGAATTAGTAATACCTGGAAATATTATTGTAAGACAAAGAGGCACTAAAATTTTTCCTGGAGAAAATGTTGGAATGGGTAAAGACCATTCAATTTTTTCTGTTGTTAAAGGAAAAGTTGTTTTTAAAAAAAGCAAATCAGACAGAACTTACGTATCAGTAAAGCCTAATTAGTAGACAGCTAATTAATTCTGTAAAATCATGAAATTTTTAGATCAAGTTAAGATTTTTATAAAAGCTGGAGACGGTGGATCTGGTTCTCCTAGTTTTAGAAGAGAAAAATTTATAGAATTTGGAGGACCTGACGGAGGCGATGGAGGGAAAGGTGGTTCTATTATTCTTGTGTCAGAGAGAAATTTAAACACACTAATTGATTTTAGATATCAACAGCATTTTAAAGCTGAGAGGGGTAGAGATGGAAGTGGTAAAAATAAAACAGGAAGAGGAGGAGAAGATTTATATTTAAAAGTACCGGTTGGAACACAAATATTTGAGGAAGACAATAAAACCCTGATTTTTGATTTCAAGGAGGAAAATGAAAAATTTGTTGCAGCTATAGGCGGTAAAGGAGGTTTTGGTAACACAAGGTTTAAATCATCAACTAATAGAGCTCCAAAGAAATTTACAAAAGGTACATCTGGAGAAGAATTCTGGATTTATTTACAACTTAAGACAATTGCTGATATTGGTATCATTGGATTACCCAATGCAGGAAAATCTAGCTTATTAGCATCATTAACAAGTGCCACTCCTAAAATTGCAAATTATAAATTTACAACTTTAAATCCAAATCTAGGTGTTGCGATGTATGATGATAAAGAGATAACTTTAGCAGATATTCCAGGATTAATTGAAGGAGCACATCAAGGAACAGGATTAGGTATTAAATTTTTAAAACATATTGAAAGATGCAAAGCGCTTTTGCATCTAATTGATGTATCAGAAAATGATTTAATTAACTCATATCTTCAGGTGAGGGATGAAATGGGTAAATATAGTTCAGAGTTATTAAAAAAGCAGGAAATAATAGTGTTTAACAAAATAGACCTAATTGATGAAAATGAAATAAAAGAAAAAATAAAAGATTTTAAAAAAATTATCAAGAAATCCACTTTTACAACATCAACACTCGATAAAAAATCAGTATCTGATATTAAATCAACATTGCTTAATTATGTATCTTAAAGATTCAAAGACTGTCGTTATAAAAATTGGATCATCTTTATTGATTAATGACAAAAAAATTATCAGAGAAAAATGGTTGTCAGAGTTTGCAAAAGATATTCAACATCTACAAAAATTAAAAAAAAATATAATTTTGGTTAGTTCAGGAGCAATTGCTTTAGGATGTAAAAAATTAAAATTAAGTAAAAAAAAATTGAAACTTGACAAAAGTCAGGCAGTAGCATCAATTGGCCAAATTGAGTTAATGAATCTTTTTAAAAAAACTTTTAATAAGTCAAAAATCAATCTTTCTCAAATTTTGTTAACACTTGAAGATACAGAAAAAAGAAGAAGGGCTATTAATGCAAAAAGAACTTTTGAGAATTTATTTAGTCTTGGTTTTATTCCAATAGTAAATGAAAATGATAGTATAGCCACTTCTGAGATTAAGTATGGTGATAATGACAGACTAGCTTCTAGGGTTGCACAAATATCAAGTGCAGATTGTTTAATTTTATTATCTGACGTAAGTGGTCTTTACTCTAAAGATCCAAAATTAGACAAAAAAGCTAAATTAATTCGTGAAATTAAAAATATTGACCAAAATGTAGAAAAGTTAGCAACAAATAAATCTGGAGAATTTGGATCTGGTGGAATGAAAACGAAGATTGATGCTGCTAAAATTTGTCAATTCTCAGGATGCCATATGGCGATTGCTAATGGCTTAATAAGTAGACCAATTCAAAAAATTTTAACTGAAAATATATGTACTTGGTTTTTGCCTAAAATTTCAAAATTAGATGCGAGAAAAAAGTGGATCATAAGCTCAGTTTCTCCAAAGGGAAAAATAATTATTGATGAAGGTGCATTATTAGCTTTGAATAACGGGAAAAGTTTACTAGCCGCGGGGATTAAGGATGTTCAAGGCAGTTTTAGCAAAGGTGATCATATCAAAATCCTAAACAATAATATGACAGAATTTGCTAGAGGATTAAGCAGTTTCTCCTCGGATGAAATCTTGAAAATTAAAGGGAAGCACTCTAATAAAATAAATGATATTTTAGGTTATATTTCAAAATCAGAAGTTATTCATAAAGATGATATGGTATTAATCAAATGAGTAAAAACTTAGAAAAAATTGGTACAAATGCGAAAATTGCTTTTCAAAACAAAATAAGTAATAAAAAAAAAAATAAAGTATTAAATTATTACATTCAACTTATTAAAAAAAACCAAAATAAAATTTTAGTTGAAAACACAAAAGATATAAAAATAGCCAAATCTAAAAAACTTAAAGAAAATTTAATTAAAAGACTTGCTCTTAATAATGACAAAATAAGCTCAATTATTAAATCAATTGAAACTATTGCAAAATTTAAGGATCCAGTAGATGTTGATATAGAAACCTGGAAAAGACCAAACGGTTTAAAAATAAAGAAAGTATCAATTCCGATTGGTATTATTGGTGTAATTTATGAAAGTAGACCAAATGTAACTTCGGATGTATCTACACTTTGTTTTAAATCTGGGAACTGCGTAATATTAAGAGGAGGATCAGAGGCTTACTTTAGTAATAAAATTTTAGCTAATCTTTTTAGAAAATCATTAGAAAATTACAAAATAAATAAGAATTTTGTTCAGTTTATAGAGAATAAAAATAGAAAACTGGTCGACTACATGCTGTCAAAAATGTCAAAATATATAGATGTTATTATTCCAAGAGGTGGAAAGAGTCTTGTAAAAAAAGTTCAAGATTTTTCCTCTGTTCCTGTAATTGGACACCTTGAAGGTATGTGTCATACATATATTGATAAAGATGCAAATCTTTCAATGGCAAAAAAAATATTAATAAATGCTAAATTACGTAATACTAGTATTTGTGGAGCTACCGAGACACTTTTAATACATAAAAATAAATCAAAAAATGTAAATGAGATATTAAATGAACTAACTGAAAGAGGTTGTTCTATTTATGCTGATAGAAAAATTTCTAAATTGTTTAACGGAAATTCAAAATTAGCAAATAATAAAACATGGTCGAAGGAACATTTATCTGCAAAAATTTCTGTTAAATTAGTGAACAATATTAATGATGCAGTAAACCATATTAATAAATATGGAACAATGCATACTGATGCGATAATTACGAATAATAAAATTTCTGCAAAATATTTTATAAAAAATATTAAAAGTTCAATCGCTATTCACAATTCTTCAACTCAGTATGCTGATGGAGGAGAATTTGGTTTTGGAGGGGAGGTTGGAATTTCAACAAACAAACTTCCACCAAGAGGTCCTGTTGGACTAAACCAGCTAGTTAGTTACAAATATGAGATATATGGATCTGGACAAACAAGAAAATAAAAAAAAAATTGGTATTCTTGGAGGCACCTTTGATCCAGCACATAAAGGACATTTAAGTATCTCTAAAGAGGCAAAAAAAAGATACGATATTGATAAGATTATTTGGGCGGTTACCAAAAAAAATCCATTTAAAGAAAAAAGTAGTTTAAGTTTAGATAAAAGAATAAATTTTGCAAAAAAAATTTCTAAAACAAATTCATTTATAAAAGTAAAATATTTTGAGGATAAAATTAAATCAAATAGAACAATTGACCTGATAAAGCATATTAAAAAAAATAATAAAAAGACTGATATTTATTTCATAATGGGAGCAGATAGTTTGATTAATTTTCATAAATGGAAAAACTCTGATTTAATTTCATCTATTTGTAACATTCTAGTATTTGATAGAGACAGATATAAGGCCAAATCATTAAGTTCTAGAAGCTTTAAAAAGTATAGTAAGAAAAGCTTAAAATTTATAAAATTTAATAAGGTCAATATTTCATCTTCTAAATTAAGAAAAATTTGATACTCTTTTAATAATTAATGGACAAAATCTCTACTCTTCACAAAGATGTGGTAAATCTCTTAGATGCAAATAAAGCCCTAGATATTGTTTCAATAGATTTAGATGGAAAATCATCAATAGCGGATCAAATGATAATCGCTAGCGGGACGTCTTCAAGGCATATCCAAGCTTTATCAGAGCAAGTATATGAATACTTAAAAAAAAATGGTGTAAGCAATTGTAAAATTGAAGGAAGAGAAAGTAGTGATTGGAAACTTGTAGATGGAATTGATCTTATTATTCATATTTTCAATCCTGAAAAAAGAAAATTTTATGAATTAGAAAAAATATGGTCTGAATTAATTCCTAAAGAAAAAGTAATTATATGATGAAAAAACTTAAAACATATTTTTTATCATTATTTATTTATTTTTTTGTAACTAGTATTGTTGCCGTATCAGAAGAGAATGATATTTATAAAAAAATAGATGTTTTTTCAGAAGTCTTAGATAAAATTAATAAAGAATTTGTTGATGAGGTAAACCAAAGTGATGCAATGGATGCTGCAATCAATGGTGTTCTTCAATCCTTAGATCCTTATTCTGCCTATATGACACCAGACTCTTATCAAAGTATGCAAACAGAAACGAGTGGAGAATTTGGAGGACTAGGAATTGAAGTGAGCATGGAAGCTGGGGTAATAAAGGTAATAACACCAATGGATGATTCACCTGCGGCTGAAGCAGGAGTTAAAGCTGGTGATTATATAGTAAGAATTAATGATATTCAGGTTCAAGGTAAATCTTTAAGTGAAGCAGTTGACATAATGAGAGGTCCTGTCGGATCAGATATTGAAATAACAGTTAGAAGAAGGGGCGAACGAAAGGCATTAGTTTTTAATATTACTAGAGAAAAAATTAAAGTTTCATCAGTAAAATCTGAGATATTGGGTAATCAAACTGGTTATTTAAGACTTACTTCTTTTAATGAAAACAGTAGTGGTCAAATTAGAGACAAAATTAAAGAGTTTAAAAAAAATGAAAATGTTAAAAATTATATTTTAGATTTAAGAAATAATCCTGGTGGACTACTTTCTCAGGCAATTAAAATTACAGATTTTTTTATAGATAGTGGAGAAATTGTTTCAACAAAAAGTAAAAGAAAATATGAAAGTAGAAAATTCTTTGCAAGAAAAGGAGATATATTAGATGGAGATACTATTGTTGTCCTAATAAATTATGGTTCAGCATCTGCATCTGAAATTGTAGCAGGGGCGCTAAAGGATCACAAAAGAGCAATAATAATTGGAGAAAATAGCTATGGTAAAGGCTCTGTACAATCAATTATCCCTCTTAAAAATAAAGGTGCAATAAGATTGACTGTATCTAAATATTATCTTCCATCAGGAAAATCTATATCAGAAATAGGAGTCTCGCCTGATATTGAGGTAGCTGAAGGATCTGATGACTTTAGGTTTAATACTGATACAGACAATCAACTTCAATTCGCTCTAGAGCTTTTAAACGGCTAAAATGAAAGAGAAATATAAAAATTTACCACTTAGAAGTGGTGTTGGGATAGTTGTTTTAAATAAAGAAAATAAAATTTTTGTTGCAAAAAGAATAGATAATAAAAAAAACTTTTGGCAAATGCCACAAGGTGGGGTTGATAAGGGTGAAGACTTTTATGAGGCGGCAATTAGAGAATTAAAAGAAGAAACTAGTATTAAATCAGTAAGTTTAATTAAAAAAATTGATGGCTTACTTACCTACCACTTACCAAATGAATTATTAGGAATTATTTGGAAAGGTAAATTTAAAGGTCAAAAACAACAATGGTATATAATGAGATTTAATGGTGATGAAAAAGAAATTAATATTAATACAAAACATCCAGAATTTCTTGAATGGAGATGGGTAGAACTGGATCAAATTACTGAACTTGTGGTAGAATTTAAACTACATGTATACGAAAAAATTCAAGAAGAAGTAAAAAAAATTTTAGTTAATTGATTTTAATACTTCAAGTTTTTGATCAAGCAAATATTTTTCCTGATCATTTATATCAGACTTATTAAGTTCTTCCTCAGCAGATTTCTGAATTTCTGAAATTTTTTCTCTATCAATGTCTTTTAAATTTAAAATAAGACTTGTAAGTATAGAAAGATTATTATCTTTAAATTCAATTATTCCATCATTTACATAAAAACTTTCCTCGCCAGACTTTGAAAATATTTTAATTATTCCTGGTTTTAAAAAAGAAATAATAGAAATATGGTCTTTTAAAATCCCTATCTCACCTTCAAATGCAGGGACAACTACCTCGGTGACATCATTTTTTGATAAAAATGATTTTTCAGGGTTTACTATTTCTACAGAATATTCTTCGCTCATTATGCAGCAGCTTCGTTAGCTAAACTCTCAGCTTTTTGAATAGCTTCTTCAATAGTGCCAACCATATAAAATGCAGCTTCTGGTAAGTGATCATATTCACCTTTGCAAATAGCATCAAAGCCTTTGATAGTTGACTCTAAATCTACAAGCTTACCTGGCGAGCCAGTAAATACTTCAGCTACAAAAAAAGGTTGAGAAAGAAATCTTTGTATTTTTCTAGCTCTAGCAACAACTAATTTATCCTCTTCTGACAATTCATCCATACCTAAAATTGCGATAATATCTTGTAAAGATTTATAAGTTTGCAGAACTTTTTGTACTTCTCTAGCAACTCTATAATGTTCGTCACCAACTATTCTAGGATCTAAAATTCTAGACGTTGAGTCTAATGGATCTACCGCTGGGTAAATTCCAATTTCAGCAATCTGTCTAGAAAGTACCGTTGTTGCATCTAAGTGAGCAAATGAAGTTGCAGGTGCAGGGTCAGTTAAGTCGTCTGCAGGAACATAAATTGCCTGAACAGATGTAATTGAACCTTTATTCGTTGTTGTAATTCTTTCCTGTAAGTTACCCATATCAGTTGCTAATGTTGGTTGATATCCTACAGCTGAAGGTATTCTACCAAGCAATGCAGAAACCTCAGATCCTGCCTGTGTAAACCTAAATATATTATCAACGAAGAATAGCACATCTTGACCTTCTTGATCTCTAAAATACTCAGCAACAGTTAACCCAGTTAAAGCAACTCGCGCTCTTGCACCTGGAGGTTCATTCATTTGTCCATAAACTAGTGCTGCTTTAGAACCTTCCCCATCAGTTTTAATAACACCTGAGTCTATCATTTCATGGTAGAGGTCATTTCCCTCTCTAGTTCTTTCTCCTACTCCTGCAAAAACAGAAAATCCACCATGAGCTTTTGCAACGTTGTTAATCAGTTCCATAATTAAAACAGTTTTACCAACTCCAGCTCCACCAAATAAACCAATTTTACCACCTTTTGCATAGGGTGCTAAAAGATCAATAACCTTTATTCCTGTGACAAGTATTTCAGTTTCTGTTGATTGATCATTAAATTCTGGTGCAGCTCTATGAATTGGCCAATTATCTGAACTTTTAACTTCTCCTCTTTCATCAATAGGCTCACCAATCACATTTATAATTCTTCCAAGAGTCTCTGGCCCCACTGGAACTTTAATTGGAGCAGCTGTGTCTGTTACCTCGTCTCCTCTTTTAAGACCTTCTGTTGCATCCATTGCAATTGTTCTGACACTTGACTCACCTAAGTGTTGAGCAACTTCTAAAACTAATCTATTTCCACCGTTATCGCACTCTAATGCAGTTAAAATTTCTGGTAGTTCTCCCTCAAATTTTACGTCTACTACCGCCCCAATGATTTGTGTTATTTGTCCTTTTCTCATAATTATAAACTTTCTGCTCCTGAAATTATTTCTATTAACTCTTTAGTAATTGCTGCCTGACGACTTCTATTATACTCAATAGTAAGTTTGTCAACCATTTCACCTGCGTTTCTGGTTGCATTATCCATTGCACTCATTCTTGAACCTTGCTCGCTAGCTGAATTCTCTAACATCGCTTTAAAAATCTGAGTTGAAATATTTTTTGGTAACAAGTTGCTCAATATTTCATCTTCTTCAGGTTCAAATTCATAGTTATCCTCTGATGAATTTTCCTCCTTTTCAGATGTATTTAAAGGAATAATTTGTTGTTCTTGAGGTATTTGAGTAATCACATTTTTAAATTGGTTATAAAAAATTGCACATACATCAAATTCCTTTTTTTCAAATTTTTCAATTATTATCTTTCCAACTTTATCAGCGTCAAAATAATTTATGTTTTTTGATTCTTTAAAAGAAATTCTCTCAATAATCTTATCAACATAAAGACGTTTAAGTTGGTCATAACCTTTAGTTCCCACTGTAATAATTTTTAAAGTTTTTCCCTCATCCAAAATTTTTTGAAAATATAGTTTAGCTTTTTTAATAATATTAGTATTAAAACCTCCGCAAAGACCTCTATCTGATGTCATTACAACACATAAATGCACTTTGTCTTCCCCAGTCCCAGATAAAAGTTTTGGAGCATTTTCAATATCTGAGATGCCATTTGATAAATTTAAAATAATATTATTCATTTTATCAGAGTAAGGTCTTCCTTTCTCAGCATTTTCTTGTGCTCTTCTTAGTTTTGCAGCTGCAACCATTTTCATTGCCTTTGTAATCTTTTGCGTAGACTTAACACTTGATATTCTTTTTTTTAGATCGTCTAAACTAGCCATTATTTTTTATGCGTTAAAATCTTTCTTAAGTTGTAAAATAATTTCATTCAATTCTTTCTCTTTATCATCTTCAAGTTTTCCTGAAGCAGTGATTGACTCAATTATATCTGGCTTTTCAGCTTTGCATTTTTCAATAATTTTATTCTCGAAACTTGCAATATCCTTTTGTTCAATATCATCAAGATGTCCTCTAACTCCACAAAATACAGAAATGACTTGTTCTGCAACTGTCATAGGAGAATATTGATTTTGCTTTAAAAGTTCAGTTAACTTTGATCCTCTATTAAGTAATTTCTGAGTAGATGCATCGAGGTCTGAACCAAATTGTGCGAACGCAGCCATTTCACGATATTGCGCGAGTTCTAATTTCATTGACCCTGAAACTTTTTTCATTGCTTTGGTTTGAGCAGATGATCCAACTCTTGATACAGATAATCCAACATTTATAGCAGGTCTTATACCCTGGTTAAAAAGTTCTGTTTCAAGAAATATTTGACCATCAGTAATTGAAATAACATTAGTAGGTATGAATGCAGAAACATCTCCACCTTGAGTTTCGATAATTGGAAGAGCTGTTAATGATCCTCCACCATGCTCATCACTCAATTTTGCTGCTCTTTCTAATAATCTACTATGTAAGTAAAATACATCTCCAGGGTATGCTTCTCTTCCAGGAGGTCTTCTTAATAGAAGTGACATTTGTCTATATGCAACAGCTTGTTTTGATAAATCATCATATATAATCAAGGCATGCATCCCATTATCTCTAAAATACTCACCCATAGTGCATCCAGTATAAGGTGCTAAAAATTGCAAAGGTGCTGCATCTGATGCGGTTGCTGCAACTATTGTTGTGTATTCCATCGCACCAGCTTCTTCTAGTGTTTTTTCAATCTGCCTAACTGTAGATCTCTTTTGGCCTACAGCTACATAAATACAATATAGTTTTTTCTTCTCATCACCTGACTCGTTAATTTTTTTCTGGTTTATAATAGCATCAATTGCAACTGCTGTTTTACCTGTTTGTCTATCACCAATAATTAATTCTCTTTGTCCTCTTCCAATTGGAACTAAACTATCAATTGATTTAAGTCCAGTCTGCATCGGTTCACTTACAGATTTACGTGGAATTATACCAGGAGCTTTAACTTCAACCCTACTTCTTTTTAAACTTTTATCTAACGCACCTTTTCCGTCAATTGGGTTTCCTAAACCATCAACTACTCTACCAAGCAATTCTTTTCCAACTGGTGTGTCAACAATCGCACCAGTTCTTTTTACAGTATCACCTTCTTTAACTGCTCTATCATCACCAAAAATCACTACACCTACATTTTCACTCTCAAGGTTTAATGCCATTCCTTTAGAGCCATCAGAAAATTCTACCATTTCTCCAGCTTGAACATTATCTAATCCATAAATTCTTGCTATACCATCTCCTACTGATAAAACTTGACCAACCTCTGTAACCTCAGCTTTATCTCCAAACTTTTTAATTTGTTCTTTTAATATTTTTGTTACTTCTGAAGGATTTATTTCCATTTAAGCCTCTATCATTGTATTTTCGATTTGTTGTAATTTATTTTTAATAGAGGTATCTACCATAATACTGCCAACTTGTATTACTAAACCTCCAATTAAACTTTTGTCATATTTATAGTCTAATTTTATTTTTGCGTTAAAATTTTGAGACAATTCGTCTTTGATTTTAATTACTTGTTCTCCTGATAATTCTTTAGAGGAAATTAGTTCAGCTTTTACTTCTCCTCTTTTTTTTGAGCAAGTATCAACAAAATCTTGAAGAATTGTTTTTATATAAAAAAATCTTCTTTTAGATATTAGAAAACCTATAAATTTTGATATTAAAGAGTTTAATTTATAATTTTCTGCAATTTTGTTAATTACATCCTGAAGTTCATTTACTGAGTTAGTAGGATCTTTTATTAATGAACTGAAATCTTTACTTTCATCTATTAATTTTAACAAAGATATTGATTGTTCTTCAACCTCATCAATTGAATTATTTTCATTAGCCAGTTCATATAGTGCTAAAGAATATCTACTTGCTGTAGTTGCTGAAAAACTGTTATTTTTGCTCAATTTTAACTCTTTGTTTTAGAAGATTTTTTGGGATTAAGTAGCATATGAGTTTAGTGTCTTCAAGTAACAGATTGACTAAATAGTGCAAAATTTGACCATTAATTGAAGGTTATTGGGTCAACATCAACTGTTAGTTTTATTTCTTTAGGTAATTTGTACGTAATTAAGACTTCACTCAATCTTTTTTGAATATTAGAACCCTTTTTAGATCTTATCAAAAGTCTCTGCCTATACTTTCGTCTAACTCGATATATAGGTGCATTAACAGGTCCCAAAATTTTTTCGTTTAAGGATTCTGATAAAATATTTTTTATATCCATTGACTCTTTTTCTAAACTTCTTTCATTTGAAGAGGTGAGTATTAATGAAATAAATCTTTCAAAAGGTGGTAGATTATTTTTCTCTCTTAATTTCAATTCATTTTCTAAAAAAATAAAAGGATCAGGATTTGTTATTTGATTTATAATACTTTGGTTTGAGTTATATGTTTGAAAATATACTTTAGCTGGTTTACCAGTTCTTCCAGCCCGTCCAGATAATTGGTGATAGAGTTGTAAGTTTTTTTCTGCAGTTCTTAAATCGTGTCCATTTGAATTAAGATCAATATCTAAAATAACAATGCAGTTTAATTTTGGAAAATGAAAACCTTTAGAAATTAATTGTGTTCCAATAAGTATATCAATTTTTCCTTTAACTATATCTTCTAATTTTTTTTTAGAAGATTTTTTATTCATGGTATCACTTGAAAAAATTGATATTTTTTTATTTGGGAATTTAAGTTTAACCTCTTCAGAAATTCTCTCAACACCAGGGCCACTAAAAACAAAATCACATACCTCACCTTTCTTACAATTTCTACTTAACTGAGCTTGAAAACCACAATAATGACAAAGTAATTTATTTTTATGTTTGTGATATACTAAATTTATTGAACAATTTGGACAGGAGTAAACATTTAAACATTTTTTACAAAGAGCATATGGAGCAAAACCCCTTCTATTAATAAAAAATAATACTTGGTCATTTTTTTTTAAGTGATTATTTACCTTCTCCAAGGTTTCATTGGCAATCCATGATTGTTTATCTAACTTATTTTTATTTAAGTCTATTATTTCATATGAAGGTAAATTTGCATCTTTATATCTTTTAGTTAAACGTGATACAGAATATTTTTTTTTCTTAATATTTGCATATGTTTCTATTGAGGGTACAGCAGTAACAAGATTGATAGGGATATTTTCAAAATTAGCTCTGGCAATTGCCATGTCTCTTGCATTATAAATTACTCCTTCATCTTGTTTGAATGATTGATCGTGCTCTTCGTCTACAATTATAATTCCAAGATTTTTAAATGGTAAAAATAATGAGGAACGAGCACCAATAATTACATTAATTTTTCCTGATGATACTCCACTCCAAATTATTTTCTTTTTTTTAGGTGTTATTCCAGAGTGCCATACTGCAGCACTGAAACCAAAAAATTCTTCAAATTTATTTTCAAATTCTGCAGTTAAACCAATTTCAGGTAGTAGAATCATTGCTTGATGCCCTTTTTCTAACAATTGTTTTATATGCTTAAAATAAACAATTGTTTTTCCTGAACCTGTAGTCCCTTGTAAAAGATGGACTCTAAATTTATTATTTTTTTTTGAAATTTCCTCAAATATTTCTCTTTGATCTAAAGACAGGGTAAACTTATTTACAAACTTTTGTTTATTATAGGGTAGATAATTTTCATCTTCATAATTAGTGATTGCTTCTCCACTAAGTAAATGTAATTTTAAACACATTCCTTTTGGCACTAAGTTGTATTCCGAAAACCAATTCAAAAAAGTAATAATTTCTTTTTTAAGTGGTTCAATTTCTATTTTTTTAAGAATTTTTTTTATCTGGAAATTTTTTTTATTTTTTTTTTCAAATTCATTCCATACAACTCCTGTTATTTTCGATTTTCCAAAAGGTACATGAACGTAATCTCCAACTTTTAGATCTAAGTCACTTTCATATGTAAAAGGATGGTTAAAAATATTTGGTAAAAGAACAGGAACTTGCATTTATTTTAACCAATCAAATTGGTTTTTAAATTCATCGAATATATGATAATATTTAGAATATTTTTCTGAATTATATTTTGAAATTTTATTTCTAATTTGTATATTGCTAGTGGTTCTAATATCTAAATCTTTACGTTTATAAAACTCTAAAACCTCTGGTTTCCAATCAAGGTTACAAAATCGGAATATTTCTTTAGTAACTTTTTCTTTATTATTTGTTATTTCTTCAAGGGAGATATCCATAATTAAGTCAGGATATTTTTTTTTAAAATAATTTAATATTTTTAAATAATTGTCTATATAATTTACAATATCTTTTATTCTATGAGTAAATGATAATGCTGGAAGTAAATTTTGAAATATTCCAACAATTGAATCTTTTAGATTACGGTTACAGTGTAAAAATTTTGCCTTAGGGAAAACATGCAATATAAACTCAATATTTAGAAAATTTTCTAGAGATTTATCAATAAAATTAACAGTTTTTTTATCAATTAAAGAAAATTGAAAATATTTTTTATAAATATCCTCTTCAAATTTATCTACTTTTAAATTAAATTTTTCTAAATTCTCAAAAGTCGAAAAAATATTTGCAGGCAATTGTTTTATTAATGATATATTTATTATTGCAGACTCACCAAATGATGGAATTTTTTTTTCATGAGATGAAATTATTGCTTCAACTAAAGTAGATCCAGATCTTGGTAAACCAATAATAAAAATTGGCACAATATTGTCAAAATAACCTTTTTTTTAGTTTTATATTTATTGGATTAATTTTATCATAAAATTTTGTAATAATGCTTTCATAATATTTTTGAGACTGTAAATTATAATTTTTCCTTTGTTCAAAACATGCTTCGTGTGATCTTGTTAAGAGATAAATTTCTTTTTTAATATTATTAGATTTTTTTTCGTATTTAGATAATAAGTAATCAGACAGAAATTTTTCTAATATATTAGATTTAGTATTATTATTAATTTCACGGATAATATCTATATAATCTAATTTTAGAAGATTTGGATCTAAAGTATAGATTCCATAATAAGCTCTTATTATCTTATTATTAATTTCTAAAACTCTAAAATAATTTGACAAAGCACCCTCTAAATCACCAGTTGATTGATCCATAAAAGCTAAATTAAGATATGTATTAATTGAGTTTGGATTTAAAGAAATGCATTTTTTGTAGAATAATTTACTTTTTTCAATATTTTTTAACTCAAAATAAATTTTTCCTAAATTATAATTTGAGTCAAAGTTCTCTTTTTTTTTGTTAAGTTCTAAAAAAAGAATTTCAGCATCCTTAAAATTTCTTTCCTCAATTAGTTTTTTTCCTAATTCTATGCTCATATGTAAATATACCATTACTTTTTAAATAAGGATAACTAAGATGTGATTAGTATTTGAAAAATTAAGAGTGAATTTGTCTTTTATCTACAGATAAAGCAGCTTCTTTTATCGCTTCTGAAAAAGTAGGATGAGCATGACATGTTCTTGCAATATCTTCGGAACTAGCGCCAAATTCCATTGCTACGGACATTTCTGCAATCATTTCTCCAGCATGAGGTCCGATTATATGTACTCCCAACACTCTGTCTGTTGTACTTTCAGCTAATATTTTAACGAATCCCTCTGGCTCATTTATTGCTTTAGCTCTTGAGTTTGCCATAAATGGAAATTTACCTACTTTGTAGTTTACTTTTTTTTCTTTTAATTCTTCCTCATTTTTACCAACATAGGCTACCTCGGGTGAAGTATAAATTACTCCAGGTATAATATCATAATTTACATGACCAGACTGTCCAGCAATTAACTCTGCTACTGCTATTCCTTCCTCCTCAGCTTTATGAGCTAACATTGGTCCATTTATGACATCTCCTATTGCATAAACATTTTTAACATTAGTCTCAAAATTTTTATTAACTGTAATTTTTCCTTTTTTATCGAGATTTACTCCAATTTTTTTTAAATTTAATTTGTCAGTGTAAGGTTTTCTTCCAACAGAAATTAAAACTACATCAGCTTCAATTTTATTTTTTGCGTCTTTATTAGAGGTTTCTATTATTACTCCTTGGTCATTTTTAGAAATTTTTTCAACTTTAGTATTTAACTCAAATTTAATGTTCTGTTTTTTTAATATTTTCATAAATTCAATTGAAATTTCTTTATCAAGTCCTGGAGTTATGTGGTCTAAATATTCTATAACATGAACCTCAGTTCCTAGTCTTGACCATACAGAACCCATCTCTAAGCCAATATATCCACCCCCAACAACAACCATTTTTTTTGGAAGTTTTGAAATATTAAGAGCTCCTGTTGATGAAAGAATTTTTTTTTCGTCAAAATCTATTCCTGGAAGTGATAGGGGTTCTGATCCAGTACTTATAATGGTTTTATCAGTTTTAATTTTTATCTCTGATTTATCATTTTTGACTAAAATTTCGTTTTTTTCATTAAAAGATCCAACCCCTTTAATGTAAGTAACTTTATTTTTTTTAAATAAGAACTCCACTCCTTTTGTAAGTGTTGCAACCGAGCTGTCTTTATTACTCATCATTTTTTCAAGATTTAGCTTAATTTCTCCAGTTTCAATACCAATATTTGAGAAGTTTTTAGCTTTATGAAAACTTTCTGACATATTTAAAAGACTTTTAGATGGAATACACCCTATATTAAGGCAAGTGCCTCCCAAAGATCCTCTAGACTCTATACATGCAGTTTTTAAGCCTAATTGTGATAATCTAATTGCACATACATATCCTGCAGGTCCTCCTCCAATTACAGTAACATCAAATTTTTCAGCCATTAGATATTTAAAAATAATCTTCTAGGGTCTTCTAAATTTTCTTTAACAGTTTTTAAGAACGACACGGATTCCTTTCCATCAATAATTCTATGATCATATGACAAGGCCAAGTACATTATTGGTTTAATTTTTATCTCACCATTATCATTTACAGGTCTTTCAACAATATTATGCATACCTAATACACCTGATTGAGGAGGGTTTAATATTGGTGTTGAAAGCATGGAACCATATACACCTCCATTGCTAATTGTAAACGTGCCTCCTTGTAAGTCCTCAATTGTTAAACTACCTGTGTTTGCTTTTTCAGATAATTTTTTTATTTCTTTTTCTATTTCAGCAAATGACATCTCATCTGCATTTCTAAGCACTGGAACTACTAAACCTTTTTCAGTTCCAACAGCGAAACTAATATTATAATAATTCTTATAAATTATGTCTTGATCTTCAACCTCAGCGTTAATTGCTGGAAATAATTTTAGTCCAACGACACAAGCTTTAACAAAAAATGACATTAGACCTAGCTTTATTCCGTATCTGCTTTTGAAATCTTCTTGGTTATCTTTTCTCATTGCCATAATCCCAGACATATCTACCTCGTTAAAAGTAGTTAACATTGCTGCATTGTCTTGAGCTTGTTTTAATCTTTTTGCAATCGTTTGCCTTAAACGAGTCATTTTAATTCTTTCTTCTTCACCGTATTGAATTCTTCTCTGGTTGGGTTGTGGGTTGGCTCCCATCATTGTAATTAGATCACCTTTTAAAATTCTTCCTGCTTTTCCTGTACCCTTTACATTATCTAAGTTGATATTTTTTTCTGCAACTATTTTTCTTACTGCAGGAGAGAGAATAATTGACTGTTGTGAAGTTTCCTCTGACTCTACTTCATCAGTTAAAAGCAATGGTTCTTCATCTAATAGTTCCATTGAATTATCTTCAGTTAACACTAGTGGTTCCTCTAACTTAGATTGAGGTTTTTTTTCTATATCTAAGTTAATTACATTGCTTCTCTGATCTATAATTTCTTTTTCTTTATTGTCTTCAGGTTGTTTTTTAGTCTCAGGTAATTTTTTAATATCTATATTTCCCTCAGAAATTGAACCCAAGACAGCACCAACTTCAACTGTATCCCCATCTTTAAAACTAATTTCTGATAATGTCCCACTAATAGGGGACGGAACTTCTAAATTTACTTTATCAGTTTCCAGTTCAAGTATTGCTTCATCCGCCTCAACTGTTTCACCTTCTTTTTTCAACCATTTAGAAACTGTTGCTTCTGTAATACTTTCACCTAAAGTAGGCACTAAAATTTTTTCACTCATTGATTAAATACTTCATTTATAATTTCTTGTTGCTCAAGTTGATGCCTTTTAGCATATCCAGTGGCTGGTGATGCATCAGGACTTCTTCCAATATAAGAAACTTCATTATTTTTAGCTTTAATGGTATCCAATGTCCATTGTATATAATCTCTCACTGAAAACCATGCGCCCATATTTTTTGGCTCTTCCTGACACCAATAAAAATTAGCATTTTTAGCATATGGTTTAAGTTCTTTTACCAAACTCTTTGCTGGAAAAGGATAAAGTTGCTCTATTCTAAACATTACCACATCATCTCTTTTTAATTTTTCTCTGGCATTTAAAAGATCGAAGTATACTTTTCCTGAACAAATTATAACTTTTTTTATTTCACTAGATTTTTTTAATTTAATAAAATTTTTAGATTGATCACTTAATGCATGATCCCACATTATTCGGTGAAATGATGTTTGCTTACTAAAATCATCAATGGTTGATACACAAAACTTATTTCTTAACAAAGATTTAGGTGTCATGATTACAAGTGGTTTTCTAAAATCACGATGTATTTGTCTACGTAAAGCGTGAAAATAATTTGCTGGAGTTGTACAATTCATAACTTGAAGATTATCATTTGCACACATTTGTAAAAATCTTTCAAGTCTAGCTGATGAATGTTCTGGCCCTTGACCTTCATAACCATGAGGTAATAACATTACTAAACCTGATGCTCTTTGCCATTTTCTTTCACCAGATGCAATAAATTGATCAATTATAACTTGTGCACCATTTGCGAAATCACCAAATTGAGCTTCCCAAAGAGTAAGAGTATTTGGTTCTACTAAACTATATCCATATTCAAATCCTAAAACTGCAAGTTCTGACAAAAAACTATCAACTATTTCAAATTTTTTTTGATTTTTTGAAATATTATTTAATGGAATATATCTAGAATTATTTGTTTGGTCTCTTAAAACTGAATGTCTCTGACTGAATGTTCCTCTGCCAGAATCTTGTCCTACAAATCGAACTGGAAAACCTTCATCTAATAATGAACCAAAAGCTAATGATTCAGCAGTAGACCAGTCAATATTTAAACCATCGTCTACAGATTTTTTTCTACTTTGCAAAATTTTGCTAATAGTTTTGTGAATACTTATTTCAGATGGAACAACATTTATTTTATCTGAAATATTTTTAAGTATTTTTTCATCTGCTCCAGTAATTCCTCTTTTATCTTTCCCTTTTTTAGGTTTATAGCTAGACCATGCTCCTTCAAACCATTCAATTTTAGGATTATAATCTTTAGCCGTTTTAAATTGATCATCTAAAAGATCTTTAAATTTTTTAGTTTGATCATTTAAACCCTCTTTAGATATTAAATTTTCATTAATAAGTTTAGATCCATATATATTCGCTGTTGATTGATGCGATCTAATTTTTTTATACATCAGTGGTTGAGTGAATGATGGCTCATCTCCCTCATTGTGTCCAAATCGTCTATAACAAACTAAGTCAATTACTACATCTCGATTGAACTTTAATCTAAATTCGGTTGCAATTCTTGAGGCATAAACAACGGCTTCTGGGTCATCTCCATTGACATGGATAATAGGTGCATCAACCATTTTAGCAATATCTGATGGGTGAGGAGAAGATCTTGCAAACCTAGGGCTTGTGGTAAATCCAATTTGATTATTCACTATTATATGAATAGTTCCACCTGTATTGTGTCCTGGTAAACCCGACATTGCAAAACATTCGGCAACAATACCTTGTCCAGCAAAAGCAGCATCTCCATGAATTAAAATTGGAATTACTTTATTTCTTTCAGTATCTTTATGAAAAAATTGTTTTGCTCTAGTCTGACCTAGCACAACTGGATTAACTGCTTCCAAGTGCGAAGGATTATCTGTTAAACTCACATGTACAGAATTTCCATCAAATTCTCTGTCAGATGAAGCTCCCAAATGATATTTCACATCCCCAGCACTATCCTCGTCTGTATTGTTTATTTCACCTGCAAATTCATTAAATATTCTTTTGTATGATTTTTGTAAGACGTTAGCTAAAACATTTAGTCTTCCTCTGTGAGACATTCCAATTTTAACCTCTTTAATCTTGGATTGGCCTCCAATTTTTATAATTTGCTCCAAACCTGGAATTAAGCTTTCACCTCCATCTAGACCAAATCTTTTGGAACCAACATATTTTGTATGTAAAAATTTCTCAAATCCCTCAGCTTGAATTAATTTATTCAAAATTGCATTTTTACCATTTTCTGTAAATTTTAATGCATTTTCATCTTTTTCTACTCTGTCCCTAAACCATTTTCTCTCTGTTGGATTTGATATATGCATATATTCATAACCAACTGATCCACAATAAGTTTTTCTAAGTATGGATAAAATTTCTCTTATGTTTGAATACTCTTTATTTAAAACACCATCTAAATATATTTGCTTATCATAATCTTTTTTACTAAAACCATAATTTTCAGGGTGCAATTCATCTAAATATTCACTTTCTCTTATTTCTAGTGGATCTAGTTTAGAAAGTAGATGTCCTCTTTGTCTATAAGATCTAATAAGTGAAACAGCTCTTATTGAATTACTATTTCCATCTATTACATCAGCTTGATTAACTTTTAGAGTGGAATCTTCTTTTTTAAATTCTATATTTTCTTTAATTTTTACTTTTTTTGGACTCCAAGAGGGACCCTTTATTTCTCTAACAACAGAGTCTAAATCTTCACTTATGTCGAGAAAATATTCTTTCCAACCTTTTGGTAAACTAGGATCTTTATTTATAAACTTTACATACATTTGCTCAATAAATGCATTGTTTGATTTATTTAAAAATGAAGTTTTTTTGTACTCAAGATTTTTGGAAGCTGACATATTAATTCTTTAAATATTATACAAACAAAATGTTATCAATTAGACAATTTATTTAGTAGCGTTTTTCCAATATCAGAGGGAGAATTAGCAACAGTAATACCGCAATCTTGCATTTTTTTTATCTTTTCTTCAGCATTTCCTTTGCCGCCTGAAATAATAGCACCAGCATGTCCCATTCTTCTTCCTGGTGGAGCAGTTACTCCAGCTATAAATCCAACAATTGGTTTTTTTATTTTGTGATTTTTTACAAATTCTGCTGCTTCTTCTTCAGCAGTTCCACCTATTTCTCCAATCATTAAAATAGACTCGGTTTGATCATCATTTAAAAATAAATCAAGGCAATCAATAAAATTAGTTCCATTAATTGGATCACCACCTATTCCTATACATGTTGATTGACCAAGATTGTTCTCGGTTGTTTGAGCAACTGCCTCATAGGTTAATGTTCCTGATCTTGATACAATTCCAACTGAACCTTTTTTATGAATATTACCTGGCATTATTCCAATTTTACATTCATTAGGTGTAATTATTCCTGGACAGTTTGGACCAATTAATCTGGATTTAGAATTTTGTAATTTTTTTTTTACTTTTAACATATCTAGAATTGGTATTCCTTCACTTATACAAACAATTAATTCAATAGATGCATCTATAGCTTCTATGATGGCTGATGAAGCAAACTTTGCAGGTACATATATCATTGTTGCATCCGCACCAGTAGCATCTTTTGCTTCTTTAACTGTGTTAAACACTGGTCTTTCTAAGTGAATTTGTCCACCTTTTTTTGGTGTTACGCCCCCAACTAAGTTTGTTCCATATTTAATAGATTGTTCAGAGTGAAAAGTACCATGGGATCCTGTAAAACCTTGGCAAATTACTTTTGTATTTTTATCAATTAATACTGACATTATTTTATTGCCTCTACAACTTTTTTTGCAGCATCTGATAAGTTATTTGCAGATATAATTTTTAAACCAGAATTCTCTAATATCTTTTTTCCTTCTTCAAAGTTTGTTCCTGCTAATCTTACTACTAACGGAACTTCAATTTTAATTTCTTTTGCTGCATCTACAACACCTTGCGCAAGTACATCACATCTCATAATTCCACCAAAAATATTTATCAATATTCCTTTAACATTTTTATCTGATAAAATAATTTTGAATGCAGCAGAAACTTTTTCTTTTGATGCTCCACCTCCTACATCTAAAAAATTTGCAGGCTCTTCACCATAAAGCTTTATGATATCCATTGTAGCCATTGCTAATCCTGCACCGTTTACCATACATCCAATACTTCCATCTAATTTTATATATGCCAAGTCGTGTTTGCTTGCTTCGATTTCGGTGGCTTCTTCCTCATTATAGTCTCTTAATTCTTGTATCTCAGGATGTTTAAATAATGCATTTTCATCAAATGTCATTTTTGCATCAAGACAAACTACTTTATTTTCTTTCGTTAAAATAAGTGGGTTAATTTCTACTAAATTTGCATCATTTTCTATGAACAATTTATAAATTGCTTTTATTAAGCTTATAGCTTCTGAACCAGAATTAGCGTCTAATTCAAAAACCTTAATAATTTTCTTACAATCAACCTCGGAAATTTCTTGGTTAAAATCGACTTTAGTTGTTAAAATTTTTTCAGGTGTATTTTGGGCAACTTCTTCAATGTTCATTCCTCCTTGATCACTTGAAATAAATGCAATTTTTGAACTTGCTCTATCAACTAAGCAAGAAAGATAAAATTCTTTACTAATATTAGATACCTCCTCAACATATAGTCTTTTTACTTCTCTACCTAAGGGTCCTGTTTGATGAGTAATTAGGTTTTTGCCAAGCAAAACATTTGCTTCTTTTTCTAAATTTTCTAAATTATCAACAATTTTTACTCCACCAGCCTTACCTCTTCCACCAGCATGAATTTGAGCTTTAAGAACATACTTATCAGTTTTCAATTCTTTAGTTTTTTGCAAAAGATCGGATACATTAAATGCAAATACTCCCTCGGGTACATTCACTCCGTACTTTTTTAGAATTTGTTTTGCTTGGTGCTCGTGAATATTCATTTAGTCTTTATTCAAATCAGGATCTATTTTTGATGCCGCATCCCACAATTTGATGACTGCTTCCACAGAATTATTAAATTCTGTTTTTTCATTCTCATTAAGATCAATTTCATCAATCCTTTCAACACCTTCTTTTCCGATGATAACAGGAACACCAGCATAAACATTATTAATGCCATATTCTCCATGTAGATGTGCTGCACATGGTAAAAGTTTTTTTTGATCTTTTAAAAATGCTTCTGCCATCTCTACTCCAGAAGCCGCTGGTGCATAAAATGCAGATCCCTTTTCCAAATATTTAACTATCTCAGCACCACCATCTCTTGTTCGTTGATTAATACTTTCTAATTTTTCTTCAGAAATTTTTCCATCTTTTAATAAATCCATTAAAGGTTTTCCAGAGATCTTAGTAAATCTTGGAAGGGGTACCATTGTATCTCCATGCCCACCCATTACCATTGCATCAATTTCTCTTACAGGTAAATTTAATTCCTCAGATAAAAAAAGTTTAAAACGTGAACTATCTAAAATACCAGCCATCCCAACTACTTTATTTGCTGGAAGTCCTGAATATTTTTGAAATGCCATTACCATTACATCTAATGGATTTGTAATACATATAACGAAAGCGTTAGGTGCATTTACTTTTATTCCTTCTGCAACCTGCTTAATAATTTTTAAATTAATTCCAAGTAAATCATCTCTACTCATACCTGGCTTTCTTGGTACTCCTGCAGTTATGATAATTACATCAGAATCTTTAATATCTTCATAATTATCTGTTCCTGAAAATTTTACGTTAAATCCATCAACTGATGAAGATTGCGCAATATCTAAGGCTTTTCCTTTTGCAATTCCACTAGCAACATCAAACAGCACAACCTCATTTACAAGCTCTTTTAAGCCAATTAAATGAGCTAAAGTCCCACCTATTTGACCAGCACCTATTAAAGAAATTTTTGACATACTTTATTCCATAGTTGGCATAATAAATTCAGGATTTGACCTTATGCCTGAAGGCCATCTAGAGGTAATAGTTTTCAATTTTGTATAAAATTTAATTCCTTCCATGCCATGCATCCCGCTATCTCCAAATAATGATCTTTTCCATCCACCAAAACTATGAAATGCCATAGGAACTGGTATTGGAACATTTATTCCAACCATTCCAACTTGGATTTTACTTGCAAAAGTTCTTCCTGCATCACCATCTCTAGTATAAATACTTACACCGTTTCCGTACTCATGCTCGTTGATCATTTTGGTTGCTTCTTCAAAAGTTTTTACTCTAACCACTGATAGAACTGGACCAAAAATCTCTTCTTTATAAATTCTCATATCAGTAGTTACATGATCAAACAAACACCCACCTATATAAAAACCATTTTCATAACCTTGAAGTTTTAAATCTCTGCCATCAAGAACTAACTTGGCTCCTTCTTCAACTCCTAAATCAACATATCCTTTTACTTTTTCTAAATGTTGTTTTGTAACAAGAGGCCCCATCTCTGAGGATTTATCCATACCAGGACCAATTTTTAATGCTTCAGCTTTTTTTACTAACCTAGATACTAACTCATCACCAATATCACCAACTGCTACAGCAACAGATTGAGCCATACATCTTTCACCTGCAGAACCATATGCGGCACCCATTAGACCATTTACAGCTCCTTCTAAATCGCAATCAGGCATCACCACTAAATGATTTTTAGCTCCCCCTAATGCTTGAACTCTTTTTTCATTTTTAGCAGCATTCTCATATATATATTTAGCTATAGGTGTTGATCCAACAAAACTTACAGCTTTAATATCATTGTTTGTAAGTATAGCGTCTACAACTTCTTTATCTCCATTAACGACGTTAAAAACTCCATCAGGGAGACCAGCTTCGTGAAGTAATTCTGCTAATCTCATCGGACATGAGGGATCTTTTTCTGATGGTTTAAGAATAAAAGTATTTCCACATGCAATAGCTAATGGAAACATCCACATAGGAACCATTGCAGGAAAATTAAAAGGTGTTATTCCAGCAGCTACACCTAAAGGCTGTCGCATGGAATAACTATCAACATTTGTCCCAACATTCTCAGAAAATTCACCTTTAAGTACATGAGGAATTCCACATGCAAACTCAACAACTTCCAATCCTCTTATTAATGATCCTTTTGCATCCTCATAAACTTTTCCATGTTCAGAGACAATCAACTTTGTTAATTCATCAAAATTGTTTTCTATAAGTTCTTTAAACTTAAACATAATCCTAGCTCTCTGAAGCGCAGGCTTAAGTGACCATGTCTCAAAGGCTTTCTTAGCAATTTCAACTGTTTTATCTAAATCTGATTTACTAGCTAAAATAACTTCCGACTCTTGCTCTCCAGTTGCAGGGTTAAAAACTTGTCCTTTTCTTTGTGAAGTACCATCTATTACTTTTCCACCAACGAAATGTTTGATTATATTCATGAGTGAAATTATTTAATTAAGTAATTAGGCCGTTGCAAGCATTTTCTTTATCTCTGCAATAGCTTTTGCAGGATTCAAGCCCTTTGGGCAAGCATTTGTACAATTCAAGATAGTATGGCATCTATAAAGCTTGAGTTCGTCAGCTACTTTTTTAAGTCTTTCTTTTCTATCTTCATCTCTACTATCAATTATCCACCTGTAAGCCTGAAGTAATACAGCTGGACCTAAATATTTTTCACCGTTCCACCAATAACTTGGGCATGATGTTGAACAACATGCACACATAATACATTCATATAATCCATCTAATTTTGCTCTGTCATTTTTAGATTGGATATTCTCTTTATCATTTACTTTTGAGGTTTTTAACCAAGGTTCAACAGACTCATATTGTTTATATAATGTGCTTAAATCACCGATTAAATCTTTTAAGACTTTTAGATGTGGTAAAGGATAAATATCAATATCTCCATCCAGTTCAGAATGGGACTTCGTGCATGCTAAACCATTTTTTCCATTCATATTCATCGCACAAGATCCACAAACTCCATGGGCACAAGATCTTCTGTAAGCTATAGAAGGATCTATTTCATTTTTTATTTTGTTTAAAACATCAAGGACTTTAGATGAACAATTATCCATATCAACTTCATAGGTATCAAGTCTTGGATTTTCATTTTTAGATGGATCCCATCTATAAATATTTATTTTTCTAATATTTTTTGAACCTGTTTTATCTTTATAATATTGACCTTTTTCTACCTTTGAGTTTGCAGGTAAATTTAATTGAACCATTAATATACTCTTTCCTGTGGAGGAAAATATTGTACATCATTTGTAAGTGTTGATCTGTGAACAGGTCTGTAATTAATTTTAGTTTTTGAGCCATTGCACCAAGACAGAGTGTGTTGCATATAATTCTCATCATCTCTCTTAGGAAAATCTTCTCTTGCATGAGCTCCTCTGCTTTCTTTTCGATGATACGCAGAGTCCATTGTAGTTATTGCTTGTCTTATTAAGTTATCAAATTCTAGTGTTTCAACTAAATCCGTATTAAAGATTAATGACTTATCTTTTACAGAAAGAGAATCCATTCCATCATAAGGTTTTCTAATTTCATCAACGCCTTCCTTTAATGTTTTCTCAGTTCTAAATACAGCGCACTTTGATTGCATTGTTTTTTGCATTGAAAGTCTCAGTTCAGATGTTGGATTTGAACCCTCAGAGTTTCTTAATTTATCAAATCTATCTAAACATCTATCCGTTTCATTTTTATCAATTTCATCATGCTTCATTCCAGGCTTTACTAACTCTGCAGCTCTTTTCGCTGCAGCTCTTCCAAAAACTACTAAATCTATTAATGAGTTTGAACCTAATCTATTTGCGCCATGGACAGAAACGCATGCTGCTTCTCCAATAGCCATTAAGCCAGGAACAGTTTTTTCAGATCCATTTAATGTTAAAACTTCTGCTTTATAATTTGTTGGTATTCCACCCATATTATAATGCACTGTAGGTACTACTGGTATAGGTTCCTTAGTTACATCAACATTTGCAAATAATTTTGAAGCCTCTGATATTCCTGGAAGTCTCTCATCTATAACTTTTGGATCCAAATGATCAATGTGAAGATGAACATGATCTTGTTCTTTTCCAATACCTCTACCCTCATTAATTTCTACTGCAATTGATCTACTTACAACATCTCTAGATGCTAAATCTTTTGCTTTAGGAGCATAACGCTCCATAAATCTTTCGCCTTTTGAATTTACTAGATAACCACCTTCTCCTCTTACACCTTCGGAAATTAATGTTCCATGACCATATATTCCCGTTGGATGAAATTGTACAAATTCCATGTCTTGTAAAGGTAATCCAGCTCTTAGAGCCATAGCATTACCATCTCCAGTGCAAGTATGAGCTGAAGTTGCTGAGTAATACACTTTTCCATACCCTCCTGTTGCAATAATTGTTGTGTGGGATCTGAATCTGTGAATTGTTCCATCATTGAGGTTCCAAGCAATTATACCTTTGCATGCTCCATCTTTCATTATTAAATCTAGCGCAAAATATTCAATAAAAAATTCGGTATTATGTTTTAAAGCTTGTCCATACAATGTGTGAAGTATTGCATGCCCAGTCCTATCTGCTGCTGCACATGTTCTTTGAACTGTTTCATTTCCGTAGTTTTTTGTCATACCCCCAAAAGGTCTTTGATAAATTTTTCCTTCCTCAGTTCGACTAAATGGAACACCGTACTTTTCTAATTCAAGAACAGCAGCTGGTGCTTCTTTACATAAATATTCGATAGAATCTTGGTCACCTAACCAATCAGCACCTTTGACTGTATCATACATGTGCCATCTCCAGTCATCTTCTCCCATATTTCCAAGTGCTGCAGAAATACCACCTTGGGCTGCAGATGTGTGACTTCTTGTTGGGAATACTTTTGATACACATGCGGTTTTTAGACCGGCCTCACTTAGGCCAACAGCTGCTCTTAGTCCAGATCCACCTGCACCTAAAACAACTACATCATATTCATGATCAATAATTTTGTACGAACTCATAACTATATATTAAATACTAAGATAATTATTATTAATGGAAATACTATAGCAAAGATATTTAATGATTTATTTGCGGCATTTTTGATTTTTTCGTCCTCAATATAATCTTCAAAAACCTCACTAATGCTTAAAGCTGAGAAAAAATATGCAAAAATCAAAAAAAGACTAAATAAGAACTTAGATGGTTGAGATGTTATGAATAAAAGTAATTCGTTATAACCTTTGTCATAAACAGAAGCCAAATTTATAGAAAACCACAACATTAATGGTAGTAAAATTGCAGAACTTACTTTTAGAAAAAGCCATTTCTTAGTTACAGACCCCATTAAATTAAGTGCCTTCCTATGAGAAAAATTATAACAGTAAGAGGAAATGATCCAACCAGAACTATTAATCCAGTTACTTTTGTAGTTTTCTGCTCAAATCCGTAACCTAAATCCATGATCAAATGCCTTATTTCGCTGAGCATTTGAAATGTAAAAGACCAAATAACTCCCAAACAAACAAATTTACCAACTAAAGATGACAAGAAAAAATTAGTAAATACATAATTTTCCTCTCCTAATAATAAAGATGCTATCCAAATACCTATCAAGGTTACTGTAACAAAGTTTATTATACCAGTTACTCTGTGTGATATTGAAACTAACGAAGAGATGTGCCAGTTATAAATTTGTATATGTGGCGATATTGGATTTTTATTTTCCATAAAAATCTTTTTCTACTAAAGCCTCAGCAATTTCAACTGCATTAAGTGCAGCACCTTTTAATAAATTATCAGACACAACCCACAAATTAATTGAATTTGGTTGAGAAGAATCCTCACGAATTCTTGATATGAATGTTTCAAATTTGTCTTCAGCTTCAACAGGGGTAATGTATCCTCCATCTTTTTGCTCATCAACTACCTTACATCCTGGTGATGATGATAAGACATTTCTTATTTCTTCTAAGTCATGTTTTTTGTTGAATTCAACATTCACACTTATGGAGTGAGAAACAAGAACAGGAATTCTTACACACGTAGATGTAATATTTATTTTACTATCTAAAATTTTTTTTACTTCATCATGATTTTTTTGCTCTTCTTTTGTGCTTCCATTTTCAAGAAAACTATCAATATGTGGTATAGCATTAAAAGCAATTTGCTTAGTAAAATTTTTTGACTCAACATTTTTATTTTCCAACACTTCTTTGGTTTGAGATATAAGTTCATCCATGCCAGCTTTGCCTGCTCCTGATACTGATTGATAGGTTGATGCAACTATTCTTTTTACATTATACAAATCATGTAATGGTTTAAGAGCTACAACTATTGGTATTACTGAACAATTGGCATTTGCTATAATATTCTTATTTTTAAATTTAGGTAATTCTTTGGAATTTACCTCTGGAACAATTAAAGGAATTTCTGGATCTTTTCTAAAGAATTTTGAATTATCAATTACAATTGTTTTTTCTGCTGCGATCGGTGCCCATTTTTCAGCAATTGAAGAACCAGCTGCAAAAAAAGCAATTTTTACTTTTGAGAAATCAAATTGTTCTAAATTAGTAACAATATGCTCTTTTCCTAAAAAATTAATTTTTTTTCCTTCACTATTTGAAGACGCAACTAAATAAGCCTCTGTTATTGGAAAGTTTTTTTTTTCCAAAACTTCTATTAATTTTCGACCTACGTTTCCTGTCGCTCCTACTATTGCTATATTCATGATATTTTAAAGTTTTATACTAAATGAAAGGTAAATCACAAACTTTTCCATCAAAATCAGAGCCATTTATATTGATTTTAAAGGATTTCGAAGTCTCGAAGTGTGGTTTGTTAATCATTGCAATCCCAATGACTTGTTTGAAGGTCGGATTGTAACAACCAGATCTTAATTCTCCGATTACATTATTATCTTCATCTACTAGATCCATTGAGCCATTAACACTTATTTCCTTGGCATCAATTTTTACTCCCATAAGTTTTTTTTTAATTCCTTCAGCTTTAATTTTTTTAAGTTTTTCTTTACCTAAGAAATCAACATCACTATCTATATTTACATACTTATCAAAACCACACTCATATGGATTATCTCCATTATCCATGTCATTTCCATGAGAAAGTAATCCGCTTTCAATACGTTCGATTAAGTTAGGGCCTCCAGGCTGAACATTAAATTCTTTACCAATTTCAAATAGATGATCGTATAATTTTAAACCGGAGTCATTGTGTTCAACATAAATTTCATAACCACCTTGTTTAGACCAACCAGATCTCGCAATTAAATGCTTATCACCACCGAATTCAAAATAATCAAAACCAAAAAATTTAAGATTTGCAATTTTTTCTCCAAAAACTTTTTCCATTAATTTAAATGACTTTGGACCTTGCACTGCCATAATATCAATATCAGGTTCAATAATCTTAACATCAAAATTTTTTCCAATTGCTAATCCTTTTGCAAATAATATTACATCTGTATCAGCTATCGAAATCCACCATTTATTTTCATTAAACTTCAAAACAACTGGATCATTAATTAATCCAGCATTATCATCTATTATTGGACAATAATAACATCTTCCCTCTTTTGATTTTGATAAATCTCTGCAAGTCATTAACTGAACTAACTTTGCAGAATCTTTTCCAGTGATTTCAACTTGCCTTTCAGCGGCAACATCCCAAATTTGAACATTTTCTTTTAAGTGATGATAAGAATCTTCTATTGAGCCAAATGCTGCTGGGAGTAACATATGGTTATAAATACTGTATGCAGTTACACCTTGTTTTTCAATTCTAGAGGTGTACGGTGTACCTCTAAGTCTTCTTGATTTTGCTATTAAAAACGTTTTCATTTTTTTTGAGCATTACTGCCATCTTATTTGATTTTTGTAAAGAAACTATATTAGTTTAATTTCTTAGCTTGTTTTCTCAGTTCAAACTTTTGTATCTTTCCAGTAGATGTCTTTGGTAGCGGAGCAAACACAACTTTTTTAGGAAGTTTAAATCCAGCAAGAGTTTCTCTACAAAATGTAATAATTTCCTCCTCTGAGCTTGATTTTCCTTCAATTAATTCAACAAAAGCACAAGGTGTTTCTCCCCATTTTTCATCTGGTTTAGCTACAACAGCTGCTAGTGATACGGCTGGATGTTTTGAAATTGTATTTTCTATCTCAATAGATGAAATGTTTTCCCCACCTGAAATTATAATATCCTTTGATCGATCTTGTATTTTTATATAACCACTCGGATGAGTTACAGCTAAGTCTCCAGAATGAAACCATCCTCCATCCATTGATTTTTCTGTAGCCTCTTTATCTTTAAAATAACCTTTCATTACTACATTTCCTCTAATCATTATTTCACCCATTGTTTTTCCATCATGAGGAACAGGCTTCATGGTTTCAGGGTCCATTACAATAACGCCTTCTGTATTGGGATACCTTACACCTTGTCTTGCTCTTATTTCGTTTTGATTATTTTGATCTAATTCATCCCATTCTTCATTCCATGCGCACTGCAAAATATGACCATAGGTTTCTGTTAGACCATATACATGCATTACTTCAAAGCCTAACTTTTGCATTTTTTCAAAAATTATACTTGGAGGAGGAGCGCCTGCTGTTAATACATACACTTTTCTTTTTAATTCTTTTTGCTGATCCTGAGGTGCATTAGCTAACATATTTAAAACTATTGGTGCTCCACCAAAATGGGTAACTTCGTATTTATCAATTAATTCAAATATCTTTTTTACATCAATATTTCTTAGACAAATTACTCGGCCATGTATCATTGACATTGTCCAGGGATAACACCAGCCATTACAATGAAACATTGGTACTGTATATAAAAAATTTAATTGATTAGGCATATTCCATGCAACTGCGCTTCCTGTTGCCATTAAGTATGATCCTCTATGATGATAAACAACTCCTTTTGGATTGCCAGTTGTTCCAGAAGTATAACCTAATGCAATAGCTTGCCACTCATCTTTTGGCATCTTCCATTTAAAATTTTCATCTCCAGAATTTAAAAACTCCTCATATTCCAAAGATCCTATATTTTTAGAATCGGTCAGGTTTGCATCTTTATCATCTATATCAATTATAGTAATTTTTGAATTAACTTCCTTTAAGGCTTTTTTTACTACATCATGAAATTGTCTATCTACAATTAGCACCTTTGCTTCGCTGTGATTTAAAATGTAACTAATTGTTTTTGAGTCTAGTCTTGTATTAATAGCATTAATTACTGCTCCAACCATTGGTATTGAATAATGCGCTTCGAATATTTCAGGTGTGTTAAAAGCCAAAACAGATACCGTATCACCTGTTTTAATTCCTAATTTATCTAATGCACTAGCAAACTTAATACATCTTTTGTAAACTTCACTCCAAGTGTATTTCCTACTTTCATAAACTACTGCTTCGTAGTTTGGATAAATATCTTTTGCTCTTTCTAGAAATGATAAAGGGGTTAATGGAACATAATTGGCATCGTTTTTATCCAAATTTGTTTCATAAGGATTCATTCTAATTAAATTTGTAATTCATAATATAATTACTTCCAGTAGTTGCAGTAATATAACTACTTTCTGTCCTAGGAAGTACTCTATTAAAGAAAAAGTTGGCAGTTTGGATTTTATCCTCATAAAAATCTTTATTGCTTTCGTATTCTTTGAAGGAAACTTCTAGAACTTTTAACCAAGCATGCCCAGTCGCAACTAAACCAAGAACTTTTAAATAGTCATTACATGCCCCACTTGCATCTTCTGGGGAATTTTTTATTTTTTCCTTCATCCAAACAGTAAATTTTGACAAAATATCAAGATGATAGTTAAGTTGTTTTACAAAAGGTTCGGCTTTTTCGTCAGTTATTTTAATCTCGTCTTTAACCAGGTTTAGATAGTTTTCAATAATATCACCATTTTTGTTGATCAATTTTCTGAAGACTAAGTCAGCAGCTTGAACTGAGTTTGTTCCTTCATAAATAGGAGTAATTCTGTTGTCTCTGTAGAATTGTTCAATACCTTGATCTTTCGTAAATCCATACCCTCCATGAATTTGCATTGCTTCACTTGTTATCTCCATTGCATTGTCCGTGAAGAGCGATTTAACAACTGGAGTCATTAATGAAACAAGATCTGAGGCTTCTTGTTTTATTTTTTCATCAGAATGATTTAAGCTAACTTCAATTTGTTGAGACAGCCAGAAACTCAAAGCTCTTTGTCCCTCTATCATGGACTTCATACTCAAAAGTGAACGTCTAATATCAACGTGATCAATAATAAAATCTGCACCATTATTTGATTTTGAATTAAATGCCTTACCTTGTTTTCTTTCTTTGGCATAAGTAAGAGAATTTTGGTATGCAATTTCAGAAATACCTAATCCTTGAATCCCAACGATAATTCTCTCCAAATTCATCATTGTGAACATAGAGTTAAGGCCTTTGTTTTTAGGTCCAATCATATAACCAACAGCATCATCAAAATTTAGCACACATGTTGCAGACCCTTTAATACCCATTTTGTTTTCTATTGAACCTGTTGAAACTCCGTTTCTTGGCCCGATTGATCCATCTTTATTTAAAACAAATTTTGGAACTAAAAATAAACTTATACCTTTTGTTCCTGCTGGTGAATCTGTTGATCGAGCTAATACTAAATGAATAATATTTTCTGTTAAATCTTGATCACCAGAAGTAATAAAAATTTTTTGACCACTAATTTTGTAAGTTCCATCATTCTGATCTACTGCTTTAGTCTTTAAAAGACCTAAGTCTGTTCCACATACTGGTTCTGTTAAACACATAGTACCACTCCATTTACCCTCAACCATTTTAGGCAAATAAGTATTTTTTATTTCATCATCAGCGTGCCTTAACAAACAGTTATATGCTCCAATAGTCAATTCACTGTAAAGTTTAAAAGATAAGCTTGCAGATGATAACATTTCATCAAAGAAAGTACTTACTGTTTTAGGCATTCCTTGCCCACCATATTTTGGATCACAAGATAAAGAAATCCATCCATCCTCTATAAATTTTTGATAAGCTTCCTTATATCCTGGAGGTGTTCTAACTACTCCATTTTCTAAAACAGCTGGCGTTTCATCTCCACTTTTTGCAAGAGGTAAGATTAAGTTTTGAGTAATTTTTGCTGCTTCGTCTAAAATATCTTTAACTAATTCTGTGTTAACTTCTTTATATTTTTCAATTTCATTATATTTTTTATTGTTTCTCAATTTATCAAAGAGAAACATCATATCATCTACAGGTGCATTATAAGTTGGCATAAATATACTTTAGAATAAATGTCTAATTATTGCAATTTTGAAATTATCGCATCTCCCATCACTGATGTTGATACTTCTTTCATTCCTTTTGAGATTATATCCTTAGTTCTAAGTCCTTGATCAAGTACGTCTTGAACAGCTTTTTCTAAACTATCTGCCTCTTTATCTAGGTCTAAAGAATATCTTAAAGCCATTGCAAAACTCAATATTGTTGCTATTGGATTAGCAATACCTTTACCTGCTATATCGGGTGCTGATCCATGAACTGGCTCATATAAAGATCTCATATTACCGTTTTTATCTTTAGCTCCAAGAGACGCGGATGGCAAAAGTCCTAGAGAACCAGTCAACATTGCAGCTTCATCTGATAACATATCGCCAAAAAGATTATCTGTTACTATCACATCAAATTGTTTAGGATTTCTAACTAACTGCATTGCACAGTTATCTGCTAGCATATGTTTTAATTCTACATCACTATATTCTTTTTCATGAATTGCTTGAACTTCTTCTTTCCATAATTGACCTGCCTCCATGACATTCGACTTTTCACAAGAAGTGACTTTGTTATTTCTTTTTCTGGCTAGATCAAATGCAACACGGGCTACTCTCTCAATTTCACTAGTAGTATAGACATGAGTATTAATTCCTTTTCTTTCGCCATTATCAATTGGTTTTATCCCTCTAGGTTCACCAAAGTAAATCCCACCCGTTAATTCTCTAACAAAAAGAATATCTAAATTAGAAACAAACTCAGGCTTTAAACTTGAGGCATCAACAAGTTGTTTGAAACAGATTGCAGGTCTCAAATTTGCAAATAATTTTAATTCTTTTCTTAATTTTAATAGAGCTCTCTCTGGTTTTTTTGAAAAATCAATATTATCCCATTTTGGTCCACCAACAGCTCCTAGTATTACTGCTGCACTTTCTTGTGCCTTATAAAATGCTTCATCAGTTATTGGAGTTCCATATTTGTCATAAGCAGCACCACCAACCAAATCTTGGTCAATTTCAAAATCCAAGGATTTATTTGAGTTTAACCATTCAATTATTTTTTTAACTTCAGCAATTACCTCAGGTCCGATACCATCCCCTGGTAATAATAAAATTTTTCTTTTTTTAATTTTAATCATTAAATATCCAAGGTTTTGCCTCTTTAATTTTATTTTCGTATGAAACTATTTTTTCAGATTTTTCTAGTGATAAAGCGATGTCATCTAATCCCTCAATTAAACATTTTTTCTTAAATTGATCTATTTCAAATTTAATTTCTTTATTACCAAAACTTATTGTTTGTTCAGGTAAATTTACAGAAATTTCTTCTTTTCTTTTCGAGTACTCTGAAATTTCTTTGATTTGATCCTCTGAAATTGTAATTGGCAAAATTCCATTTTTAAAACAGTTATTATAAAATATATCTGCGTAACTTGAACTGATTACACAAGTTATTCCAAAATCCATTAAAGCCCATGGAGCGTGTTCTCTAGAAGAGCCACATCCAAAATTCTTTCCTGCAATTAAAATTTTAGAATCATTATATGGACTATTATTTAAAATAAAGTCATCTATCTCTTTACCACTTTGATCATATCTCATTTCAAAAAATAAATTTTTCCCTAGTCCTGTTCTTTTTATGGTTTTTAAAAACTGTTTAGGAATTATCATATCTGTATCTATATTGACGATAGGTAGATAAGCTGGGACGCTTTTTATTGAGATAAATTTATTCATTTAATTTTGGTATTTTCTAACATCATCTAAGTTTCCAGAAATTGCAGCAGCTGCAGCCATTGCTGGACTGACTAAATGTGTTCTACCACCTCTTCCCTGTCTACCCTCAAAATTTCTATTAGAGGTAGATGCACATCTTTCTTCAGGTTTAAGTTTATCTGCGTTCATTGCTAGACACATTGAACAGCCAGGTTCTCTCCACTCAAAACCTGATTGTAAAAATATTTTATCTAGCCCCTCTTGCTCTGCTTGCTCTTTAACTAAACCAGAGCCTGGAACAATCATTGCATGCACGTGTGATGCAACTTTTTTATCTTTTAGTATTTTGGCTGCCTCTCTTATATCTTCTATTCTTCCGTTAGTGCAGCTTCCTATAAAAACCTTATCAATCTTTATATCTTGAATGTTCGTATTTGGTTTTAATCCCATATAATTTAATGATCTATTAATTGAATTTTTTCTATCTGGGTCAGTTTCGCTTTCAGGATTGGGAACTTTACCATCTATTTCAACCACATCTTGGGGAGATGTTCCCCAAGTTACCATTGGCTTAATTTGAGATCCATCTAATGTTAATTCTTTATCAAAGTTTGCATCCTTATCAGATTTCAATGTATGCCAATATTCTAAGGCTTTTTCCCAGTTTTCTCCTGTTGGTGACATTGGTTTTCCTTTTAAATATTGAAATATCTTTTCATCTGGTTGAATTAGTCCTGCTCTTGCCCCACCTTCAATCGTCATGTTGCAAATCGTCATTCTTTGTTCAACACTTAGATTAGATATAAGGTTACCAGCATACTCAATCACATAACCCGTACCACCAGCTGTTCCAATTTTTCCAATTATTTGCAAGATGACATCCTTTGATGTTACACCAATAGGTAGTGAACCATTTACACTAATTCTAAAGTTTTTAGATTTTTTTTGAACTAAAGTTTGTGTTGCTAAAACGTGTTCTACTTCTGAAGTTCCTATACCAAAAGCTAAAGCTCCAAATGCTCCATGAGTTGCGGTGTGACTATCACCACAAACAATAATATTTCCAGGCTGTGTAAAACCTTGTTCAGGTCCTATGATATGGACAATGCCTTGTCTTTTATCATCCATTCCAAAAATCTCTACTCCAAATTCTTTGCAGTTTTTATTCAAAGTTTCAACTTGAATTCTCGAGTCTTCATCTGCGATGCCTTTTGACCTGTCAGTTGTCGGAACATTATGATCTGCAACAGCAAGAGTTAGTTTAGGGTGTCTTACTTTTCTGTTTGAATTTCTTAAGCCTTCAAATGCTTGAGGGCTTGTAACTTCATGAATTAAATGTCTATCTACAAACAAAAGTGATGTACCGTCAGGTTGTTCATCAACTAGATGATCGTTCCAAATTTTATCGTAAGTTGTAAAAGGCATTTAGAAAAAAATTATTTTTTCTGTTCTTGATTTTCTTTCGGTTCTTCTGTTTTTACAGGCTCAGCTTTAACTTCTTCTTTAGGAGCTTCTGTTTGAGGATCACTTGATGGCATTACGTTTTCCTCAGTGACCTCATTAATTTTAGTTTCTAAATCAATTCCAATCGTCTTCTTTATTTTTTCTGCTATTCTTGCAGATTTACCAGTTCTATCTCTTAGATAGTATAATTTTGCTCTTCTTACTTTTCCTGATCTTACAACTTTTATTGTATCTACAATTGGGCTGTATAATGCAAAAGTTCTTTCTACTCCTTCACCAAAAGAAATTTTTCTAACAGTAAAAGATGAATTGATGTCTCTACTCTTTTTTGCAATACATACGCCTTCAAAATATTGAATTCTATCTCTTTTACCCTCTGTTATCCTAACCCCAACTTTAACGATGTCTCCAGGGAAAAAATCAGGATGTTTTCTCTCAGAAATAATCTTGTTTAAATTTGATCTGTTTATTTCTTCAATGTTTTTCATTTTAATTTTTCTTATATTTTTGCCACAAGTCTGGTCTTCGGTCGCGTGTTATAGCCTCAGATTGGGATAAACGCCAGTCTTTAATTTTGGCGTGATCACCTGAAATTAGCACATTTGGGACCTTTTTTTCCTCCCAAACCTGGGGTTTTGTGAACTGGGGATATTCAAGAAGTCCATTCTCAAAACTCTCATCTCTTGAGGAATTAATATTTCCTAGAATTCCCGGAATAAATCTTAGAATAGAGTCAGTTATAACAAAGGCTGCAACTTCACCACCTGACAATATAAAGTCACCAATGCTAATCTCTTCAATATCTCTACTTTCTAGTATTCTTTCATCTACTCCTTCGAAATGACCGCAAATTAAATTGATTGTTTTTTCATTTGAAAACTCTCTTGCAAGTTTAGAATTAAAAACTTTTCCTCTTGGACTTAAATAAAGAGTTTTTTCTTTAGCCTTGATATTTGCATCTAATGAATTTGCCAAAACATCTGCTTTCATAATCATTCCATTTCCGCCACCATAAGGAGTATCATCAACAGTTTTATGTTTGTCTAAAGCATAATCTCTTATGTTTACGGTTTCTAAATCCCATTCTTTTCCTTTTGACTTGCCAAAAAGTCCTTTGCTCAAATAACCTGGAAAGTATTCAGGATACAACGTAAATACTCTAGACAAAAACATTACTCTATTTAGCTTCTTCCTTTGGAGCTTCTGTTTTAGCTTCTTCCTTTGGAGCTTCTGTTTTAGCTTCTTCCTTTGGAGCTTCTGTTTTAGGAGCATCTGCTTTAGCTTCGCCACCCTCTTCAGTTTTCTTTCTATCTTTTTTTGGAATTGCTTTTTGAGGATTATTACCTTTTGCTGGCATAGGCATAATCTCATTTTCCCCTAATAATCTTGCAACTCTTGTTGTTGGTTGTGCCCCTTGACCCAGCCAATACTTAACTCTCTCAACATCTAATCCCATTCTTTCTTTTTTTTCTCTCGGAATTAGTGGATTAAAAAAACCTAATTTCTCTATAAACCTTCCATCTCTTGGGAATCTACTATCAGCAACCACTATCTTATATACTGGTCTCTTCTTAGTTCCTCCCATTGATAAACGCATCTTTAACATTTGTTCTCCTCTTTATTTTAATTGATTAAAAAGTTCTGGTGGTATGCCTTTATCCATCATCCCTTTTGTATTTCCTTTAGACATTTTTTTCATCATTTCTGACATCATCTTAAATTGCTTAAGCAATTTATTGATAGTGGCTACGTCTGTTCCTGAGCCATTAGCAATTCTTTTTTTTCTAGAACCATCTATAATCTTAGGGTTTTCTCGCTCTTTTTTAGTCATTGATAATATTACAGCTTCGTTTTGAGTAATTATTTTTTCATCCACTCCTGCTTGGTCCATTTGAGATTTAACTTTTGAAACACCAGGCAAAAAAGACATTATACCTTCAATACCGCCCATTTTTTTCATTTGTCTTAACTGAGTAAGATAATCCTCTAACGAGAATTGACCTTTTTTTAATTTTTCCTCTGTTTTTTTTAATTTTTCTTCATCTAGATCTTCGGCAGCCTTTTCAACAAGAGAAACAATATCTCCCATACCCAAAATTCGATTAGCAATTCTATCTGGATGAAAGACTTCAAAATTTTCTATTTTTTCACCAACCCCTAAAAATTTTATTGGAACATCTGCAACATATTTCATACTTAATGCTGCTCCACCCCTACCATCACCATCTGATCTTGTAAGAATAATACCAGTAAGATTAACTGTACTTTTAAATTCTTTTGCTACATTAGCTGCAACTTGTCCAGTAAGGGAATCTGCAACTAGAATAGTTTCTGATGGATTGACAATACTTTCGATTTGTTTAATTTCACTCATCATCTGTAAATCAATCTGAGTTCTTCCAGCTGTATCAAACAGAATTACATCTGCTCCATTAAGATTAGCAGCACTAATCGCTCTTCTACAAATATCTGCAGGAAGTTGATCCTTGATGACTGGAAGCGTTATTATATTATTTTGTTCTCCCAAAAGCCTTAATTGCTCCTGTGCAGCTGGTCTATAGACATCAAGACTAGCCATCATTACTTTTTTCTTTTTATTAATCTCTAAAAATCTGGCAAGCTTTGCAGTTGTAGTTGTTTTTCCTGAACCTTGAAGCCCCACAAGCATCATAGGTACTGGAGGTACTGCATTTAATTCTATTTCAGAATTTTTATCTCCTAAAAAAGAAATTAACTCATCATTTACGACTTTAACCACCATCTGTCCTGGTGATGTTGACCTAACAATTTCTTGTCCCAAAGCTTTTGGTTTTACCCTACTTATAAATTCTTTTACTACTTCTAAAGAAACATCTGCCTCTAATAAGGCAAGTCTGATCTCTCTTAAACCTTCGTCTACTTGCTTTTCATCAAGCGAAGGCGCCTTTTTTAAAGAAGAAAATATTTCTTCAAATTTATTTGTTAAATTTTCAAACATCATCACATCCAGCAAGTATCGCACCAGTGGGCGAACTCTCGCTGACTGGTGTCGATCTCTTTGTTACCAAAGACACCGCAAATTGCTGTATTTTGCGGAAACGGCGATAAACTATAATAGAGGTTCAAAATGTCAATAAATAAGTTAAATACTGAAGTATATGGAATTTAAAGCTTTTAAAATGGACGGCCTCGGAAATGATTTTGTAATTATTGATAATAGGTCAAATAATGTGGAATTAAACAAGGATCAAATAATTAAAATTTGTGATCGAAACTTTATTGGTTGTGACCAGTTAATCTATATTAACAACAGTGATAATGCTGATGCTAATCTAGAGTTTTATAATTCTGATGGTTCAGGATCTGGCGCATGTGGAAATGGCACAAGATGTGTTGCGTACTTACTATCAAAAGAAAAAAATACAAAAAATATAAGCGTTCAAGTAGCATCAAAACAGTTGAATTCAAAATTACTTGATGATGGTCAAGTTGAAACAATAATTGGTGTGCCAAAAACTAATTGGAATGAAATTCCTTTATCTAAAAAACTAGACACTAAAAATTTAGGAATAATTATAGAAGATATCAATAACCAAGAAGTGAGTGGCGGTATAGCTATTAACGTAGGTAATCCTCATACTATTTTTTTTGTTAACGATGTAGAAAATTTCAATTTAGAAAAAATTGGACCTGAGGTTGAAAATCATGAATTTTTTCCAGAAAAATGTAATTTCACTCTTGCTCAAAAATTAAATAAAAATCATTATAAAATTAAAGTTTGGGAAAGAGGCGCAGGTTTAACAAAAGCATGTGGAACTGCTGCGTGTGCAACAGCAGTGGCCGCAAATTTAGAAAATTTAGAAAATACTAGAACTGAAATTGAATTTACTTTAGGAAAATTAATTATTTCTATTGATGAAAGTAAACAAATTCATATGAAAGGACCTGTATCTAGTATCAAAGAAATAGATATAAATATCTGATGGGTATTTTCGAAAAGTTTAAATTGGGTTTTAAAAAAAGTGCTGATAGCATTTCTTCAGGGCTTAGAGAAATAATAGTAAAAAAGGAAATTGATGATGAGACATTAAATAAAATAGAAGAATTTTTGATTAGTTCTGACGTTGGTATTGATGCTTCATCTGAAATAAAAAGTATTATTTCTCAAAAGAAAATTGATCCAAAGAAAAATGCGGTTGAGGAAATAAATTCTATTTTAAAAGAATATATTATGGAGTTAATGGTACCTTTAGAAAGAAAAGATTTTTTTGAACAAAAAGAAAAATTAAACGTGACATTAGTTTCTGGTGTAAATGGAGTTGGTAAGACAACAACTATTGGTAAAATTGGTAAAATATTTAAAGATAACGGCTCAGAAGTAATATTTTCTGCTTGCGATACCTTTAGGGCAGCAGCAATAGAACAATTAGAATCGTGGTCTGATAAAGTTGGCGCAACAATTATTAAATCAAATCCAGGATCTGACCCAGCTTCAGTCGCGTATAAGGCGATAGAACACGCAAAAAACAACAATATTAGTCAGGTACTTATTGATACAGCTGGCAGATTACAAAATAAGAAAAATTTGATGGATGAATTTAAAAAAATTGCAAATGTCATTAAAAAGACAGATGAAAGCGCGCCACAGGATGTAATCTTAGTTTTAGATGCAACATCTGGGCAAAATATAATAAATCAATTAGAAGAATTTGATAAAATTATTAAAATCACAGGTCTAATTATGACCAAACTTGATGGAACAGCTAAAGGTGGAGTATTAATTGCTATCTCAAAAAAATATAAAGTACCAATTATTGGATTAGGTCTTGGTGAAAAAATAGATGATTTACAAATATTCAATGCAGAGCAATTTGCAGATGCTTTTACTCAATTTAATTGATTAAATTTTTAGAAACCAAAGGTTTTTGAAGTTTACATTCAAAATTATTATCATGAGATTTATAGCCACATATTTTTGCATAAGATGAAATTATAAAATTCAATTTACCTGAATTTTCAAAATTATTTAATTCATTATTTTTTATATTATACTGTAAATTTTGATTAAAACTCTTTTTACCACTGACTAAAATTAGAGTATTATTATCATTTAAAAGATAATACGCAAAATCTTCTGGAAATAATGGATAAGAATAATTTTTAAATAATTTTTTTATTTTTTTTGGAAACCATTCATATGTTATTAAAGGATAATCTGTATTCGATAAATGATCGAATAAATATAAATCTTGGGGGTAATCATTCAAATAATTTGAATTTTCTCCCTTTGCAATAATCGCTTTACTTCTTGTCTTGAAATATAAAGTAAATTCATTATCATAAGATTTCATTTTACCTATATGAAAATATTTATTATTATTTGTATGATTAATGTCACCAATGGTAAGTTGTGGATAAATTATAAGCAAAAATAAAAAAATTTTTTTCGTCACAAATTGAATTTTTAATAAAAAAATTGATTATAATTTGTTTAAATTGTGTCTTAATTTAAATTGCTTATAAACAATCTAAGTGATCTTACTAAATTTTCATTAAAATCCATCATGTGATCATCATTCTCTATAAAATAACTATATTTTTGACTTTTATATTCTGAATATATTTCCTTTCCCATAGAGAAAGGTACAATCCTATCTTTTTCTCCATGCATGACTAATAACGGTGAATTATTCATATTTAATTTGTCAATCGAGTTGAATTTGTCTTTTAATAAAATACTTACAGGAAGATATGGGTAATATTTTTTAGCTAAGGTTTCCATTGAAGTAAAGGGAGACTCGAGGATAACTCCAGAAAATGAATTATCTTTTGCAAGATTAATGGCTATAGCAGTTCCAAGAGACTCTCCGTATAAAATAATATTTTTATCTTCTATTTCTTTTGAATTAAGCCATTTTTTAGCGGCAAGAGCATCCTCATATAAACCAGATTCAGATGGTTTTCCTTTGTTTCCACTAAAACCCCTATAAGCAAAAATTAGATAATTTACATCCATTTTTTCAAATTCATTTAGTTTATAAATTCTATTATCAAGTTTGCCTGCATTCCCATGAAAAAATAAGATTGTTTTAAAATTTTTATTTTTAAAAAAATACCACCCAACTAAATCGTTTTTTGAATTTACTGATATTTTTTGAATTTTATGAGTTAATGGACCCTCATCTAAATAGTTATTTTCACCTGGATGGTAAAGAAGGTTTCTTTGGTAAAAGTAAATAAACAAGCAAATAATAATATAAATTAAAGGAATTAAAAAAAGTAATTTTGATAATGTCATTTTAAAATTAATTCTCATTTTTATTAAAAAATATAAAAAAAAGATAACTTAAAATGCACAAAAATAAAAATATTGAGAAAGAAATTTTATAACTTGTAATAGTGTCTGCACCCATTTTACTAGAAAGATCAATTAATAAGCCTATACTCCATTGAACAAAAAATGTGCCTGAATGTATAAATACGTTTAAAGAGGTTAATGATTTTCCAGCAAGATTCTGTGGGAAACTTAAAGCTAGGGCAGGCTGAGTCAAAGATAAAACTATCGACGATAAAATATAAAATGTAAACATTGTAGCTCCAGCTTTTTGTCCCATAATTATTATAAAAAATAAAATTATGTAACTTATAGGAAGACCAATTTTTACTATCTTTATACTATCGATACCTAAAGATGATAATTTCGGTAAAATATATCCCCAAAACATAAACGCAAATAACATTGTAATGTTAATCCAAAATAAACCTGTTGCACTTTCAAGCGGAGAGTATCCCGCAACATTTAACATCCATGGGCCAGCCCATAAAGTCTGAATTGCTTGGACGCCACCATAATTTAAAAAAGCTAAAGGGACTAAACTTATAAAAAATTTATTCTTCCAAACATCCGAAAGATTACCTTTTTTTTGTATGCTTTGATTTTGAATATTAGTATTCCAAGATGGAGCAAAAACTAATATTAAAATTATACTTAACAAAATTAGAATAGAAATTAATAAAAAAATAAATCGCCATCCAATTACTGGAAGTAAAATTTGCACTGGTAGTGTTGAAATAACAAAACCAAAACTTGCTACCATCAGCATCCATGAATTAGCTCTTTGTTGATATTTATCTTCAAACCAAACACGGTACCCAGTCAAAGGTCCCATTAAGCATGCTGCAACACCAACGCCTATAAAAAATCTAGAAATTAATAAACCTGTAAAACTTTTTGCAAATGCGAAAGAAATGGTACTAACTAGTGCTATTAATAAGAGATATGCTACTACTTTTTTGGGTCCATGCTTATCAAGAAGTAAGCCAGCTGGTATTTGCATCAAAGAAAAACCCAAAAAATATCCACCTGCTAGCAGTCCAAGGTTACCTGCTGTTAAATCTAATTCACTTGTGAGTACTGGAGTAAGAGTTGCGGTAATTGATCTTAATAAATTAGAAATAAAAAAACCAAACGCAAATACACAAAAAATTATAATACTTTTATTTGCTTTGTTTATCATTTATATCTCTCTAATTAATCATTACTATGAATAATCAATCAACTAAAGATAAAGATGCACGGTCAGCAAATGCTATGGCTGCAACATCTCATCCATTAGCAACTGAAGAGGCCTTAAAAATACTTAAAATGGGAGGAAATGCAGTAGATGCTTCGATTGCGGCTTCAATTGTTTTATCTGTGGTTGAACCTAACGCGACTAGTATTGGAGGAGACTGCTTTGCAATAGTTAAAATGAATAATAAAGATGCAGTGTCTTTTAATGGATCTGGTTTAGCACCAGAGAAATTAAGTTATGATTTCTTTAAAGAAAAAAATATAGATAAAATTGGATTAACAAGTCCTCATTCAGTTACAATTCCAGGTGCGGTTCATGCTTGGGAAACTATACATAAAGAATTTGGTAAATTAGATTTTGAACAATTATTTTTAGGTGCAATTGAGATTGCAAAAAATGGTCACAAGATTTCTAAAGTAGTGTCAAATGCGTGGCATAATAGTTTAAATAAAATTAATGGTAATGAAAATTCTAAAAAAATCTTTTTAAAAGAAGGTCGTACTTATCAAGAAAATGAATTAATGAAAAATATTCCATTAGGAAAAACATTAGAGGCAATTAGTAAAAAAGGAAGTAAAGAATTTTATGAGGGTGAAACTGCAAAAGATATAATTGAAAGTTTAAATGAATTAGGGGGTGTACATACTTTTGAGGATTTTTCTAAACAGAACACAATAAGATCAGAAACTATAAAATCTAGTTATAGAGATGAATTTATTCATCAATGTCCTCCAAATGGACCTGGAGTAACTGTTTTGATAATGATGAAATTATTAGAGAAACTAAATATTCAAAACTATAAATTCAACAGTACAGAAAGATTTCATCTTGAAGCCGAGGTCACAAAACAAGCTTATAAGGTTAAAGAAACAAGTTTGGGCGATCCAAATTTTGTAAATTTTGATTTAGATGAAATTTTAAGTGATAAGAATATTGAAGATATTTTAAATAAAATTAACCTCAATTCTTGCTGTGATGTTGGTGACTTAAATATTCCAGCTCACCCAGAAACAATTTATCTAACAGTTGTAGATAAAGACTTAAATAGTGTATCCATAATTAATTCTGTTTGTTATGTATTTGGATCAGGTATCACTACAAACAAAAGTGGAATACTTTTACATAACAGAGGTACAAATTTCAGAGTAGAGCATGGACACCCAAACTGTATAGAAGGCTTAAAAAGACCATTACATACTATTATTCCAGGTATGGTCATTGATAAAGATAACAATGCAACTTTAAGCTATGGGGTTATGGGAGGGCAATATCAGCCAGTAGGACAGGTGCATGTTTTAAATAATATGATTGATTATGGCATGGGGCCTCAAGAAGCTTTAAGTTTTCCAAGAGCCTTTCATTTTAACAATATTTATAAGCTTGAAAAATCAGTTGATAATCAAATTTTTAACGAATTGAAAGAAATCGGTCATAATGTTGAGTATATTGATGGCACTCATGGTGGTGGTCAAGCTATAAAAATAAATCGAACAGAAGGTGACCTTTTGGGAGGATCTGATCCAAGAAAAGACGGTTACGCAAAAGGGTATTAAATAATGTCAAAAAGAATTGTAAGAAACATTTTTGAAAATGCGAGTGACAAAAATATTGCTCTAACCTCTGAAATCAGTACCGAACTAAGTTACAAAGATTTAAAATTATTTATAGATAAAATTTCTAAACAGCTAGCTGGAAATGGATTATCAAACAAAGATAGAGCAGCGATAGTTTTACCAAATGGGCCTTACATGGCTTCAAGTTTTTTGGCTATTTCAAGTTATATGTCTGCAGCACCTTTAAATCCCTCATATAAATCTGAAGAGTATGAATTTTATTTAAAAGATTTAAATCCAAAAATTGTTTTGGTTGAGAAAAACTCTGAAAATCCAGTTGTTGAAGTAGCAAAAAAATTAAAAATAGAACTATGTGAAATTAATCCAGAAAATGATGGACCTTCAGGAATATTTGATATTTATAAAAAAGAGAGTGAATATTCTTTACCTAATGAAAGCGACGAGGCATTAGTGCTACACACCTCTGGTACTACATCAAGACCAAAGATTGTTCCTTTAACAAATAAAAATATTTTTTCTTCAGCAGAAAATATTTCTAAAAGTTTAAATCTTTCAGAAAATGACCATTGTCTTAATATTATGCCACTTTTTCATATACATGGTCTAATAGCTATTTTAGCTTCATCAATGAAAGCTGGTGCATCTGTGTGTGCATCAAATGGTTTTAATGCTATTAAATTTTTAGATTTAGCTAAGTCAGAAAAAATAACCTGGTACTCGGGAGTACCCACAATGCATCAAACTATTTTGTTAAGAGCACATAGAAATTTAGAAATTGCTAAGGGACTTAAACTAAGATTAATTAGATCATCATCTGCATCTTTACCGCCAGCAGTGTTTAATGATTTAAATGATGTTTTTAGTTGTCCGGTGATTGAAGCATACGGTATGACTGAAGCTACTCACCAAATGACTTCCAATCCATTGCCACCTAAGCAACAAAAAGCAGGATTTGTAGGCCTTCCAGCAGGCCCAGAGGTATGTATTATGAATGAAAATGGGGAAGTGCTAAAACAAGGTGATGAAGGAGAAGTGTGTATAAAAGGTGAAAATGTAACTCTTGGATACGATAATAATGAAGAAGCAAATAAAACAAGTTTTACCAATGGTTGGTTCAGAACCGGCGATCAAGGTTATTTTGATAAAGAGGGTTACTTAAAGATTTCAGGAAGATTAAAAGAAATAATTAATAAAGGTGGAGAAAAAATATCTCCATTAGAAGTTGATAACGTATTAATGGACCATCCATTTATAGATCAAGCAGTTTGTTTTGGTTATGATGATAAAATGCTTGGAGAAAATATTGCTAGCGCAATTATAATAAAAAGTGGTGAGACATGTTCAGAAAATGACGTTTTACAATATGCTCAGGAAAAACTTGCTAAGTTTAAAATACCAAAAAAAATTTTTTTTGTTGAAGAAATTCCAAAAGGAGCAACAGGAAAATTACAAAGAAATGTTTTAGCAAAAAAATTTGGTTTAAACAATTAATGAAAAAAGTTTGTATATTTGGTGCAGGATCAATTGGTGGATATTTAGCTGCATGTTTGAGTAAAAATAATATTGATTTATCACTTATAGCCAGAGGTCCACACAAAAAAGCTATAGAAGAAAACGGCTTAACATTAATTAAAAATGATAAATCAGAAAACTTTAAATTAAAAGTAACAGATGATCCTAAAGAACTTGGGATTCAAGATTATATTTTTATTTCAGTGAAAGCTCATGCGATTACTAATATAGTAGAATCTCTTCAAAGCTTAATTGGAGAAAATACAACTATAATATCTGCTGTAAATGGCTTACCGTGGTGGTATTTTCATAAAGCTGATACAGGGACAAACTTAGATGAGAAACATATAGATAGTGTTGATCCTGATGGTAAAATTTGGAATTCTTTAAAACCTTCAAGAGCTCTTGGATGTGTGGTTTATCCAGCAGCTGAAATTATTGAACCTGGTGTTATTAAACACAATGGTGGTGAAAGATTTACATTAGGCGAACCCGATGGATCAAAATCAGAAAGACTTAAAATTATTGCAGACTTATTAATTGCAGGAGGTTTAAAAGCACCACAAAAAAGTAACCTAAGAGATGAAATATGGATAAAGCTCTGGGGTAATTGTTCGTTTAATATAGTGAGCGCACTACACGATAAGTCTTTAGATGAGATTGGTGATGACCCAGAACTATTGAAAACAGTGAGAAAATTGATGGAGGAGTGTCAGTCAGTGGGAGAAAAAATTGGAGTTAAATTTAATGTTTCGATAGATCATAGAATTAAAGCAGCAATTTCAATAAAAGGCCATAAACCATCTACTAATCAAGATTTACATGCAAAACGTCCTCTAGAAATTGATCCAATCATTGGATCAATAATTGAGATTGGAAATAAAATTAATGCTAATACTGAAAACTTAAAGTCTGAATATAATAAGTTAAAACATAAAGCTGAAGGCTTGGGGTTATATAAAAGATCAAAAATAATTGATCAAATTACGAATTAACTAAAAATTTAGAGAAATGTCTCTATGTATTGAATTACATCTTGAGACATAAATAGCTTGCTCTTTTGTAAGTTTTGATTGAAGACGTAATCCAATAGTTTCACTAATAACTTTATCATGAGCATTGATTTTATCTATATAACTTTTCTTGAAATTTTTTCTCCAATCTATCTCTTGCTGGAATAAAACATAAGTATCGTTTGCTGAACTTTGAAGTTTTTCAAAATCAACTTCATCTTCATCCATTAGAGTAATTAAATAATCGAGTTTATCAGCAAATTCATCAGATCCTGAAATTTCTCCAACTTTCTCAAAAATATTATCAATAAATTCTATTGCATCAATATAACCTCTATTATCTATTTTTGATTTAAGAAGTTTCATATCTTGACTTAATTCTTCAAACTTTTCTCCATCATTTATAAATTCTTTAATTAATAATAAATCTTCATATGCATTATCCACAGTCTTTTTATATTTTTTGACAGCTAAATTCTTTGCTTTGTTAATTTTATTAAATTCATCATTTTTAGATTTCCATTCTTGGGGTATTGTATTTTTGATTTCTTCTATCTCTAGCTTAACATTTTCAATTTTTTGCAAAATTTTATTTTTATCTGATACATCCTCATCATCAAGATTTCTTATTTCAGCTTTAAACTTATCTATCTTTTTATTTAATTTTATTATTTTCTTTTGTTTTTTTCTTGTTTTAAAATGTAAGTCTCTATAATCAATCGCATAATCATCATATATTGATTGAGCGCTCTTAACATCGTCTACCAATTCAAAAGAATATTTAGAATTATCAACATGACGTTGGAAGTAACTTAATTTATCTGCTGGTAAATTTGCTAAAATGATGTCATCAAATTCATTAATACTAGTTTTAATTTGATCTCCATTAGTTTCAAAGTTTGCAAATTTGTATTCTTGCAAACAGTATTGAAGTTTAGGGTTCATTGGAGGTGGGGCAACATTTGAGGTTAAATAAACTCTATTAGGCAGATAATTAACAAGACTTGGATAAAAACCAACAATACCAAGGCCAATTAGCTGTAGAGCTATGAAAGGCACTACACCTTTCCATATATCCAATGTCTGAATTATTTTTGGGGCTACACCTTTTAGATAAAACAAAGCAAATCCAAATGGAGGGGTTAAGAATGATGTCTGAAGATTTACACCTATCATTACTCCAAGCCATACTGCTGTAACATTTGCTCCTGTTTCAGCAAGTAATATTGGTGCAATAATTGGAACTACTACAACAGCAATTTCTATAAAGTCTAAAAAGAAACCTAGAAGAAAAATTACAACCATAACCACGATAAACTGAGTCCAGAAACCTCCAGGTAGATCTTGAAGAAAATCTCTAACCAACTCTTCTCCACCAAATGCTCTAAATCCTGATGTAAGCATTGCAGCACCTAATAGAATTATGAAAACCATTGAAGTGGTAATACAAGTTTCTGTAACGACTTCTTTTAGTACATTATCTGTTTTATAACTTCTCCAGAAGCTCCATGCTATTCCATAAACAAGTATAATCACAAAAAATGCTGTAATGTAGATTGCACCCAAATCTCTTTCCTCTAAATTTTTTACATTGAGTTCATAAGTTGAAGCCAAAAAAGTAATAGGTATTATTGATCCTATAATTAGTATTAAAGGATAAAATGCACTTTTCTTACCTTCAAACAACCTATATCCAGCCATTAAAGTTGCACCAATAGCTCCAATAGAACCAGCTTGGTTTACAGTTGCTATACCCATTAATATTGATCCTAATACTGCAAATATAAGTGCAAGAGGAGGAATTATAATAACAATAACTCTCATCCAAAATTTAAAATCGAAAGTTCCTTTAAATGGAACAGGAGGTGCTACACCTTTTTTAATTCTTGCATAAAAGAATACATATGTCATGTACAATGCTACTAAAACTAATCCTGGTAACAAAGCACCTAAGAACATATCTCCAGCACTAGATGATCCAACTCTAAATTCACCAGGCATGTTAAATTCACCAGTAATTGCTTTGTAATCATTTTGTCTAATATTATTAGCAACATCTGATGCACTTGCTAATTGGTCAGCAATAATAATTAAAACAATCGAAGGCGGTATTATCTGTCCAAGAGTTCCCGATGAACAAACGATACCACTCGCTAGCTTACGGTCATAATTATTATTTAACATTGTTGGTAATGAAATTAATCCCATTGCAATAACGGTCGCACCAACTATTCCTGTAGTTGCAGCAAGTAAGGCTCCTACAAAAATTACAGATATACCTAATCCACCTGGAATCGGACCAAAAAGTTGACCCATTGTAATTAGTAAGTCCTCGGCTATTTTAGATTTCTGAAGCATTATCCCCATGAAAATAAACAAAGGAATTGCAATTAAAGTATCTGTTTCAACATCCCAATAGTTACTCCTAAAATTTGTAATTCCAGCGACTAACCATTCTATAGGTCCATCAACTGTGAAATAAGCACTTGAATCTCCTTCGAATATTGCACCAAAAAAAGCTGCTAAACCAATTGAAATTATTGCTGAACCAGGAAGAGCGAAAGCAACAGGATAACCTGAAGCAAGTGCTACAATCATAATTAAAACTAAAACAGCTAAAAATAATAATTCCATTATTTGCTCTCGACTTTATTTTGAATAAGTTTATGGCTACTAGACATAAAATAACTAGTAAATTGCAATAACATTGTTACAGCAAAGACTGCTAAATATACTGCCATTAAATATAGTAGATATAGTCCATTAGAACCTTGCTGCGTAACTTCAAAAGCAACAACTGGTCCATTAATAATACTTGCTTTGCCGTTTAATCCTAAAAATAAAACTATCAAACAAAGAGGGACACCTAATAATGATGATCCAAGTACATTAGTCCAAGCCTTTTTTTTCTCACTAAAAGAAGAATATAATACATCAACTCTTACATGGCCTTCATGAATTAAAGCATAGGCGCTTGCAAATAAATATAAAGCTGCATACCAAAATCTCACTAGATCTCCTTGAAAAGCTTGTTCATAAGAAAAAACAAATCTCGATAAAACAATTACAAATTCACTTAAGACAACTAATACTGCTAACCAGATGAAACCAACAGATTTTGTAAAGTAACCAATTATAAATGAAACTAATATAATTGGAAAATGTATATATGTTATTCTCTCTGGAGCTTTTACCATAAAAGCTTTAACTTCAGGACTAAATATAGCTTCCCATAATCTCTCAACAACCATAAATGAAATTATAAAATCAGCTATACCGACTAAAAATACTGCCCAAAAAGATCCTCTAATTAAGTATGCTGAAAATTTTGTTAATATTTCAGAGTCATCAACTAAAGTTTGGGTGTATGTTTTAAAAACATAAAAAATAACTGAAAGAATACAAACTACGTATATTAAAATTTGAATATAACCATAAGTTAAATCGGAAGACTCTAAAGACTTTTGCTTATAACCAAACAATTCATAATGAGAAAAAACTTTTTTAATACCTGGCCAGCCGCCCCAAACTGTAAATAAGTTATTAATTAAAAATGCTAGAGTAAATGCTAAGACTGAGTAGCTTAAGATCCTCAAATAAGTTGATAATTTATTATTTTCTGAACTCATATGATTTTTAATTTTTTAAAAGTAATACTTAATTTTAGAATAAAAAAAAGGGCCCAAATGAGGGCCCTTTTAATTATTGAATTAAGCTCAATTACATTCCTAAAGCTCTGTTTCTTTGCGAAATGTAAGGTGAATCAGACAAGTTAGTCCAAGATCCAATGTCTTTTCTTGCTTTTAAGAAGCTCGTATGAACTCTTTCAGCAAGACCACTGCTAGCTCTTGTTTCCTCAAACACTTCATTAGCAGCACCAGCAAAGCCATCATAAACCTTGTCGCTAAACTTCTCTAGTTTAACACCATGATCATTGATCAATCTTGCTAAAGCAGCACCGTTTTTAGCATTGTACTCAGACATCATAACGTCGTTTTCCATTGCTGCTGCAGCTTCAATTAATAATTGATCTGATTTGTTTAAGCTTGTGAACCAAGACTTGTTTGTTCCACATGCTAACATTGATCCAGGTTCGTGCATACCAGGATAGTAGTAGTATTTAGCAGCTTCTTGGAATTTCATAGCTTCATCATTCCATGGACCTACCCATTCTGTTGCATCAATTGCACCAGACACAAGGTTTTCGTAAATTTGTCCACCAGGTAATGAAACCGGAGATCCTCCAAGTTTACCAATTACTTGTCCACCTAAACCAGGCATACGCATTTTTAAACCTTTGAAGTCATTAGGGCTTCTAATCTTTTTGTTAAACCATCCACCCATTTGAACTCCTGTGCTTCCACACATAAAGTTTTTAAGACCAAATTTGTCAGCTAGTTCATCCCATAACTGTTGACCACCTGCAAATCTAATCCATGCATTCATTTCAGTGTAAGTAAAACCAAATGGTACCGCTGTAAAGTAACCCCAAGCTGGATCTTTTTTAACCCAGTAGTAGTCAGCAGCATGGTACATTTGTGAGTTACCAGATGCAACTTCATCAAAAGAGTCAAATGCTTTAACTCTTTCATTTGCTGCATAGTAAGTAACTTGAATTCTACCATCACTTATATCTGCAATTCTTTGTGCAAATCTTTGAGCTCCTGTTCCTAGACCTGGAAAATCTCTTCCCCAAGTAGCAACCATTGATGCTTCTATTCTTTCAGCAGCAACAGCTGGAGCAGCTAAAGATGATGCAGCTACAGCAGCAACACCAGTCGCAGCAGCAGCTTTAAAGAACTTACGTCTTGAAGGTAATTTTTTACCTTTCAACTTTTTGTCTTTAATCATTTATTTCTCCTCTATAGTTAATTAACTGTCGACAATTAAACACAAATGTAACTTAGAGTCATTATTAAAAATGAGGATAAAAAGACTTAATACAACTTGAGATTGTTAATTGACTTTATTTTTACAGTTTCCTGTTTTGAAGTACTCATCAAGATTATCTATAGCTAAATTAGCCATAGCTGTCCTAGTTTCCTTTGTAGCACTGCCTAAATGAGGAAGTATAAATGCACTTTTATGTTTGTAATAACCTTTATTTAGATTTGGCTCATTTTTATAAACATCTAACCCAACTGCATAAACTTTTCTTCTATCCAGGGCGTCAACCATTGCCTCATCTTCAATTATATCTCCTCTTGCTACATTCGTAACTACTGCGCCCTTAGGTAAGTATTCTATTGTATCTTTATTAATCATATCAATTGTCTCTTTTGATGCTGGACAACAAACAGATAAGACATCTGACACAGATAAAAGATCTTTTAAATTATCATGGTAAATTGCACCTTGCTCTTTATCTTCACTTAATTTTGATCTGTTATGATAATGAATTATCATTCCAAGAGATTTAGCAACTTTTGCAATTTTTTGTCCAATTCTTCCCATTCCTAAAATTCCTAATCTTGTGCCTGTTAGTTGTTTTCCAATTAATAAATCTGCTGACCAAACCCATCCACCTTCTCTAGCTCTTTCAATTCCCTCAGAAGCTCTTCTGCAAGCACCAAGAATTAAAAGAACTCCTATTTCTGCTGTTGCATCAGTTAGAACGTCTGGAGTATTGGTTACTGCTATACCTCTTTTTTTTGCAGCTTCTAAATCTATATTTCCAAATCCAACTGCAAAGTTCGAAAGTATTTTGACTGAGTCTGGTAATTGATTAATTGTTTCAGCATCAAGCTTGTCAGTTAAAGCTGAAAGTATTCCATCGCATCCTTCACTCATTTCAATTAATTTTTTTTGTGAATATAGTTCATCGTTAAGATTTAAATTTGCATCAAAAATTTCTTTTGCTTTATCCTCACAAGATCTTAACAATCTTCTGGTGACCAATATTTTTTTCATTAAAATAGATTAATTTAAATCGAAAATTTTACCAGGATTCATTATATTATTTACATCTATTGATCGTTTAATAGATTTCATAACGGGTACATTATCTGGATGTTCTCTAAGTAAGTAATGTTTTTTTTGAAGTCCTATACCATGTTCTCCAGTTATAGTTCCTTCAAGTTCAAGAGCTTTATTAATTAAATCATCGCTATATTGTCTTATTCTTTTTTGTTTATCTTCATCATCTGGATCATAAAGAACTATAGAATGAAAATTTCCATCACCAACATGGCCTACCATTGGAGCGATTAGCCCCAACTTTTGCACTTCTTTTTCTGCCCAAGAAATACACTCAACTAATCTAGAGATTGGTACACAAACATCTGTTGAATAAACTTTCATATCATGTCCCAAAGCTTTTACAGAATAGTAAACGTCATGTCGTGCTTTCCATAATTTTTTTTGCTCCTCAGGAGAAGACGCCCATTGAAAATCACTTCCACCATTACTTTTTGAAATTTCTTCTACAATTCCTATATTTTCGTTATTTGAAGCTTCACTTCCATGGAATTCAAAAAATAGAGTAGGTGACGCTTTTATATTATCTAATTTAGAGTACTTAATACTAATCTCCATTTGATCTTTATTAAGCATTTCAATTCTTGCAATTGGAACACCATACTGAATAACTTCTTGAGAAGCTTTTACTGCAGAGTCTAAATCTGGAAAATAACAAACCGCACTCATTATGCTTTCAGGTATTGGTGATAATCTTAATTGTACCTCAGTAATTATTCCAAGTGTTCCCTCTGAACCTATAAATAAATTTGTTAGATTATATCCAGCTGAAGTTTTTTTTGTTCTAGCTCCTGTTTTAATAATATCTCCATTTGGAAGAACAACTGTAAGACCTGAAATTACAGTTCTCATAGTTCCATATTTAACAGCCATTGTTCCTGAAGCTGACGTTGCTGCCATTCCACCAAGAGCGGCATCCGCACCTGGATCTATTGGAAAGAAAACTCCATCCTCTCTTAAATATTCATTTAATTGTTTTCTTGTAACATTTGCTTGAACTCTACAATCAAAGTCTTCCGCATTAACACTTAAGACCTTATTCATTTTTTCTAAAGAAATTGTTATTCCGTTTTGATTTCCAACAACGTGGCCTTCTAAAGAAGTGCCAGTACCAAAAGGAACAACTGGTATTTTGTGTTCATTACATAGTTTTAATAACTGAGAAACTTCTTCGTTAGTTTCTGGAAAGACTACAGCTTTTGATAGTACTGGATCGTATGTGTCTTCGCCTCTAGCATAGTTTGAGCGAGTAGACTCTGAAGTTGAAAATCTACCGTCAAAAATTTTTTTTAATTCTGTCTGAACTGTCTCATTCATAATCAAATATTACAAAAATTTTTGTTAAAAATACAGCCTATTTAGAAAGCATCTTGCCTATGTTTTCTAAAGCCTGCTGTATATTATCTCTAGATGCGGCAAAACTAAACCTTACGTAGTCTTGGCAAGTTTGACCAAAAGCTGTTCCTGGCACAATAGCTACGCCTGCTTCATGCATCGCTTTTTTGCAAAATTCTGCACCAGACATTCCAGTTCCTTTAACATTTGGAAAAGCATAAAAAGCTCCACCTGGTAGACTACATTCTATTCCAGGTAAATCATTCAAACCTTTATGAATTAAATTTCTTCTTAAGGTGAATTTATCTAACATGTCATTAATTGAATCATCTGGACCATCTAATGCTGCTATACCAGCAAATTGTGCTGCTGCATTTACGCAAGATACACTATTGATGAGCAATTTATTTACATGCGCAACCATTTCTTTAGGCCAATAACTCCATCCTAATCTCCAACCTGTCATTGAATAAGCTTTACTCCAACCTTCTAAAACAATTAATCTATCCTTTAATGCTTCGTAATGAAAAAATGATGGCATTTCTTTATAGTCAAAAATTTGTCTACTATAAATTTCATCACTTAAGATCGTAACATGGGGATGTTTTTCCAATTCTTTTGCAAAATAATCTATTACTGATTTTTCGACAAAACTACCTGTAGGGTTATTTGGATTAATTAAAATTAACAATCTAGTTTTATCAGTAATTAAAGACAATATTTTATCTGGATCAAATTTAAGATCTTTATCTTCAGTAAGATCATATGGCACTGGGGTAGAACCAGTATAATTTATCATTGACTCATAAATTGGGAAGGCAGGTGTGGGATGAATTATTTCTGCTCCTGGTTCACCAAAACATTGAATTGCATAACTCATTGTCGGCTTTCCACCTGGCATAATTAAAATTCTTTCAGCATCTATAGTCGCATCATATCGTTTTTTTATCCATCTTGTTACGGCTTCTCTACACTCTGGAATTCCGTTTGACATTACATATCCGTGATGACCGTCGTCTAAAGCTTTTTTTGCTGCTTCGACTACATGTTTTGGTGTTTTAAAATCTGGTTGACCTAATCCCAAATGAATCATTGGGTGTCCTTTTGCTTCTAATGCTTTAGCTTCTGCTAGTACACTGAATGCAGACTCTGTTCCTAAATTTTCTAAATTTTTTGCAAGTTTCATAATTTTATTTTTTAAAAAAAGAAAAACTAACTGAAAAGATTTAATATGTCTATTAATTAAAATTTTTTATCTTCTATAAATGATTTTGGACTCATCTAAGTCTCTTATACTTTTGCATCCCATCAATATCATGTTACGTCTTATTTCATCATGCATATTTTGAAGTAATCTTTCTACTCCTTGTTGGCCACCAGCCCCTAAACTAAACAAAAATGCTTTACCAAAACTACAAGCTGTCGCACCCGCTGCTAATGCTTTAAGAACATGCGTCCCTCTTCGAACTCCACCATCTAAAATTACCTCTAATTTATCTCCTACAGCATCTCTGATAGCTTTTACTTGATCAAAAGGAGATCTAGACCCATCAAGTTGTCTTCCACCATGGTTTGATATCATTATAGCTGTACATCCTATATCTATTGCTCTTTTAGCATCATCAACTGACATAACTCCTTTAAGTGCAATTGGACCATCCCATTTTTTTATACAATATTCTGCATCTTTCCAATTCATGGCAGGATCATATTGCTCATTTATATATCCCATGACAGATTGGGCAATATTTGTACCCTTATCAACTTTATCTTTAAGATTTGCTAATTCAAATTTCTTATGCGTAAAATAGTTAAACACCCACTTAGGTCTCATGGCAAAACTCATTAAACTATCTAAAGTAAATTTTGGTGGAGTTGTAAAACCTGTTCTATGATCTCTTTCTCTATTTCCAGCAACAATAGTATCGACTGTAATACACATTCCATTGAAGTTTGCTCTTTTACATCTATCAATTAAATCATTAGTTATAGATTGGTCCTTATGAATATATAACTGGAATATTTTTGGACCACTTGAAAGATTTGCAATTTCTTCAATCGAAAAAGATGCCATAGTAGACATGCTGTATATTGTTCCAAATTTTTCCGCAGCACGTGCAGAAGCTTTATCTCCATCTGGGTGATATAAACTTTGCATAGCGGTAGGTGATAAAAAAATTGGCATATCCATCTTTGTTCCAAAAACCTCTGTTTTTAAATCAGGTTCACCAACACTATTTAAAATATTTGGAATTAGATCACAGTCATTAAATGAATCAGTATTTCTATTCATTGTAACTTCATCGTCTGCTCCTCCGTCTATATAATGAAAAATAGGTGCAGGAAGTTTTTTTTTTGCTAACTTTCTAAAGTCATCAAAGTTATAGCAATTGCTTAAACTCATTATACTCTAAATCTTAAGTTACTTCTGTTTAGGTCACTGATTTTTGTGCAACCCATTAGTTTCATATCTCGTTGCAGTTCAGTTTTATATTGATTTAGTGCTCTTTCCACTCCTGCTTGACCTGCTGCAGCTAAAGCATAAAGATAAAGTCTTCCGCCTGAACAAGCTTTAGCACCTAAGGATAATGCTTTTAGCATATGAGTTCCTCTGTGAATTCCGCCTTCACATATAACATCAAGTTTATCACCAACAGCATCAACAATTTCTGCAAGTTGATCAAAAGGAGACCTAGAACCATCAAGTTGTCTTCCTCCATGATTTGAAACCATAATTCCAGTGCAACCAATATCTACAGCTTTTTTTGCATCTTCAACACTCATAATACCCTTAAGAGCAAAATGGCCACCCCATTGAGAACAAAGTTTTTCTGCATCTTTCCAATTCATAGATTGGTCTAACATAGTAGAAAAATAACTCCCAATTGATGAGTTAGTGCTTGTACCTTCTTTCACAAAATCTTGAAGGTGAGGTAATTCAAATTTACCTTTAGTCAGATAGTTTATTCCCCACATAGGCTTAGTAGCAAAACTAAACAAGCTTGATAAGGTTAATTTAGGTGGAGATGTAAAACCAGTTCTCAAATCTCTTTCTCGGTTTCCACCTGTAATAGTATCTACCGTCAAAGCCATTACATCGAATTTTGCTGCCTTAGCTCTCTCTAAACAAGAGTCATTCAAGCCTCTATCTTTGTGGAAATAAAACTGAAACATCTTAGGCGTATCAATCATAGCAGAAATTTCTTCTACGCTAACTGTAGCCAAAGCTGAAACACCAAACATAGTATTAAATTTTTTAGCTGCTTTTCCAACTGCTCTTTCACCATCATAGTGAAAAAGTCTTTGTAATGCAGTTGGTGCTAAGTAAAATGGTAAGTCTAATTTTTTTCCAAATATTGTTGTTGAAAGATCAACATTTTCAACTCCTCTTAAAACATTTGGAACTAAATCAACATCATCAAAAGCACTAGTATTTCTAGCGTAGGTTATTTCATCATCTGCAGCACCGTCAATGTAATGAAAAATCGGAGAAGGTAATTTTTTTTTAGCTAATTTTCTAAAATCACCAAAATTATGGCAGTCGTTAAGTTTCATGAATTAATAATTAGTGATTTTAAAGTTAATTAAAATTGAGTCACTGCCTGGATTTGTCTCACCAATATCGGCATTTGAAATATGATTCCAGGTCAAGCCAATAAATGAATATTTTGATAAATAATAATTTAGTTCTATTTCGCTTTTAAATTGTATAGGGAAACCCATATCCTTACCTTGATCAAATTCTTGATAAAGGCCAACACTAAAACTTGGTACTAACGAAAAATTTTCATTTAAATTAATGCTTTTTTGTAATCCTGTGGAAGCGTAAATCGCATATTCATCTCTTCTCGCTGGTTCTCCTTCACCACTAAAGAAGTTATTTTTATCAGTAAGAGCATAGAATTCATATATTTGTGAAAGTTGTCCTAAGGCAGGAATATTGAAATTTTTATCTGTTACATTCTTAATACTAAGAGCCAGTCCACCTGTTTCATGTTTATAATCAAAATGACCCACCTTATAATATAACTGATCAGTAGCGTTTGAAGCTGTAATTGTAAAAAGTAATATATAAAGAATTTTTAGGGAAAATTTCATAACTATAGTTTGTATATCTACTTTATAGATACTTTTCTAATAATTAAAATAGCTCCAAAAACAAACAAAAATAAAGGCAAAACCCAAAGCAATATAGTATTTTTTTTAATTTCTGGATCATAAACGATCCACTCTCCAAATTTAATCTTAAGAAAGTTGTAAATCTCTTCATCGTTTTTTCCTTCATCAATTTTGTTTTTAATTAAAATTTTCATACTTAAAGCAAAGTCTGATTGAGAGTCATAAACTGATTGGCCTTGGCAAATTAAACATCTCAAATTTTTTGAAATTTTATCAACCTTTTCAGAATTAGCTGCATAGGAAAAATTAAAAAAACTAATTAAGTAAACTATTGTAAGTATTAAAATTTTAATTTTCATTTTTTATTAACATTTTTAGTTCAGCAAATTTTTGATCATCTAGTGGACCTATATATTTTTTTAAAATGGTTCTAGACTTATTATTGATAAGAATAGTTTCAGGCACACCATATGCACCTAGTTCAATTGAATTCACTCCAGAAGGATCAACTATTATTTTAGAATAAGGATTGCCTAATTCTTTAATAAATTTTTTTGCATTGATCTCGTTATCTTTATAATTAATTCCAATTATATTTAATTTATTTGATGAGTTTAAGTTTAAAAGAAAAGGATGTTCATCTCTACAGGGTAAACACCATGAAGCCCAAATATTAATTATTGTAAAATCTTTATCGTCTACCAATTCATTTAATGTTGTTTCTTCATTAGAATAAAGAAACTTAGCTTTAAAGTTAAAGTCAATTTTACTTGAGTTTAAATCAGGTGAATAATTATTTGTCTTATTTAAACCTTTTAGCAAGGTAAAAAAACTTAAAATAACTAAAAAAACTAATGCAATTAACTTAATATTTTTAATCATTTTTTTTTACAATACTCAATATGCCTCCAAATGAAATTAGTATTACTGATATCCAAATCCATATCATAAAAGGTTTAATTTGATACCTTACATTATAAAATCCATCATTTTTTAATATATTAAATACTAAAAAATTATCTGAGAATAGAGTTGACTCTATGTCAGCCTCACTCGTTATTGTCTGTGGCTGATCATAAACTCTAATTTCTGGTTTTAAATTAATCGAATTATTTTTATCAGTAATTTTAAAATTTGCCTCTAGAGATTGATAATTTTTGCCTTCATTTGTTTTGAGACTCTCAAACTTTATAATTTTATTTAAAAATTTCCTCTCATCACCAACTTTCATATTAGATGAGTATTCTTTTGCAAGAACTCCATTGACCAAAACACTTAAAATAAACAGACTAAAACCAAAGTGGGAAATTTTTTGAGATAAATTCGTTTTTTTTATGGAAAAATCTTTAATTGTAACCAAAAAAAGAAAGAAACTAGCTATAAAAAGTGGAAGTGAAAGTAGATAGGAAACTTCAATTTTTTTTAAAAAAATGTAACAAATTATTATTGAAATAATAAAAAATAGAAGTTGCTGCGAATTAATTTTAGTTATTTTATCTTTAATCCACTTTAGATTTGGTCCAATTGCCATAAAAAATAAAAAAGGGATCATAAAAGGTACAATTAATTTATGATAAAATGGAGGGCCAACTGAAATTTTATCATTGTTTACTACTTCTAGAAATATTGGGTAAACGGTACCAATTAAAACAACTGATAAAAAAAACATCATGAACAAGTTATTCATCAGAACAGCTGTTTCTTTGCTCACAAGATAAGTTTTTACAGAATTATTTTTGATTTTATTTTGGTAGAAAAAATAAATAAAAATAGACAAGGTAATTAGTATAAACAAAAAACATAGAATAAAAACTCCCCTTGAAGGATCATTTGCAAAAGTATGTATCGAATTTAAAATACCTGATCTTACTAAAAATGTTCCGCTCATACTTAGGGAGAAAGTAGTAATTGATAAGATTACTGCCCAAGAATGAAATATTTCTCTTTTTTCTAAAATTAAAATAGTATGAAACAAAGCTGTTAAACAAAACCATGGCATAAGTGATACATTTTCAACTGGATCCCAAAACCAAAAACCTCCCCATCCCAGTTCATAGTAAGCCCATATAGATCCTAATAAAATTCCAATTGATAAAAAAATCCATGAAATTAGTACCCAATTCTTTATGTGTTTGGCCCAAGTTTTATTTACTGAACCTGATATCAAAGCTCCGAGTGAAGAAGAAAAAATAATAGATGTTCCAACGTATCCTAAATACAATATTGGTGGATGAATTGCTAAAGCAGGGTCTTGAAGTATTGGATTTAAACCAGTTCCTTCATTTGGAATAGGAAACAAATTTGTAAAAGGATTTGAAGTAAAAAGAATAAATAATAAAAATCCTAAAATTATTATTTCCTGAAAAAATAAAGTAAGAATCCTATATTTGCTTGAAAGATTTTTTGAAGTGATTGTAAAAATAAATAAAAAAATTGTTAATACCAACAACCATAGGAGTAAGCTTCCCTCATGGTTTCCCCAAGTGCCTGAGACTTTATAGAAAAAAGGTTTAGTGGTATGAGAGTTATTATATACTGTCTCATTACTAAAATCTGAAGTTATAAATGCTGCAATAAGAGCAATAAAACTTATTATAATCATTAATGATTGAATTGAGATAAGTGAAAAAATTTTCCCACTAATGTTAACATTGGTCCTATTTAATAATATTGGAGACTGAATAATTATTAAAATTGAGGATAACAAAGCTATATAAAGTGAATAATTTCCAATTTGATTTAGCATTAATTATTCTCTTTTATTGCCTCTTTCACCTCAGGTGGCATATAGTTTTCATCGTGTTTTGCTAATATTTTAACAGCAGTTAAAAAATTACGATCTTTTAAAAAACCTTCAGCTACAACTCCTTTTCCTTCTTCAAATAAATTTGGAACAGAGCCATTATAATTTACGATTAATTCATTCTTAAAATCTGTGATTACAAAATTAACTTCTGACTGGTTAACATTTATTGATTTTTCTTTAACCATTCCACCAACTCTTATTTTTTTTGATGTCAGATCTGTTAAATTTTTTATTTCAGTGGGTGATTTAAAATAAACAACATTTTCTTCAAGGGATTTAAAAACTAAAAATACAATTAAGATTAATGAAACAAATATAGATAAAATAAAGATGGCTCTTAGTTTAACTTTTTTACCATACATGAAAATAAAAAGTTAAATTTTAGATGCGGATGAAGTAGCTAGTATTTCTTTATATGTCTCTTGTTTTTTTGCTATTTCAATCTTATCAATTTCTAAACTCTCAAAACGTACTCTAAATTTCTTTTGTTCTTTAACTAATTGAAGTTTGATCACTGAATATAAAATACAGAAGCATGAAAGAGTAAATACAAAAGAAGACCATACATAGAGACCGTAGCCATTCATGTATAAAACTTCATTAATCATAATCTATCTAATCCTTTATTTTTAATTTTTATCAGTTCTGTATTATATTTCATCAAAAATATCAAAAGCGAAAAAAGTGCAAATGCCGCAGTCATTATACCTAAAGGCAACAGCATTGATGCATGTATTGAAGTTTCTGTGAAAATATTCACTGAAGAAGGCTGATGTAATGTTGACCACCATTCAACAGAAAATTTGATAATTGGAACGTTTATTAAACCAATTATTGCTATGTAAGAACTAATCTTTACAGCTTTTTCTTCTTTGTCAGTTACCCTCCAACTCAGAAGAAACATCAAATAGAAAAGAGCAAGTAATAACATGGACGTAATCCTAGCATCCCAAGCCCACCAGGTACCCCAAGTAGGTTTACCCCAGATAGATCCTGTAACTAAAGCAACAATATTAAAGACAAAACCAGATGGTGCTAAACTTTTTGTTATTAAAGAAAGATTCTTATTTTTAAATACCAAAATTCCAAATGACAAAAGTCCAATTAAAGAAAAAATTCCAAGAGAAATCCAAGCTGCAGGAACATGTACATACATAATTCTCACAGAATCGCTTTGTTTATAATCTTCAGGTGAAAGTATTAGTGCCTCAACAAGGCCAATACTTATAATTACTAAAAAAATAATAAATACAAACTTTTGTGTTTTATTTATTATTTTTAATAAGTTGTTTGGTTTTAAATAGTTAAGCATTTCATCTTATCTATAACACAATTATAATTTATGAAAATTTTTCTGGTGAGTTATTCTGACCAAGAATATTGAGGGAAATAAATGAGGGAAAATAAAGCATCCTTGGTCAAAATATTATTTCTTTTAGACATAATCTATGACGAAGATTTGCACGAAATGTGTTTAAATAATGTAAATTAGGCTAGTTAGAAAGTTTAAAGTAACCTGAGCCCTTTTTACCTGAAAATATCTCATTTATCAAAGGGTGTTTAATTGGTTCATCAGAGTCGTCCACTAATAAATTTTGTTCAGAAACGTATGCCTCATATGTAATTTCATCATTTTCAGCTAATAAGTGATAAAATGGTTGATCTTTTCTAGGTCTCACATTTTTTGGTATCGATTGATACCATTCCTCTGAATTATTAAATTCAAAATCAACATCGTATATTACACCTCTAAAATCAAAGTGCTTATGCTTTACAACATCTCCGATTGAAAATTTTCCTTTTTGAATGCTCACAAACTAAATATGGATATTTAAAAATAAAAATCAATAAAAAAAATGTGATTGTATTATTATTCTGCTATTATGTAGCAGTGAATAAATCTATTTTAAAATTTGTTACTGATTTAGGGCCTTTAGTAATTTTTTTTTATTTTTATTATAACAATGATAAAAATTTAATAATTGCAATTCCTCCACTTATAGTTGCAACTATTATTGCTGTTCTAGTTGTTTGGGTGGTTGAGAAAAAAATTCCAAAAGTTCCTCTTATTAGTGGAATGTTGATAACACTATTTGGTGGTCTAACAATTTATTTTGATGATCCTATATTTATTTACATGAAGCCCACAATTATAAATATTTTATTTGGTCTTGCATTAATGTTTGGCAAATACTTTACAAACGAGCCAGTTTTGAAGAAACTACTTGGAAAATCTATGCCTTTAAGCGATGAGGGATGGGAAATTTTGAACAAAAGGTGGATGTATTTCTTTTTTGCCCTCGCAATTTTAAATGAAATAATTTGGAGAACTCAAACCGAAGAGTTTTGGGTGAATTTTAAAGTTTGGGGAATGTTGCCAATTACTTTTATTTTTACAGCATTTCAAATTGGTTTAATAAATAAATATAAATTGAATGAGTAGAAACTTAAAACTTGTCATAAACAATGATCTTAAAGAGGAAAACCAAAGATATTTTTTTAAAAAAGAAGAGCTAAAAATTATTTTAAATTTGTATGCTAAAATGGTTTCAAATGGATCTTGGAAAGATTATGGACTTTCAATTTCAAGTAAACAAGTGAGTTTTAGCGTATTTAAAAATGCTGCTGAAAATGCAATATATAAAATTTGTAAAAATTTTAAGCCATCAAATAAAAATCTGAAATATTTAATCACAGACACGAATGGTAAAATTTTAAAAAATTCTTTTGATTTAAACAATTTGCTATCAAAAACTAAGTGGAAAAATCTTTAATTTTTTTTAATCTTAATTTTATACTCTCTTAGGTTTTGGATATGCAATAAGCAGAATGGATGTGTTAAAACTGTTAATCCTTTTGAATTTTTTTCTGGTTTTATTTCATTAAAATAAAGATAAATTTTATCTTTTTTAATTTTAGATTTACTTAGTTCTAAATTATATCCACTTGATGGTCTTGAACCAACACTTACAAGTAAATTATATTTTTTATTGGACAAATCTTTATCTATTTTTGAAATTATTGTTTGAAAGTTATTATCTTTAATACTGATTGAGTTGGTATCATCATTTAATAATTTTATGTTATTAGTATTACAATAAAGTTCATTTAAAAAAATATTTTGGGCAATCGTTGACTTGGTTAAAATAATTATCATTAAAAATATTAAAGAAAAAAATCTTAAAAAAAAATTATTAAAAAGTTTTTTTATAATATAATGAAATAAAATTTTGGCTCTCTGATGCACTTGAATGGTCTCCATTTTTGATATGAGTAAAGTTCGCACTCAAATTAGACGTTTCTGTGATTTCTTTATTAAATATTAAATCAAGATTTAACTGTCTTGCATCAGGCTCGAGATCTACCCTTAAGTCACTATAAGTAACAATTCTATCTCGATTAGAAGAGGAGGGTAATCTTAGATTAATATTGCCATTTTCTACTCTTTGAGGTTGATTAATAAAAAAACCAATATTTTGTTTTTCTTTTAAAAAATCTGATTTGGCCAAACCAAGTGTAAATGAACTAGTAAATATTGGTGACGAACTATCGATATATGAATTTGCTGCTTTATCTATATATGTATATCCAGTATAGCCAGACCCAACAAACGTAATCTCATTTGAAATATTTTTCTTATATTTTAGTCCAGTAAAATTTGTATTAGACATTTCTCCAGTTGCAAATACTCCACTTGATACTGAATTTAGAAATTTATTTTCTTCATAATTTGTTCCTAAAACTACTTGTAAATCTCCAACTATATTATGATCACTTCCCAGTAAAAATGGGCTAAAATTTAATGATAATCCGTAATCACTTGAATTTTGATTTGTGAAAGTATCTATTCCGAATGAATTATTTGGATTAAATGACATAAAATAATCCTCTCCTGAACCAACGTAGAAATAAGGATTTACGAGATATTTATTTCCAAATTCACTGTCATTAAAGAATGATGATAGGGGATCAATTGAGTTTTCAAAATTATTAGTCGATTGATTGTAACCTAATACAATAAAATTTTCTGGTGTTTGAAATAAAGAACTTTTTAGATAATCTCCTTCAAACTCATAATTAAAACTTCCAAAATGGTTTTTATGGGAATTTTGAATTTTTTGTTTTGGTTCAAGTCTTGATAGATGGTTTTGAATAGTATTTTTTGAAATATAACTCCCTGAGCCAAAGAAATCACTTACTTTAACTTTGAAATTTGCTCTGTCAAAACTATCATATACCTCCAAAGTTTTACCATTTAGAGATGAGTTTATTGCGTTTGCAAAAGCCGCACTGCTTAGAAAACTGCTGTCTGCTAAGTCATAGTACGAGGTGTTTGGATCATCTAAAAGATTACTTCCATTTATAGTTTGTAATTTAGCGATTGCTGCAGTTGCGGCATTTAGATTCATTAGACCATGTCCATAATAAGAAGTTTGAGAATACTCACCAGAGTCATTTGCTGTAGTTAAAAGTCTCGAAACAACCTGAGAAGGTGTAAGGCTGGAAAATTCTTGCATTATCAAAGCAAGCCCTCCTGAAACCATAGGTGCTGCCATCGAGGTCCCACTTCCAAATTTTTCTCCATTTGAATCGTGTCGTAACGACCATAAGTAATCCCCAGGAGCCGCAATACAGTATGCAGAAACTTTACCACAGTGATTTGAAAAACTTGCTAATGCTCCATCCGCCACATTGTAAGAGCTTCCTGTATAATGAGATGTTGCAACAACACACACCGATACTGCATTAATGTCTGAATTATATGCCATTGTTTGACACTCAGCACTCGGTTGGCTTTCTCCGTCGTTACCAGCAGCAAAAACTGTAATTTTTGGTGTTGATAGTTGTGAAAGATCTTCCCAATTATCATAAACAGTTGATCCGAGAGCTCTGCAAGCTGATGCACTTGAGCAATCTGCATTTGTGCCCCAACTATTATTGATTATGTCGATTGCACCAATATTTTCAATTAATCCTAAAGCGTTTCCCAATGAAGTGTCTGTTCCAGAGCCACTAGAATCTAAAGCTTTAAAAGCATAAATATCTGCATTGTAAGCAACTCCATGAATTCCATCATTATTTTTTTCTGCAGCTATAATTCCTGCAACATGAGAGCCATGACCTTCGTCATCTGAAGCATCATTATCTGAATTCACAGTATCTGATCCATTGGTAAACGAAACTATATTACCGTCTATGTCAGAATGTCCATCATGTACACCTGTATCAACTACTGCAACTTGAATACCATTTCCAGTTGCTCCTCTTGCATATGCTGCACTTGCACAAACTTTTTGTAGTGGAGAATCTCCAGATGCTACTCCACCATAGTAATATTCAGAAGTTTGATAATCAGTTCCAGTATCTGAGCATGCAGAAATTGTACCTGTGCCAACACCGCCACCAGCAGATCCACCTCCTCCTCCACCTCCGCCACAGGCGGCTAAGAGTAAAAAAGAAATCAGTAATGATAAATATTTAAATTTATTAAATAAATATTTTACCATTAAATACTAACCTTAAAATAATAAACCAATTGAAAAGACTGTAAGATCAGTTGTATCTCCTACATCGATGTAATGAGTTACGGAGTATCTTACATCGTCATCTTGCCAACCTCCACCAAACAGAAGTCCAGTTCCATCTCTACTTGCAGTAACTGAGTAGGCGGTTCCACCAATTGTTATACTAGCTGATCCGTTTACAGTTGAAGAATGCGCTCCTATTTTGCCAAAATAACCATCACTACCTTTAAAATTTAAGGATATATCTACTCCATCAGCATAATAGGACTCTTTAGCTGATGCTCCAGATATTGTATATTTAGCTTCTGCATCTGAAGTTGAAAAAAATCCAATTTCCAAATCTATATCTGGTGATATTCCATATTCACCAAATATTCTTCCAAGAATAAATCCTGTATCATATTCTACTGTAACAGTTGATCCAGATGCATTTGCTAGTTGTTGCGCAGTTTCTTCTGCTTCAAGATCTACCGGTGCAAAACCTAATTCTGCTCCAAATCTAATTTGACCTTCGTTGGCTGCATTTAATGTACCTGAAAATCCAAATATGAATAATAAAATTATTAAATATTTTTTCATTTAATATTACTCCTTATGATTAGTTATATTTTAAATATTAAAATTTTAATAACAGTATTATAATTACAAATTTATATTGATATAAAAATTTGATATCAAATTTTTATAGTTATTTTCTCTAATGTATGTTAGATTTTCATAAATAGGTCATAATTGATATGAATAAAAGACATGCCAAAATCCTAGGTAATTTTCTAGAAGATATGCTTCAAATTTCAACTTCGAAGTTATTTCCTGGTTTTTTTTACAGAAGTAGAGCTCACGCGATGGTCATACTTCTAATTACCAAATCACATATTGAAGAGAGAGATGTTGGTTTTGAGGAGATCTGCGAAATTATACCAAAACATATTTCAAGTAGAACAACTATTAAGACAATATTAGATGATGGAATAAAATACAATTACTTCAAAAAAATAAAATCAAATAAAGATAAAAGAAAAAAGATCTATTTTCCCAAAGAGGAAATAATTAGTTTTATGTATAGTTGGATTCAAAGAAATAATGAAATTTTCAAAAATACATAAAATTAATATTTAAATGAATAAATTGTTAATTCTAATTTTTACCTTTCTTTTATCTCTAAACTCATTAAGAGCAGAGAATTTTATTAGTATAGAAAAGTTTAGTTTCGAGTTACCAGATGGATATGAATTATTTAATAAAAGTAACCTTTTTGAGATCTATGATCATAATTATAAAGATCCATTAATAAAAAAGCAAATTAAGTTGGCTGAGGAATATTTAAAGAAACAAAAAGTAGAACTTCTTTATAATTTTTCTAGTCATCCACTGAATAATATTAATATTTTAGTTTTTGACGCGAATTATAATGTTAATTCCAAGACAGTTAAAAAACAATGTAAAAAAATTTTAAGAATTGAAAAAAAAGTAGGTAAAAGGAAAGTTAAATTAAATGAATGCAGAATGCACGATCAACCAACATTTGCAGATTGGTCAATGTATAGAGAAAATGAAAGTTCTTTTATTGAAGGAGTGACCACTCAACAAATAATTTTTTTATACAAAAAAAAAGAGTATGTGATTACATCAGCGTGTTGGCAAAAATGTGATGAAACGACAAATGATCTTTTAAATTTAGTTAAATCAATTAAGTTTTAATTATCTTCTTTGTCCGAATAATCTTAGTAGCATTATAAATAAATTTATAAAGTCTAAATATAACGTCAAGGCACCCATAACAGCCTTTTTGCCCATTAGTTCTCCAGTGTCTGAAGCCGCATACATATTTTTTATTTTTTGCGTGTCGTATGCAGTTAGGCCAACGAATACAAGAACACCAATAATTGAGATCGCGAAATACATCATTGATGATTTTAAAAAAATATTAACAATTGATGCAATTATAATACCAATTAAACCCATCATTAAAAAAGACCCCATCTTAGTTAAATCTCTTTTTGTTGTGTAACCATAGATGCTCATTGCTCCAAATGTTGCTGAAGAAATAAAGAATACTCTTGTTACACTTAAACCTGTGTAAACTAGTAATATTGAAGAAAGAGATAATCCCATTAATGCAGCAAATACCCAGAAAGTTGTTTGAGCTCTTGAAGCACTCATTTTATTAATTCCAAAACTCATATAAAAAACAATTCCTAATGGAGCTAACATTACAATCCATTTTAAACCTGATAAATAAATTGCATTTCCAAATTCTGTTAATCCAACAATTGCTCCATTTGGATCTGTTACAACAGACATTTTAAATGATAAAAGTGCGATTATCCCAGTAAGCAAAACACCAGTTGCCATATAGTTGTAAACTTTGAGCATGTAGGCTCTTAAGCCTTCATCCATAACAACAGTTTGTTTGGCCGTTGATGCTTTATTTAAAATATTATTTTTATTGAATTCCATGGTATTTATATAAGATTTTTTTTTAAGATTTTCAAGTCGTCAAAATAAATGTAACAAATACTACATAAGTATGAATTATAAAAAACTAGGAAATACAGACCTAAATGTGAGTACAATTTGTCTTGGGACAATGACTTGGGGTGAACAAAATACCCAAAATGAGGCATTTGAACAAATGGATTACTCTTTAGATAATGGAGTAAATTTTTGGGATACGGCAGAGTTGTATGCCGTGCCCCCGAAAGCAGAAACATATGGTCATACTGAAAGTATTATTGGTAATTGGTTTGAAAAAACAAAAAAAAGAAGAGACGTAATTCTTGCGTCCAAAGTGGGTGGTCCTAGCAGAAAATATATGAGAAACGGAGAGAACAGCTTCACTGGAAAGAATTTAGAGAATGCACTGCATGGAAGTCTAAAAAGATTAAAAACTGATTATATTGATCTTTATCAATTGCATTGGCCTGAAAGAAACGTAAATAACTTTGGAAGATTGGGTTATGAACATAAAGAAAATGACTGGAATAAATTTGAAGATGTTTTAGAAAATTTAAAAAAATTTATAGAGGAAGGCAAAATTAGGTATGTTGGTTTGTCAAATGAAACCCCATGGGGAGTTATGAATTATCTTCAACTTGCTAGAGATAAAGATTTACCAAGAATGATGTCAATTCAAAATCCATATAGTTTATTAAACAGGTCTTATGAAGTTGGTTTAGCAGAAGTATCTATCAGAGAAAATATAGGGTGTTTGTCATATTCACCTTTGGCTAGTGGTTATTTAACAGGCAAATATAGAAATAAACAATTTCCAAAAGGATCAAGAATGGAAAGAGATTTTGATTTTTGGACAAGGTATAGAAAACCAAATATGGAAGAGGCTGTTGAAGATTATTACAAAATTAGTCAAAAATTTGATCTGGATATGAGTCAAATGTCTATAAAATTCTGTGAAGTTCAAGACTTTATGACTAGCGTAATTATTGGAGCAACAACTATGGAGCAGTTGAAAACTAACGTAGAAAGTGTAAAAGTGAATCTTGATAGTGAAGTAATAAAAGAAATAAATAATGTACAAAAAAAATATCCTAATCCATGTCCATAATTAAAAAAATATTTGTAAAAACACTAATATTTTCTGCATTTTCAATAACTTTTGCTCAGTCTGAAGATTTAACAAAATTAGGTACATTTAAAGACTGGAATGCAGTTGCAGTTTTTAATGAAACTGGCAAAATCTGTTTCGCTTATTCCGTTCCAGTTAGACAATCTCCTAAAGCGAGTAATAGAGAAGCTAGATTATTTGTTTCATTTAGACCTGAAGACAAAATTTCAGATGAAGTGAGCATAACATCTGGTTACGATTTTAATCCACAAAACTCTATTTTAGCCACATCGGGTAAATCTAAATTTGAATTTGATCTACCACAAAATAAATTTGCTTGGATTTCAAGTGGAAAAACAGAACAAAAAATAATTAAAAGAATGAAAAAGGCATCTAGACTAATGATAACTGCTTATAAACAAAGTGGTACTCAAACTACTGATGACTATTCTTTAATGGGTTTTACAAAAGCTTATAACGCTGCAAAAAAAAGCTGCACTTAAATGAAAAGACAAAAGAAGATTGTACTCGCCTATTCAGGTGGTTTGGATACGTCTATTATTCTTAAATGGCTTCAGGAAAATTATGATGCCGAAGTTATAGCATACACTGCTGATGTTGGACAGGAAATGCATAGAAAAAAAATAATTAAGAATGCAAAAAAATTGGGAGTTAAAAAAATCATAATTCAAGATTTAAAGAACATTTTTGTAAAGGATTATGTATATCCAATGATTAGAGGTCATGCTCTTTATGAAGGTGTTTATTTATTAGGAACATCAATTGCTAGACCATTAATTGCAAAAGATCAAATTAGAGTAGCTAAAAAATTTAATGCTTATGCTGTCTCACATGGTTCAACAGGAAAAGGAAATGATCAAGTAAGATTTGAATTAGGATATCATTACTTTGGTCCTAAAATTAAAATAATTGCGCCATGGAGAATTTGGAAATTAAAATCAAGAACCGATCTTATTAATTATGCAAAAAAACATGGAATACCAATTCCAAAAGACAAAAAAGGTGCACCACCTTTTTCGGTTGATGATAATTTATTTCATACTTCTACAGAGGGAAAAGTTTTAGAAAATCCTAGAAATTCAGCACCTGAATTTATTTTTCAAAGAACAACCTCTCCTGAAAAAGCTCCAAATAAGGCAAGTTTTATAACAATTAATTATAAGAACGGCGACCCAGTAGGTTTGAATGGAAAAAAGTTATCTCCAGCCAAAGTATTGAGTAAACTCAATCAATTAGCTGGCAAAAATGGAATAGGAAGAGTGGATTTAGTCGAGAATAGATTTATTGGAATAAAGTCTAGAGGAGTTTATGAAACTCCTGGAGGAACATTATTGCTTGTGGCACACAGAGCAATAGAATCTGTTACTCTAGATAAAGATACAATGCATAAAAAAGATGAGGTTATGCCGAGGTATGCAGAGCTCGTTTATAATGGTTATTGGTATTCTAAGGAAAGATTTAAACTACAAAAAATAGTCGATCTAAAAAGAAATAAAGTGAATGGATCAGTTAAACTAAAACTTTATAAAGGTAATATTACAATTCAATCAAGACAAACTTCCAGTAATGCTTACTCAATGAAAAAAGTCTCTTTCGAGGAAAATAAAACTTTCAACAAATCAAACGTTGAAAGATTTATCAACTTGCATAAGAAAAAATTAAGATAAAATAAAGAAATTATTTTCCAATAATAAAAGACTCCAGTTTGGTTTTTTTGAGCTCTTTACATTTTTAAAATTTAAATTATTAAAAATGAAATTTAAAATTATGAATTTAAAACCAACAAGACAAACAGCTATTGAAAATCTCAATACCTTTATTGAAGAGAATTTAGAGGAATATTCAAGGCTAAGAAATTTTGATTTTGGTCCCGATAAACGATCTAACACATCTTGCTTATCACCATATATAACACATGGAGTGATTAATGAAAAGGAAGTGATTAGTAAATCACTAGAAAGATTTTCCTTTTCAAAAAATGAAAAATTTATTCAAGAAGTTCTATGGAGAACTTATTGGAAAGGATGGATGGAACTTCGATCTGGAGTATGGGATGATTATTTATTAGATTTAAAAAGAATAAAAGAAGATTTTAAAGATAATAAAAGTTACTTAAATGCCATTGAAGGTAAAACTAACATTGAATGTTTTAATGAGTGGGTAAATGAATTAAAGACTTATAATTATTTGCATAATCATACCAGAATGTGGTTTGCGAGCATTTGGATATTTACACTAAACCTACCTTGGCAACTTGGTGCAGAGTTTTTTATGCAACACTTGTATGACGGTGATACTGCATCAAATACTTTAGGTTGGCGTTGGGTTGCAGGTATTCAAACTCAAGGGAAACATTATCTTGCAAGTGAATGGAATATAAAAAAATTTACAAATAATAGATTTGAAAATATAAAACTTAACGAAAATGCACCCCCAATAATAAGTGATAAAAATTATACTATTCTTCTTAAAACTTTTGAAAATCCGATAAATATTGAAGAAAAAAACTTATTAGTTTTTGAAAATAACTTAGCATTTGAAATCACTGACTTTGCAATTCAAAAATTCAAAAAAATTCTTCTTATTGATAATAAAAATGAAAATAGAAATATTAAACTCAGTGAAAATGTATTGAATTTTAAGGTTAGTTTAATTGAGGAACAAAAGAAAAGGTTAGAGGAAAAATCAATTAATTGTGAGATTATTGATATAAACGGAATTAAAAACTTAGAAAGTTGTTACTGCCTTTATCCAACCGTTGGAGAAAATTTAGATTACATAAATCAAAACTCACTAAAAAATATTGAGTTTCTTTATAGAAAATTAGATCAAAATTCATGGAAGTTTTGTAACAAAGGTTTTTTTAACTTTAAAAAATATATTCCTAAAATAGTTGAAAACCTTGAATAAATTGTAATTGAAATTTTTTTAATTTATGAGATAAAAATGATATGCAAAACCCACAAATACTAGAAATAATTGATAATTTAAAAGGTAGAAAAAATTACGAAGAAAAAAAAGCCTCTAAGCTAGGGTTTAAATCTCTTTATGCATATTTTGAAAATAAACTTTTACAAGAAAAAATTACCCTAGAAGAAAGTGCAAAAGAGTTAGAAATAGCAAAGGCTGAAGCAGCGTTATTAAATGAAAAAAAAAGCAAGCCAAAAAAAACTTGCGGCTGTTGCTAAAGTCCTAAACTTTTAAGAGACTGAAATTCTCCAATTTTGAAAATAATTGCATCCTCTCTTTTAAAACCATATTCTTCAGCATTATTTTTAAATCTAACTGGAGGTTCCATTATTGGTTCTAAAGATAAAACAAAAGTTCCCCAATGCATCCCTAATACTTTTTTGCTTTTTAGATCTCTTGCAATACTGAGAGCTTCTTCGGGATTGGTGTGGTAAGAAGATTTATCTTTATTTGGAGATAATGGATAAAAATTATAAGCACCAATATTAATAAAAGTTAAATCAATAGGCCCATACTTTTCACCTAATTCTTTATAAACATTTCCTACACCAGTGTCACACGCAAAAAGTATTTTTTTATTTTTATATTCGATTAAGAAATTTCCCCATAATGTTTTGTTAGTATCAGTCAAACTTCTTTTCGACCAGTGAATTGCGGGTACTAGTGTTACTTTTAGGTTTTCATTAACTTTGATTTCATCATACCAATCCATTTCGTTTACATCTTTATATTTGTTTCTTGTAAAATATTTTCCAAGTTTTAAAGGAAGTAGAACCTTTGTGTCTTTGAAAGGAAATTTTCTAATGGTAGTCATATCTTGGTGATCGTAATGATTATGTGTAAGAAGAAATAAATCAGTTTTTGGAATTTCATTTAAGTTTAAGGCTGTTTTAGTAAATCTTTTTGGACCAAAAATTAAAGGTCCTGCATTTTTTGAAAAGACTGGATCAGTTATTATTGTTGTATTTCCAAGCTTAATTAAGAAAGTTGCATGTCCTATCCAGCCAACATAATCTTCATTTTTTAGATTTTCTAAATCTAAAAGTACTTTTTGTTTTTTAACAACGTGATCTTCAGGAATAGCCATATCAAGTTTTTTTTTTTCCTTATTAAATATTTTAAATGACCACTTAAAATTTGAGTTTCTTTCTGGAGATCCTTCAGGATTCCTAAAACTACCGTCTGGTAAATGATGATAAGGTGTTTTTTCCATAGCTAATATAAAAGAATTATAAATAAAAAATATAACAATTAAAATTGTTAACTTTGACAATAATCTTTAGTTGTTTAAGGTTCTTTTGAAACACTCAATTGTATTTTTTAACAAACAAGCAATTGTCATTGGTCCAACTCCTCCTGGAACTGGAGTTAAAGCTTTTGCAACTTTTGAAACCTCTTCAAAATCAACATCACCTACTAAACCATTTTCTGTTTTGTTTATTCCAACATCAATAACTATTGCATCTTTTTTCACCCAATTACCTTTTATAAGTTCAGGAATTCCAACAGCAGCAACAATAACATCTGCTTCTAAACATTCATGCTGAAGGTCTTTTGTTTTTGAGTGAGTAATTGTTACCGTACAATCTTCTTGAAGTAAAAGTTGTGCCATAGCTTTACCATTCAAGTTTGACCGCCCAATCATTACAGCTTTTTTTCCTGTTAAGTTAGGTTCTATTTTTTTTAATAAATAATAACATCCAAGAGGTGTACAAGGAATTGAACCTTGGTATCCAGATGAAAGATTGCCAACATTCATAGGATGTAAACCATCAACATCTTTGTGTGGTGAGATAGTTTCTATAACGTGTTGCTTGTTAATATGTTTTGGAAGCGGCAATTGAACCAAAATTCCTGAAACAGTTTCATCTTTGTTAAGTTCTTCAATTTTATCTAAGACTGTTTTTTCATCTACAGTATCTGGGTATTTAATAACTTCAGATTTTAAACCAACTTGCGTTGCTGATTTTTCTTTATTTCTTACATAAATCTGACTTGGAGCTAAATCTCCGATTAAGATTACTGTAAGACCTGGAACTTTGTTATATTTTTCTCTCAGGCCATCTACTTCAGTTTTTAATTCTTCTCTAAGTTCAGCCGATTGTTTTTTTCCGTCTATTAAAATCATGATTATTAAAAAATAAGTGGTGCTATGTAGAGTTTCATACACATTTCTACAAACCAGATCAACAAAAGAAGAATAATAGGTGATATATCAAAAGCACCTAGACTTGGCAAAAAGCCCCTTATTTTATTAAGTATTGGATCAGTAAGCTTATAAGTAAACTCTAATATTGAATAAACAAATCTATTTGAAGTATTTAAAACATTAAAAGCTATTAACCAGCTTATAACAACGTTAGCGATTACTACATAAGAATACAATTTTAATAATTGTAAAGCTAAATAAAAAATAGCTATCATTTCTTCTCTACATATACAGAAGTGCTTGGGAAAGCAAAAGACGCTTTATTACCCTCAACAATTTCTTTAATTTTAATTGCCAGTCTTTCTTTAACCAACAACATCTCGCTCCAACTATTTGTTTTTGTATAACATCTTACATACATATCTATTGAGCTATCAGCGAATTTATCAACTCTTACAGAAACACCAACTTTAGTGTCATAATCTTCTGAACTATTTATAAAATCTTCTATCTCATTTCTTATAGTTTTTAATTGTTCAACGGTAGAGTCGTACTGAAGAGTTATCGTCCAACTAATTCTCCAATTTGTAATTTGACTTTTATTAATTACAGCATTCTCTGCGAACTGGAAATTTGGAATAATTGCTAAAGACTTGTCAAATTTTCTTATAACAGTTGATCTAAAACCTATTTTTTCAACTACACCCTCAATTATTCCTTCAACTTCAATCCAATCACCCATTTTAAATCTTTTTTCAACAAGTACTAAAATTCCTGATATTAAATTTTTGAATAAATCTTGTGCTCCTAAAGCAACTGCAACACCGAATAAACCAAGTCCTGCAATAATTGGACCAATTTTTATTCCCCATAATTCTAAAACAGCTGCAGCTCCTAAGATTAAAATTAAAATTTTTAATGATTTAATAATCCAGCCAATTAGTTCTCTAGTTAAAATTTTATCAAATCCACTTAGTATGTAGGAAATTGGTTCAATAATTTGATGAATAATCCAAAAAAGTAAAATCGTTATCAGCGTTCTATTTACATTATCTAAAAATAATCTCGTATCTTCTGCAAAAGACATATAGTAACTTGCAAAAAATACTCCAAGAACAATTGGAAGAAATCTAGCTGGCCCCTCCATTGCCTTAACGAAGGTATCATCAAGTTTATTTGTAGTTCTCTTAGTAATTAGTTCTAATTTTTTAATGATTAATTTGCTAATTAACCCTCTAAAAACTAAGAATATGAAGAATATTCCAAGACCTATTAAGATCTCAACAAAGTTTACACCTAAAATTCCCTTTTGCCATACAGACAAAAAAAGTCCTGAAAAATTCTCAAAAACACCCATGGCTAAATTTTATATAGTAAAAACTCTTCTTCACCAGAGTTAAATAGAAAAATTTTTTTCCACTTAATCTCATTTAAAATTGCTGATGCTTTTTCACCCATGCACATCAAATTGGTATCCATCCAACTGTCTAAAAGATCATATTTTTTAAGTAAATTAAATAAACTCTTAGCGCTATTTTCTGAGTAAACATAAATTATATCAGGGATTGAGGCTTTTAATTGTGCTCTAAATTCCTCTTTTATTTCTTGAGTTGATGAAACAGTATAGTTAATCAATCTCTTTATAGAATAACCTTCAGAAATTAGATCTTTATCTAACCTACTAGAAACTATCTCACCACTTACATAAAGAAGTGATCCATTCTTTGAGTCGAAGTTTTGTAATATCAATTCTTTTAAATTATTTACGTTTCCTTCTGCAGAGATAATATTTTGAAAACCTTTTAGCTTTGCAACTTTTTCTGTTGCAGAACCAACACAATAACATTCAATTTTTTTATCAATTCTATTTAAATCTAAATTCTTAATCGCATTTGAACTTGTAAATATTATTCCCTTAAATTGGCTATAGTCCGGTTCCTCGTATTTAATTGGTTCAACTTTTATCACGGGTAAATGAGAAACTTTATGCCCTAAAGAACTAAATTTTAATATTAATTCTTTACTATCCTCTAATGGTCTTGTTAATAAAATATGCATTTTACCTTTTATAAGATCCCTTTGACTCTGATTTTAATTTTTCTCCAATCTTAATACTTAAATCTTTAACCATTGTTTTATTTTCACTTTCTTCAACAAAAAATCTTTGTTTGCCATCTACTGAAAAAAGTTCAGCTTTTATATTTACAAGATCTTTATCAATCTTTGCATACACACCAACTGCTGTATCGCAGTCACCCTCGAGTATTTTTAAGATTTTTCTTTCAGCATTTGCAATAATTCTGGACTGATCATCATTAATCTTTTCTAAGATATTAATTATTTCTTGGTCTTTTTCTCTACATTGTATGGCAATAATACCTTGTCCAGCACACGGTATTAATTCTTCAGTATTAAATTCATGTGTAATTTTATTTGTCAAACCTAAAGCTTCAATGCCAGCTTTAGAAAGTAAAATTGCATCATAATCTCCATTCTCTAATTTTTTAATCCTAGTATCCACATTTCCTCTTATTAATTTATAATCCAGATCTGATCTAATAGTTTTTAATTGGTATTCTCTTCTGTAAGAAGAAGTGCCTATTATCGAATTAGGTTTAAGGTCTAGAAAATTTATATTGTCGTTGCTAATAAAAATTTCATTGGGCGAATTTCTTTTTAAATAAAAATTTGTTATTAGCCCCTCTGTTTCAATTGATGGCATATCTTTTAAAGCATGAACAGCTATATCAATATTGTTATTAATTAACTCTATTTCAATTTTTTTTGAAAATAATCCTTTTCCTCCAATGTTTGACAGCCTATCTTTTTGGTTTTCATCTCCACTTGTGACTATTTTTTTTGTTTCTATGTGGGTCGATGAAACTTTTTTAAGATGGTTTATCACTTTTTCGGTATAAATTTGAGCTAACTGACTTCCTCGAGTACCAATAATAATTTTATCCTTTTTCATATTCTTATTTTTATTACATTCTTATAGTTTAATTGTATTAATTATAAATATTTATGAATGAAAAAAAAATAATCCTTGGAATTGAGACAAGTTGCGATGAAACAGCAGTATCAATCATAGAGGAAGATAAAAACAGTAAGATAAAAATATTATCTAATGTAGTTTCAAGTCAATTTGATATTCATAAAGAATTTGGAGGTGTGGTTCCTGAGCTTGCAGCGCGATCTCATGTTGAAAAAATTGATTTAATTGCAAAAAAAGCAATTAATGAAAGCGGTGTTAATTTAAATGATGTTTCTGCAATTGCTTCAACATCTGGACCAGGCTTAATTGTTTGTCTTACTGTTGGTTTAAATTTCGGTAAAGCATTATCCGCAAGCCTAAATATACCTTTTATTGGTGTAAACCATCTTGAAGGGCATGCCTTAAGTCCAAAACTTAGTACAACCTTAGATTTCCCATATTTATTATTATTAATTTCAGGAGGACATACACAATATCTTAGTGTGAATGGACTTGGAAAATATAAAAGATTAGGAACAACAATTGATGATGCTTTAGGAGAAGCATTTGACAAAACTGCAAAACTCTTAGGTATTGAATTTCCAGGAGGGCCAAAGTTAGAAAGTTTTGCAAAGCAGGGAGATGCAAATAAATTTAAACTTCCTAAACCAATTATAAATAAAGGTGGATGTAATTTATCATTTGCAGGTCTTAAAACTGCAATTTTAAGGATATCAAGCACTATAAAATCTAAACAAGAAAAATATGATCTTGCAGCATCTTTTCAAAAAACAATTGAAGAAATTTTAGAAGTAAAAACACAAATAGCGTTTGATGAGTTCAAAAAGACCAACAAAAAGAAAAATAAAACTTTTGTAATCGCTGGAGGTGTTGCTGCCAATAAGGGTATTAGAAAAAAATTAATAAAAGTATGTAAGAAGAATGATTTTAGACCAATTTTCCCTGAACCAAAATTATGTGGGGATAATGCAGCCATGATTGCACTAGTTGGTCTTGAAAAGTATAAAATGAAAAAATTTGATAATTTAGATCTTCCTGCAAGTCCAAGACTACCACTTGACGAAAAAGCAAAGTTTTTAAAAGGAGCAGGAGTTAGATTGTAAATGTCGAAAAGATATAGTGGTAAATCATTTAAGGATGCTAGTGTAATGAAACAAGCTAAACTTTCTTTAAAGGAAAAAAGAAAACTTAAAAAAGAAAAGAAAAAGAAAAAAAATTAAATGAAATATTGGTTAATGAAATCTGAGCCTGATGTATGGTCAATTGATCAACAAATAAAAGCTGGAGAAAAAGGAGCTGACTGGGATGGTGTAAGAAATTACCAAGCAGCAAATAACTTAAAAGAAATGCAAAAAGGAGATCTTTGTTTTTTTTATCATTCTAATATTGGAAAAGAGATAGTTGGTATAGTCGAAGTTATTAAAACGTCATTCATTGATCCAACGGATAAGGAAAAAAGGTTTGTTGCAGTTAAAGTTAGATTTAAAAGTAAACTTCAAAATCCTGTAACACTTGAAAACATCAAAAAAACTAAGGCTTTAGAGAACTTATCTCTTATTAAGCAAAGTAGACTATCTGTCATGCCTATTGACACTAAAAGCTGGAAAATAATTTTGAAGATGGGTAAAATTAATTAAAAAAAAATTCATGCCTAAGAAAAAAAAAGTTAAAAAAAAAGTAATCTCTAAAAAACCCAAAGAGACAGTTTATAAAACAAAGAAAGAATGGATAAGTAAAGCTACCGTTAATAAATCTCAATATATAAAGAAATATAACGAGTCTATTAAAGACAATGATGGATTTTGGAAAAAAGAAGGAAAAAGAATTAATTGGATTAAGCCTTATAAAAAAATTAAAGACGTTAAATATAGTAAAGATGATGTTCATATCAAATGGTTCTATGATGGTACTTTAAATGCCTCAGCGAATTGCATTGATAGGCATCTTAAAAAAAATGCTAATAAGACTGCAATTATATGGGTAGGAGACGATCCTAAAGTTCAAAAAAAAATTACATATAAAGAACTTCATAAAGAAGTTTCAAAAGCAGCAAATGGATTAAAAAATCTGGGAGTTCAAAGGGGTGACAGAGTAACAATTTATCTTACTATGATACCAGAACTTGCCTACACAATGCTTGCGTGTGCAAGAATAGGTGCGGTTCACTCCATAATATTTGGTGGTTTTTCACCAGATAGTATTTCAGGCAGAATTAATGATTGCGAATCTGATTATGTAATCACTGCAGATGAAGGAGTAAGAGGTGGCAAAACAATCCCTTTAAAATCTATTACAGATGAAGCTTTACAAAGCTGTCCAAACGTAAAGAAATGTATCGTTGTAAAGAGAACAGGTACCAAAAAAATTGATTGGTACAATGATCGTGATGTTTGGTATCACAAAATGATTAGTAAAGTTTCAGCAAAATGTGAGCCTGAGGAAATGAATGCTGAAGATCCATTATTCATTCTTTACACATCTGGTTCAACTGGGAAACCAAAAGGTGTTCTACATACTACTGGCGGATATATGGTTTATGCATCAATGACTCACCAATATATTTTTAATTATAAACCTAAAGATATTTACTGGTGCACGGCTGATATAGGCTGGGTTACAGGACATAGTTATATTATTTATGGTCCACTTGCTAATGGTGCAACTACAATTATGTTTGAGGGAATACCTACTTATCCTGATACATCTAGATGGTGGCAAATAGTTGATAAATATAAAGTTAATATTTTTTATACAGCTCCAACAGCAATCAGAGCTTTAATGAGAGAAGGTGATAAACCTGTAAAGAAAACATCTAGAAAGACTTTAAAACTTTTAGGTACTGTTGGTGAACCAATTAACCCTGAGGCTTGGGAATGGTACTACAAAACTGTTGGTGATAGTAGATGTCCAATCGTTGATACATGGTGGCAAACAGAAACAGGTGGGATTTTGATCAGTCCACAAACTGGAGCGATAGATTTAAAACCTGGATCTGCAACAAAACCATTTTATGGAATTAAACCAGAGATTTTAGATAAAGATGGCAAGGTTTTAAAAGGAGAAGCACAAGGCAGACTTTGTATTTCTCAATCATGGCCTGGACAAATGAGAAGTGTCTATGGTGACCATCAAAGATTTATAGATACTTATTTTTCACAGTTTGATGGGAAATATTTTACAGGTGATGGCTGCAGAAGAGATAAAGATGGATACTATTGGATTACAGGAAGAGTAGATGATGTAATTATTGTTTCAGGCCATAATTTAGGTACCGCAGAAATAGAAAGTGCATTTGTAGCTCATCCAAAAGTGGCTGAAGCAGCAGTAGTTGGATATCCACATGACATAAAAGGAAACGGACTTTACTGTTATGTAACTTTAAATGCTGGAGAAAAAAGTACTCTTGATTTAGAGAGAGATTTAAAACTTTGGGTAAGAAAACAAATTGGTCCAATAGCAACTCCTGACTTAATTCAATTTGCTCCAGGACTTCCAAAAACAAGATCTGGAAAAATAATGAGAAGAATTCTCCGAAAAATTGCTGCTAATGAACATGGTCAATTAGGAGACACAACCACTTTAGCTGATCCTTCAGTTGTTGAAAGCTTGGTCGATAATAGAAAAAATATCTAGATCTTTATTAGTTTAGAAAACTCTTCTTTAATATTGTCCCATTTTAAAATCATAGAATTAAGAACTATTTTTCTATCTATTGATTTTAACTCATTTGCTACTGGAGCCCAGTTATACAATGCAAGAGCACTTTCATTAAATGGCCAAGACTTATAATAGTCATCCCATTTAATTTGATCTAATCTTTTCTGAAAACTAGCTCTCGCTTCATCAACAATTTCCTTAGGCATGCCATTCTCTAATTCTTTATCCAAAATATTATTATAAATTTCAGAGGCTCTATTCGTTTCTTGATAGTTAAAATAAACATTAAGATATGAGATTGTATAAAAGGATAAATCTTGAAGCGAAATTGCATATATATTCCATTTAGCAGTGTTAATTGATTTTAAAAATGTTTCATCATCAAAATGGAGAACCCATTTAGTGCCCATTCTTGTTTTTAAATAATTATATAAAGTAACTTGTGATACCCATGCTGATTTTTGCTGAATAAATTCCCCAAGATCCTCGATATTTTTTATTTTTTTCTTTGGCAAAATTCCTTTGAACATTGCAACTAAGTAGACTTTGAAATCTTGAAGTTTTATATCTTTTAAGTTGAATCTGTATTTGAGGCCCATTTATCTAACTAATATGTTGATGTATAATGTAAAAATGACACAATATCGAGTGTTTTTAAGGGTTTAAATAAGTTTGATTATCGGTATGGTTCTTTCTTTAACCTATAGGAGAGAGAAAAAATGTCAAAACAAGAACAACACTGGGAAAAAACCAGAAATTTGCTTTTTATCACATTAGCAATTTGGTTTGTTTTCTCAATTGGCATCTTTCTTTTCGGAGCCGAAATGCAAGAATCTAGCATTAGACCATTTGGATATCCTTTAACGTATTGGTTTACATGTCAGGGATCACTTGCAATCTTCGTCATTCTAATTTTCTGGTTTGCAGGTCGACAAGAGAAAATAGATGATGAGTTCGGATTTACTGAAAGAGAGGGCGAACAATGATAAAAGGTAAATTTATAGATAATCTACCTAAGGTCTATGGGATATATACTGGAGGTTTTCTAGTATTTATCATCATAATGGCCATAGCTGAACAAGCTGGTATGTCAGCAAAAATGATTGGTATCTTTTTTGTTGCTTTTACAGTTTTGATTTATGCTTTAATTGGTTGGTTATCAAGAACACTTCAAACAGACGCTTATTACGTAGCTGGAAGGCAAGTACCTACCGTATTTAATGGAATGGCAACTGCAGCAGACTGGATGTCTGGTGCATCTTTTGTAGCCATGGCAGGTGGTATTTATTTTAAAGGCTATGGTTATATGGCACTGCTTGTTGGATGGACTGGTGGATATGTACTAGTTGCATCTTTGTTAGCACCATATCTTAGAAAATTTGGATGTTATACTGTACCAGATTTTATAGGAACTCGTTACGGTGGTAACCTAGCAAGATTTAGTGCTGTTATTGTCTTAACTGTTGCATCATTCACTTATGTGACTGCTCAAATTAATGCTACAGGAACTATTGCTTCTGTTGCTTTAGATATTCCATTTGAAATTGCAGTTTACGTTGGACTAGCTAGTATTTTGATGTGCTCAATGCTTGGTGGAATGAGAGCAGTAACTTGGACACAAGTTGCTCAATATATTGTATTAATTATTGCTTATTTACTTCCAGTGTTCTGGATAAGTAACAATATTGGTGCAGGTTTCTTCCCACACTTCATGTTAGCTGACGAAGTAGCAAGAATTGCAGAACTTGAAGGTCAATTTGGATTTGTTAAAAACTCAGCTGCAGATTTAGCTACAGTTCCAAAAGGATTGGCGGGAATTACCAAACCACACTCATCAGTTAATGCAACACCTTGGGCATTTATTTCATTAGCAGTTTGTATGATGGCTGGAACAGCATCATTACCTCACGTTATGATGAGATACTTTACTACTCCAAGTGTAAGAACAGCTAGAAGATCAGTAGGTTGGTCGTTATTCTTTATATTCCTACTTTACTCTTCAGCTCCAATGTTAGCTACTCTATCGAAAATTTCTTTGATGGATCCTAATCTAGCTACTGGAATTATCGGTAAATCGATAACTGAAGTTCAAGCTCTTGACTGGTATCAAAACTGGAACCAAGCGAAGTTGATGTTTGTAAGTGACTTTAATGGCAATGGAACTCTAGAACTTAATGAGTTCTTTATGAAAGGTAGTGCTGTTGTATTAGCAACACCTGAAATTGCTGGATTACCTTATGTAATATCTGGACTAGTTGCTGCTGGAGGTATGGCTGCTGCCATGTCAACTGCGGATGGATTAGTTTTAGCTATTTCAAATGCGTTATCACATGATGTTTACTACAAAATCATTAATCCAAAAGCTGAAACTGCAAAAAGATTAATTGTTGCAAGGGTATTACTTGTACTAATTGGTTTTGCAGGAGCTACAATTGCTGCACTAGAGATACAAGGAATCCTAGGTTCGGTGATTTGGGCTTTTGACTTTGCGATGTCTGGACTATTCTTCCCACTTGTACTTGGTGTATGGTGGAAGAGAGCTAATGCACCAGGAGCTGTTGCAGGAATGCTATTAGGACTGATCTCAGGAACTGCGTATCTAGTTTGGGTACGAAGTGGTGGATCTGGGTTCTTAGGCATAACTCAACTTACTTTTGGAATAGTTGGAGCATCAGTGAGTTTAGTTTCGATGATTGTTGTCAGTTTAATTACTGCAGCACCAGATGCAGCAACTCAGAAAATGGTTGATGATGTACGTATACCAAGTGGTAAAACCATACTTGGAAAACAACATTAATTAAAATAATATTATTTTAGGGGCGAAATTTTCGCCCCTAGATAACATCAAAAATGTCAGCAAACTTTCATCCCTTAGTTTATATAATTGACTATATCCTTGGAGTTATAATGTGGACTCTCATTGGACGAGTTGCGATGAATATATTTCAGAAGGAAGATTCACAATTTTTCTTTATGAAAGTATTTGTGAAACTAACAAACCCACTTATAAAAATATTTAAGCCAATTACTCCAAGTTTTATTATAGGACCTTTAGTACCACTTTATGTAGCTTGGTTCTTTTACATGGGTCGTTTCTATTTAATGCCTTATTTACTTGGTTATTCAGTTATGGGTATGCTTTCGTTCCCCCTTGAAAGTGAAATTGCTCGAGAAATATATAGAATATTTAGCAAAAATTAATTCAAATAGAACAAAAAATTGATACTAATATTTTTAGTATCAAATGAAAAAAATTCAAATTTCTCCATCTATATTATCTGCTGACTTCAGTCAGCTTGGCAATGAAATTAAGAAATTAGAAGAAGGTGGAGCTGACTTAATTCATGTCGATGTAATGGATGGTCACTTTGTTCCAAATTTAACAATCGGACCTCCGGTGATAAAAAACCTAAGGAAATATACCAAGCTTCCATTTGATGTACACTTAATGATTTCTCCAGTACATGAATACATTGAAAATTATGCAAATGCTGGTGCTGACATAATAACTATTCACCCTGAGGCTACTGAAAACTTAAAAGAGTCTATAAATTTGATAAAAAAGTTTGGTAAAAAAGTTGGTGTATCTTTAAATCCAAAAACTGAGATAAAAACTTTAATTGATGAGATAGAAAATATTAATTTAGTTCTTGTTATGAGTGTTAACCCTGGTTTTGGTGGCCAAAAATTTATGCCTGAAGTATTAGATAAAATAAAAGAATTAAAAAAAATAAAAGACAAAAACCAATATCACTTTGATATTGAAGTTGATGGAGGAATTAATTTTAGTAATTCAAAAATAGTTTTAGAAGCTGGAGCTAATATTTTGGTATCTGGAACTACAGTTTTTAAAGAAAACGATGGGGATATTAAAACTAATATTGAAAAACTAAAATCAATGTAAAAATGTTTTTAAAAAGTTCTTTTAATTATATCAATGAATTTTATTTTATTTTTAAAAGTCAAATACGAAAAATTTATTTAAACTCATCTATTTATAATAAAAAAATTTCAAGAGTTGACGAAAATGTTTTAGTTTATCAACCAAGTCTTAATATACTTAGTTCATTAATAAAATATGAAAAACAAAAAAACAAGATTGAAGATTTTAATGTTCAATCAATATGGGAAAATAGAAATTTAAATTATAATGATTTTAAAAAACTACATAGTTTTTATTGGCTATTTTCAATAGATCTTAAATCTTCAAATAAAGTTACACAGTCAATTATTGAAAATTGGATTGAAAAAAATCAAAATTATGAAACAAAGAGTTGGGAAGTAGATATTCTTTCTAAAAGAATAATAGCTTGGATTTCAAATTCAAAAATAACCTATGATGAATCTGGAAATAACTATAAAAATAGTTTCAACGAAATAATTAGCAAGCAGGTAAATCATTTAATAAATGAAATTGATAGATCATCTGATTTAAATAACAAAATGATAGGATGTACAGCGATAACTCTGGCAGGAATAGCATACAAAAATAATAGGTTTTTGGGATACGGATTAGATTTACTTAAAAAAATTATTAATACTTCTTTTGATAATAACTACTTCCCAAAATCAAGAAATATAAGACAGATGGTTTTTTATTTAAAATATTTTATTTTAATCAGAGAACTTTTGAAAGATTCCTTAAATGATATTCCAGAATACTTAAATGAAATTATTCATTTTCTTGGTAAATCCTATGATTTTATTTGGGGATCGTTAGGGCAGAGTTTATTATTTAATGGAAATAATAATTCAAATAACAAAGACTTTGATAAATATCTATCTCTTTTTAGGTATAAGTTTAAGAGTGATAAATTTGATGTATCTGGCTATACAATCTTAAAAAATAAAAATGCAGTTCTTGCAATGGATACAGGGTGCAATCCAGCAAAAAATTACTCCGAAAATTATCAAAGTGGACCCTTATCGTTTGAATTTTTTTTTAAAGATAAAAAACTAATTACAAACTCCGGCTATTTTCAAGATCATAATCATCAACTAAATTCGATATCAAAAACAACTGCAACTCATTCAACATTAATTTTAGATAACTCTTCTGTTTGTAATTTCAAAAAAAATAGAAAAGGTCTGAGTACAGTTAGTAAAGGATTTAAAACATTCGACAATGAAGTTACTTATGAAAAAAATTATTGGAGTATTAAATGTTCGCATGACGGATATTTAGCAAGATATGGGGTAATTCATCAAAGAAATTTAGAATTTGATAACTATAAAAGTATTCTTTTTGGGAGAGAAAAACTTATAAAAAAAAAAAATTTTAAAGTTACAAATTTTGAAATAAGGTTTCATCTGTTACCTAATATTAAAGTAACAAAGCTTCAAGATAATAAATCTGTTTTAATTGAATTAGAAAATTCTGGTTGGAAATTTTTTTCAGATGATGGATTGATAGGAGTTGAAACTGGGTTATATTTTGGTAATAAAAATAATTATATTGAGAATCAGAATATTTTTATATCAGGTATTACTCAAAATAATGAACAATTAGTTAAATGGCAGATTAGTAAAATATGAGTAAAAAAATAAAAAGTGCAATTCTATCTCTCTCGGATAAATCAGATATTAAACTAATATTAAATACCTGCAAAAAATATGGGATCAATATTATAAGCTCGGGAGGTACATCTAGAGAAATTAAGAATTTAGGCTTCAAATATAAAGAAGTGTCAGAATATACAAATACTAATGAGATTTTGGATGGCAGAGTAAAAACGCTTCATCCTAAGTTATATGCAGGTATTTTGAGTAAGAGAGAGAATAAAAAACATAAAAGTGAACTTATAAAGAATAATTATGATGAAATTGATTTAATTGTAGTTAATTTTTATCCATTTGAAAAAATATTTAAGAGCACAAAAGATCATAATAAACTAATAGAAAATATAGATATTGGAGGTCCAACTCTTGTAAGGGCAGCAGCTAAGAATTATAAATATACAACTGTTCTGACCTCTCCACATCAGTATAAAGAATTTATTTTAGACTTAGAAAAAAATAAGGGTTCCACAAGTTTGGGATTTAGAAAAAAACTATCTCAAGAAGCTTTTAATTTAACAGCATACTATGACTCTGTGATTTCAGAATATTTAAGTATTAAAAATAAAGACTATTTTCCACAAAGAAAGACTATTTATGGTAATTTAGTTGAAATATTGCGATATGGTGAAAATCCACATCAAAGGTCGGCAATTTACAGTAAAAATAACATATTAGATATATCCAAACTTAGTGGAAAAAAATTGAGTTATAATAATTATAATGATGTTTATGCAGCTTTAAATATTTCAAGAACACTTCCTAAAAATACTGGAACTGTAATTATAAAACATGCTAACCCATGTGGTGTATCAGCAAATAGTAGTAAAATAGAGAGTTACAAAGAGGCTCTAGCTTGTGATCCTATAAGTGCATTCGGAGGGATTGTTTCGTGTAATTTTAAAGTGAATAAAAAAATAGCTTTAGAATTAAATAAAATATTTTTTGAAGTAATTATTGGACTTGGTTTTGACAAAGATTCTCTGAAAATTCTAAAAAAAAAAAAGAATTTAAGATTAATTGATTCATCAAATTTAAAAGAAGATAACTTATTCAATATAGTAACGAACAATGAATCGTTGTTAATACAAAGTTTAGATAATAAGATTTTTACCAAAGATAATTTTAAAGTTGTATCTAAAATTAAGCCATCAAAAAAAATATTTGATGATCTTTTGTTTGCATTTAATATATGTAGAAATGTAAAGTCTAATGCTATTGTTTTAACAAAAAATAGATCAACTATAGGAATTGGATCAGGTCAACCAAGTAGATTAGATAGTTGTAAAATAGCAATAGATAAAATGAAAAAGTTTCAAAAAATTAGTGAAAATGAAATAATCATAGGAGCATCAGATGCATTTTTCCCTTTTGTAGATGGAGTAGAAACTTTAGTTCAAAATGGAGTGAGTGCAATTATCCAACCATCAGGTTCTATTCGAGACAAAGAAATCATTAAATTTGCTGACAAAGTCGGTATTATATTAGTTTTTTCAAAAACTAGACACTTTAAACATTAAGATTTATAAAATTCTGTCAATTTTTGCAGCCAGTACAAAATCACTCTCATGCAATCCATTAATAGCATGCGTTTGTATTTTAATTTTTGCATACCCCCATCCAAACCATATATCTGGATGGTGACCTTCATGCTCAGCTATTTCTCCAACTTTGTTAACAAATGATTGGCTATCTAAAAAATTATTAAATTTGAAATTTTTAATAATGAAATAATCTTTTTTATCCTCTGACTTCACATCCCAACCATCTACCTTTTTTAGATATTTGTGAATTTCCTCTAAATTAAAGCTTGGAATACCTCCCTCGCAAGGTATACATTTTTTATCAGCTAAATCAGACATGATAGCATTATAGATATTTAACTTTAAAATATCAAGTGACATATAGTACATCAACTTTAATAAAATATTTTTTGATCTTGAAACCAATTATTAATTACAAGAAAGTTGTGCAACGAGTTTCCTTTTTTTGTATCATGAACGACTTTTTTTTTTTCAACATCATTTTGAGTATTTTCTAAATCAAATTCTTTTTCGTTAGATAACCATTTTTTTGGAAAAGACATTAATTCTGATTTTTTTTTGTATATTTTTTTATAATCTGGATATTCTAAAGCATATTCGTGACATCCTCTTTTACTTTCAATAACAAATTTATTATCAAAATAAACACTGAGTAAATCTTTTGTTGTTTTTTCAGCCTGAATCACTTCTTCTAAACTTGTGCAATAAATAATGCTTTTAAATACATTTTTATTGGATCTTTTGTCTATCATATTTTTTCTGTTAAAATTCTTAAAGAATGTTATTTGATCAAAAATTAATGAGACCTTCAATAAATCAAATAAATTCTCAGACTCTATTACGACTTTAAAACATTCAAAACAATATTTTGGAATAGATTTATATTTAGAAAAGATTGCTTTATGTCTTTCGCAGTTAAGAAAAACAGATTTATTTCTAAAAATTTGAACTTTATTATACGAAAGATCACTTAAATTTCGTAAGACAATTTTTTTACAATTATTATAATAGTTAATTATTTTTTTGTCAGATATTTTTTTAGAGAAATCTATATTATATGGAACTTCTTTTAGTTTTTTATCCAGAACAACTAATGTATTATTTGATATATCTTGTGGTTTATAAAAAGATAATAATTCAATAATTTTATCACGAGCTAATTTATAATCTTTTCTTAAACTTAATGCTTTAATTAAGTAATTGTATGATTTTTCTAAATTTTCATCATTAAAATGAACTAATGCTAAATTATAGTAAGCAGTATAAAAGTTCGGATTTAGTTTAATAGCTGTTTGAAAATTTAAAATTGAATTTTTAAAATCATTGAGCCTCAGGTTTATTAAACCAATAATGTTATGAAATTGAGGAATATTATTTAAATTGGGATTTTTTAATTTTTTATGATGAGCTATAAGTAAACTTTCTTTAAGGGATTTTGAATTAAAACTATTTATTATTTGCTTTATTTGATCTAATTCAACTAGGTGTTGTGACTTATCCATAAATTAACAATTTAAAAAAAAATTAATTTTCCTAATAAACATAGGTCATAATATGGAGCGGGCAATGGGACTCGAACCCACGACCTTCTCGTTGGCAACGAGACGCTCTACCACTGAGCTATGCCCGCTTATTGTATTGTTGATGAAAGTATTAGCTTTTTAAAATTTAAGCAATAGACAAAATATATTAACATTTTAAAACTTAATGTTATTTTTGGCTAAAATTTTCTTCATAGGATCTAAAAAATCACTAAATTTCACCCATTCTAAAGAAGTATTTTTTTTTATTTTATTCCTTACTTGTTGAAAAGAAGCTGTTCTAACTATTCTATCTGTTTTATCATATTCTTTAATTTGTTTTTCCCATTGCAAGTCCAAATGACCTAAAATTTTTTTTGTAGATGTTTCAAAATCATTAACAAAGTTTTCATAACTTATATTTAATATTTTACTGTTAAATTTATCTGCCCAAAATTTCATTAAAGTAACATATAAAGAATAATAATTAGCCATATCCTCTTGGTCTAAATTAAAATCTAAAGCACTATCAACAAATAATGTTTTAAAATTTGACCAACATACTGCCATAGGATTTCTCTGGATATGTAAAATTTTTGCCTCTGGAAATGCATTTACAATAAAACCAATCCATCTAAAATTGCCAGGCAATTTGTCAATAATATATGGTTTATTGGAAATCTTTGATATATTTTTGTAATAATATTCTCTTATTTCAGTAAAATAACTCTTAATGTTAGCTGGTTTATTTATTCCCAATTGGTCAATAATTTTTTGTAAATAATAGAGTTCGCCTGCTCCATGAATTTGAGAGTGTGAAGCTAAAATTTGTTCCAATAAAGAAGTTCCTGATCTAGGCATACCAATTATAAAAATTGGTTTGATATTAAAATTATTGTTAAAGTGAAGTTCTAAATTCTCTATATTAATAAAAAAAGTTTTAATCTTTTCAAATTTTTTATTTTCACTAGTCAAGGAAAATTTTGACTTTTCTTTTTTTAATGAGTTTGATTTATTCAAATAACTAAACCCTGTTTCAATTTTATTTTTATCAAAATATCCCTTACTAAGCGCATCAAAGGCTAAAATTTTATCCTCGTGACTAAAATTACCGAAATCTATATTTGCTAAATGATCAAAAAATTTATCATCATTAACTATTTTAGTAATATTTACATAATTTCTTATACTAGGAATGTGAGATTTATCTAATTCAAGAACTTTCTCAAAGTACTCTCGACCTTTGGATATATTTCCTAAAAAAAGATATGCTGAACCCAGATTATAAAGAGTCTTTATATTGCCTTTATCTATATCTAAAATTTTTTTATAAATAATGATTAGATCATTAATATTATTATTTTCTTTATAAATACTAGATAAATTAATAAGCGCCTGTATATTATTTTTTTTTAAACTTACTGCTTTTTTAAAATATAAAATTGCCTGATCTTTTTCGTTAACAATTTTTTTAGTTGTACCTAGGTTATTATATGCTTCTGAAAAATTAGGATTAAGTTTAATTGCCATTTCAAATGCAATAACTGCTTCATTATATTTCTTTAATTTTTTTTTTAAATTGCCAAATGTGTAATAAATGTCTGCTGTTTTTTTAAGGGATAATAAAATTTCAAAATATTTCTCTGCATCAAGAAATTTCTGTAAATGAATAAACGCTAGTCCTAATAAATAGACTATTTGAGCATCATTAGACTTTTCATTAAATAACTTTAATCCAGATATTATTACTTTCTGATATTCTTTTTCTTTGTATAAGTTTAAAATATTTTTTTTTTTTTTATCAAAAATATTTGAATTCATTTATTAAGTGTTATATTTTAATTATTATGAAAAAAGAAGATCTTCCAAAAATATTACCTGTTTTCCCACTGTCTAATTTTATTATATTTCCACGTACTACTGTACCATTAAATATTTTTGAACCTCGATATATACAAATGATAGATAAAAGTATGAAAAGTGATCGTATGATAGGTATGATTCAACCGAAAAAAACTGGTGAATTAAAAAAACCTGATTTACACGATGTAGGTTGTGTTGGAAAAATAACTAGCTTTAATGAAACAGATGATGGCAGATATTTAATAATTTTGAACGGCATATGCAGGTTTAAGGTCATGGAAGAAGTAAATAATGACAACTTATATAGAGAATGCGAAGTTAAATATGAGGATTTTTCAAGTGATTTAATTGAAAAATCAGATGAAATAAAATTTTCAGATTTAAAGTTAATATTTCAAAATCTTAAAGGTCTTTTTAAAAAGCAAGGATACGAAATTAATTGGAAAGAGATTGAAAAACAAAGTTTAGATCAAACTATCAATACTTTGTCAATGGCATCACCATTTTCATTAGAGGAGAAACAAGTTTTACTTGAAAGCAAAGATTTAAATATAAGAAAAGAGAAGTTAGAAGAAATTCTAAATACTTACATTTTAGACAATTTTAATAATAAAACTTTACAATAATATTCAATTAGATAAAAAAGTTGCATATTTGTTCAAAAGTTTATTATCTTTTAACAGTTTAAAAATAGGTTCTGATAAATTATTTTTTAACTTACTATCAATTTTGAAAAAGGTATTTATTGTATCTATTCCTAATCCATAAATAAAATTCAGATGTTTATTTTTTTCCTGAAATTTTTGAGCAATGATTTCTCCATCATCAATACCTAATTTAATATTTTCATCTAAGATATTTACTAGAGATTTAATATCTCTAATGGTCATATTGAAGCCTTGTCCTGCTAGTGGGTGAACTTTATGGATCAAATCTCCAAAAGATAGAATATTTTTAAAAACATAGTCCCGAAGTACTAAGAATTTAATACCAACAGACTCGACTTCACTAATTTTAGTGATCTTATATTGACGATTATATTTATTAATGATTTGAAGAAGACTTAATCTATTAATTAGTTTAGTTGAATTATTTGAAAATACAATTGAAGTTTGATTGTTAGACAAAGGAAGAAATGCTATAGGACCTTTCTCTGTAAAAATTTGTTTAGCAATTTTATTTTCAACTTTTTTATGATTTATTATTGCCGTGTGAGCTAAAGATTTGTATTTTTTTTCAATTTTTTTTTGAAAATACTTCTTTGTTATTAGATTATTTTGTTCTGAGTTAATAATTAAATCATAGTTTCGTTTCTTAATAACATCAAAATTGTAATTTTTAAGATTAATAAACTTTAAAAATCTATTTTTTTTCATCAAATTATATAACGTACTGTATTTTAATAAGTAAAAATTTTTTTGATTTTTATTTTTGAACTCAAATAACTCTGATGATTTATTTTTGTCAGAATAAATCCTAATTTTTTCAGTTGGCCACCCCAAGTTGGAGATACCTTTAATATTTTCTCCTAAAAATTTGTAATTTTCATTTGATATAGCGATTGTCCTAACTGTATTTGTTAATAATGATGAATTTGTTTGTGAGATAATATCAACATTGATCTTTTTGTTTAGTAATATGTTTGCTAAAACTAGATTTGTTAAATTATTTCCTAAAAGACAAATATTCATAATATTATTTAATTTTATCAACAAAAATTAAATGATACAAAGTGACAAATCATTAATGATAAAATGAAAATTAAAAATTTAGTAGATAATACAACAAGTTTTCTTCTTAAAAGGTTATCTGAATTAATAGGGCTAGCCTTACTTTGTTTGTCTATTTTACTCCTAGCATCATTAATTAGCTACACACCTGAGGATCCTAACTTTATTTTTCCAGATAATGCAGAAATTAAGAATTTATTAGGCGCAAAAGGTAGCTATGTCTCCGATATTTTATTTCAATCAATCGGTTTAGTCTCATTATTAGTGCCAATTTCTTTTTTTCTTATATCTCTATCAGTAATAATTGATAAAAAAATTTTACATATTATTGAAAGTTTATTTTTTACAATACTATATTCAATAATAGGAACATTATTCTTTACAGTCTATCATACAGAATCATACTGGCTTACAATTAACGGAAATAATGGATTTTTAGGTAATTTATTTGAAGAGACCTTCCTTATAAATTTAATAAACTTAAATAATCAAATTAGTTATGTAATTTTAATAATTTTAATATCATTATTTTTTCTTCTAAGTATTAATTTCAAGTTAAAATATTTAAAATTCTTGTTTACAATTTTCCCTAGATCTAAAAAAATGCACTCTAAAAGTGTTATTGAAAATTATAGTGAAAATTTATTAGATGAAGCTGAATATATAAATAATGAAACGAGGGTCCAAGAAAATTTTTCATTTGATAAAAATACGACTCATTCAGATAAAAAAATTATTAAATATAAATTACCTTCACTAGATTTTTTAAAAAATCCTTCCAAAAAAGATAAAAATTTATCAGAAAATAAAATTGATGAAAAAATATTAGAAAAAATTTTATTAGATTTTGGAGTAGAAGGAGAGGTAAAAAAAGTAAGCCAAGGTCCTGTTGTTACATTATATGAGTTTGAACCTGCTCCAGGCGTTAAAGTATCAAAAATAATTAATCTTTCTGAAGATATTGCTAGAAATACTAGCTCAGAATCTGCTAGAATTGCAACAATTCCTGGAAGTAATACTATAGGAATTGAATTACCTAAACCCCAACGGGAAAATGTTTTCTTGAGTGAAATAATTTCTGACTCCAGTTATAAAAAGAAAGACATAAAACTACCGATTGCTCTTGGTAAAAGTATTTCTGGGTTGCCAATAACTAGTGATTTAAGCAGTATGCCTCATTTGTTAATAGCTGGTACAACTGGTTCAGGTAAATCAGTTTGTATTAATACAATTATTTTATCCCTTTTATACAAACACTCCCCAGAAAAATGTAAATTTATATTGATCGATCCTAAAATGTTAGAATTATCAACATACGAAGGAATTCCACATTTGCTGTGCCCAGTAATTACAGAAGCAAAAAGAGCTGCTTCAGTTCTAGGCTGGGTCGTTAAAGAAATGGAAAATAGATATAAGTTAATGACCAAAGTCGGGGTTAGAAATATTGATGGATACAACGAAAAACATATGGTTTCTATGCCTTATATAGTCGTAATTGTTGATGAAATGTCAGATTTAATGCTGGTTGCTGGAAAAGATATAGAGAATTATATTCAAAAACTTTCACAAATGGCAAGAGCCGCTGGAATACATATTATAATGGCCACTCAAAGACCAAGTGTTGACGTAATAACAGGAACGATAAAAGCTAATTTTCCAACTAGAATATCATTTCAAGTTACATCTAAAATAGATAGTAGAACAATTCTTGGAGAACAAGGAGCTGAACAATTACTGGGAAAAGGAGATATGCTTTACATGACCTCAGCTAACAGAATGACAAGAATCCATGCACCATTTGTGTCAGAGGGAGAAATTGAGAAAATAAATAATTTTTTAAGAAATCAAGCTGAACCAGATTATGTTGATGAAATTCTAAATTTTGCAGACGAAAAAGAAGGTAATAATAATTCAAAAGATAATGAGAACTTAGATGAATTGTACAATACAGCCCTTGAAATAGTAAAATCTGAAAGAAAAGCATCAACATCTTTTCTACAAAGGAAATTACAAATTGGCTACAATAGAGCGGCTAGAATAGTTGATCAAATGGAGGCAAATGGTGAAGTAAGTCAAGCAAATCACGTTGGCAAAAGAGAAGTTCTCAAATGAAGAAATATTTAATATTTTTTTTAATTTTATTTTTTAACTTAAATGCACATAGTTCTATAAATCAAGAAATTATAAGTCATTTAAAAAAAATTAACTCTTTAGAATTTAAATTTATACAAAAAATAGATAACAATAATATTGAAAAAGGTGAATGTATTATTCTGTATCCAAAAAAAATTCTTTGTAAATATTATGATATTTATAATAAAATCTTAGTTTCAAATGGTAAATCTCTAGTTATCAATTCAGATAAAATAAAAAATTACTATAGATATCCTTTAAATAAAACACCTTTAAATTTTATTTTAGATAAAAAATTTTTAATTTCAAAAATGAAAGAAGTAGAAAATGACAAAAATTATCCTTTTTATTATGTATTCAATTTTGAATTTGAAAATAATCTAATTAAAGTTTTCTTTGATAAGGCAAGTTTAGATTTAATAGGTTGGGAGACAAAAGACATATACCAAAATCAAATACAGACTTTTTTAAGTGATATTAATATTAATGTTAATGTTAAAGAAAAAATATTTTCTTTGCAAAAATATATTAATTAACCTCAACATTTATTTTTTCAGATTTAAATACCTGCATTCCTCTGGCTAAATAATTTTTAATTGCATTTTCATGATCTAGTGAACAAGTATGGAGCCAAACTCTTGTCATGCCTTCCTCAAATAATTTATGAATAGCCTGAGTAAGAAGATAGCCTCCACATTTCTTACCAAAATATTCCTCCAAAATACCAAAATACGCAATTTCAGAATGATTATGGTCGAGATCACGAATAGTTTCATAATATCCAGCTAGGTTGTTATTATCCTTTAAAACAAAGGTTTTTATTCTAGGATTTTCAACATACTCAATCCATTTTTTGTCTCCCCAGGTTAATCTATCTATCCATCTATGCTTTCTTCCAATTTGCTTATAGAAAAATTTGTTTAGATGGAAATCTGGTGGGTCTACTTCACTAATTTTAAAATTTGAGCCTGGACTTTTTGAACGGTTAAGATCACTTATTGAATTTATCTCTAAAAAACTTCTATCTACATTAATTTTCACGACACCATTTTACCGATTTTCTCCCCACCAAACAAATGAAAATGCAAATGTGGAACTTCTTGTCCTCCATCTTCGCTTATATTTGCTAGCGCTCTATATCCTTTTCCAGTATCAACAGATATATTTAATTTCTTTGCTACAATATTTATACCTTTTAACAATCCAACCATTTCTTCAGGAGATGCGTTTTCACTAAAGTCATCTAAGTCAAGATATTTTCCTTTTGGAATTACTAAAGCATGAATTTTTTTTTGAGGATTTATATCATGAAAGGATAAAACAAATTCATCCTCATAAATTTTATTACAAGGTATTTCATTTCTTAATATTTTTGCAAATATGTTATTATCATCGTAACTCATAATTACATTTTCTCTAAAACTGATTTTACTGTATCACCCATAACAGATGGATTTTTAGAAATTGTAATTCCACATTCTTTAAGAATTTCAACTTTTTCAATTGCACTTTCTCCATAAGCTGAGACTATTGCACCTGCATGACCCATCACTCTTCCTTTTGGTGCAGTTAATCCGGCTATGTAAGCGATAACTGGTTTCTTCATATTTTCTTTTGCGAATTCTCCTGCAGCTACTTCTTGAGGGCCACCAATTTCCCCAATCATTAATATTGCATCGGTCTCATCATCTGTTTCAAATTTCTCAATTATATCTCTAAATGAACTTCCGTTTATTGGATCTCCTCCAATTCCTACACTTGTTGAAACACCTATATTTAAATTTTTAAGTTGCTGAGCGGCTTCATAACCTAATGTTCCTGACCTACTTATAATTCCAATTCTACCTTCTTTATAAATATGTCCAGGCATTATTCCTAACATTGATTTTCCAGGACTAATAATTCCTGCACAGTTTGGTCCGACTAGTGTCATTTTAGAACTTTTAGTGTATCTTCTCATGTATCTTTTTATTCTGATCATGTCGTGAGAAGGTATTCCATCAACTATTGCTACACATATTTTTATTCCAGCATCAGCTGCTTCCATTGCAGAGTCTGCTGCAAAAGCTGGTGGCACAAATAAAATTGAGGAGTCGGCACCTGTTTCGTTAACTGCATCTTTAACTGTATTAAACACAGGTAAATTTAAATGTTTTGAGCCTCCTTTTCCTGGAGTAACTCCACCAACTACATTTGAGCCATATTTTATCATTTCATCTGCATGAAAAGAGCCCATTTTGCCAGTAAAACCTTGAATAATTATCTTACTATTTTTATCTACAAGTACAGTCATGATTTACTTATTTAGTGCTGCAACTGCTTTATTAGCTGCATCCTCTAATGTGTTTGCCTCTATATAATTTATTTTACTCTCTTTTAAAATTTGATTTCCTTTTTCAACATTAGTTCCTGCTAAACGAATGACTAATGGAACTTTAATCTCAATTTTTTTAAGGGCATCTACTATACCTTCTGCAACCCAATCACATCTATTGATGCCAGCAAAAATATTTACAAGAATTACTTTAACTTTTTCGTCCATTGTAACTAATTTAAATGCTTTAACTATTTTTTCTGGTGTTGCACCACCCCCAACATCTAAAAAGTTTGCAGGGGCACCTCCAGCTAATTTTATCATATCCATTGATGCCATTGCTAAACCAGCACCATTAATAATATTACCTATGTTCCCATCTAAACTGACATAGTTTAAACCTCTATCGGATGCAAATATTTCTTTTGAATCTTCTTGTGTTTTGTCTCTTAGTTCAGAAACTTGACTTCGTCTAAACATTGCATTGTTATCAAAACTCATTTTACAATCTAATGCTAAAATTTGTTTTTGTTTTGAAATAACTAATGGATTAACTTCTACCATCGTTGCATCTAATTCACTAAAAGCTTTATAACATCCAATAATAGTATCAGATGCTCTTCTAATTAATTCTGGCTCTATACCAAGACCAAATGCTAATTCTCTAGCTTGAAAATTTTGCATTCCTACTGCAACTTCAATTTTAGATCTAATAATTGTTTCTGGTTTTTCCTTTGAAATTTCTTCAACACTCATTCCACCTTCTGTTGAGGCAACAACCATAATACTTTCTGAACTTCTATCAAAAACTAACCCTAAATATAATTCCTTCTCTATATCTGTAGCTTCTTCAATATAAATTCTATTTACAATTTTCCCTTCAGGGCCTGTTTGATTTGTAACTAATTTTTTTCCTAATAGTTTATCTGTTGCTTGAGCAACTTCTAATGGAGTATTGCAAACAATTATCCCTCCAGCTTTTCCTCTAGCACCAGAATGAATTTGCGCTTTCACAACCCATCTTGATCCACCAATTTCTCTAGCTTTATTCTCAGCATTTTCTGGACTATAAACAATTCCACCTCTAGGAATTGTTACCCCAAAGTTTGAAAGTATTTTCTTTGCTTGATATTCGTGGATGTCCATAATTTTATTTATTTATTATGGATTAAGTTATCTATATTTACAATGTTTTCAGCCATTCTAGCTGATGCAGCATCTATCATCCTGCCATCAAGCTGAGCAGCTCCTTTGCCTTCTTTAGCAGCCTTTTCTAACTCTTCTAAGATCCTTTTAGCCTTAGTAACCTCTGTCTCTGGTGGAGAGAATACATTATTTGCTAATTCAATTTGTGAAGGATGTATTGCCCATTTACCCTCAATACCAATTGCAGCACCTCTTTTAGCAGCTGAAGTATAAGCATCTGGATCATTAAAATCTCCAAAGGGTCCATCAATTGCTCTTATTCCGTATGCTCTACAAGTCATAACTAGTTCAGACAAACCATGATGCCACTGGTCCCCTGGATAGTTTTCATTAAGACCGCCTATAACTGTGGTTCGTGCTCTCAAACTTGCTGCATAATCTGCTACTCCAAAATGTAATGCCTCTAATCTTTCACTTGAAGTTGCAATTTCTTTAATATTTGACATACCTAATGCAGTTTCAATTAAACATTCTATTCCAATTTTATTTTTTAATTTTTTATTTGTTTCAATTTGAGTTAACAAGCAATCAACCATATAAACATCACTTGCAGTTCCTGCTTTTGGAACTAAAATTGTATCTACATTTTCTCCAGCATGTTCAACAATCTCGATTAAATCTGAATACATGTAATGAGTATCTAAACTATTTATTCGGACTGAAATAGTTTTACCACTACCTCTCCAATCCATTTCATTTAAAGATTTAATAACATTTGCTCTAGCAGTAATTTTATCATTAGGAGAAACTGCATCTTCTAAATCTAAAAAAACATAATCTGCTGCAGAACTAAGAGCTTTCTCAAACATTTTAGGAGATGAACCTGGAACTGCTAATTCACTTCTTTGTAGTCTTGATCTTGCAGGTTTATAAAATTTATGGCTCATTTTTTTCTTTTATCTAATTCACTCATTACATCTTCAATTTTGATATTGTTTGCTTCAAGGTACATGGCTAGATGATAAAACACATCAGCAGCTTCATGAATTTTATTTGTATCTTCTTCTACTGCCTCTATCAATTCATTTATTTCCTCAAGCACTTTAGCTTTACTCAAAGATTTATCACTTAGAAGCTTATTAGTATACGAACCATCAACTGGTGAAGATTTTCTTTCTCTTGCAAGTTTAAATAGGCTCTCAAGGGTATTTAGCATCTCAAATCCTAACAGGTATTCCTTTTGAGTCCAAATATTCTTTAGCTTCTTTGACAGAATATTTTCCGTAGTGAAATATGGATGCTGCTAAAACCGCACTAGCATTACCTAATTTGATGCCATCGACTAAGTGATCAAGATCACCAACTCCTCCTGATGCTATTGTAGGTATGTTTACGATTGAAGAAATTTTAGACATTAGATCAATGTCATAGCCTACCTGAGTACCGTCTCTATCCATTGAAGTGACTAACAACTCACCTGCTCCACTCTCTTCCATCTCTTTTGCAAACTCTAAAGCATCAATTCCAGTATTATTTCTACCTCCATGCGTAAAAACTTCCCATTTATCTCCATTTTTCTTAGCATCTATTGCAACAACAATACATTGAGAGCCAAATTTTTTTGAACTTTGAACTACAACATCAGCGTTTTGTACTGCAGCCGTATTAATTGAAACTTTATCAGCCCCACAGTTTAAAAGTTTACTAATATCTTCTATACTTCTAACACCGCCACCAACAGTTAAAGGTACAAAACATTTTTTAGAAGTATCTTTAACAACTTCATAAATGGTATCCCTATTTTCATTTGAAGCAGTGATGTCTAAGAAACAAATTTCATCTGCACCACCATCACTATAAATTTTAGCTTGCTCTACTGGGTCTCCTGCATCTTGTAAATCAACAAAGTTAATACCTTTTACAACTCTTCCATTTTTAACATCTAAACAGGGTATAATTCTATTTTTAAGCATCTATTTCTTTTGCAAGTTCATCTAATTTAATATCACCGTCATATATAGCTTTACCAACAATAATTCCCTCAATATTTTTATTTCCTAATTCTTTAGCCTTTTTAATATCATCTATTGATGAAACACCTCCAGATATTATTACTGGACAGTTCGAATTGTTGGCAACAGTTTCTGTTTCATCAAAATTTGGACTTAACTTCATTCCATCTCTATTAATATCTGTATAAATTAATCTACTAGCTCCATAATCATTTACATCTTTTAAAAATTCTAAAGTTTTTAAATTAGAATTTTCTTTCCATCCAGATACAGATAAATAACCATCTTTAGCATCTAGACCTAAAGCAATTTTATCTGAAAATTTTTGACAAGCTTCTTTTAAAAAATCTTTATCTTTAATTGCAGCACTACCTAAAATAACTTTATCAACTCCAGCATCAGTATATTTTTGAATACTTTCAAAGCTTCTGACACCGCCACCTATTTCAATTTTAAGATCAAATTTACCAACGATTTCCTCAATAATATCAATATTAACAGTCTCTCCTGTTAATGCTCCATCCAAATCAACTATGTGTAGATTTTTAAAACCGTGGTCTTTATATTTACCAGCTTGTTCAACTGGAGACATTTCATATTCAGTTTTATTATCAAAGTCTCCTTTAATTAACCTCACGCACTTTTTATCTTTAATGTCTATTGCTGGAAGAATTTTCATTAATTTAAGATTTTCTTTTTAGCTTTTTCAAATTCTTCTTTTGTCAGTACTCCAGATTTGTATAATTCATTGAGTGATTTAAGTTGCTCAACAAAGTTACTATCTGGAGAAATTTTTATGTCATTTGTTTTTTTTTCAACTCTTGAAAAAATTGGTTTAATCATTTTGTTAAACTTACTATTAAACTTTGAACAATCAACATAACATGCTGAAATAAGTAAATACATTTTATCATTATGAGAGCCTAAGAGGATATTAGTTTTTGCATCTAATGTTAAAGTATCAGTAACTGCATAGGTTACTTTGCTTGGGCCCTTTAAAATAAGTTCGCCATGATTATTTTTTTGAATTTTTAATCTATTGTACTCAATAGATGCAGGACCAACAAAATAAGTTTTACTATTTGCACCGTCTAATAAAGACATCATTTGCTTTAGTTCTTTTGTTTTATTGAGTAATTCTGAATTATTCATTGAATAAAGTTCAAGAACTGCATCGTCTACTTCATTTCCTAACACTAATAGATCTTTAAGATTTCTATTTATAACAATAACATATGTAATTAAATCAATTTTTTCTTTTCTCATTATTTTTTTTGCTTCTGATATCATCCAATTCATAGCTTTAACTTCATTTTGAAAATTTTTTTTCTCTAACTTTTTAACTATTGATTTAACATACTTATTTTCCATTGGGTCTTCACCATCTAAAATTGCTCTTTCAAGTTCTATGTATTTTGATGGACCTACAACGTAAGCGTCAATTTTTAAATCTTCATAAGTATCAATAAAATCACTAAAGGCATCTGCTACTTCTTCTTCGCGATATTTAATAAAATTATGGCTTGATGGCACATCTAGCAGTACTTTATTTTCCACATTAAGAATTTTTCCAGATGCTAAGTTAAAAAGAAAAAAATTTAAAAATAAAGTAATTACTATTTTTTTCATTTTATAAATTTATAAAGTTATCTATTATTTTTAATCCTATTTTATCACTCTTTTCAGGGTGAAATTGAGTACCAATGATATTTTCCTTTTCCGCAGCGCAAACAACATTAGATGAATAATCAGTTGAAGCTAAAATTACAGATTTATCTTCAGGCACAAACTCATAACTGTGAACAAAATACATGTGAGAGTTATTTTCTATACCTTTAAAAATCTTACTATCTTTCATTATATTAATTTCATTCCAACCAATGTGTGGTAGCTTAAATTTACCGCCTTGGTTATCAATTTTAGACACTTTACCTGAGATCCATCCTAAACCTTTAGTCTTAACTTCCTCATAACCAACATCTGCAAACATTTGAAGACCCACACAAATTCCAAGAATTGGTTTTTTACTTTCTAATGCAAATTCATTAAGAGTATCTGTCAGACCATCAATACTATTAAGCCCATCAATGCAGCTTTTAAAAGATCCTTGCCCAGGTAATACAACTTTATCACTAGTTTTTATAGTTGAAAGATCTGACGTTACTTCAATGTTTACTTTATCTTTTGCAACTTCTTTAAACGAATTTATTACAGAACTTATATTGCCTGAATTGTAGTCAACAATTGTGACATTCATTAAATTTATAAAGAACCTTTTGTAGAAGGTATTGTAGTTTTATTTCTTGGATCCATTTCTAAAGCAGCACGTAAAGATCTTGCTAATCCTTTAAAACAAGACTCTATTATGTGGTGGCTGTTATCGCCATAAATATTTTCAACGTGTAAAGTGATACCTGCAGCTTGTGAAAAGGCTTGGAACCACTCTTTAAATAGTTCTGTGTCCATCTCACCTAATTTTTCTACTTTCAATTTTACTTTCCAAATTAAATAAGGTCTATTTGAAACATCGATTGCAACTCTTGTTAATGTTTCATCCATTGGTATCATCGCATGAGCATATCTTTTAATTCCAACAAATTTTTTTGACGCTTTTTTTAAACATTCACCAATCGCAATTCCCGTATCTTCAGTTGTGTGGTGAAGATCAATGTGCGTATCACCTTTAGCTTTAATATTCATATCCATTGAAGAGTGTTTTGATAATTGCTCAAGCATGTGATCTAAAAATCCTATGCCTGTGTCAACTTTGTACTTACCCTTACCATCAATATTTAAATCAACACTGATGTTAGTCTCTTTTGTTTTTCTACTTATTTTGGCTTTACGTTTCATAGTTTGAAAAAGGTATATATCTATTATTCAATTATGGCAATAATTCTAGGCTTGGTCTTGAACTATAAGATTTAGTATCCATCTATAATTCATGACAACAATAGTTTTAGTAAGAAAAAACAATGAAGTAGTAGTTGCTGGAGATGGCCAAGTTAGTATGGGAAATACAGTAATTAAGAAAACTGCAAATAAAGTTCGTAAGATTGAGAAAAGAAATGTGATTGCAGGATTTGCTGGATCTACGGCGGATGCATTAACATTATTTGAAAGATTAGAGTCCAAACTAGAAAAACATGCAGGAAATCTAGCAAGAGCAGCTGTTGAATTAGCTAAAGATTGGCGAACTGATAAGTATTTAAGAAGATTAGAAGCCTTAATGGCTGTTGGTGATAAAGAAAATAGTTTCATTATTTCAGGAACTGGTGATGTTTTAGAACCTGAAGGAGACGTCATTGGAATTGGGTCTGGTGGAAATTATGCATTAGCCTCAGCAAAAGTATTAATGGATACAGATTTATCAGCAGAAGAAATTGCAAAGAAAGCAATTAAAGTTGCTTCTGAAATATGTGTGTTCACAAATAATAATTTGAATATAGAGAAAATTTAAATGGAAAAATCAAACGTTACAACACTACCGAATCCCAAATTAAAAAAAGAAAAAAATAATATTCAAAATTCATTATCTCCAAGAGAAATAGTTTCTGAATTAGATAGATTTGTTGTTGGACAAAATAATGCAAAAAGAGCAGTTGCGATCGCATTGAGAAATAGGTGGAGAAGACAAGCTTTAGAAGGCGATATGAAAGATGAAGTTCTACCAAAAAATATTTTAATGATGGGACCAACGGGTGTTGGTAAAACAGAAATATCAAGAAGATTATCTAAACTTGCTGAAGCACCATTTGTAAAAGTTGAGGCAACAAGATTTACTGAAGTAGGTTATGTAGGAAGAGATGTTGAACAAATAATTAGAGATCTTTTAGAAATTGCTATTGCGATGGAAAAAGTTAAAAAAAGAAAAGAAGTACACGCAAAGGCACAAAAACTTGCAGAGGATAGAGTTCTTGATGCAATTGTTGGAAATAAAGCAAGTGTTGCAACTAGAGAAAGTTTTAGAAAAAGACTGAGAGATGGTGATTTAGATGATAACGAAATAGAAATTGCAGTTACAGAAAGTGGTGGTGGAATGCCATCTTTTGAAATACCAGGAATGCCTGGTGCAAATGTTGGTATGATTAATATTTCAGATATGCTTGGAAAGTCTATGGGTCAAAAAGCTAAAAAGAAAAAAATGTTAGTTAAAGAGTCTCATGAGATTTTGCTCAATGAAGAGGCTGATAAATTAATTGAACAAGACAAAATTATTAAATCAGCAAAAAATACTACCGAGAACAATGGTATCGTATTTTTAGATGAGATAGATAAAATTTCGGCAAGAACTGACCGAGTTGGTGGAGATGTTTCAAGAGAAGGTGTTCAAAGAGACTTGCTTCCTCTCATTGAAGGAACGACAGTGAGTACTAAATATGGTCCAATTAAAACAGATCACATATTATTTATAGCTTCTGGGGCATTCCAATTAGCAAAACCATCAGATCTTTTGCCTGAACTTCAAGGAAGACTACCAATTAGGGTAGAGCTAGATGCATTGAATAGTGAGGATTTTAAGCGAATTTTAAAAGAACCAGATAACAGTTTGATCAAACAATACAAAGCTCTTCTTAAAACTGAAAATGTTGATTTAGAATTTACTGAGGATGGAATTGATACCATTGCAACAATTGCAAGTGAAGTAAATACAACTGTGGAAAATATAGGTGCTAGAAGACTACATACTATTATTGAAAGAGTTTTAGATGAAATAAGTTTTACAGCAACAGATAGAGCTGGTGAAAAAATAAGTATAGACTCAGAGTATATTAAAAAAAATATTGGTGAACTTGTTAAAGACGCAGATTTATCAAAATTTATTTTGTAATTATAATTTTTTTTTTCTTAGAAAAATATCAAAATTTCCAACGGATGGATTTTCAACAGCCTCAATATCGATACTTATAATTTTGCTCATTAAATGATCACTACCTTTAATAAAATTAGGCACTGAGTGTTTTAATATGCTCAAATTACTAGATTGATAAGGGTCATTTAAATTTTTTGATCTTAGACCCTTTCCTGTGATTACATTAATTTTGTAAACTCCATTAATGAAACATTCTTCAATATAGGAAGTTATCTTTTTATTTGCTTCCTCTAAAGTATAGCCATGTAAATCAATGGATTTTTCAATATACCTTTTTGGTGTTGAAGAAATTTTTTGATCTTTATTTTCTAATCTATCAGTACTATTTAAAAAGTCTTGCCAGTCTTGTTTGTCTTTATCTGATATTTTTTTATTCAACTAAGCCTGGGTGTCTACTATTAGCCAGTTAGGATTTTTTGAAGTACTATCTTTTGTAAATTTCCAAGTATCTAAAACTTTTTTAACTTTTTGAGCATCTCCAGATACAATTTTATTATCTTTATCTTTGATGCAAGATATAATTTCACTTACAAATTCAACACTTACCTCAAGCATATTTTTATTTTGATTATGCTCTTTAATTTCTGCAGAACTAATACCGATAAAAGTGGTTTCAGAAGTTACATTTCTAGCCTTTTTGTCTTTAATGGCTTCATCAAATTGATCATATACATTTTTTGCTAGAAGATTTTTAATAGATTTTAGATCTCCTTTTGAGAAGCTCGTAATAATGCTTTCATAAGCGATCTTTGCACCGTTTAGAAAATCTTTTTTTGCTGCATCATCAAAAGTTTCAGCATTAAGGACAGGAGAAACTTTAGTCTCTTTAACTTCCTCGTGAGGGAAGCTTGAATTAATATTCTCCTCAAAACCGGTTTTTTTTCCTAAAATCCCTCTTAATCTAAGGAAAATAAAACCAGCAATCATGGCTAATAATATAATATCGATGTACTCGAAGCTATAACTCATATACTAATAATATTTACTATGTTGATTAATTTCAACCTGCAATTTACATTATAGACAAATGAACACAGCAATAATTCTTATTTTAGGGATACCGCTTATTGAAATATACCTATTCATAAAAGTTGGCTCACAAATAGGAGCTTTAAACACCATTTTACTAATTTTAGTTACTGCAATTGTTGGCATTTGGTACGCTAGATACGAGGGTTTTAATACATTACGATCAGGGATGTCACAATTAGTAAAAAATGAACTCCCCCTTTATGAAATAGTTTCAGGAGCAGCTATAGCCTTTGCCGCTTTACTATTAATTTTGCCTGGATTTGCAACGGATATAATTGGAATTTTATTAGTTTTGCCAATTACTAGAAAAATCATTTTAAGTAAATATTCAAAAAAATATTCATCAAAAAAAGAAAATCAAAAAAAAAAATTTATTGAGGGTGAATATGAAGATATAGAGGACAAAGATGGAAAATAAATACAAAATTGTTGTAAGTTATATCCAAGATTTATCAGTCGAAATACCTAGTCCAGAAACTCTAATTACTATAAGAAACAGTATTCCTGAATATCTAATGAAAGTTGATATAAAATCAAAACCTTTAAAAAGAAAAATGATAGAAGTTTTAACTACACTTACGTACGAAAATCCAAACATAAAAAAGGATAAAGGTTTTTTTCAAATCAAGTATGCAACTGCAATTGAAATTATAGATGTTCAGATAAAAAAAACTGAGTTAGAAAAAATTGTCCTATGTGACTTGCAAACAAAAATTTATCCTGAATTAGAGAGCAAATTTTTAACTATTTTGAGAAATTCTGGTTTACCTGATTTAAAATTTGGATCAAAAATTGACTTTGAAAAACTATATAATGAAAAATTAAACTAAAAATAATTTTTTTTTAAATTTTTTTTTAAAAATTCAGAGTGATCTGATAATTCCTTTTTAGTAGGTGTAATAATTTTTTTGTAATAGTCTTGGTTGTTATCCAGTGCGATCTTTGACACATTTTTTTCAGCTAAATCAAAAGTAGGTTCTTTTTGATCAATAAGATTAATATAAACTTTAGCAAGTAACTCGCAGTCAATCAACGCAGTATGCTTTTCTCTTTTAGAATTATCAATTCTAAATCTTTTGCATAATGCATCTAGACTTATCCCAGATCCTGGAAATTTATTTCTAGCAAGTTCTAAAGTATCAATTATATTTGAATTACTTATTCTAGGCTTCCCAATTAAAGATAACTCATTATTTAAATGCCCAATATCAAACTCGGCGTTGTGAATTATTATTTTTTTATCCTCAATAAAAGATAAGAAATCTTCAACAACTTCTAAAAATTTTTGTTTAGAGGATAAAAACTCATCCGAGTATCCATGAACTTCAAAAGCTTTTTCTGAGACCTTTCTCTCTGGATTTAGGTAAACATGGAATATATTTTTTGTTGGGACTAAATTATCTAGCTCAATACATCCAATTTCTACAATTCGGTGCCCATCTTTTACCGATAATCCGGTTGTTTCAGTATCTAGAACTATTTCTTTCATTTAAAATCTTTCTTTTAATTATTTTAATATTTTTCTTTAAGCTTAGAAGTTTAAAATTATTCTTAATAACATAATCAGATATTTTCTTTTTATAAGCCAGAGATCTTTGTGATTTTCTTAAACTATCAATTATTTTTTTATTATAAAAAGGCCTTTTTTTAAGTCTTTTGTTAATTTCATTTTTATTTGATTGGACAAAAATTAAATAAAAGTTTTTATCGTATAATTTATTTTCAACTAATAATGGTATGTCTAATACGACCATCTTTTTTCTTTTGTTTTTTTTAAGGAATAAATGCATTCTCTTCCTAACTATAGGATGTACAATAACTGATATTTTTTTCAGATTTTTTTTGTTTTCCTTGATTATGCTTCCGAGCTCATTTTTTTTTAACAATTTTGACTTGATAAAATTTGGAAATTCTTTTTTAATTTTTTTATAACAGAACTTGTCGTTTTTGTAGATATCACTTACTTCTTTATCGGCATTAAAAATTGGATAACCAAATTGTTTTGCAACAAAGCTTTTGCCTGAACCTATATCACCTAAAATCCCTACGATTATCATCAGTCTACAATCTTTATAATTTCATCATCTAATTCTGCATCTATGCCCGTCCATTTTTGAAATGCATATTTAGCTTGAAGTAAAAACATCATTTTTCCATTCATAATTTTATTACCACGTTTCTTTGCATCAATTATAAAATTTGTTTCTTTAGGATTATAAATTAGATCATAGAATAGAGTTTTTTCTTTTAATTTTTCATATTTAGTAAAATCTAATCCCAAATTTTCCTCATTTGTTAGTCCTATACTTGTGGTGTTAATAACTAAATGTACATCAGGTACTTTACCCCAATCAAGTAACTCAATATTGGATGGTTCAAAAGTATTAAAAGTATTTCCCATTTTTTTTAAATCTATTGCTTTACTTTTTGATCTATTCATTAAATAAATTTTTCCGTATCTTCCAACAAGCCTGCACAAAGCAAAAAGAACTGAAGGAGCAACACCTCCTGCACCGATTAATAGTATATGTCTTTCTTTGTAATCTAAGAAAAATTGCTTTAATGTCTCTTCAAACGCTGTCGTGTCTGTGTTGTGACCAACAAGTTTTCCATCTTTTTTAAAAATCGTATTAACAGATTGAGTTGGTAATGAAGTATTTGATAGTTCATCTAAAAAAGGAATAATCTTTTTTTTATACGGCACAGTCACATTTACACCATTAATACTTTGACTTTTATCTCTAATTTCTCTCACAAATTTTTCTAATTCTTTTTCCTCTAGTTTTCTTTTTTCATAATTACTTGTTTTTAATTTATATTTTTTAAACCAATAATTATGAATTTGAGGCGAAAGAGAATGACCAATTGGATTTCCAATGACAAAATACCTATTCATAATTTTTCAAATATTCCTTTATTTTATTAACTGGAAGGCCCATTATTGTATCTTTATCACCATCAATATTTGAAAATAAAGCTCTTCCATCTCCTTCAATTTGATAGACATTATAAGCATATAAAGCTTCATCGCTTATTTTATTTAGATAAGTAATTAATTCATTTTCAGATAGATCTTTCATTGTCAAGTAAGCTTTATCAGTATAGTTCCAAATCATTGATCCATTTTTAGATATACAAACCGAGCTAATCAAAGAGTGTTTTTTTCCATTTAGTTTCTTTAAAATATTTAAAGCTTCTTCCCTACTCTCCGGTTTTGATATTAATTCACCAGTTAAATCGATTACGCTATCTGCACCCAAAACTAGAATATTATTAAATTTTTGACTTACTTTATTTGCTTTTAATTCTGCGAGATTTTTGGAAATAATTTCAGGTGAAGCTCCCACTTTTAACAAGTTTTCCTTTATTGGATCTTCATCAACATTTGAAACTTCAACAATACAATTGATATTATGATTATCTAATATTTCCTTTCTAACTTTACTTTTCGAGGCCAAAATAATTTCAGGCATTTTTTTTATTCTTTATTTCATAGATTTTTATTACTGAAGCAGCGGTTTCTTCCACTGATTTTCTTGTTACATCTATTGTTGGCCAATTATTTTCTTTAAAGATTTTTCTAGCATTATTTAACTCATCTTTTATTTTATCAATATTTACATAATCACTATTTTGATCTTCTTTAAGAGAAGTTAATCTGTTCTTCCTTAAATCATATAATCTTTCAGCTTCAGTAACTAGACCGACTACGCATGGAGAAAAGTTTTTTTCAGTAACTTTGGCTGGTATGGAATTTACATTAACTAATGGAATATTTGATGTTTTAAAGCCTCTATTAGCTAAATAAATAGCTGTTGGCGTTTTGCTTGTTCTACTTACACCAAGAAGTATTATATCTGATTTTTCTATATCTTCAGTTTGATTACCATCATCATGGTTCATGGTAAATTGTATTGCTTCAATTCTGTCGTAATATTCTTCATTAAGAATGTGTTGGCCGCTCGGTTGATGAGAAGCTTTTTGATTTAAAACTTTAGAAAAATTTAGAATTAATTCACCAAGAACTCCAAAACAAGGTATATCTCTTTCATAAGCTTTTTCTGTAAGGTATTTTGCGAGCTTACTATTAACTATAGTGTATAAAATTATAGAATTCTTATCTTTTTTTGCTTGTTTTAAAATACTCAAGGTCTGACTCTCAGTCCTTGTAAAAGAGAAATGATTTGTTTCATATTCAAAGTTAGGAAATTGAGCTTTTAAAGCTAAAAAAATTCTATCAAGAGTTTCGCCAGTTGAATCTGATATCAAATAAATTTGGTACAAGTTTCTCATGTATAAGATGTTTATAAACTATTAGTAAAATAAGAAAAATGTAGATTTATAAACTAAAGTCATAGTTGATAGTTTTTTTCTCATTTAATTAGATGATTTATAAGTTGTGATAAAACTTATACATAATAACATTAGAATGTGATAAACGTAGGTTTATTATTGATAAATCTCAATTATTTGAGTTTAAAAATGTTGATAATAAGTTAATTAAGTGTGGAAATTGACTAATTTACGTTATTCACAATACATAATACTAATAATGTAAATAATATATATCTATTTACATGAGTCCCATAACTAATTGTATCGTAAACAAAGAGACCAAAAATAGTCCTATATGGTTAATGAGACAGGCGGGAAGATATTTGCCAGAGTTTAGGGAAATTAGAAAAGAAAATTTAGATTTTATAAAACTTTGTTTAAATAGTGATTTAGCATCTGAAATTACTCTTCAACCTATTAAAAGATTTGGATTTGATGGAGCTGTAATATTTTCAGATATTTTAATGTTGCCTTATGGACTTGGCCAAGAAGTAGAGTTTAAAAAAGACTTTGGACCTAAATTAGGAGATATAGATTTAGAAATAATAAAAAATATTGATGAAATAAATTTTACTGAAAAAATTTATAAAGTTTACAAAGCAATCACAAAAACATCAAAAGACTCTTTAATGATAAACAGAGATATGATTGGATTTGTTGGGGCACCTTGGACAATTTTAGTATACATGATTAATAAATCTTCACCTAAAAAAGGTTTATCAAGTGACTTTTTTAAAGATGATTTTTTAATTAATAGATTATTAGGAATAATAGAGAAATTTTTAAAACTCCACATAAAAAATCAAGTTGAAGCTGGCGCTAAAATTATTCAAATTTTTGACAGTTGGGCTGGATTATTAAAAGATAAAATTCCAGAGTACATATATATACCTACATTAAATATTGTGGAATATGTAAAAGAATTAGGGGTTCCTGTTATTTGTTTTCCTAGAGGCATCAAAGATTATAAAAATTTTTGTGATATTGTTAAACCTGATGCTGTAAATATTGATTATGACGTAGACCCAAAGAAGATAGTGAGTGAAATAAAAATACCAATACAGGGTGGTCTTGACCCAAAAATTTTATTAACAGATCCAAAAACTCTCAAAACAGAAGTTGAAAAATATCTTAGTATTTTTAAAGATCACCCTTATATTTTTAATTTAGGTCATGGAATTCTCCCTGATACTAAAATTGAAATGGTTGAAGAATTAATCAAAATTGTAAGAAACTATAAATGACACCAGATCACCCAAAAATTAATTACGGTAAGACAGGTATTTTAATTGTAAATCTTGGTACTCCTGACTCAACAAATTGGTTAGATATTAGAAAATATTTAAAGGAATTCTTGTCAGACAGACGAGTAATAGAAGTAAATCCTTTTATCTGGCAGGTAATACTTAACTTATTCATACTTACTTTTAGACCTTCCAAAACAGCGAAGGCTTACAAGGAAATATGGATGGAAGATAAAAATATGTCTCCTTTAAGATATTTTACAGAAAGCCAATCAGAAAAATTATCTAAACAAATAGGCAACGAAAATTTAATTGTAGATTTTGCTATGAGGTATGGAAATCCAAGTATTAATAGCAAAATTCAAGGTCTTCAAGAAAAAGGCTGTGAAAATTTAATTGTACTTCCTTTGTATCCACAATATGCAGCCGCAACTACAGCAACAGTTTGTGATGAGGTTTATAGAACTTTAATGAAAATGAGATGGCAACCAAATCTTAAGATAATCCCTCATTACGAGTCTGAGCCTCTTTATATTGAAGCAATCAAAAATAGTATTGTAAAAAAAATTAGTGAAATTAATTGGCAGCCTGATTTAATAATTGCATCTTATCATGGGATTCCTAAAAAATATTTTGATAAAGGAGATCCTTATCATTGCTATTGTCACAAAACTACTAGACTGATTTCTGAAAAATTTTCAGATATTAAAATTATGACAACATTTCAATCAAGATTTGGTCCTCAAGAATGGTTACAGCCTTATACTGACAAAACCTTCGAAACCCTGCCTAAAGAAGGTAAAAAAAATATTTTAGTTATTTGCCCTGGATTTTCATCAGATTGTGTAGAAACTTTAGAGGAAATATTAATTCAAGGAAAAGAAAGTTTTATTAAATCAGGTGGAAAAAATTTTGAGATGATTCCGTGTTTAAATGATAATGAGGATCATATTAATTTATTCAAATATCTTATTTCAAAAAATTTATAAATAATGACCGGCTACCTTTTGTTCAAATCACTCCATTTAATTGCAGTAATTTCTTGGATGGCAGGACTTTTATATTTGCCAAGAATTTTTGTTTATCATGTGGAAAATTTTGAAAAAGAGCAAACTACTGAGATTTTTGAAACTATGGAAAGAAAACTTTATAATTACATAATGCGACCTGCCATGATTTTATCCTGGCTTTTTGGTATTATATTAATTTGGATAAATGGGATTGAAACTTTCGCTTCTCTATGGCTACAGCTTAAAATCGTCTTAGTAATAGTTTTGACGATTTACCATGAATACCTTGGAAAATGTATCCGGCTGCTTAAGTCAAAAGAAAATACTAAATCTTCCAAATTTTATAGAATAATTAATGAAATTCCTACTGTATTACTTATTTTTATTGTATTTATTGTAGTTTTTAAACCTATCTAGGGTTGAAATTTTTATTTCAATATATATATTTGATCTATCTTAAACAAAACTCCCAACAATGAACATTCAAGAACTAAAAGAAAAAAGCTCTGAAAAATTAATTACTGAAGCTGAAAAGCTTGGAATAGAAAATGCTAGTACTTTACGTAGGCAAGAAATCTACTTTGCAATTTTAAAAAAACTTGCAGAAAAAGGAGAAGAGATAACTGGTGGCGGAGTTTTACAACTCTTACAAGATGGTTTTGGTTTTCTTAGAGCAATGGAGTCGAATTATTTACCAGGAGCAGATGATATATATGTAAGTCCAAGTCAGATAAGAAGATTTGGATTGAGAACTGGAGATACAGTTGAGGGACCTATTAGATCTCCTAAGGATGGAGAAAGATATTTTGCACTTCTTCAAGTCAGTAAGATAAATTTTGAAGAACCAGATAAATTTAAGCATAAAATTGCTTTTGACAACTTAACGCCTCTATACCCAAACAAACAATTAGGTATGGAAGTTGAAACAAATAAAATTGAAAAAAAACCTGACTTAACTCCGAGACTAATTGATTTGGTTAGTCCAATTGGTAAGGGACAAAGATCTTTAATTATATCTCCCCCTAAAGCTGGAAAAACCATGATTTTACAAAGTATAGCAAATTCTATTACTGCCAATCATCCTGAATGTTATTTAATGGTTTTGTTAATAGATGAAAGGCCTGAAGAAGTAACAGACATGCAAAGGACCGTTAAGGGTGAAGTTATAAGTTCAACTTTTGATGAACCTGCTCAACGCCATGTTGCTGTTGCTGAAATGGTTATAGAAAAAGCTAAAAGACTTACGGAACACAAAAAAGATGTTGTGATACTTTTAGATTCTATAACAAGATTAGGAAGAGCATATAATGCTGTTGTCCCAAGTTCAGGTAAAGTTTTAACAGGTGGTGTAGATGCTAATGCCCTTCAGAGACCAAAGAGGTTTTTTGGAGCAGCTAGAAATATTGAGGAAGGTGGGTCTTTAACAATCATAGCTACAGCACTTATTGATACAGGAAGTAGAATGGACGAGGTCATTTTTGAAGAATTTAAAGGTACTGGAAATAGTGAAACTATTTTAGATAGAAAAATTTCAGAGAAAAGAATATATCCTGCAATTGATATTACAAAGTCAGGAACCAGAAGAGAGGAACTTATTTTTGATAAAAATGATTTACAAAAAATGAATGTTTTAAGAAGAATTATTGCACCAATGGGTTCTATGGATGCAATAGACTTTATTAATTCTAAATTAAAGACTACTAAAAATAATGCGGAATTCTTTAATTCAATGAATAAGCCATCATAATTATTCTTTCAAATTTTTTTATTTATAATTTATAGTATTTATCATTTAAAATTATTATTTAATCATGTTAGATAAAATTTTCTTGGATAGTATTAAACAATTATTTATAAAAAAAAAATATCTAGAGGTTATTTCAAGGGTTGAAGAAAACTACGATTTAAATGATAGACCTCCAGGTCTATCAAACCTTTGCGCTATTTCAAAAATATTAAAACCAAACATTACTAAAGACGATATTATTTCTGCTTTAAATGATTTTGAGCACTGTTACAGAAAGTCAGATATTAATCCTCTAAAGGTTGAAGCATTGTGTAATTATATAACTGCATGCGTAAAGAACTCTCAAAAATATATCGAAATAACCAAATACTTTAAAAAAGCAAAAGAAATGTACCAAGAATGTGAAAAAGAAATCGGCTATAACGAAAAATTATTTATGCACGGAGTAGACTTATTTAAGTATTCCCTTGACCATAAAAAGAATAGAAAATTATTAAAAGAATTAATAAATAATAATACTAAATCTAAAATTATTGCATGTGCATATAGTTATATGAGTAACTATACTTATGATTGGAACCAGAAAGATTATTTTGAATATTCAAAAAAATTTAAAGATTTTTTTCCTAAATATACAACAAAAAATACTGATGAAATTAATTATGAAAAAAACAAAAAAATTAAAATAGGTTTTGTTTCTAAAGATTTTGCAGCAAACCATTCAATTACTTACTTCTTAAAAGATACTCTTAAACATTTAAATCAGAGTAAATTTGAAACATATGGAGTTTCTTTAAGTGATGATATTTTTTTAAAGGGATCTTCGTTGGAATTGAAAAATAATTTTGATAAGTGGCTTAATTTTACTAACCTAAAAAATGAAGAAATTATAAATGAACTTCAGTCCCATAGAATTGAAATTTTAATTGATTTTATGGGGTTGTATCATGCTGATCGAATAGAAATTTTCAATTCAAGGGTTTCCCCATTACAAATTTCATGGCTTGGTTATCCTAATACTGTTGGTTTTCCAACAATAGATTATTTAGTAACAGATAAAAATTTAATTAAAAAAAATGAAGAGAAACTCTATGTTGAGAAAACTATTAATCTACCAAATATATGGAATTGTCACTCCGGTTTTAAATTTGATAGAGAATTTACAGAGTCGCCATTTAAAAAAAATAAGTATATTACATTTGGTTCATTTAATAATTTTTTAAAAATATCTGATGACGTTGTTGAAGTTTGGAGCAAAATATTAAAAAAAGTAAATCACTCAAAATTAATTTTAAAATCCTCACTTAATTTAAATAATGAATTTATTTTAGAAAAGTTTGAAGAATATGGAGTTCATAATTCTATTGAATTTTATGCGAAACAGGATTTCTTAAATGTAGAAAATCATATAAAGTTATATAAAGAAGTTGATATTGCTCTTGATACTTTTCCATATAATGGTGTAACTACAACATTTGAAGCACTTTGGTCAGGTGTACCAGTTATTGTAATGAAAGGTTATAACATGAATTCTAGATGTGGGGAAAGTATCTTAATAAATGCAAAAATTGAGTCATTTTTGTCTTCAAACAAAGAAGAATATGTAAATAAAGCAGTAGATTTATCCAATGACCGTGACAAACTTGAAGCAGAAAGGAAAAATATTTTTGAAAATATACTAAAATCTTCTTTATTCGACTCTAAGCAATTTTCAACAGACTTCCAAAATGAAATATTTAAAGTTTATAATCGAAAATTAGACAACTAATTCTTTGATAAATATCCGAGCTCCATCATTTCTTCTCGAAATTCTTTCTCAATATCTTCTTTTGTTTTACTATCTAGTAATTTTTCCCATTTATTTGCTGGACCAAGATTGAAAAACCTTTTTATTTGGCCTGTTTTCTTATCTTTAACAGCTTCTTTAAAACCACAATTGCCTTCTATCTCTTTTAGATTTTCAAAAGAATTTGATTTAATTGCAAAATCAATTTTTTCTTCCTCGAATTTCTTTCGCATCAATTCAGATAAATAAGTACAAATTTTTCGAAATTCTATCTCTGGCTCAGAGATTAACTTTTCATATTTAATCAAAAGATAGTTTTTTTTAAATTGTTTCCAGGAATTATAGTTATTTTTCCAAGATGAAATCAATGTCAGCATATCTTTATTTTTATTGATATCGTTTTTATCAAACTCTTTATGTAATACTTTATTTTCGCTAAATAAAAATCTTTTTGCTTCTAAATAATTTTCTTTAGAATAGTGGTGTAAAATTGAAGAAACTACATTTCTAGGATCCCTTACTATATGAATTACTCCTAAAGAGTTTTCATGATTTGTAAAAAGTGAATTATTAATCTTACACAATGCATGATGAGTTTTAAAAAATTTTATTTTATTATCACTATTGATTATTCTCTGTGATTTAATCCAGTTAGACGAAATTTCTTGGAGGTTATCAATATCATTTACTAGATTGTTGAAATGGGATCTTAATGGATACTGTGGTATATTATATAACCCACTTAAATTTGCTTCATTATTTTTATTAAATAGTAAAGAGACTAAAAATGAACGAACCCAAGTATTTCCACTTTTAGGGTATGAAGCCAACCAAATAATCATTAAGAAAATTATATAATTATGATTAATATAAAACTATAATAATAAAATGACTATATATGCGCTTTCCTCAGGAGCAGGAGTTTCAGGAATTGCTGTCATTCGAATATCTGGGAAAGATACTTTAAAAATAATTAATCAGGTATCTGATGGTAAACCGCCAATTGCTCGAGTGGCTACAATTAAAAAATTCAATAAAATCAATACTTCTGAACTAATTGATGAAGGTATATTGATATGGTTTCCAGGGCCTGAGAGCTACACAGGTGAAGATATGGCTGAAATCCATGTTCATGGAAGCATCGCTGTAGTAAGGGCAATTTTGGATCAACTATCAAAAATTGAAAATTGTCGATTAGCTGAGCCTGGTGAATTTACAAAAATTGCTTTTCAAAATGAAAAAATAAATCTTCTAAAAGCTGAGAGTATTGCAGATCTAATTTCTGCTGAAACTGAAATTCAAAGACAACAAGCTATTAAAATTATGAGTGGGAAAAGTTCAGATAAATTTAACTTACTAAGAGAAAAGCTTTTAAAAATTTTATCAAACATTGAAGCTAAAATTGATTTTCCTGAGGAAGATCTCCCAGATGATGTAATTAAAAATATAAAAAATGATTCTGAAAAAATAAGAAACGAAATTGAAAAAATTTTAAATGATGAAAAAGTTGGAGAAAGAATTAGAGAAGGATTTAAGATTGCAATCATTGGACCAGCCAATGCAGGAAAATCTTCTTTGTTAAATTATCTTTCTAACAGAGATGTAGCTATCGTTTCAGAAATTGCTGGAACAACTAGAGATGTTATCGAAGCCCATTTAAACTTGGATGGGTATCCAGTTGTGATTTCTGATACTGCTGGGATTAGAGAATCTCAAGATGAGATAGAAAAAAAAGGAATTAAATTAGCCCTTAAACGTGCTGAGGATGCTGATTTAAACATAATAGTAATAGAGTCAAAAAGTGTTGATTTTACTGGATTTTTGAATGATTTAGCGAGTGAAAAATCAATAATTGTTATTAATAAAATAGATCTTGGTTATAAAAATATTAATCATCAAATTGAAAAATTTAATCCAATTTTTTTATCAATTAAAAATGAAACTAATTTAGATGAATTGATAAATCGAATAAAAGATAAGTTAAAAAATAAATTTGTAAGTTCAAACGAAACTCTAATTACTCGAGAAAGGCATAGACAAAGCTTAGAGGCTTGTGTTCAAAATTTAAAAGATTTTGAGGAAAAAAATTCGATAGAAGATTTTGATAAAGCTGCAGAGGATTTAAGGTTAGCAACAAGACATCTAGGTATGATTGTTGGTAAAGTAGATGTTGAAGAAATATTAGGTTCCATTTTTAGTGATTTTTGTATAGGCAAATAAGTATTGAATTTGCTTGTTTTTTGAACATTTTTAAGTGTTTTCTTGTAAATTTTAAGATCAATAATAAATTAATCCCATGAAAAATGAGTTATCATTTGATGTAGTTGTGATTGGTGGTGGTCATGCTGGTTGTGAAGCTGCTGCAGCATCTGCCAGATTGGGCGTAAATACTGCCTTATTTACCCATAAATTTGATACTATTGGAGAGATGTCTTGTAATCCAGCTATTGGGGGATTGGGCAAAGGTCATCTTGTTAGAGAGATAGATGCATTAGATGGTGTAATGGGTGAAGTTGCAGACAAATCAGGAATACAATTTCGTTTATTGAATAGAAGTAGAGGCCCAGCTGTGCGTGGGCCAAGAACTCAAAGTGATAGATCGTTATATAAGAAATATATGCAAGAAAAACTTGTAAATTACTGTAATTTATGCATTTTTTCTGATCCTGTAATTAAGTTTATTTTTGATAAAAACGATATAATCGGTTTTATTACACAAGAAGGTAAAAAAGTACTATCATCAAAAGTAATCCTTACAACTGGAACTTTTTTAAATGGTTTAATTCACATTGGTGAAGAAAAAACACCTGCAGGAAGATTTAATGAAAAACCTTCAACAGGTTTAAGTGAACAATTAGAAAAATATGATTTTAAAATTGGAAGATTAAAAACAGGTACACCTCCAAGACTTGATGCAACGACAATTAATTTTGAAAAACTTGAAGAGCAGCATGCAGATGAAGACCCATATTTTTTTTCTTTCCTCACAAAAAAAAATATCAACAGACAAATTTCATGTAGGATGACTTATACCAATCAAGCAGTGCATAAGATCATTTCTAAAAATATAAAAAGTAGTGCTATGTACTCAGGAAGTATCCAAGGAGTTGGTCCTAGATACTGTCCATCAATAGAAGATAAAATTGTAAAGTTTGCAGATAAGCAAAAGCATCAAATATTTTTAGAGCCAGAAGGTCTGAATGATAATACAATTTACCCTAATGGAATTTCAACCTCTCTTCCTGCTGAAATACAGCAAGAAATATGCCATAATATCAATGGTTTAGAAAGTGTTAAAATTTTAAGGCCTGGATATGCAATAGAATATGATTTTGTGGACCCAAGGGAATTGTTCCTAACTTTAGAGACAAAAAAAATTAAAAATCTATACCTTGCAGGACAAATAAATGGAACAACAGGCTACGAGGAAGCTGCAGCGCAAGGATTGATAGCCGGCATAAATGCTGCTCTCTCTATTAGGGGTAAAGAACCATTTATACTTGATAGATCTGAAGCATACATAGGTGTTATGATAGATGATTTAGTTACAAAAGGAGTTGCAGAACCCTATAGAATGTTCACATCAAGGGCAGAATACAGATTATCTTTGAGATCTGATAATGCAGATATTCGACTTACCCAAAAAGGAATTGATATTGGTTTAATATTAGATGAGAGGAAAATTATATTTAAAGAGAAAGCTTTAAAATTGGAAAAAAGTCTTAAAAAGATGGAAAATTCGCTAATTTCACCATCAAAAGCATCTAAATTTGGAATAAACATTGCAAAAGACGGCGTTAAAAGAAATGCAATAGAAATATTAAGGCAAAAGTCAGTAAATATGAGTAAAATTAGGGATATTTGGCCAGAAATTGAATATGTTTCACGTGAAATTGATGAGCAAATTGAGATAAAGGCTCATTATAAAGGTTATTTAAAGAAACAAAATGCAGATATTTTAGCATTCAAAAGGGATGAGAATCTTAAAATACCAGAAAATCTAAATTATGATCAATTTTCTGGATTATCAAATGAAGTTAAGTCAAAATTTAAGGAAATAAAGCCAAAAACACTCGGTCAGGCACTTAGAATAGATGGAATTACTCCAGCAGCAGTATATATTTTGTTGTCTCATGTCAAAAGAAAGTCTATTAAGCATATAGCTTGATTGATTCGAAAATAATTAAAATAGATAAAATTTATCTCCCAAATGTTTCACGTGAAACACTTAAGGAGTTGGGTGACTATTCTCAGTCAATTTTGAGTACAAATAAGAAAATAAATTTAATAAGTTCAAGTACAGAAAAGTCAATAAATACAAGGCATATTTATGATAGTGCACAAACTATTGAATTTATTGATAAAAATGACATAAAGATATGTACTGATCTTGGGTCTGGCGCAGGGCTCCCTAGTATAGTTTTAGGTATTTTGATGAAATCAAAAAGACAAGGTTTTAAGCTAATTTTTTATGAAAAGAGCTTTCATAAGAGCAATTTTTTGGAAGAGATGGTAAAAAAGTTCAAATTAAAAGCTGAAATTAACCAAAAAAATATTTTCGAAGAAAAAAATTTAGTAACAGATGTAATAATTTGCCGAGCATTCAAACCTTTGCCTGTGATTTTTGATATAGCAACAAAAAATTTTAAATATTTTAAATACATAGTCATGTATTTAGGAAGGAGTGGAAAAAAAATTTTAAAAGAAGCCTCTACAAAATGGAAATTTGATATAGAGGAAATGAAAAGTCTTACAAGTGATGAGTCATCAGTAGTAAAAATTTCTAATTTGAAAAAAAAATATGAGTAAAAAAATTATTTCTGTAATAAACCAAAAAGGTGGAGTGGGTAAGACCACAACCGTCATCAATCTTGCCGCTGGTTTAACCATGAAAGGAAAAAAAATTCTTGTTATAGATCTTGACCCACAAGGTAATGCCACAACAGGTCTTGGATTATCTAACACAACAAGTTCTGATCAAACAATTTACAATGTATTAAATGGAAATAAAAAAATTTCTGAAGTAATCCAGCCTACAAGCTTTGAAAATTTAGATTTAATATCATCAAATGTTGATTTGTCTGGGCTAGAGGTGGAGACAGCAGGCGACAGCCGGAGAGCCTTAAAATTAAAAGACGAATTAACCCTGATTTTAAACAATTCTGAGCCATCTTATGACTATATCATAATTGACTGTCCACCATCCTTAAGCCTCCTAACAATCATGGCACTGGTAGCCTCTGATGCCCTCGTGGTACCTCTTCAGACAGAATTCTTTGCTCTGGAGGGACTCACACAGCTTATGAAAACGATTGAAAGGATTAGGTCCAACCTAAATCCAAATTTAGATATAAGAGGAATACTCCTGACAATGTATGACAAGAGAAATAAATTATCAGGTGAGGTAGAAACAGAGGCGAGGAACTATTTCAAGGATAAAGTTTACAGTACTGCTGTACCAAGAAATGTTAGATTATCAGAGGCACCCTCGCACGGTGTTCCTGTTCTTATTTATGACAAGACTTGTCCAGGTAGCAGAGCATATTTCAGTTTTACAGAGGAATTTTTAAATCAAGATAAACCAGTGGAGAGTGCAGCATGATCAATCCGTTTAAATCGAAAAAAGGACTTGGAAGAGGATTGTCTTCCTTAATAGGTGATAGTGAAAAAATTGATGACAAAAAAACATTATCAATAAGTTCGCTAGTTAGAAACAAGTATCAACCCAGAAAAAAATTTGATGAGATTAGTTTAGAGGAATTAACTAACTCAATAAGAGAGCGAGGTATTATCCAACCTATTATTGTAAGACCATCTTCTGATGAAGAAAATAAATTTGAAATAATAGCTGGAGAAAGAAGATGGCAGGCAGCTCAATATGCTGGCTTACACGAGGTACCTGTTATCGTAATAAATGTTGATAATCTTAAATCGCTTGAATTTGCTATTGTAGAAAATGTTCAGAGAAAAGATTTGAATCCAATAGAGGAAGCAGAAGGGTATAAGAGATTAATTGATGAGTTCAGTTATGATCAAGATAAAGTGTCAAAATTCATAGGAAAAAGTAGAGCACACATATCAAATTGTTTACGACTTCTTTCCTTGCCAAATGAGATAATTGAATTATTAATTCAGGAAAAATTATCTCAAGGACATGCAAAAATTTTAGTAGGATTAGATAATGCACTTCTTTTAGCAAAAAAAATTATTTCCAAAAAATTGTCAGTTAGGCAAGCTGAAAATTTGGTAAGAATATTAAAATCTAAATCTAGCAGAACTAATAAGAGAAAAGATCCAAATATTCTTAGCCTTGAAGAGGAGTTGACAAATAAAATTGGAATGAGAGTTTTTGTTAATAATAAAAGAAATAATTCTGGAATTATTAGTTTAGAGTATAAAGCTGCTGATCAACTTAATAAATTAGTTGAGATCATTAAGCAAAATTACTAATAATTGCTTACGAAATTTGATACAAAAAGCATTGAATTTGTTGAGTTTTTTTTAACTAAGGTTTCTAATCCATTGATTTTATATATTAATGCCTTTACTTCATTAGTAGACCACAGTTGAGCCTGCTTTTTAACAATATTTTTTTCTTTCCAAAATATAGGAGGTCTAAAGCTTGATAAAATTTGATCTAGATCTTCATTATTATCAATTTTAGATCTTATCTTCAAAAGTCTTTTTAACTTACTTAAAATTGTTCTTATTATTATTATACAATCTTCTGATGAGTAATTATTCTCATTAAGAATATTAGATACTTTTTTTGAATTTTTAGATAAATAATTATCTGATAATTCAAACACGCTGTAATTTTCTGCAAGATTTGAAAGTTTTATTACATCATTACTGCTTATATTTTTCGTGCTAATTGAAAGATTTTTCAATTTTGTTAATTCATTTTTTAAGTTAATCCTATCTCCCTTTGATCTTTCAACTAGAATATTTTTAATTTCTTGAGATAAGTTAAATTTATTATCTCTTAAAAAATTTTGTATATAAGAATTAAGTGATCTTGCATCATCTTCATAAACTGGAGTACAAATAGCTTGCATTGATTTTTCGAATATACCTCTAAGATTAGATTTCTTTTCCAGATTTGATGATTTTATTATTATTTTTGTATCTAATATTTCTCTTTCCAGAATATCACTTACCAAATCGTATAATTTTTCTGTAGCTCTAGAAATTATTATTATTTTTTTATTTTCAAAAAGTGATTTTGTTAATAATTTAGAAATAAACTCATCTATGATGTTTAAGATTTCCTGTTCATCATACTTTAGTATTTCACCATCAAAGTCTTTAAGATAAAAATTGTTGATTATATCTTCTTTAATACCCTCATTATTTCCATATATTAGATGAAGATTTAAATTAACAGACTTTAACTTTTCAAGCTCAAAATTCTTAATTATCATTAAGGTTCATTATTGATGAAATTACTATCTCACTAATTTTCTCAGAAAGATTTTGTAATATAATTTTCTCGTTTCGTTCAAGTTCAAATTTGTCTGTAACATTATTATACAAATTATTTTTAACCACAGTTTTCTTTAACAATAAATTTTTTTCATCGCTAATTTCAAAATAAGTTGTTAAAGTAAACTCAAATTTTAGTGGATCACCCTTAGTGTCTTTTGAAACAATTACTTTCTTTTGATTAGACTTTATTAGTAAATTATATTTTTTTTTATAAGTAAAATCATCATTATTTCTTTTTAATACATTTAGATTATTTCTAATAATTTTATTTATATTTTTTTCACCAATAAAACTTACCTCATTGATTTCAAAGTTATATTTCTTTTCTGAAAATATTGGTTTATAAGAGCAAGATAAAAGTGCTAGAAACAGGAATACAGCTAAAAATTTAATTATAAATTTATTCATTTATTAATAAGTTAATCAATCTATTTTTTATAAAGATTACTTTATATACCGATTTATCTTTTAAAAATTTTTCTAATATATTATTTGAATTTATTTTAAGTAATAGAGTTTCTTGATCTATATCTCTACTTTCGTTTAAAATAAGTCTTTTTTTTCCATTTATTTGTACAACATAATCAATTTTTTCTTCTTTAAGGTAATTATGGTCTACCTCTGGCCAATCTATTTTTTCTATAACACCTAGATCTTGAAGACACTCAGCCGTATAGTGTGGGATTGCTGGTGTGAGCAATATTAAAATCTTTTTATAATTATCTTTTAATTTTTGGTGGTCAATTTTTTTATCAATTTCTTTACTCAAGAAATTATAAGTCTCATATATGTTTGCAATAATTACATTGTAACTAAAATTCTCAAGATTATTCGTTATTTTATAAACCATTTGGTTTGTAAATCTTTCTAACCCATTGTCCTCATTTGAAATTTTTGATTTATCATTTAATTTTAATTTAATTTTTATATGAAGGGCCCACAATTTTTGTAAAAATTTGTATGAGGCTATCATTCCCTGTTCTGACCACTGAACATCTTTTTCTGGTGGGCTATCAGAAAGAATAAATAATCTAACAGCATCAGCACCATAATTGTTCATTATATTTTCCGGGTCAACAACATTCTTTTTTGATTTGGACATTGACTCTGTGGGACCAACTTTCACTAAATTTTTTGGATCATTTTTCTTATAGTATTGGTCTCCAATTAATTCAATTTCATCTGGGCTAAGCCAGTTATTATTTTTATCTTTATAGGTCTCATGACAAACCATTCCTTGCGTAAATAATCCCTGAAAAGGTTCACTAAATTTAAAATTTTTATTTTTATATCCTATAGCCTTCATGAAGAATCTAGAATAAAGAAGGTGTAAAATTGCATGCTCTACACCTCCAATATATTGATCTACTGGCATCCAGTAATCTATTTCTTCTTTTTTAAAACCATAATTTTTTTCATTTGGTGAACAAAATCTTAGATAATACCAAGATGAGCAAACAAATGTATCCAATGTGTCAGTTTCTCTTGTGAATTTCTCTCCATTAATTATTATATTTTTCCACTCATCTTTATTATCCAGTGGATTTCCCTTTGAGTTTAAATCTATATTTTCAGGAAGTTTAACTGGTAAATCTTCTTTCGCGATAGGTGTTACATTTCCTTTTTCATCATATGCTATAGGTATTGGACAACCCCAATATCTTTGTCTAGATACGCCCCAATCTTTTAATCTAAAATTAATTTGTTTTTTCCCAATTTTCTTTCTTTCCAAAATATCAATAGTTTTTATTATAGACTCCTCTGGAACTTTTAGTCCATTCAGAAAATCAGAATTAATTATAATCCCAGACCCTGTGTAGGCTTCTTCTCTGACATTGTATCCCTCATTCTCATCTATTGGTCTAACGACGGTGTTAATTTCAAGATTGTATTTTTTTGCAAAATCAAAATCTCTTTGATCATGTGCAGGACACCCAAATACTGCTCCAAATCCGTAGTCCATTAATACAAAATTAGCAAAGAAAACTGGAACTTTTTGACTTGAATTTAATGGATTAATAGCCAATAGATTAGTTCTAAAACCAATTTTTTCTCCTATAGCAATTGCCTCTTCTGTAGTGCCAGATCTGGAGCATGCTTTTTTAAACTCTTGAAAATTTTTATCCTCAGAAAAATATTTTGATATTTCATGATCAACCGATAGTGCTAAAAATGAAAAACCAAATAAAGTATCAGGTCTTGTTGTAAAACATTTTATTTCTTTAATTGGAAGATCACCTTCAGTCTGAAAAGAAATTTCACAACCAAATGACTTACCTATCCAGTTTTTTTGCATAACTTTAACTTTATTTGGCCAAAGATTTAATTTTTCTAACCCGTCAAGTAGTTCTTGAGAAAAATTTGAAATATTAAAGAACCACTGATTCAACTTTTTTCTCTCAACAATTGCACCAGATCTCCATCCTTTACCATCAATCACTTGCTCATTTGCGAGAACAGTTTGATCTACAGGATCCCAATTTACATAGTTTTCTTTTCTATAAACAAGACCTTTTTCGTAAAGTTCTAAAAAAAATAATTGTTGATGTTTGTAATATTCTTCTGAACAAGTTGAAATTTCTCGATCCCAATCTATAGACAGTCCAAGTCTTTTTAATTGTGCTTTCATTGTAGATATATTTTTATTTGTCCATTCTTTTGGGTCTAAATTATTTTCTCTTGCAGCATTTTCAGCAGGCATACCAAAAGCATCCCACCCCATAGGATGCAGTACATTAAAACCTCTTAAAGATTTGTAACGTGATAAAACATCTCCAATTGTGTAATTTCTTACATGACCCATGTGAATTTTTCCTGATGGATATGGGAACATTTCCAAACAATAAAATTTTTTTTTAGATTTATCTAATTTAGCTGAAAAAACCTTTGTTTTTTCCCATTTTTCTTGCCATTTTAGCTCGACAGTTTTAAAATTATATCTTTCTGAACTCACTAAATTAAATTTTTTATTGGTTTAATCTATTTTTTTTTTCTAATTTTGGAACCTTTATACTCACTAAAGTCTTTATCTTTTTTTTCTTTTTTATAAATAGCAGCTTTATTGAGTATTTTTCTTTTAAGTTCAACAGTTAATGGACCAGTTTTTTGCGTGATTTTACAATTGATTATTTGATTACATTTTTTGTAAAAAATTTTAATATCGAGTGCATCAGTTCTTACTTCATTTGATAAAAAACGTATTGAAATTTTAACAGACTCATCAAGATTTTCTCCATCTGAATACCAGTCAGTTACAATAATGCCACCACTATAGTTTACTGATGAAAGTGGAATAAAATCTATTGTATCTAAAGATGCCCTCCAAAGCTCGTTGGCACTTGCAAACATGAAATCTCCACCTTTCCCTTTTTTAAAAGCATTATCCAATCTAAATCCTCTTCCTTCTTCTAGATTTTTTTTAACTCTTAAATCTGGGTTTGGTGGGTATTTTTTTGCATCAGCACCAGGCATATTTTCACACGAAGTTAAGAAAATTAAGGCGAATCCGATAGTTAAAATGATTGACGATTTTTTAAAATTTAGCATAAAAAGTTTCTCAAGATTAGTTTTAGATTAAAAAACCTAAAAATTAAAAGTTTTTTTTAATTTGTTCAAAAAATACTGTAAAATATGAATTATTAGTGATGTAAATATACAACACTTTTTTAAAAAATATAAGGAAATTCAATAAATAAGACAATAATCTTAAATTATTGGTACAGATAGCCTGTTTAATATTAAACAATTAACAAAGAAAGGTAATAATATGAACAATCTAAAGAAACTAGGATTGACAGCATTAGGTACTGCATTGGTAGCATCTTCAGCTTCAGCTGCTGACTACTCAATTTCAGCTACTAGCCAAATTACATTACTTGGTGGAGATAACGGAGACGATGGTAATGGTTGGTCAATGTCTGACTCGGTCACTTTTAGTGCAAGTGGTGATATGGACAATGGTATGTCTGTTTCAACTAGCTTTGAGCTAGATGGTACAGCTATCGATGCTAATAGTATCGCTGTAAGTACAGATGATATGGGTACACTAACATTTGTTGGTGGTGGAAGCTCAACAACAATTAACACATGGGACGACTTAACTCCAAACGCTAACGAAGAATCTTGGGGTGCTCCATTTAATGGAACTAAAGCAGCGGTTGCTGGTGGTTCAGGAATAACACATAACCTATTCATTTACGACTATACAGTAATGGATGGTGTTGCGATTAAAGCAGCATATGTACCGTCTGACCTAACTAATGCTGTTGATAGTTCAGTAGACTATGGTGTACACGTTACTATGATAGATAACCTAGATATTTACGCAGCAATGGGTGAAAACAACGATACTTCAAATGGTGCAGATGTTTCAGCTTTTGCAGTTAAATACACTATGGGTGCAATTTCACTTGGTTACCAAGCGAATGAGACTGATTATGGAACAGGTACTTCAGACAAAGACGCTACAATGGTAGGTATATCTTATGCTGTAAGTGATGATCTATCAGTATCATTTAACACTTCTACAATTGATTTTGAATCTACTACATTAGATGATCAAGAAGCGCAGTCAGTTAGTTTCTCACACACATCTGGTGGAATGACACTTTCAGGAACATATGGAACTATGGATAATGTTGGTGGTTCTTCTTCAGTAGACAATAACGCTTACGAGTTAAACGTTAAATTTGCATTTTAATTTAACGATTTAAATAGTTTATAAAAAAGGCCCCTTTCAAGGGGCCTTTTTTTTATTTCTAAAGTAAGAAATTCCAGCAAAACCAACTGCTCCAGTAAGTTTGATAAGTTTTTGATTTTTTTTAGTAATTCCTCCTAAAGCTATAATTTTATGTTTTGAAAAACTTGAGATTATTCTAAATCTGTTTATTCCTAAAAAATTATAATTTTTCTTAAATATTGAGGATATAAATATTTCACTCACTCTTTGTTTTTCTTTAACTCTTATCTCTTTTAAATTATGCGCTGATCCAATTAGTATAAAACTCTTTTTTAATTTATAACTAAGATGGAAAAAACTATTATTAAACGAGGGTAAATATGCGCCATCCAAATTTAATTTGATCGCTAGCTTTATGTTGTTTGAGATAAGAAATTTTAACTTCTTTATTCTGCAGTAGCTTTTTAAAAAAAGGATTTCGCTTATTTTGTAATCTTTCTTATAGTTTCGGTATATTATTGTTGTATTTAAATTCTGTTTATCAATATTACTTTTTTCAAATTTTTCTATAAAGTAATATTTTTTAAAAAATTTATTATGCATAAAACAGTCCAAAATTTAATATCAATCCAAGGCATGATCAAATCAAAATTATTAGATTTAAATAACAAAGAAAATATACCTAAAATAATCGCAGTTTCAAAAACATTTAAGATTGATCATATTCAGCCACTAATTGAATATGGTCATTTAGATTATGGTGAAAATAAAGTTCAAGAAGCTTTAGAAAAATGGAAAGATATTAAAATTCAAAATAACAGAATAAAATTACATTTGATTGGAAAATTACAAACTAATAAAGTTAAATTTGCAGTTAAAATTTTTGATTATATTCATTCTTTAGATAGTAAAAAATTAGCAAAAAAAATCTCTGAAGAACAAGAAAAACAAAAAAAAAAACCAAAAATCTTTATACAAATAAATGTAGGAGACGAAGATCAAAAATCTGGTATAGCAAAAGCTGATTTAATTGAATTCTATAATTTTTCTAAAAACCTCGGTCTAGACATTATAGGATTAATGTGCATTCCACCTTTTAACCAGGATTCCTCAAAATTTTTTTCAAAAATGAGCATATTTAACAATCAGATAAATCTAAAAGAGCTAAGTATGGGAATGTCATCAGATTATATAAATGCCATAGAACATAAATCCACATATTTAAGAATTGGTTCAAACATTTTTGGTAAGAGAGCCTAGGCTAATTTTATTTTAGTCTTTTTATTAATTAACTTTAGTAATATTAGAAAATCTTTTTTCTTAATTGCCACACATCCAAGAGTAGGCTTGAAATTCTCAGTTAAATGAAGGAAAATTGCACTCCCGCTTCCTAATTGTGTTTTTTTTGTATTGTAATTAATTGGTATCATAAAATCATATTTATGATCTTTTCTATACAATTTTTCATACCTTATTTTTTTGCCTATATTAATTAATTTATTATAATTTTTCTCACTATTTTTATCATCACACCATCCCATCTCTTTTTTAATTGGAATACATTTTAGTTTTGTTATTGGTTTTGAAATTCTGTCTTGCCTGTAGTACAAATTACCTAATGAGAATATGCCAATTGGTGTTTTTTTATCGCCTTCTCTCTTTTTTTTAATTAAACCTTTTTTTCCAATGCAACATTTAAAAATAAAGTCATCAAATTTAAGAGTTTCTTTATTTTGTAGAATAATTGTCATATCTTAATTATTTATGAATAAACAAACTTTAATAATTT
>CACLEJ010000004.1 GCA_902605865.1 uncultured Pelagibacteraceae bacterium
TACCAATGCCAGTTTTTTCAGATCAAGAATATGCTGAGGAAATAAGACTTAAGTATAGATTTTTAGATTTAAGAAGAAAAAAAATACATCAAAATATTATCTTAAGATCAAAAGTAATCTCATTTATTAGAAATGAGATGCAAAAACTTGGTTTTTTAGAATTTCAAACTCCTATTTTAACTTCATCTAGCCCAGAGGGAGCAAGAGATTTTCTTGTACCTAGTAGATTAAATCCTGGAAAGTTTTATGCTTTACCACAAGCTCCCCAACAATTTAAGCAATTAATAATGGTTTCTGGGTTTGACAAATATTTTCAAATAGCGCCTTGTTTCAGAGACGAGGACGCCAGAGCAGATAGAAGTCCTGGAGAATTTTATCAATTAGATGTTGAAATGTCTTTTGTTGAACAAGAGGATGTCTTTGGAGTAATTGAAACTTTATTTCTAAAATTATTTAAAACATTCAGTAATAATAAAATTCTTCATGAAAAGTTTCCAAGAATTACCTATGAAGATGCAATGCTTAAATACGGATCAGATAAACCAGATTTAAGAAATCCTTTAGAAATTTCAGATTTAACAATTATTTTTGAAAGAGAAGATGTGAAATTTGATATTTTTAAAAAATTAGTGAAAAGTGGCTCACTAGTTAGAGCATTAGTTACCAAAAATACAAAGGATAAACCTAGAAGTTTCTTTGATAGTATTGATAGATGGGCAAAAGAGCAAGGCTCATCTGGCCTAGCTTATTTTACATTGGAAAAAGATGATAAAATAAATGCCAAAGGTCCAATTGGAAAATTTTTTTCAGAGAATGCATTATTAGAAATCATGAAACTAACAAATGCGAATATAGGTGATACGGTATTTCTTTCTTGTGGAAAGAAAAATGATGTAGAGAAAATATTAAGTGTTGCAAGAAATAAAATAGCTGAAGATTTAAATTTAATTGATAATGAAATATTTTCATTTTGTTGGATTATTGATTATCCAATGTATGAGATTGATGAAACTACTAAAAAAATAAAATTTAGTCATAATCCATTCTCAATGCCTCAAGGTGAAATAAATAAAATAGACTTATCTAATCCTTTAAATATTAAAGCCTATCAATATGATATTGTTTGTAATGGAATTGAGTTATCATCTGGTGCTATTAGAAACCATGTTCCTGAATTAATGTATAAATTATTTGAAATTGCAGGGTATTCAAAAAATGATGTTAATAGTAAATTTAGTGGAATGATAAATGCCTTGAGCTATGGGGCACCACCCCATGGAGGAATAGCTCCAGGAATTGATAGAATTGTTATGCTTTTGGCAAATGAAAAGAACATAAGAGAAGTTACCATGTTCCCAATGAACCAAAATGCACAAGATTTGATGATGAATGCACCATCTGAAATTTCAGATGATCAACTAAAAGAGTTAAATTTAAATATTAAAAAGAAAAAATAATTATTTCTTTCCTTTCAGATTTATTTTTATATCTGACAGATCTACTAATTTCTTTTTGTAATTACTTCTAACAAAACCTTTACTTGTAATGTCTTTTACTAATTTTAAGAATTGAGTTTTATCCTCGCTGTTTTCATCTGTTACAGCTTCATCCAAGTTATCAGATCCTCCAATAGATGGAGTATGGGCAAGATCTTCTCTGTTTAGATATGATATTGCTAGTTCTCGAAATATATAATCAAGAATTGATGTTGCACTTAATATTCTGTCATTTCCAAACACTTTACCCGATGGTTCAAATTTTGTATCAACAAAGGCATTTACAAATTCATCCAATGGAACTCCGTATTGCAATCCAAGTGAAACAGCAATAGCAAAGTTATTCATTGTTGCTTTTACTAGCTCACCTTCTTTACTTGTATCAATAAATATTTCTCCTATTTTGCCATCTTCATACTCACCAGTATGTAAGTAAACTTTATGATCTCCAATCGAAGCCTTTTGGATATATCCTTTTCTTCTGTCTGGCATACTAAATCTTCTACCATTAGTATCTTTGATATTTTTAGTTAAAATTTCTTGATTAATCTTAAGACTATTTTTTTGTTCAGGTTTAGGAAGCTCTTTTTCAACAACATTTATCTTGTTTTTTTCAATTTTTTCCAAATTTTTGGTTTTTCTGTTATCTAGTTTTACATCTAATATTTCAAATTTTCCGTCATCCCTTTTCTCTAAATTTTGTATATTTTTCTCATCAATATCGTCGAGATAATGACTTACCTTGAAACTACAAGTGTAGTACGTCTCTACTAAATATTTTGCCATTTAATTTCCTTATTTATTTATAAAATTGAATCTTAAAGATATAATGTATATAGAAATTTAAAATTTTAGTCTAATTTAATTTTTACAATTTTAAATTGAAAAAAAAATAAACTTTTATGTTGACAGTAATTAAACAAATTTTTACCTGGTGGAATCATCAGACGTTTGGAACAAGACTGCAAATATTTTTTTCAGGAAAACTAGTTGGGGAAGATAAAAATGGAAATAAATATTATGAAAGTAAATCGGGAAGAAGATGGGTGATTTATAATGGTGAAGTAGAGGCATCAAAAATACCTAATGAATGGTATTCATGGATGCATTACATGAATAATAAAATAGAAAATGATCATAATTTTAAAAAATATGATTGGCAGAAGGAACATTTGCCAAACCAAACTGGATCAGAAAATACTTACCATCCTAAAAAATATAATAATGTCATTAAAAAAAAATATAAAAGCTGGAAAAGTTAATTTTTTAATAGCGACAGTTTTAAGTATTCTTATAATTAATAACATTTATGCTGTAACTTTACCAAAAAGTGAGACAACTGCAGAGTTAAGTGTTCTCGATAAGGTAAGTTCAAAAAATACAAACCTTAAAATTAAAGTTGGAGAAGAATTTTCTTTTCAAAATCTTAATATAAAAGTTTTGAAATGTTACAATTCAGAATTTGATGATGATCCAGAAGTTACAGCTTATATGCAGGTAAAAGATAATACAATGAAAAATAATGATAAAGTATTTGTATTTAACGATTGGACATTTTCATCAAGCCCATCGATTAGACCATTCGATCATCCAGTTTATGATGTTTGGTTAAAAAAATGTTATAGTTAAATAACTTTTTCTTTATCTAACCAACCAACGTTGAAGTCAGATGTTATAAATTTTTTGTTATTTAGTAAAACTTTATGTAGTTCTATTGTAGTTGTTATTCCTTCAATCACAAACTCATCTAGAGATCTTTGCATTCTTTGAATTGCTTCTTCTCTATTTCTTCCATGAGTTATTACTTTACAAACCATACTGTCATAATACGGAGTAATTTTGTATCCTTGGTAGATGGATCCATCGACTCTTGTTCTAAAACCAGACGGTTGGTGACACATTCCTATTTTACCTGGCGAAGGTTGAAAGTCATTACTTGGATCTTCGGCATTAATTCTGCATTCAATAGCATGACCTCTCGGGTTTACATCGCTTTGTTTTAATGCAGTATCTCCCGAGAAAGCTATCCATATTTGTTCTTTTATAATGTCAATTCCAGTTACCATCTCAGTTACTGGATGTTCAACTTGCACCCTAGTATTCATTTCTAAAAAATAGAATTTTCCATCCTCATATATAAATTCTACCGTTCCAGCTCCCTCATACCCAATTTTACTCACCATGCTAACAGTTCTATCGAATAGATCTTTTCTTATATTATCATCTAAAACTGGACTAGGAGTTTCCTCTATTAGCTTTTGATGTCTTCGCTGAACAGAACAATCTCTTTCATGTAAATGAACAGTTCTATTTTTACCAGATAAAACTTGTACTTCAATATGTCTTGGATTTTGAAAAAATTTTTCAATATAAACTTCATCATTTCCAAAAAATTTTTTCGCTTCTTGCTTTGCTGTCAAAAATAAAGTTTCAAAATCTTCTAACTTGGTAACGATTTTCATTCCTTTTCCACCACCACCACCAGATGCTTTAATTAAAACTGGAAAACCTATCTTTTGACATATTTTTTTTGCTTCATTAATATCTTTAATACCACCGTCTGAACCTTCTATTACTGGAAGCCCGTATTCTTTAGCTACTTTTTTAGCTTCAATTTTGTCTCCCATCATTTTTATTAACTTAGATGAAGGACCTATAAATTTTATATTATTTTCCTCCAACATTTTTGCGAACTCAAAGTTTTCTGACAAGAAACCATAACCTGGATGAACAGCTTCAGCACCTGTGAGTTCGATAGCTGACATTATTGCAGGAATATTCAAATAACTAAATGTTGGTTGGTGAGGTCCTACACAAATACTTTCGTCAGCTAATCTAACATGCATACTCTCCCTATCAACATCTGAATGAATAGCTACAGTTGAAATCCCCCATTCTTTACATGCTCTTATTATACGGACTGCTATTTCACCTCTGTTAGCTATTAAAATTTTTTTAAACATTAATTCAATCAAGAGTCGCAATAGTCTGGCCAAATTCTACAGGCTGGCCATCTTCGACACTAATTTCTTTCACAACTCCATCAAGTGGGCTTGGAACATGATTCATAGTTTTCATTGCTTCAACAATCATAACGGTATCACCTTTTTTAATTTTTTGACCTACCTCTATAAATTTTTTTCCACCAGGTTCTGGAGCTAGGTAAGCTGTGCCTATTATAGGTGAAGTAATTTTTTTAGAGTTATCACTTGAAACTTCTTCTTTTATAATCTTTCTCTCAATAGCAGGTGCTATGGCTTCTATATTTTTTGTTACTCTAGATTTTGAAACTTTTACCTTAATATCTTTTTCAGTGTACTCAATTTCAGTAAGATTAAATTCATCTAAATAATCATTAAGCTCTTTAATAATATTTTTGTTAATTTTCATTTTTTAAGATTTCATGCATAGAATTTATGGCTAAAATATAGCCATTTATACCCAATCCACATATTATACCAGTAACAACTGGGCTTATAAGAGACTTATGTCTAAAATCCTCTCTTTTATAAATATTAGATATATGAAGTTCTATTATAGGTTTTTTGAAAATACTCAAAGCATCTCTTATAGCAACTGATGTGTGACTATATCCTGCAGCATTTATTATGATCCCATCATGTGATTTACGAGCATCTTGAATAATATTTACGATATCACCCTCAATATTTGATTGTTTAATTTCTAAATCAATTATTAAATCTTTTGCCCTATTTAGACAAATTTCTTTAAGATATGTGTAATCCTTACTACCATATTGAGTTTGTTCTCTTTCACCTAATAGATTAAGATTAGGACCATTAATTATTATTAATTTACTCATTAAAACTTTATATTATATGAATAAAAAAAATAAAATAAAAATAGTAGTCAACGGCAGGCTTTTGACTGTAAATACAAAATTTTCTTTAAAAAATCTTATCGAAAAGTTAAAAACACCGATTAATAAAGTAGCAATAGAATTAAATGAGGAAATAGTTAATAAAAAAAAATTAAATAAAATTTTTTTAAAAAATAAAGATAAAATAGAAATCGTACATTTTATAGGAGGCGGTTAATGAAATCTGATATTTTAAAAATTACGAATAAGAAATTTAAATCTAGACTAATTGTTGGTACCGGAAAATATAAAAATATGAAAGAGTGTGCAAAGGCAATTAAAATTTCAGGAGCTGAAATTGTTACAGTTGCAGTGAGAAGAGTTAATATATCAGATAGATCCAAACCACTATTGATGGATTATATTGATCCAAAAAAAATTATGTATCTACCTAATACTGCTGGATGTTTTACATCTAAAGATGCTTTAAGAACATTAAGACTTGCAAGAGAAATTGGAGGTTGGAAAATAGTTAAATTAGAAGTTCTAGGAGATAAAAAAAATTTATTTCCGGATATGATTGAAACTTTAAAATCGACAGAGGTTTTAACAAAAGAAGGATTTAAAGTAATGGTTTATTGTAATGACGATCCTCTTATGTGTAAGAGATTAGAAAATTCTGGTGCCTCAGCTATTATGCCATTAGCTGCTCCAATTGGATCTGGTTTAGGGATACAAAATAAAATTAACATTAAAATCTTAAGACAACAAACAAAAGTTCCTTTGATTATTGATGCTGGAATAGGAAAGGCCTCTGATGCAGTAGAAGCCATGGAAATGGGATGTGATGCCGTATTAATTAATACAGCAATCGCAAAAGCTAAAAATCCATTTCAAATGGCCGAGTCTATGAAACTTGCGGTAATGTCTGGAAGAAAATCCTTTCTATCAGGAAGCATAACACCTAGTCTTCAAGGATCACCCTCATCTCCAAAAAAAGGACTAATTTAATTTCTTTTTAATAAAATTTTTTCTCTTTTTAAATTTTTTTCTTTTGAAGTTTGATTTTTTTTCTTGCTTTAATTCTTTGTTTTTATCAACCGTTTCGCCTACAATTTTTTGTAATGATTCAATTCTTTCAATTTTCTCCAATACTTTAGATAGTTTTGATTTAAATTCTATTTTGTAATCTTGCAGACCTAGTCCTTCGCCAGCTATGAGTTCAATCTTAATCTTATTCTTCTTTTTAAAATAATTTAAATCCTCGGAAAAATAATTTTCTATAAAATGAAGTATTTTTTCATTAACATTGACTTCTACTACTTTAGCATTTGTTTCAAATGTCTTAATTTCAATTAATTTAATCACCTTCAGGGCTAAAGTTTCGTTAGTTAATTTAATAGACCATTTAATATTGCTTTCCCTTAGTCTTTGTCTAGACATCTCCAGTAAACCAAAATTACTTATTCTACCTATTTGAATTCTTGCTCTATCATTTCTGCATCGCTCCTTTAATCTTCTTTCAACTTGTTTACGATTATTAAAGCTAAGCATGTCTATGAAATCTATTATTATCAGACCCGATAAATCTCTAATTTTAATTTGTCTAGCTATCTCCTCAGCCGCTTCAAGATTAGTATCTAGAGCGGTACTTTCAACATTCTTCTGCTTAATAGATTTACCTGAATTAATATCTATTGATACTAGTGCTTCTGTTGGGTTTATTACAAGATACCCCCCAGAGCTAAGCTTTACTTCTGATTTAAAAATTTCAAAAAGTTTTTTTTCAATATTTTCTTTAAAAAATAGTGGTATTTTTTCTCTGAATTTTTTTACTTTTTTTAATTGTTTAGGCATCATAATCTTCATGTAGTTTTTTGCCTTTTGATATCCGTCAGTACCTTCGACTATAATATTTTGAGTTTCATCATCATACATGTCCCTTATACTTCTTTTTATAATATCACTTTCTTGGTGAATTAAAGACGGAGCAATAGAATTTAATGCATTATCTTTTATTGAGTTCCAAACCGTAATTAAATTTTTAAGATCACCATCTATCTCATTTTTAGTTTTGTTTGAACCAGCCGTTCTTACTATAATACCCATCTCTTTAGGAATTTCTATTTCGTTTAAAATTTTTCTTATTTTTTTTCTATCACCAGGGTTGAATATTTTTCTCGAAATGCCACCTCCTTTAGCAGTGTTGGGCATTAAAACTATATATTTTCCTGCAATACTAATAAATGTGCTAAGTGCTGCTCCTTTAAAACCTCTTTCATCTTTAAGCACCTGAACTAAAATAACTTGGTTTGGTTTAATTACTTCTTGAATTTTATATCTTTTAGATGGAAATTTTTTTTCTTTAATGATTTCATTTTTACTATCATCTTCCAATTTTTCGACTGGATCACTTAATTTTATATCTTCGTTACCTTCTAAAATTTGGTTTTCATTGTTTTCACTCTCTTTAGATAATTCTTCTCTAACTTTTTCCTCCTCTTCTTTTATCTTTTCTAAATCAGTTTGCGGTAATTGATAATAATCAGACTGAATATCATTAAAAGACAGAAATCCATGTCTTTCTCGACCAAAATCAACAAATGCTGCTTGTAGCGAAGGTTCTATTCTACTTACTTTACCTAAGTAAATATTGTTTTTAATTAATGTGTTGTTTACGCTTTCATATTCGTAGTCTTCAATATGATTATCTTTCTTAAGCACAACTCTAGTTTCATTTGGATGCGATGCATCGATGTATAAATTTTTTGACATATATTTTGAGTATTTTTCATTAGTTTAAATTTATAAATTCGGTGCCTTATCTTTAACAAATTCAATCAATAATTTAAACTAAAATGAGTAATCTAATCAAAAAATTTCTAATAGCTTTAACACTTTTTTCATTATCCAGCTTTATTGCAATTTTTGCTATTCTTTGGACATATTCAAACAAGTTACCAGATTATAAATTTTTAAAAAGTTATAAGCCACCAGTTTCAAGCAAAGTATATTCTGGAAATGGAGTTTTAATAAGTGATTTTTCATCTGAAAAAAGAATATTCATTCCCTATAATGCAATTCCCAAAAAAATAATAAACTCTTTTTTGTCTTCTGAAGATAAAAATTTTTTTAAGCATCCTGGAGTAGATGCAAAAGGAGTATTAAGAGCAGTTAAAAATAATTTTTTTAATTTGATTAAATCTAATAGACTTGAAGGCGCTTCTACAATTACTCAACAAGTAGCTAAAAATTTTCTTTTATCTAACGAAGTTAGTTTAGATAGGAAAATAAAAGAGGCTATCTTGGCATTTAGAATAGAAAGAGCGTTATCTAAAGAGAGAATATTAGAACTTTATTTAAATCAGATTTATTTAGGTGAAGGATCATATGGCATAGCATCTGCGAGCCTAAGATATTTTGATAAACCAATTGGTGAGTTAAATTATTCAGAGTCTGCATTATTAGCTGCATTACCTAAAGCACCAAGTAAATACAATCCATATAAAAATAAAGAATTAGCAACTTATAGAAGGAATTTAGTAATAAAAAATCTCTATGATAATAAATATATTTCTAAAGATTTGTATAATGAATTAATTAATTCACAAATTATTTTAAAGAAGAGAAAAAGAATTTTTTTAGAAGATACAAGATATTTTGTTGAAGATGTTAGAAAAAAAGTAATCCAAGATTATGGTTACGAAAAAGTTTATAAACAGGGTTTTAATATAAAAACTCCAATTAATTTAGAACTTCAGAATTTAGCCGCTGCTTCACTCAGAAAAGGGTTGTTAGAATATGATAAAAGGAAAGGGTGGCGCGGTCCTTTAGATAATAGAAAAGATAAGAATTGGCATAAAAACCTAGATAAGTTTAATTTAGAAAAAATAATAGGTTGGCAAATAGCAATTGTAAAAAGAATAGATAAGTTCGAGACTGTAATTCAAACATCAAATAAAGAAAATGGCATTATAAGTTATGAAGATATTAATTGGACGAGAAAAAACTTTGATCAAATATTTAAAGTTAATGATCTAATTTATGTAAAAAAAATATCAGATGGAATTTTTAGCTTAAGACAATTACCTAGAGTAAATGGAGGAATAGTTGTTATGGATCCTTACAGCGGAAGAGTATTGGCAATGTCAGGAGGGTTTAGTTTTAAAAAAAGTGAGTTTAATAGAGTTTCGCAAGCAAAGAGACAGCCTGGTTCAGCTTTTAAACCATTCATATATGCTTTGGCTTTAGAAAACAATTATACGCCATCTTCTTTAATTCTTGATGCGCCGATAGTACTTGATCAAGGTGGAGATCTTAAAATGTGGAAACCCGAAAATTATGGTAAGAAATTTTATGGACTTTCAACTCTAAGAACTGGAGTAGAAAAATCTAGAAACCTTATGACTGTCAGAATTTCACAAGATTTAGGAATAGATAAGATCATAAATTTTTCAAAAAAACTTAATATTTATGAAAATCCTGAGGAATTGATGTCAGTATCATTAGGTTCTGCAGAAACTACATTATTAAATATTACAAGTGCATATTGCTCTTTTGCAAATGGTGGGAAACTAGTTTCTCCAGTTATAATAGATAGAATTCAAGATAGTTTAGGAAATACAATTTTTAATAATGAAAAAAGATTTTGTGAAAATTGTGATAAGATTTCGTATCAGGGTAACAATATACCAATAATAAATAATAGCTTTGAGCAAATTTTTTCTCCTCAGACAGCTTATCAAATGACATCAATATTAGAGGGAGCAATTCAAAGAGGAACAGGAAAAAAATTAAAAGATTTGAATTTACAACTTGCTGGAAAAACTGGTACGACCAATAATAATACTGATACGTGGTTTATTGGTTATACTTCAAATTTAGTAGTTGGTGTATATGTTGGTTTTGATAGTCCAAAAAAACTAGGAAGATATGAGACAGGTTCTAAAACTGCACTACCCATTTTTAAAGAATTCATTAAAAAAGCTGCAAATAATTATGAAGCACGACCTTTTAAAATTGCAAAAGGAATTAAAATGATGGTTATCGATGCTGATACAGGTAAAAAGGCTGATTTTGGCTCAAAAAAAACGATTATAGAGTCTTTTAAAAAAGAAAAAATTGATAAAATCAGAAATTTTAGTAGTGATAAGACTTATTCTATTGAATTAAAAAATAATATTCTTAAATTTTACTAATGGAACAAGAAATAGAAAAATATAAATCTGAAGTAATTAAAATAAATCAAAGAATAAAGGAGTTTCTTTGAAACACAAAATATTGAGATAAAAAGAAATAAACTTAATAAACTAGTGGATGATCCAAAATTTTGGGATGATAGAAAACAAGCAGAAAAAATATTAAAAGAAAAAAAAGGTTACGATGATTTATTAGATGCTCATAAGTTGTCAGAGAATGAGATAAATGAGTTATATGATATTTTTCAATTAGCTACTGAAGAAAATGATAAACAATTAGCTCAAGAAACTTTAAATAATTTTCTTGATCTTAAAGAAGAATTCAAAAAATTAGAAATTAAATGTTTCCTTTCTAATGAAAATGATATTTTAGATAGTTATTTGGAATTCCATGCAGGAGCAGGAGGTACTGAAAGTCAGGATTGGGCTGAAATGTTAAGAAGAATGTATATGAAGTGGGCAGCTAATCGAGGTCACAAAGTAGAATTAATCAGTGAACATAAAGGAGACGAAGCAGGAATAAAATCATCTGTAATTAAAATTTCTGGAGAGTATATTTATGGTTTTTTAAAATCAGAGTCAGGAATTCATCGATTAGTAAGAATATCTCCTTTTGACTCCGGAGCTAGACGACATACCAGTTTTGCAAGTGTTTGGGTTTATCCAGTAATTAGCGAGGATATAGATATAGAGATATTAGATAAAGACTTAAGAATAGATACTTATAGGTCTAGTGGGGCGGGAGGACAGCATGTTAACACCACAGATAGTGCAGTTAGAATCACACATATTCCTAGTAAAATCGTTGTTCAATGTCAGAACGAAAGATCCCAGCATAAAAATAAGGAAACTTGCATGAATATGTTGAAAGCAAGGCTTTATGAGCATGAAATTCAAAAAAGAAAAAAGAAAAGTGATAATATTGAGAATTCAAAATCAGAAATTGGGTGGGGTTATCAAATTAGATCTTATGTTTTGCACCCCTACAGAATGGTAAAAGATAATAGAACTAATTATGAGAACTCCAATCCTGATAAAGTTTTAGATGGTGAAATTGACAATTTTTTAGAAAAATCTTTATATAAAATAAATGCGTAAGTTAATATTTATTACAACTTTAACAATTTTAACATTCTTGCTGGTTTCAATAATTTATTTAAGCATTTATGGATTAAAAACGGACAATTTTAACACTTTTATAAATGGTAAAGTTAGAGAATATAATTCTAGATTAAACATAAGACTTAATGATGTATTTATTAAGCTAAATCTTTCTCAAGGCTCAATAAATATTAACACAAAAGACTCAATATTAATTTCTGGAAAAAATGCTGTGAAAATTTCAAATACAGACATAAATTTAAATATTTTAAAATTTATAAGAAGCGAAAATTCAATTAAAAATATAAGAATAGAGTCCTCAGAAAATACTATTCAAGATCTTACGTCATTATTGAATTCAATAGAGTATGACTTGTCTAAATATATATTTTATAGTCAAATTAAAAAAGGATTTATTAAATTTAAACTAAATGCTGAATTTGATAATATAAAGCAGAGAGTCAGTTCATATCTACTAACTGGCTTTGTTAAAGATTCAAATTTTAATTTGGTAGGTATGGGCAATCTTGATAATATTAATTTCAATTTTGATACAAAAAATAATCGAACTATAATTTCAAATTTAAATTTTAATTTCCAAAATTTAAATTTATCATCTGAGAGTATTGAAATTAAAAATGAGGGATCTGACTCATATTTCATTAAAGGTGATATTGAAAACATTAAAGTATCAACCGATCCAAATATATTATTTAAAATTATAAATGTTAAACAAGATTTTTTATCTAATAGAAAAATTGCAATCCAAACTAAAAATTTTTTCTCATTTAGATTAAATAAACTTTATAAATTAAAAAATATTAAAATTGATACAATTGTAAAATTTGATGAAATATATTTTAATAATAAGTATCAAAATTTAATTTTTCTTAAGGATGGTACAATTAAATCTAAATACGAAAAAGACATATTTACTGCTGGATTAGTATCAAATTTTGCTTTTATCCATGATTTAAAATTAAATAACAATTATAAAAATAATAAATTAAAATTATCTTTAAAAGGAAAAAAAAATAAAATTATTAAAATAAATGGGAAAATAAGTAATGAAAGTACATTAATTGATCCTAAAATTTTTTCAAATTTTTTAGGACTAGACACTAGTATAATTTCAGATGAAAATGTTTATATCGAAACAGAAAATGATTTCAAATTAGAGCTTAATAAGGGCAAAATAGAAAATTACCTTGTCAACTCATTCATTAATTTGGATAAATTAAAGTTTAACAAAGAAATCCAAGATACCCTGTACTTAAAGAACATTAAAACTAAACTAAATTTTGAGGATAAATTATTCAAATTAGATTTAAAAAGTAACTATTCCTTTTTAAATCAAAATTACAATAATAAATTAGATAATAATATTTTAAATTTAAAATTAGATAAAAATAATTCAAAAACATCTGATGTAGAAATTTTTCTACAGGGTGACAATAACAATATTAAAATAAAGGAATTTAAAAAATACTTTAATCTTCCAGAAAGTTTAATAGAAGATCAAATTGTCAACTTAGACTCTAATTTGTTAGTTAACTTTTCGATTGATGATAAATTTAATATAAAAAACCTTGATGTTAAATCTGATTTTAATTTTGATAAATTAGATATCAACTATAAATCAAGTTTAATAAAAAAATATTTAGAAAATTACAAAAATAAAATATTAATAAAAAATCCAAATCTTTCATTTAAATATACAAATGACATAATTAATTTACAACTAGATGGAAAATATTCTTTAAACAATAAAGTAGATAATCTTTTTATAAAATTTGAAGGTGGTAAGAACAATTTTGATTTTTATTCTTTGATAGATTTAGACAATAGCATTTTAAATATAAACGATTTTCAATATTATAAGAAAAATAACATACCTTCTAAATTAGAAATTTTATTAAATAACTCTAAAAAAGGATTACTCTTTAAAAAAATTAATTTAAGTGAAAATCAGAACTATATCTCAGCTAAAAATTTATATATTTCAAATGATTTTAAAATAAGGAGTGTAGATGAAATAGATGTAAATTTTTTTAATAAAAAAAAAGTTTTAAATAACTTTAAAATAAAAAAAAATTCAAATAATTATAATTTAATCGGAGATCAAATTGATGGAGAAAAACTAATTGAAAGATTATTGAAAGGCAATAAAACAAAAACATTTTCCAGGTTATTTGATAATATTAATACTTCTGTAAAATTAAACCTGAATAAGATATATTTAGAAAGAAATGCATATCTTGAAAAATTTGTCGCTGAACTTGATATTAAAGATAATAAGTTATTTTTAGCCAAAATCGATGCAATTTTGAAAAATAAAAAAAAATTCTCTTATTCTTTTAGAACAACAATCAAAAATGAAAAAATTACAAATATTTATGTAGAAGAACCAGAGCCTTTTATAAATAACTATAAATTTATAAATGGTTTTGAAGGAGGTAAATTAAAATTAAACTCGATAAGGATTGATAATAGTTCCAGATCAAATCTCGAAATAACTAATTTTAAAGTAAAGGAAGTCCCAGTTTTAGCAAAAATACTTACACTTGCATCTTTTCAAGGAATTGCTGATCTTCTTACTGGGGAAGGAATAAGGTTTGATCAATTTGAAATGGACTTTAAAACAAAAAATAACCTAACGGAAATTGAAGAGCTATATGCATTTGGGCCAGCTATTTCAATCATGATGGAAGGCTATATAGAAAAAAATAGGCTAACAAGCTTAAGAGGAACCTTAGTTCCCGCAACCACAATTAATAAATACATAGCTAAAATACCTTTACTTGGTAACATTTTAGTAGGTAACAAAACTGGAGAAGGTGTATTTGGAATAAGTTTTAAGATAAAAGGAAAACCTAACGATTTAAAAAGTACAGTTAATCCAATAAAAACTCTTACCCCAAGATTTATTACTAGAACACTTGAAAGTATCAAAGGTAATTAATTTATAATTTTAAAGTGCTTTTTCTTTCCTATTGACAGCTTTACAAAGCCTTTATCTAAAAACTTACTAGGATCAATAATATATTTTTCATCCTGTATATTTTTATTATCTAATTTAATAGCGTTTGATTTGATTAATCTTCTTATTTCGGATTTTGAGATATCTTTAGTCACATATGAAATTAGCTCAATAATATTTTTTGACAGAACATCCTTTGCAACTTTTGTTTCAGGAAGACTTTCTCCTGTAGAATTTTCTTTAAATGTACTATTCGCAAGATAATCAGATTTGTCAGCTTCTTTTTTACCATGCAGCATTTCAGTTGCATTGTTTGCAAGTAAAATTTTTAATTCATTAATATTTTTATTTTTAATATTGTTAATTTCTTCTAAAGATAAATCAGTAAACATTTTTAAAAACTTCAATACATCGCGATCATCTGTATTTCTCCAAAACTGCCAATAGTCATAAGGAGATACCATTTCTTTATTAAGCCATACTGCACCTTTTTCAGTTTTTCCCATTTTTGCACCCGAAGCCAAAGTTATTAGTGGTGTAGTTAAACCATATACGTGATTTCCAGACTCTCTTTTAATAAGCTCAACCCCATTCACTATATTGCCCCATTGATCCGATCCACCAATTTGTAAATTACAATTATTTGATTTATTAAGTTCAAAAAAATCATATGCTTGTAAAATCATATAATTAAATTCCATGTAACTTAATGATTGTTCTCTCTCCAATCTTAATTTTACACTATCGAATGTTAACATTTTATTTATTGTAAAATGTCTACCAATATCTCTTAAAAAATTTATATAATTAAGTTTACTCAACCATTTATAATTATTAACAAAAATTGGTTTTAATTTTGAATTTTTTGTTTTAAGAAAAATTTTAAAAACTCTTTTTATGTTATTAATATTGCTTTCTATCTGTTTTTCAGAGAGTATTTTTCTAGTTTCCTCTTTTCCAGACGGATCTCCTATTCTGGTTGTTCCTCCACCCAAAAGAACAATTGGTCTATGCCCGTATTTCTGTAAAAGTCTTAGACACATTATTTGTAATAAACTACCAACGTGCAGACTTGGAGCTGTACTGTCAAAACCAATATAGGCGTTAGTACTTTCTTTGGTTAATAAATCTGATAATTCAGTCTCATTAGTGCACTGATAATAATATCCCCTTTCTTTAAACTCTTTTAAAAAATTATTCATATGGCTATAATCTTACAATATACATATTTTAATAAAAAAAAATAAGAATGGAAAAAAATTTATCTGCACTAGGGTTTATGAGTGGAACTTCTGGTGATGGTGTAGATACTTCTGTTATAAGTTCTAATGGTATAGACACTGTTAATATCAAGTATAATAGATTTAATCCCTATCCATCAAGCCTCTCAAATAAAATTCATGTGGTAAAAGAAAATATTTCAGTACCGCAAGACCTACTAAAATATTCATCTGATATTAATAAATTAGAGCAAGAAATTACTAATTTTCACATTGATATAGCAATTAAAACATCTAAAGAAATTGATTACGACCTCATTGGTTTTCATGGTCATACAATTTATCATAATGCAGATGAAAAAATTACTAAACAGATAGGGTTTGGTGACAATTTATCAAAAAAAACCAATAAAACTGTAGTTTATGATTTTAGACAAAACGATATCAAAAATGGAGGAGAAGGCGCACCCTTATCCCCAATTTATCATCTTGCTCTAATAAAAGCTTTGTTTTTTGAAAATAAAGTAAAAATTCCTATTTCTATATTAAACATCGGTGGAATTGCCAACATTACTGAAATTGATAAAGACTTGAAAATTACAAGCAGGGATATAGGACCAGGAAATTGTTTGATAGACAAATGGATAAGGAAAAATTCTGATAAACTTTTTGATCTAGATGGAAATTTAGCAAAGAATGGAAAGACAGATAAATTTATTTTTGATCAATATTTAGATAACTATTATTATAGTAAAATAAATTCTAAGAGATCTCTTGACACTAATGATTTTGATATTTCTTTTGCCAAAGGTCTTTCATTAGAAAATGGATCAACTACAATTACTGATTTAACATCTGAATTATTATCCAAAAAAATTGGAAGTAATAATATTTATGTTTGTGGCGGAGGTAGGAAAAATAAATTCTTAATCAATTTATTGAAAAGTAAAGTTGATAATAAAATATTTTATATTGATGAATTAAATATTGATGGTGACTATATAGAATCGCAAGCATTTGCATTTCTCGCGATTAGATCGTATTTAGGATTGCCTAGCTCATTTCCATCTACAACTAATTGTAAAGAGCCTACTATTGGAGGAACTATTATTAAAAATTCTTAATTAGTATAGAGCAGTTTCTTTTTTTATATATTTATTCAAAGATTTTATTAAAACTATATCAGTATTAGAAAAAAAATGGTTAGCATCGGGAATAGGTTCAAATTCAACTTTAATACCTTTTTGTTCGCTTAGTCTTTTATTTAAATCATTTATATGCTCTATTGGAACTAGCTCATCTTTTTTGCCGTAAATCATTGTACCAGAGGTAGGACATGGGGATAAAAAAGAAAAGTCATAAACGTTGGGTTGAGGTGAGACTACAACAAATCTATTTATTTCTGGCCTCCTCATTAATAATTGCATTGCTATTAAAGAACCAAAAGAAAAACCTGATATCCAGCATTGAGAGTTATCAAAATTTTCTCTCTCTAACCAGTCTAATGCTGCAGCTGCATCGGCAAGTTCTCCTTGTCCATTATCAAACTCTCCATCACTTTTTCCAACACCTCTAAAATTAACTCTGCAAACAGAAAAATCATTTTCCACAAATGTCTGAAATATGTCGACTACGACTTTGTTATTCATTGTTCCGCCATATTGTGGATGAGGATGTAAAACTAATGCAATTGGAGATGTGTTTTTTTTACTTTTAAAATATTTAGCCTCTAGTCTACCTGCAGGACCTGGTATAAATATTTCTACAATTTTGTTATCTGCTGATGCCATTGATTATTAATCTCAAAAAAAAATATGGTTTTTTCTATCAAAATTGAGTGACAAAATGCAAGTTTTAAAAATAATGATTAATCTTGACTAAAATAGTCGGGTATATATAAATCCCATAAATTGCGGAAAATATGAAATTATCAAGTAAAGGTAGATACGCTGTAATGGCACTAGCGGATCTAGCTAAATTTAATTTAAAAGAGCCAGTATCTTTAAGAGACATATCTTTAAGACAAGGTATATCGCTTGTTTACTTGGAACAGCTTTTTTCTAAATTAAAAAAGAACCAAATTGTTACAAGCGTTAGAGGTAATAAGGGTGGTTACGTATTATCAAAACAAGCTTCTGAGATAAAAATTTCAGATGTATTTATTGCTGTAGATGAAAAAGTAAAAACTGTTGGGTGTGAAAAACATTCAGAGAGTGGATGTAATGGTAAGTCATCTAAGTGTATCACCCATGATTTATGGGACGAACTAGAAGATTATATAAATAATTTTTTCCAACAAAAAACATTAAGTGATTTAATTAATAAGAGAACTTTAAATGGATAATAGACAAAAAGAAATCGACAACTTAAAAGATTATAAGTATGGTTTTACAACTGATATAGAAAACACAAGAGCACCCAAGGGATTAAATGAAGATGTGATAAAATTTATCTCTAATATTAAAAAAGAACCACGATGGATGCTTGAATTTAGATTAAAAGCATTTGAAAGATTTAAACAGTTAAAAGAACCTGGTTGGCAAAAACCAAAATACCCAAAAATAGATTACCAAGATTTATATTATTATTCAGCACCTAAAAGTATGAAAGATAAACCAAAAAACTTAGATGATTTAGACCCTAAACTTTTAGAAACTTATAAAAAATTAGGTATACCACTACAAGAGCAAAAAAGACTTAATGGAATTGCAGTAGATGCTGTATTTGACTCAGTCTCCGTTGCAACTACATTCAGAGAAGAACTTACAAAACAAGGAATTATTTTCTGTCCTATATCAGAAGCTATACAAAATCATCCTGAATTAGTTAAAAAATATTTAGGGTCGGTTATACCAGTAACTGACCATTTCTTTGCAACTTTAAACTCTGCAGTTTTTACTGACGGATCATTTGCCTACATACCTGAAAATGTACGTTGCCCAATGGAACTTTCAACATACTTTAGAATTAACGCATCTAATACAGGACAATTTGAAAGAACACTAATTGTTGCTGATAAGGGAAGTTATGTAAGTTATTTAGAAGGTTGTACTGCTCCAATGCGAGACGAAAATCAGTTACATGCTGCAAATGTTGAATTAGTCGCATTAGATGATGCGGAGATAAAATATTCTACAGTTCAGAATTGGTACCCTGGTGACAAAGATGGAAAAGGTGGAATTTATAATTTTGTTACAAAGCGTGGATTATGTAAAGGTAAGAACTCCAAAATCTCTTGGACTCAGGTTGAAACTGGTTCTGCTATTACTTGGAAATATCCAAGTTGTATTTTAAAGGGTGATAATTCTGTGGGAGAATTTTACTCTATAGCTATTACAAATAATCATCAAAAAGCAGATACTGGAACTAAAATGATACATTTAGGAAAAAATACTAAAAGCAAAATAATATCAAAAGGTATTAGTGCTGGTTTCTCTGATATGACCTATAGAGGTTTAGTTGATATTTCATCAAAAGCCGCAAATTCCAATAATTATACTCAATGTGACTCTTTATTAATGGGTAACAAATGTGGGGCGCATACAGTTCCGTATATTAAAAATAAAAATTCAGAGTCAAATATTGCTCATGAAGCAACAACATCGAAAATTAGTGAAGAGCAGTTACATTACTGTCAACAGAGAGGTTTGAGTGCTGAGGAGGCAGTGGGGTTAATTGTTAATGGATTTTGTAAAGAGGTATTACAACAATTACCAATGGAATTTGCCGTAGAGGCTCAAAAACTAGTTGGTATCAGCTTAGAAGGTAGTGTTGGTTAATGTTAAAAATAAATAAATTAAACGCAAAAATTGATAGCAAAGAAATTTTAAAAGAGTTTTCTTTAAATATAAATCCTGGTGAGGTTCATGCTATTATGGGTCCAAATGGATCGGGTAAAAGCACTTTATCAAATATTTTGTCAGGTAAAAAGGGATATGAAGTTTCAGGAGAAGTACTTTTTGAGGAAAAAGATTTGTTTGAGCTTGAAACAGAAGAAAGAGCTCATAAAGGTATTTTTCTTGCCTTTCAATATCCATTAGAAATTCCAGGTGTTAATACAAATATATTTCTAAAGACTTCATTAAATGCAGTAAGAAAGGCAAGAGGTGAAAAAGAACTTGATGCTATAGAATTTTTAAAATTAGTGAAGGAAAAGTCTAAAGAACTTAAATTTGATGAGGAAAAATTAAATAGACAACTAAATGTTGGTTTTTCAGGTGGAGAAAAAAAGAAAAATGAAATTTTACAAATGTCGTTACTTGCTCCAAAATTATCAATTTTAGATGAAACAGATTCAGGTCTAGATATTGATGCATTAAAAATCGTAGCTGATGGAGTTAATTCATTAAGGGATAATAAAAATTCATTTTTAATAATTACACATTACCAAAGATTACTTGATTATATTAAACCTGATTTTGTCCATGTTTTAATGGACGGAAAAATTGTTAAATCTGGTGGGGCTGAGTTAGCTTTGGAGCTAGAAAAAAAGGGGTATGAAAATTTTCATTAGATGAAAGAGCAATTACAAAAAGATTTTGATAATACTATTAGAAATTTAACTTTATCTCAAAAAGATATTGAAATAAAAAAATTTTATTTAGATAATTTTATTAACAAAGGTTTTCCAAACAGAAAAGAAGAAGACTGGAAATTTTCTGATCTTAACCAAATAATAAAAAAAAATATTGGAGAGCTAAGTTTTTATAGTGACTATACTTCTACAAATAAAGTTGATACTTCTGCATTCGTAGATGGTCTAGAGCATAACAAAATAGTATTTATAAATGGAAGAATAGAAAAAATTGATTTTGATTATGAAAAAAAAGACCAAATAGAAATAATTGATCAGTCGGAAACTATCAATAAATTTAATAATTATAACGCTTTATCGGACTTAAATAGTGCATTTACCAATAAGTCTTTTAAAATTGTGGTTAAAGAGGGTTATCAATTAACAAAACCTCTTATTATCTATCATACAACCAACTCTAAAATCTGGTCTAAAAATATTAATTTAAGATTAAATTTTGAATTATATGAAAATAGTTCATTAAGATTAATTGATTTATTTAGGGATACTTCTGAAAAAAATTTTCTAAATATTTTTTACAATTTTGATTTAAAAGAAAATTCTATTTTAAAAAATTACAAAGTAGATAAGTTTGAAAATAAAAATATTAAGTATTCCTTCAATAATATTGAGCAAGAAAAAAATAGTATTTCAGAGACATTTATTTTATCCTCTGGATCAAATTTTTGTAAGAATGAAATTAATTGTAACTTAAATGGAGAATATTCATCAGCTTTTGTAAGTGGTATTTTTTCTTTAAATAATAATAAGCATCATGAAATTAGAACAATCGTAAATCATTTAACTGAGAACACGAAAAGCTATCAACTTATAAAAAGTGTTTTAGAAGATAGTTCAAAAGCAGTATATCAAGGAAAAATATTTGTTAACTCTAAGGCTCAAAAAACAGATGGTTATCAACTGAGTAAAGCAATATTATTAAATAAAGATTCTGAGTTTAATGCTAAGCCAGAGTTAGAAATTTATGCAGATGATGTAAAATGTTCACACGGTTCTGCGTCAGGTAGTCTTAATGAGGACTCGATATTTTATTTAATGTCTAGAGGTTTAAATTATCAACAATCAAGAGAACTTTTAATAAACGGGTTTCTGTTAGATGTTGTTGAAAAAATTACAGATCCTGAAGTAAAAAATTTAATTAAAAATATGATTGGAATAAAGGAATGAAAATTGAGAATATAAAAGATGAGTTTCCTATTTTTGATGAAAAAATTCAAAATAATGATTTAGTTTATTTAGATAGCGCTAACTCATCACAAAAACCAAAAGTAGTAGCCGATAAAATAAATGAGTTTTATACTAAGCAATTTTCAAATGTTGGAAGAAGTGTTCATTATTTAGCAGTTGCAGCAACAAACTTATATGAAAATACTAGGTCGTCTGTTCAAAAATATATTAATGCTAAAGATAAAAATGAAATAGTTTTTACCAAAGGAGCGACAGAGGCATTAAATTTGGTAGCCAATACTCTAGGGCAAAAATATCTAAATGAGGGTGATGAAATTTTAATTACAGAGCTTGAGCATCATTCAAATTATGTGCCTTGGCATTTCTTAAGAAAATCAAAGAATATAAAAATTAATTTTGCAGAGGTAAATGAAGATGGAGATATTTCTCTTGAAGATATTGAAAAAAAAATAACTTCTAAGACTAAAGTAATTGCAATTACTCATCTATCTAACGTTACTGGGGCAATATTGCCTGTTAAAGAAATAACAGATCTTGCTCACTCAAAAGGAATAATAGTTGTCATTGATGGTTGTCAGGGAGCTCCTCATCTTAAATTAGATATGCAAGACTTAGATTGTGATTTTTATGCAATATCATGCCATAAAATGTATGGGCCTACTGGACTAGGTGTTTTGTACGGTAAAAAGAAGTGGTTAGAAGAACTGCCACCTTATCAAGGTGGAGGTGGAATGATTAGAGAAGTAAAAAAAGATAAAATATCTTATGGTGATTTACCAAATAAATATGAGGCTGGGACCATGGCTACAGCTCAAGTTATTGCATTTGATCAGTCAATAAAATTTATGGAAAGTGTTGGAATAGAGAATATCATGAAACATGAAGCTGATTTAGTTGAATATGGTCAAGAGTTATTACAAAAAAATAATTCTGTTAAATTGATTGGTAGCCCAAAAAACAAAGGTGGAGTTCTATCTTTTACGTTAGAAGGTGTTCACCCACACGACATTGCAACAATACTAGATGAAGATGGTGTTGCAATAAGAGCAGGCCATCATTGTTGCCAGATATTACATGATAAATTAAATATACCTGCTAGTGCAAGAGCGTCAGTTGGAATTTATAATACTAAAGATGATTTAGACAAGTTAAATGACTCAATTAATAACTGTAAAAAAATATTTAATTTAAAATGAACTTAAAAGAACTTTATCAAGAAATTATTTTAGAACATGGAAAAAATCCAAGGAACCTTGGCAAAACACATGAGTTTAATAAAGATGCCAAAGGTCATAATCCATTATGTGGAGACAATGTTCATGTTTATCTTAAATTAAACGGACAAAAAATTGTCGAGGATATTTCATTTGAGGGAAGTGGATGCGCTATTTCAATGGCATCAGCTTCGATCATGACTGATTTAATTAAAGGGAAAAATGAACACGAAGCTAAAGAGATAGTTGAAGATTTTTTAGGAATGATAAAAGAAAATCCAGAGTTAAAATCAGAATACTTGAAAGAAGATGAAAAAACTAAATTAATGTGCCTATCTGGTGTTAAACAATATCCAATGAGAGTAAAGTGTGCAACACTATCATGGCATACTTTTATATCTGCAATAGATAACTCAGAAGAGACAACTAATACCGAGTCGTAACTTTATGGAATTAAAAGACAAAGTAATTGAAGAAATTAAAAAAATTTATGATCCAGAAATACCTGTAAATATTTATGAACTTGGATTAATATATGATATTGCCGTAGATAAAAAAAATATTAGTGTAAAAATGACACTTACCACTCCAAATTGCCCAGTAGCTGAAAGTTTGCCTAAAGAAGTTAAAGATAGTATTATGCAATTAGAAGAAGTTGATAAAGTAGATTTAGATTTAGTTTGGGAACCACCATGGGATAAATCTATGATGTCAGAGGCAGCAAAATTGGAATTAAATTTATGACGAAACAAGTTATATCATTAAGCGATCAAGCAGCAGTGAGGATAAAAGAAATCATGTCTTCTGCTGAAAATGACTCTATTGGAGTTAGAGTTGGAGTAAAATCAGGTGGATGCGCAGGAATGTCTTATATTATGGAATACACAAAAGAGATTAATCCTAATGACGAGGTTATTGAAGATAAGGGAGTAAAAGTATTCATTGATCCAGCAGCAGTAATGTATCTTTTTGGAACTGAAATGGATTATAAAAAAGAGCAATTTTCTTCTCAATTTGTATTTAATAATCCAAATGAAACTGAAAGATGTGGCTGCGGAGAGTCTTTTAAAATTTAATTATTGGTAATAAGAAATAAACCAATATTGGCCTCTTTTATTCATAGAGTAAGTTTTATTTTTTCTACGCTTAGGCTTTCTAATTTCAGGCCTATTATAACCAATAATATTCTTAATTGTTGATATTAGCTTAGCCATACCTTTTAATAACAAAATTGAATGAAATTAGAATTCTAATATGGGAATACCTGCTATTACTACAGGTAATCCCATAAAAATAAGCTTTTTAACAGCTATAATACATGTCGAATTCAATAGGGTGCGGCGTGTGTTCAAAATTATGAATTTCTTCATATTTTAGCTCAATGTACGCATCTATTTGATCATCAGTAAATACATTACCTTGAGTTAAGAAACTCCTATCTTTATCTAAAGCTTCCATTGCTTCTCTCAAAGAACCACAAACAGTTGGCACTTTCTTAACTTGCTTTTCTGATAAAGCATAAAGGTCTTTATCGAACGATTTACCTGGATCAATTTTATTTTTAATTCCATCAATTCCAGCCATAAGCATGGAAGCAAATGTTAAATATGGATTTCCAGATGCATCTGGGAACCTGATTTCACATCTTGCACCTTTTTTACTTAACGTGATTGGAATTCTACATGAAGCCGATCTATTTCTTGCAGAGTATGCAAGTAAAACAGGAGCCTCAAATCCTGGTATTAATCTTTTGTAACTATTTGTAGTAGCATTAGCAAATGCATTAATTGCTTTTGCATGCTTTAATACTCCACCAATATAATAAAGAGCAGTTTGAGATAATCCAGCGTATTTATTTCCAGAAAATACCGGAGTTTTCCCTTTCCAAATTGATTGGTGAGTATGCATTCCAGAACCATTATCTCCTTTAACTGGCTTAGGCATAAAAGTTGCAGTTTTTCCAAAAGAGTGAGAAACCATTTGAACTACATATTTATATAGCTGAACGTTGTCTGCTTGATCAACCAAAGTTCCAAATAACATTCCAAGTTCATGTTGACTTGGAGCAACCTCATGGTGATGTTTTTCTACTGTAATTCCAACATCTCTTAGTCCTTTAAGATATTCACCTCTCATATCTTGTGCACTATCTACTGGTGGTACAGGAAAATATCCTCCTTTTACTCCAGGTCTATGACCCATGTTTCCATTATCATAAGATTTTCCAGAGTTATAAGGACCTTCTGAACTATCAATTGAAAAACTTGTTTCATTCATGTCGTTTTTAATTCTGACGTCATCAAAAACAAAAAACTCAGGTTCTGGACCAAAGTAAGCTGTATCACCAATTCCTGTTTTTTTTAAATACGCTTCAGCTTTTTTTGCAATACCTCTTGGATCTCTTTCATATGGATCTCTCTTAACAGCATCTAAAATATCGCAAAATAAAATTAAAGTATTATGAGATGTATAAGGATCTATTACTTTTCTACTTAAATCAGGCTTTAAAATCATGTCAGATTCATTAATTGCTTTCCATCCTGCAATTGAAGATCCATCAAAAAATACTCCGTCGTTTAACATTTCTTCATCAACAATCGTTGTATCCATTGTTAAATGCTGAAGTTTGCCTCTTGGGTCTGTAAATCTAAGATCCACAAACTCAATATTCTTAGACTTCATTAATTTTAGTACGTCCTTAGCGCTCATATTATCTCCTATAATTTTTTAATTTTCTTATCAGTTAAGAAAAGATAAATAATGCCTATTAAATAGATATCACTTATGCTTTTTTTACATGTATATTAACCTTAAAAAATTAGAATTTTCAATCAATCCTAAGTTGCAATAATGAGTTTATTAAATAAAGAACCAGTTAAAAGAGCTGAAAAAGCATTAAAAGAATTTGATGAGACTTTATCAGTCACAGAATTAGAAAATACAGCAAGAACAGCTCTAGATGCAGCAAAATCATTAAACTGTGAAGTAGGAGCGATCGTAAAAAGTCTACTTTTTAAAAATGGTGAAAATTATTTTCTATGTTTGGTCTCTGGTGACAAAAGATGTTCATTAAACAAACTAAAAAAGTTTTTTAATAGTAAAGATTTAAGCATGGCATCTCCAAATGACGTGAAAGAACAAACTGGATATACAATTGGAGGAGTCTCTCCAATAGGACACAAAAATAGGTTGCAGATATTAGTTGATAGTTCTTTGAATAGATTTGAAGATTTGTTTGCTGCTGCTGGACATCCAAACTGTATTTTTAAAATAAATTTTGAAGATCTAAAAAAAATTACTAATGGAATAATAGAGGATATAATTGAATGAAATCTCCAAATGCTACTGATTATTTTATTCTTACTTTTTTAGCCTTACTTTGGGCTTCAGCTTTTTTTAATATTAAAATTGCAACATATTCTTATGGACCAATAACTATAGCTTTTTTAAGAATTTTTTTTGGAATGATACCTCTAATATTACTTTGTTATTTCAAAAAAATTAAAATTGAGGCTTTCTCCAAGGATTGGAAATGGTTTGCAGCAATTGGCATCATTAATTTAGTTATACCTTTTTTCCTAATAGCATACGGAGTTCAAAAGGTTCAAAGTAACTTAGCTGCAATTTTAATGTCAACAACACCTATAAGCGCAACAATACTCGCACATTTCTTTGCAGATGGAGAGAAAATAAACGTAATCAAAATATTCGGAATAGTATTAGGATTTTCTGGAATTGTTTATTTATTTTCAGAAAATTTACTTATAAATAATGAAAATTTATTTTCTGCTCTTATGATCCTATTGGGATCCACTTTTTATGTTATTGGAGGAATTTTAACATTAAAAATTAGTAATAAGAAAAATGAAAATGTAACTGCATCAATTCTTATTTGGGGAGCTATAATTGCTTGTCCAATATCACTTATAATTGAGCAACCATGGAATTTAAATCCATCACTAGAGTCCACATTATCTTTGATTTATCTTGGTATTTTTCCAACTGGAATAGCGTGGTTATTAAGATTTATGATTTTAAAGAAAAATGGCTTAGTTTTCCAAAGTCAGGTTGCTTATCTAATACCAATTTTTGGTGTTATTTTAGGATTTATTTTCCTAAACGAATTAGTAACACCTAAAATTTTAATTGCTTTATCTGCTGTTGTCCTAGGAATTTATTTTGTAAAAAAAGCAGGAGATAAAAAAATACAAAGTATATAAAAAATTTCTAATTTATTTTTAATTTTTCAAATTTTTTTGACTTTACTGATTTTTGTGCAGCTTCTGCTAACATTATAGACTTTCTTCCATCTTCAAAAACAGCTCTAGGTTTAGTATTTTTTTTACAAAAGTTTGCAAGGTCAGATAGTTGCAACCTAAAAGCTTCTGCATATCTCTCTATAAAAAAATGTAGTAGAGGGGATTTATTATTTGTTGAATTTTTTAAAAAGAGATTGGTTTCAGTATCTCTTTTATTATCCGATATCATCATTCCTTTTGTTCCAAAAAGCTCAACTCTTTGGTCATAACCAAAACTACAATGCCTTGAATTAGTTATAACGCACTGCACTCCTTTTTTTGACTTAAGCACAGTAGTTGCAAGTTCATAGTCTTTTATCTTATTAAATCTTTGATCTGACATATTACTGCCAGTAGCAAACACTGATATAAATTCATCCGTACTCAAGTAATATCTTGCTAAATCAAAATCATGTATCATCATATCTTTAAAAATACCTCCTGAACCTTTTAAATAAGATAATGAAGGAGGAGCAGGGTCTCGACTAGTTATAATAATTTTTTCTAGTTTACCTATTTTATTCTTTAATAAATTCTTTTTAAGTAAATTATGCCCTGGATCATATCTTCTATTAAAACCTATTTGTACTTTAGGATTAAGCTTTTTAATTTTCTTTAGAGATGAATTAATTTTTTTTAAATTTAAATCTAGTGGTTTTTCACAAAAGACTACTTTTTTATATTTTGCACCCTTTTCAATAAACTTTAAATGCGTAGAAGTAGAGGAGGCTATAAAAATACATTTAATTTCGTTATCTTTAAAAGCAACATCTGGATTATTTATTGAAATAGCATTTAATCTTTTTGAAATTTTGCTTGATAGATTTTTATTTAAATCAAAAACATATTTTAAATCGAATTCACTATTTTTTCTTAAATTGTTAGCATGCATCTGGCCAATTCTACCAAGGCCAAACAGAGCAGTTTTTATTTTATTTTTACCCATCTTTTTTTTCTGTTTGAAACTTTGCATGCCTCAATAAATTTTGCAGTTTCAAGTCCCTCATCTTCATTTGGATAAAAAAACCTTTTTTTTGAATTATTTTTCAAAGAATCTGCAAATTCACGATAAATATTTGCAAATGCATCCAAATATCCTTCAGGATGTCCAAATTTTAATCTAGAAAATTTTTTAGACAATTCAGCATTAAAAAAACCTCTTTCAATAAATTTTACCGCACCATTAGACGGATTAAGTTTTAAATAGTTTGGATCGTTTTGAACCCATTCCAAACTTCCTTTTGTTCCAAATATTCTTATTCGTAATCCATAAACTCCACCTCTGGCCATCACACTTGTCCAAAACATTCCTTTAGCACCATTATTAAAATTAATCATTACTTGAGCATTGTTGTCCATTTTAATTTTATTTGAAACTTGTTTAATATCTGCAAAAATAGTTTCACCTTTTAAACCTGATATGTAAGTTACCATATGATATGCATGAGAGCCAATTTCGTTTAATACTGCTGAAGCTCCAACAATATTTTTATCTATTTTCCATTTAAACTTTTTCTTTGCATTTTTTTGTGAAATATTTTCTCCACCTGACCAATCTTGAACATATTCAACGTTTATGTATTCAACTTTTCCAATTTTACCTTTTTCAATTAATACTTTTGCCTCTCTAACCATAGGATAGGCAGAATAATTATGTGTCAAAGCGTACTTAATTTTTTTATTTGATTTTATTTTTTTAAATAATTTCTTAGCTTGAGTCAGATTTCCAGCAAATGGTTTATCAGAAATCACATGTATATTTTTATCAATAAATTTTTCTGCAATAATTTGGTGACTTGAAGGAGGTGTCATTATTGCAACAACATTAATACCATCTTTTCTTACTGCTTCTCTTTCAGCCATTTCTCTAAAATTTGAATAGCATCTCTCTTTTAAAATACCTAGGCTTTGACCAAAGCTTTTAGATAGTTTTGAATTTCTCGAAAAAACACCAGCAACTATCTCATATTGATTATCAAATCTTGATGAAATTCTATGAACATGACCAATCCAAGATTTTGGACCACCTCCAACTACGCCAAGCTGAATTTTTTTTCCTTTAATTAATCTCATGATTAAATATATCTTAACAAATAAAAAATTTATGTCAGTAAAATTAGGTATAGCACCAATTGCTTGGAGTAATGATGACATGCCTGAGCTAGGCGGAGATACTCCTCTAGAACAATGTTTGTCAGAGGCAAGTCAGGCTGGATTTGTTGGGATTGAGTCAGGTGGTAAATTCCCAAAAACATCCAAAGAATTATTACCAAAATTAGATAAGTATAACTTAAAATTATGTTCTGGTTGGTATAGCGGAAATCTTAGAAAAAATTCTGTTGAACAAGAAAAAAATTTAATTCAAGACCAACTTAAATTATTTAAAGATTGTGAAGCTCCATGTATCGTTTTTGCTGAAGTTTTTGGATCAATACAGGGTGATCCAACAAAAAAACTTTCCAGTAGACCTAAGATGATGGATCAAGAATGGAAAGATTATTGCGAAAAAATATCTGAACTTGCAAAATATCTTGAAGATGAGGGTATGCCTTTAGCTTACCACCATCATATGGGAACAGTTATTGAAACAGAAGAAGAAACAATTAGATTGCTAGAAAATACAGATGATAGTGTAAAATTAACTTTAGATACTGGTCATATGTTATTTGCTCAGGGAAATTCAATTAATTTAATTAATAAATTCAAGGAAAGAGTAATCCATATTCACTGCAAAGATATTAGAGAAGAAGTATTAAAAAAAGCTCTTTCTGAAGATTTAAGTTTTAGGGATGCCTTTTTAGAAGGTGCCTTTACCGTACCTGGTGATGGGTGTATCGACTATAAACCTTTGTTTGATATTTTAAAAAAAAATAATTATCAGGGTTGGCTTGTTGTGGAGGCTGAACAAGATCCTAAAAAAGCTAATCCACTTGAATATGCTATTAAGGGTTACAAATATATTACAGATACTTTAAAGAAATCAAATTTAGAGATTAATAATCTATAATTTTACTTTTTTACTATCTTCAAGTTTACCATCGAAAAAATCAAAAATATTTTGAATAGTTTCTTTTGCCATTCTTGTCATGCATTCCTCAGTGAATGCAGCAGCATGAGGACTTAGGAAAACTTTGTCATTTTTTAATAGAGGATTATCAGCTTCTGGAGGTTCTACCTCAAATACATCAATTCCTGCTCCAAAAATCAAATTCTCATTTAAGGCTTTATTTAAGTCTTTCTCATTAATAATACCGCCCCTTGCAGCGTTAATGATTATACAGTTCTTTTTCATCGTTTTAAGAAGTTCATAATTTATAATATTTTTAGTCTGATCAGTTAATGGTATATGGAGTGAGACAGCATCCATATCTTTAATAGCCTCCGCTAAATCTTCAACTTTTTTCCCACCCATTTTGCTTATTGTTTCCGCATCTACAAACGGATCATAAACAAAAACGTTCATTTCAAATCCTAAACATCTTTTAATCAATGCTTTACCTATTCTTCCAAATCCAGCTATAAGAATGTTTTTGTCCCAAATCTCTATAGTTTTTGGTAATTTGTTCCTTTCAGTAAATTTTCCACTTTTGACCGAATGGTCATACATACTTTTTCTTTTTGAGATACTTAAAAGCATAAAAAGAACATGTTCTGCAACTGCTACAGCATTTGCTGTTGCGGTTATTGCTACATCGATATTTCCTTTTTTACAGCTATTTAAATCAATATTATCGTAACCAACTCCATGTCTTGAAATTATTTTGAGGTTTTTTGCATTTTCAATTGCCTCAGCAGGCAATATTGAAGTTCTTAAAGAAACTGCATCTGCATCTACAATTTTTTGTTTCACGTTTTCAACGCTTAAATCCTCAACTACTTCGTAACTATAGTTACTATTACTTTTTAATAATTCCATACCTTTTTCATGAATAGGTTGGACAATGAGAATTTTTTTCATAATTTAAAAAAGAAATTATACTAGTCTAGCAAGATCTCTTTTACTATTTTTAAATGTTGGAAGTGGATATTTAAATGCATACTTTCTTGGTATACATTTATTCTTTGCCTTTTCCCACAAAGCAATCCATTGCTTATAATTGTGGATAGTAATATTTTTTTTATTTTTGCTTCTTACATAAAAATTGGGCAAAGGTTTCCTACCAGATGGGGTTCCAGCCCTATTGTATCTTAAATCAGCGCTAATTCTAAAATCATTAGATCTATTAGGCAATGAACAATGAATGGAATGTTTGTGCAAAATAATAATATCACCAACATTAGCTTCTAGAAAAACTGGTTTGTAATTATCAAGTAATTTACTATTTTTTATTTCGACCTGACCTCTATATCCCGATATATGATTTAATAGTCCCAATTTATTAATTTCTTTTACTGTAATCATACATCCATTTTTTTTTGTAGTTTTAGTAAATGGAATCCAAACAGTTACCATATCTGTTAATCTTTGTCCTAAAGATGATAATACTGCTGCATCCTGATGCCATGGCGTTCTGCCTGAGAGACCATCGTGAACAGAATGTTTAGGTAATTTATTTTCAGGTTGTTTAATTCTTGTATTTTGAACTGGATTTGACAGAATTTCTGGCCCTAATAATTTTTCAACCACATCCAAGATTTTTTTGTGATTTATTAAATTCCATAAAGATTGAGATGCAAAATAATCACTCTCTTTCTTCACGTGATCTCTTGGAAGTCTAGTATTAAAATATTGATCAAGATCATAAATATTTAGCTTTGAAATGTATGTGTATTTTTTCCTAAAGTTATATTTAAAAATCTTTTCTTTCATGTGCTCAGGAGCAAATTTATGAACTAAATTGTCCATTACATATTCCATGTCATTTAAAATTGGTTTTAAATCTTTATTGAAGTTAAGAACATTCCTTACTCTTAGGAAGCCATCCCTATCTAAAATACTCTTTAATTTAGTCTTAATCTGCATAATTACTAATTTTTTAGCAAATAATTTGAGTCATGAAAAGATGTAAGCATTCTTTTTTTCGTCGCAACAATATGTGGATGATATTCAGAATTTTTATATTTCCATATTACAGGTTTATTAAGGGCATAACTTCCATAAATAAAAAATCTTTTTGGACAGTTTTTTTCCTTAAATCTTTTTACACCGTGGTACGAATTAGGAGTAGATTTAAAGAAAATTACACTCCCCTGTTTTGGTGTAAATTCCTTTAATTTATCAAGTTCATTAATCTTAGGAAATCTTCTAAAGCTTTTTCTAAGGTTTTTGTTTGCTTTTTTCTTGTATAATGTAAGAGATCCTCCATTTTTTTTTGGTATATCAGTTAAATAGATCAAAAAATTATATAGCCTATTCACATCATCTCTATGCGGTCTCAATCTATATCCTCCTTTAGATATTGAGAAATCAATGTCTAAATTTAAATTTGGATTTTTATAATTTTTACCTAGTAGTTTTTTTAGCTCTTTGGAATTTACTTTTTTTTTTACTGTATATTTTTTTTTATTAAATTTTTTTGGTTTAAATAAACTTTCCCATGTATTTGCCTTAAACTCTGTTTTAAATTTCTTATCAATTTTATTATAAAATGTTTGTGTATTGAAAGTAGCAAAAAGTTTTTTTGAGATTTTAGAACTTGAGATATATTTGTTGAAATTTTTTGATCCTTTGTTAATCCTATTTCTGCCACCCATAATCATATCGTCAAAACTTTTTGAATTACTTATTTCTTTAATTAAATAATTGCAGGCTTTTTTACTGATTATTTGTTCTCCAACAATGACTGGGAAGTTTGATTCAATTTTCTTTAGTTTACTAATTTTCAGCATTTAGCTGTACATGCCCTCTTTTACTTTAATCATTTTGTACATAAGGTCATTTAATGGTGTGGCTATTCCATGTTTTTTTCCTATTTTAGATACGGCGCCACTAATGAAATCAATTTCAGTTTTTCTTTTATAAAGTACATCAAAAGCCATTGAAGACTTATTTGTTTGTTTTGAATCAACAATTTTATTAAACATAAATAAACATTCATCCTCAGAAACATTAACACCATCTGCTAAAGCAACATCTCTTGTTTCTAATATTATCTCTTTTCCTAAACTTCTAGAAACATCGTTAGCATTATTATTTATGTAAAGATCAGTATGATGTAGATCAAAAATAGCTGAAAGTGGGCCTATTGCGGTTAAAGCAAAAAGTTTCATCCATTTTCTTTTTTTAACATCCTCAGCTGCAATCATTTCTAAATTATGAGCAGTAAATGTGTCTGCAATTTCGGTTATTCTATCTGAAATCCCACCATCATATTCTCCAATCCAAGAGGGTAGAGCTGCATGATTCATAATATGACCAGGGCCTAAGATATTTGATGCTTGAGTTGTTGTTCCCCCAATTACTTTTTCATCACCAACAATACTTTTAATTATAGCTTCATGTCCAATTCCATTTTGAAAAGACATAAAAACTGTTTTATCGTTAATAATGTTTTTTATACTTTTTAAAGCAGGTTCTAGAGCCGTTGCTTTACACATGACTATCACAGCATCAACTTTTCCAATTGTAGAGGGATCTGATGTTGCTGGTACTTTTATAAATCTATCACCACCATGACCATCCATTTTTAGACCATTTTTATTTATTTCATCAACATGCTCTTTCCAAACGTCAATGAGCGTTACATTTAGACCCTTTTCTGCTAGTAGGCCTCCGAATAGACAACCCATTGCCCCTGCACCAAGAACCGCAACTTTTAGATCTTTATTATTCATTTTTAAAATCGAAATATATTTATGTAAAAAAATTATGCAATATATTATGTAACTAATTTATATATGGAATTAAAAATAGAAAAAGGAATTTTTAAGAAATTCGAGTTAGAAGAAATAACAAATGCTTTGCAAGTTGGATTGTCAAAAAATTTTGAAAGTGTCACAGCAAAGATAGTTGATTGTCCAAATTTAAGAGATTGGAATTGTCCATCAGAAGGAATGAGTGGTAACCAAAGAATAATTGATGTTGGAGGAGAACCATATATGCACGATCCTAAATATATTGGTGCTGAATTCGATTATGCAGAAATATCAAAATTGATTGGGTCAGAGAAATCATACGCACTTGGCGCAGGATCTGGAGCAATGTCTTGTCTTGATGGGCACTGCGGAGAATTGGTTATAAACGAAAACTTAACAACAAAGGAGTATAGATCTTTAATAGCAAGGGTAGGTACAGATAAAAAATGTATTGTAGAGGACTATAATGATAGTAAACATGGCGGACTTGGTAATGTTTATTATTCAGATGGTGTTAAGGGTAAAGTTATTTATTTAAAGATAAAGAAAAGAATTGGAAAACAAGGCTCATTGCCTCAAGCAATCAGAGCAGCACTTTCAGAAAATTTAAAAATATTTAACAACGATCATATCGCTTTAGCTGGTGTATTTAGAGTTTTAAATGGAAAAATAAGATCGCATGTTCAACCAGATTATAAGGATATAAAACATGAATACTACGATCCAAAATTAATGAAATGTACAAAAGATTTTCTTCAATTTTATGAGCCAGTAGGGCCAAAATTACAATGTTATACCGTTTTATGGACAGGAGATCCAATGGGTGGAGAATTAAATCTAAGAGAGTCTGGAGAGCATACACATTTTCATTCATACGAACATAAAAATGATGCAGGACATTATCATTTTGATGTGACACCAGACGAGATAGAATACGAAGGATATTTTAATACTGCACAAGAAGTTCACAGAGTAAATAATATTTATAAAGAATTAGCTGCGAAAAATTAATTTAGTAAGTTTCAGACTCTTTTTTGCTTATTGAGCCTTTAATTTTTTCAACAATTGCCTTAGCTCCAGCACTCATTGCTCTTTGATCTGCACCAATAGTTACAAAGTTAAATCCTTTGTCGATCATTTTTTGTGCGTACTCTGGTGTTCCATTGTGAATTCCTGCAAAAATATTATTTTTTTTGGCATGTTCTAATATTCTTAATATTTCTGAATAAGCTTTTGTATCTTCTGGTCTATCAAATCCAGGCTTTTCTCCAATTGCTAAACTTAAGTCAGCTGGGCCAATATATATTCCATCTACACCATCTGTAGACATAATCTCATCTAATTTATCTAATGATTCTTTTGTTTCAATCATAGCTAATTTTAAAATTTCATCATTTGCATGGTCGGCATAATCAGCTCCGCCATAAATCAATCCTCTAACAGGACCAAAACTTCTATATCCTCTTGGAGGATACATGCATGCTTGTACAAATCTTTCTGCCTCTTCTTTATTGCTAACCATAGGACATATAATTCCATAACAACCAGCGTCTAAAATTTTCATGATTTGGCCTGGTTCATTCCAATTTACTCTTGCAAGAGGAGTTACATCAGTTGATGAAATAGTTTGAAGCATTGGAAGTGCGTTTGTGTAATCAACAAGTCCATGCTGCATATCTACAGTTAGAGAATCCCAACCTTGATGAGCCATAACTTCAGCTGATACAGTGCTTGGTATTTGTAGCCAACCATTTACAATAGGCTTACCTTCAGCCATCATTTGTTTGACTTTATTTTTTCTCATTAATAATTGAGACCAAAGTGAGTATACTTAACGTTCAAATAATCTTTGATGGCCATAGAACCACCTTCTCTTCCATAACCTGTTTGTTTTATTCCTCCAAAAGGCACTTCAGCAAAAGCAATTGTTGGATGGTTCACTGCGCATGTTCCAGTTTCCATTTTTTCTGAGACTTTGTGCGCTTTTTCTAAGGAATTTGTATAGATATAGCTTGCTAAACCAAGGTCATTATCATTAGCTCGCTTAACAACTTCATCTGTGTCTTTAAAAGTAAGCAATGGAACTAAAGGTCCAAATGGCTCTTCTTTAGCAATTGTAAAATTATCTTTAACATTGTCAAAAATAGTTGGTTCGTAAAAATACCCTTTATTAAAACCAGCAGGTCTTTTTCCACCACATAAAACAGTCGCTCCTTCACTTTTAGTTTTTTCTACTAATGCCTCTATTTCATTTAATCTTTTTTCTGTTGTTAAAGGCCCCAGAATTGTATCTTCATCCATACCGTTACCAACTTTAAGCTTAGTAACCTTTTCAACTAATGTTTTAGCAAATTCATCTTTTTTACTTTCATGAATATAAAATCTCGCAGGTGATATACAAACTTGACCATTATTTCTAAATTTAGCAGTGATTGCCATGTCAGTAACCTTATTAATATCTACATCATCAAAAACAATAAAAGGTGAATGACCACTTAACTCCATTGTAACTCTTTGCACTTTTTCAGCAGCTTGTTTTAAAATTAGTTTTCCAACTCTTGTTGAACCAGTTATAGAAACTTTTTTTACTATGTCAGATGATATTAATTGAGATGAAATTTTAGCTGGGTCACCAGATAGTAAATTTACTACTCCTGGAGGAACACCCGCATCATTTATAATATTCATAAGCTCCATTACACTACCTGGAGTAATTACATCAGGCTTACAAATTACTGAACATCCTGCAGCTAAAGCAGTAGAAATTTTTCTTGAAGATAAAACTATTGGAAAATTCCATGGTATTAATCCAGCAACTACTCCAACTGGCTCATATTTTACATACATTCTTGTATGTTCAAATCTACTTTCAACTATTTGACCATAAATTCTTTTTGTCTCTTCAGAGTTCCATTCAAAAATATCTGCAGCTCCTCCAACTTCTCCTTTTGCTTCTGATAGTGGCTTTCCAACTTCTAATGTTAACCACTTAGCTAATACATCAGTTCTCTCTCTCATTAGGTCGGCAATTTTTCTTATAATTTTTGATCTTTGCCAAGGTGGAGTATTTCTCCAAACCTCAAGACCTTTTTCTGCAGACTTAAGTGCTTTGTTTACATCTTCTTCACCTGCTTTAGATGCCTTACCTAAAACTTCCTCAGTTGCAGGATTTAAAACATCATAAGTTTCATTATTTTGTGATGCTTGCCATTTGCCATCAATGAATTGTCCAAATTTGCTATACATAATTTTTATTTTGTGGTTTATTAGTTGAATATTAGAGGAGAATATAACTAGAAAAATGAGAAAAATAAAGCTTACTTGCGCGCATGCATTGGTAAAACATTTAATCGCTCAGAAAGTCTATATTGATGGTCAAGTTAAGCCTTTGTTTCCTGGTGTATTCGGTATATTTGGGCATGGAAATGTCGCCTGTCTAGGACAAGCATTAGAGGAAAATAAAGATCAACTTCCAACATATAGGGGTCATCACGAACAAAATATGGCTTTAACAGGTGTTGCTTATGCAAGAGCTAAAAGAAGAAAGCAAATTTTTATTGCAACAAGTTCGGTTGGACCAGGATCTACAAACCTAGTTACAGCATCAGCTGTAGCAATGAGTAATAGATTGCCAATTTTATTTTTACCTGGTGACACTTACGCAAATAGAATGCCAGATCCAGTTTTGCAACAGGTTGAACACTTTTCAAATCCGGGAATGACAGCTAACGACTCATTTAAACCAGTTACAAAATATTTTGATAGAATTACAAGACCAGAGCAAATATTACAGTCACTCCCTCAAGCAATTCAAACTATGTTAGATCCAGCAGAGTGTGGACCCGCATGTTTATCTTTGTGCCAAGATGTACAAGGCGAAACTTTTGATTATCCTGAGGAATTTTTTAAAGAAAGAATTCATAATATTAGAAGACCTAGACCTGATGATTTTCAAATTAAACAAGCAGTTGAAAAAATTAAAAATTCGAAAAAACCTATTATAATTTCTGGAGGTGGAGTATTTTATTCTGATGCCATGGATGAGTTAGGAAATTTTGCAATTAAACATAATATACCAGTAACCCAAACAGTTATGGGATACTCAACAATGAAAAAAGATCATTCTCATTTTGTAGGACCAATAGGTGGCCTTGGTGGCAAGGCAGCAAATAACTTGGCAAAAGAAACTGATTTAGCAATTTGCATAGGAACTAAGCTTGCAGATTTTACAACCGGCTCGTGGGCTAATTTTGAAAATCCTGAATTTAAATTAGTTTCAATTAATATAGCAAGACATGATGCCAACAAACATTTAGCAGAAGCAGTTATAGGTGACGCAAAAGTTACCTTAACAGAATTATCTAAAGCTATTGGGGATTGGAAATCATCTGATAGCTGGCATAAAAAATCACAAGTCGAGTTAAAATCTTGGAATGAATACGTGGATAAAGAGAGCGGTCCAACAAATCAAGAATTACCAAGTTATGCTCATGCTGTTGGAGCAATTTATAGAAATTCAGATCCAACTGATATAGCTGTTACAGCAGCTGGAGGTTTGGTTGGAGAAGTTGTTCAAGTTTGGCGTCCAAAAGAGTTAAATACTCATGAAACGGAGTGGGGATTTAGTTGCATGAGTTATGAAATTTCTGGTGCTCTTGGTATAAAAATGGCCAATCCTGATAAAGACGTAATTGCTTTTGTTGGTGATGGATCATACCTACTTAACAATTCAGATATATATTCTTCAGTAATTACTAATAATAAATTAATAATCATTGTATGTGATAATGGAGGTCATGCTGTTATAAATAGACTTCAATTGTTTAAGGGTGGAAAAGAATTTAATTGTTTGTTTAATTCCTCAAATATTCAAAACTCCAAAGAAGTAAATTTCGCTCAACATGCAGCAAGCATGGGTGCAAAATCAGAACATGTTTCTAGTATTTCAGAATTAGAAGAAGCATTTAAAAGAGCTAAACAATCAGATGTAACTTATGTTATATCAATTAAAACACATAGTTACGAATGGCTTGAAGGATCTGCTTATTGGGAAAGCCCTACGCTTGAAATACCAACATCAAAAGAAAATGAAGAAGCATTAAAACTCCACAAAGAAGGAAAATCAAAACAGAGACAAGGTGTTTAAAAACTTTATATGAATAAAGTTTTTAAAATTGGATTAATAGGTTGTGGACATATTGCTGAAACATATTTTAGAGCTGAAAAATATTTTAATAATATAAAAATTATTAAATGTGCTGATATTAATGAGAAAGCTTCTAAGCGTTGTGCTTTAAATTTTGGAATAAAATCTGTAACTGTTAATGAGCTTCTTAAAGATAATGAAATAGAAATTATTTTAAACCTTACAATTCCAAAAGCACATTATCAAATATCTAAAAAAGCTTTAATAAATGGAAAACATATTTATTCAGAAAAACCATTAGCAATAAATTTAAATGATGGAAAAAAATTATTAAAAATTTCAAAAAAGAAAAAATTATATTTAGGAAACGCTCCTGATACTTTTTTAGGAGGTGGAATTCAAAAATCTAAAGAATTAGTTGAAAAAAATATTATAGGAAATGTAAAATTAGGAAATGCAGTTTTTGCATTTCCTGGTATTCAATCCTACCATCCTAATCCTGAACCCTGGTTTACAAAAAAAGAGGGAGGTCCTGTTATCGATATGGGACCATATTATATTACTGCTTTAGTAAATCTTTTAGGACCAGCAAAAAAAGTTACAGGCACCATCATTCAAGGCCAAAAATATAGAACTATTGGGATAGGACCAAAAAAAGGCAAGAAATTTAAGGTAGAATGTCCAACTACTTATTTATCTACAATTACTTTTAAAAATAACTCCGTTATAAGATTAACATTATCATTTGATGTTATAGCTCATCAAAGAAATCATATTGAATTATATGGAGAAAAAGGGTCAATGATAGTTCCAGATCCAAATATGTTCGGTGGATCAGTATTAACTTGCAATAAATTAGGCGATAACTGGAAAGAGTTTAAGACCTCAAAAATGCCATTAGGGAGGATTAATATAAGAACACAAAGTTCAAGAGCTAATGAAACACCAACTAATGCAAACTATCGAGGCGTGGGGTTGTCAGAGATGGCATATTCGATTGAAAATAAAAGAAAACATTTGTGTAGTGGTGAAATTTCTCTTCATGTATTAGACATTATAACTTCTATTATGAAAGCGGCCAGGTCTGGCAAAATTCAATACATTAATACCTTTTGCGCAAAACCAAAAAAGTTTTCAAAATTAGATATTAAGAAATTACTAAAATAAATATAAAATGAAAAAACATATCGTAATTTCAGATCCATTTCCAAGAACATTAGATTTAATTTTTTCAAAAAAAAAACTTAAGGAATTAAAATCAAAATATAAGTTAATAACAGCTCCCAAGTTTAATAAAAAGGATTTTTATGAAAAAAATATTCATAAAGCCACTTTTATAATGGGCCAACCAGATCTTGACAAAAATCTTTTATCAAAAGCCACACAATTGAAATGTATTATAAATGTTGAAAGTAATTTTATGGATAATATTGACTATGAATATTGTTTTAAAAAAAAAATTGATGTCATAGCTACATCACCCGTATTTTCAAAGCCAGTTGCTGAAATAGCTTTAGGTATGACTTTATCCATATTAAGAAACATCCATAATGCTCATTTCGATTTTGTAAGAGGAAAAGAAAAATATGGTTTAGAAAGTAATTTAAGTGCTTCTCTTTTAACAAATAAAAAAATTGGATTATTGGGGTTTGGAGATTTAGCAAAGGCGCTTTATCCTCTTTTACTACCCTTTACAAAAAATATAAATGTATACGATCCCTGGGTACCTAACAAAATTATTAAAAAAGCTGGTTTTAAATCAGTTAATCTAAGTAAAATGTTTAGCGATTGTGAGATTATTTATGTACTAGCAACAATCACAACTAAAAATAAAAATTTAATAGACAAAAAATTATTAAATAGAATGAGGTCGAAATCAGTTTTTGTTTTAATGAGTAGAGCAGCAATTGTTAATTTTGGGGATCTTAAAAAAAGAATTAAAAAAGGAGATATCTTTGTAGCAACGGATGTATTTCCTGAAGAGCCGGTTAAAAAAAATGATCCAATTAGAAAACTGAAAAATGTATTGTTTTCAGCTCATAGGGCGGGAGCTTTAGAACAGGCTTTTTTTGAAATGGGTGAAATTGTTCTAAAAGATATGAGCTTAATTTTAAAAAAAAAGGCTCCAAAATTCTGTAAAAGAGCTCGAAGCAAAACAGTAAATCTTTTAGCCTCAAAACCTGTTGCAATTAACTGATTTTTTTATATTTTCATGATTTATGTCATCAATTAACCAACTACTTCTCGAAGCAAAAAGTGTAACAAAGTACTTTGGAACCATAACGGCTCTTGAGAATGTAAATTTAAAGATACATGCAGGAGAGTGCCTCGGTGTTGTGGGTGATAATGGGGCTGGAAAAACGACATTAATGAAGGTTTTATCTGGACTTTATAAACCAAGTTCTGGCTCACTATATTTTGATGGTAAAAAAGAGATATTAGAAAGCCCAAAAGACTCTCAGGAGTTGGGTTTAGAAATGGTTTACCAGGATTTGGCTTTAGCGGGAAATCTTCCTATTGGTGAAAATATTTTTTTGGGACGTGAGCCTACTAAAAATCTTGGTTTTATCAAGCTGCTAGATTTTAAGAAAATTAAAGAACTCACTGATGCTCATTTAGGTAAGTTAAAAATTAATGTAAAAAGTGCAGATCAAAAAGTCGAGGAACTATCAGGGGGTCAAAGACAAGCGGTAGCCATAGCAAGATCTACTGCGTTCAATGCAAAGGTAGTTATTATGGATGAACCCACAGCTGCTCTTGCCATTAAGGAAGTTGGAAAAGTTTTAGATTTAATTAATAGCTTAAAAAAAACTGGAGTAGGTGTAATTGTAATAAGCCACAGAATGGATGATATATTTGCTGTATGTGATCGTGTGATGGCTTTATTTCAAGGAACTAATTTTGCTGAGTCAGAATTATCAAAAACTTCTAGAGACGAAGTAATTGGTTGGATCATGGGAAAAAAATAATTATGGATAATAAAGATCAAGAAAAAGATTCACTATATTTAAAATTAATTCCATACTTTGATAGATATGGAATTTTATTATTATTACTTATAATGATAGTGGTAATGCATTTCTTGCAACCAGATGTTTTTTTGTCGTGGAGAAATGTAACCAACGTATTTAAACAAATATCTTGGCAATCTATGCTCGCCTTAGGTGTTTTCATGGTGATTGTAACCGCAGGTATTGACCTTTCAGTTGGTTCTATAATGATGTTGTCATTGATGATATTGGCAATTGTAGCAAAAGCAGGAGCCCCATGGTTTGTTGTTGCTATGACACCACTTATAGCAGGATTAATATGTGGACTAATAAATGGTCTTGGAATTACTATTTTGCGGATGCCTCATCCTTTCATAATGACACTAGGTACATTATATATATTTAGAGGTACTGGAAATTTAATTTCAGGTGGAACACCAATAAGTGGCTTTACCGATGAAGTAAGATACCTTGGACATGGACGGATAGATTTAACTTGGTTAGGTCTCGAAAAATCTCAGTACCTTCCAGTGAGTTTAGTTCTTATTGCAATTGTATACATAATTTTCTGGGTTTTCATGAATCATACTAGAACTGGTAAATGGATTTATGCTATTGGAGGTAACCCGAGTGCAGCGAGGGCATCGGGCGTAAATGTAAATAAAATATTAGTAATTGTTTACTCTTTATGCGGATTTTTATCAGGTATTGGAGCATTAATTTTAGCAGGAAGAACAGACTCTGGTTATCCGAATGCTGGATTACAATCAGAATTAGATGCTATTGCAGCCTGCATAATTGGTGGAGCAAGTTTTTTTGGTGGAAGGGGTACAGTGCTTGGAGTGTTTGCTGGCGTAATGATTATGGGTATTTTAAGAAATGGCCTAAACCTTATGGATGTGAGCTCGTTTTGGCAACAAGTCTTAATTGGTTCTATAATAGTATTAGCTGTATATATCGACGTGCTAAGAAGAGATCTTGGAACAAGAAAATAATACACGTATTAGTTGAGCTAAAAAATAGTGTCTTTTATAAACAGTTGAATTTTTATTAAAAATTTAATTAAATTAATCTTTAATAATTATTAAAGGGGAAATTTATGAGAGAACTAATGAGAAAAGTTGTTGTATTTTTTTCAACAATTTTTTTATTAACAACTATGGCGTCAGTATCTTTTGCTGATGGTCATGGTAAAAAAATCCTATTTAGCATCAAAGGTCCTGGTTCAGGAAACCCATTTTGGGCTTCTGTAACTAAAGGTGCTGAAGAAGAGGCAAAAAAACTAGGTGTTAAATTAATTTTAATTGCACCTCCACAAGAAGGTGATGTTCAGGCACAAATTAACCAAGTAGAAGACCAACTTGCAAAAGGTGTTGATGCTTTAGCACTTGCTCCAGGAGATCCAAATGCTTTTGCTCCAATCGTAGATGATGCGATTAAAAGCGGAGTTCCAGTTGTGTTTGTTGACACTAAAGGAATTAACGAAGGCGTAACTTTTATTGGAACAAATAATATGAATGGTGCAGAATTAGCTGCTAAATTTATATGTGATAAAACTCCAAAAGGTTCAGATGTTGCAATTCTTACAGGAATTGAATCTCAATCAACTGCACTGTTAAGAAGAGATGGTGCAATTAAAGGATTTAAAAATTGTGGTTTAAATCTTGTTGCTACACAAACTGCAGAGTGGGATACAGCAAAAGGAAGATCTGTAACAGAGTCAATCATACTAAAAAATCCAAATATCAAAGCAATATTTGCTTCTAATGACAATATGGGATTAGGTGCTATGCAAGCTTTAAAAGATGCTGACATGAATGATGTAATTGTTGTTGGTTTTGATGCAACTCCTGATGCAGCTACGAGTATTTTGAAAGGTGAAATGACTGCAACGATTGCTCAGTTCTCATACAACATGGGTGCTTATGGTGTTAAGTACGCTCTTGAGCTAGCTAACGGTGGAAGTATTGATATAAACATCGACACTGGAACACAATTAGTAACTACTGCAAACGCTAACGATTTTAAATAATCTTTAGTTTTAAAGAACAATTTAAAGGGTGGAATTTTATTCCACCCTTTTTTTTTATGTATTATAATCTCTAAATGTTAATTAATATTAATCCCGTATTAAGCCCTGAATTACTCTTTCACCTGCGATCAATGGGTCATGGAGAAAAATTAATTTTAGCAGATGCAAATTTTCCATCAAACTCTACAAATAATAAAGTAATTCGATTAGATGGAGTAAATATTAAAGATGCTGCGACTGCCATATTATCTGTATTTCCATTAGATAGTTTTGTTGTGTCTCAAGGTGAATCTCCAGCTCTTAGAATGGAGGTCGATAACAAACCAGACGAATTAACTGAGACACATAAAGAATTTATTGAAGCAGTAAAATTAGTCTCAGGAGAACATTGGAAAGTTGGATCAATTTCAAGACAAGATTTTTATGAGGAAGCAAAGAAAGCTTATTGCATAGTAACTACTACAGATGCTAGGCCATTTGGATGTTTTGTAATTACTAAGGGTGTTATTTTACCAGATGGAAAAGTCTGGACCTAAAAAATGAAATCCATTTGTGTTTTTGGTGTTTTTGTAGCTGACCTTTGTTTTGTCGCTGATGCAATTCCTGAAAAAGGGCAAACTATTTTAGGTAGTAAACATATTGTTGGTCCAGGTGGGAAAGGATCAAACCAAGCAATAACTGCAGCTAGACTTGGAGGTAAGGTAAATTTTATAACAAAGATCGGGAACGACCAAAATGCAAATATGGCCCTAAACCTCTACAAGGAAGTAGGTATAAATACAGACTCAATAATTCAAGATGAAAATCAGTTAACAGGTGTAGCAGGTATAATGATAAACGAAAAAACTGGAGACAACGCTATAAACATTGTACCAGGTGCAGCTGGTTCTTTAACTAACAAAGATATTGATAAAAATATAAGTTTTATTGAAAATTCAGAAATTTTCTTAACTCAGTTAGAGACACCTTATGAAGTAACTAGTTATGCACTTCAAAAAGCTAAAGAAACAGGTTCAATAACTATTTTTAATCCAGCACCTGCATCAAATATCAATGAGAGTGATTTTAAATATATGGATTATTTTACACCTAATGAAACAGAAGCAAGTTTTTATCTAAAAAAAAATGTTGAAAGCAAAACAGAAATTGAAGAAGCTGCAAAAAATTTTCTAAATAAAGGAGTTAAAAATATTATTATAACTCTAGGCTCAAAAGGAGTTTATTTTGCAAGCTCATCTGAAAGTTATTTTCTAGATGCCTTTAATTTGAAAGATAAAGTTATTGACACAACAGGAGCAGGGGATGCATTTAATGGAGCTTTTGCATATGCATTGTCTAAAAATCATAAAGATAAAGATGCTTTAGAATTTGCAAATAAGGTTGCGGGTATTTCAACCACTAGGGTTGGGGCAGCCAATGCAATGCCTAAACTTAAAGAAGTAGAAGACTATTAGTTATTCTATAATTTTAAAATCAGATTTATATTTATCAGTAATTGTTAAACCAAGACCAGGTTTATTATCATCTAAATCTATATATCCATTTTTAGGAGCAGGATCACCTTCAAAAATGTAATAGAATAATTCATTGCCTATTTCTACATCATGGACTGGAAAAAACTCTGAAATTGGACAATTGAAATTAGACATTGTTAAATGATAATTATGCATTTGACCAGCATGCGGAATAACTGGCACTTGATACGCTTCTGCTAATGCATTTATTTTATTTGCAATTGTAAATCCACCAACTCTGTTATTATCATATTGAATATAACTAACTGCTTTAATGTCTAACAATTGTTTAAATCCAAATAAGTTGAACTCATGTTCTCCTCCAGAAATTGGAATTGCATTCATATTATTTAATTCAGCATAACCATGAATATCGTCAGCTATAACTGGCTCTTCTAACCATCTAGGATTAAACTTTACCAATTTAGGGATCATTCTCTTTGCATAATCCAGGTTCCAGCCCATATAACATTCCATCATTAAGTCAGTATCATATCCAATAACTTCTCTAACTGCTTCAGCTAGCTCAATATTTTTTTTCATACCTTCAGGTCCATCTTTTGGCCCCCACCCAAATCTCATTTTAAACATTTTAAAACCTTGCTTAACATAGCTTTCAGCTTCTTTTTGCAAATCCTTAATTGGTTGGCTGTAAAGTTTAGATGCGTAAACAGGTATCTTTTCTTTAGTTCGCCCACCTAATAGTTTAAAAATAGGTTTGTTTGTAACTTTTCCCATTATGTCCCAGAGCGCAATATCAATAGCAGAAATAGCTACCATCCCCAATCCTCTTCTTCCCCATGCATGTGTTCTTCTGTACATTTTTTCCCAGATGTAGGAATAATCAAAAGGATCTTCACCTACTACTAACGGTGTTAAATAAGTATCGATTGTTTTTTTTACCAATTGAGGTGCAAGTGCTGCATTTCCAATTCCAATAATTCCATCATCAGTTTCAATTTCACATATTAACCATTCATGAAATCTAAATGATCCCATTGCATCTGATTTTTCAAACAAAAGGTCTGAAGCATTTGTGCAAAAATTATTTTGTGGAGGAACTGTTTTACCGTTCCATTGATATACTTTGGTGCGTATACTTTTTATTTTAGACATTTAATTGTTTTTATTTTGTGCCATTGTTAATGCAATTTTGAATGAATTCAAAGTAGGTTCTAAATTTGCCTTATTTTTTCCAGCAATATCAAATGCAGTTCCATGAGCAGGAGTGGTTATAGGGACTGGCAAACCTCCTTGTACAGTTACCCCTCGATCAAATCCAAATGCTTTTAAACCTGATTGTAAAGCATCATGATACATACCAACAATACAATCATGATTTCTATTTTTATAAGCAGTGATAAAAGAAGTGTCACATGGCAAAGGTCCATCAGCATTAATACCTAATTTTTTTGCCTCTTCTATTGCGGGTATAATTTCATCTTTTTCCTCTGTCCCAAATTCAGCGTGAGGGTTTAGTGCTTGGACTGCTACTCTTGGACTTTTAATACCATTTAATTTCATAGCTTCATTTATAAGTTTAATTGGCTTAATAATTTTGTCCTTTTTTACATGTTCAGGAACTTCTTTTATTGGAATATGCGATGATACCCTTGCTGTCCAAAAATTATCAATAACATTAAACTCGCAAAAAAAATTTTTAACCTCTAACTTTTCAGCCATTAAATGTAATTCATCAGAATATTTATTTCCTCCAAGTTTAAGGCTTGTTTTGTTAAATGGTCCAAAGTTTATTGCATGAATTTTATTTTCTTTAGCAAGATCTAACGCTAAATTTAACGAAGCTAAAACGCTTTCTCCTGCCTCTTTAGAACACTCAGACAATTTATAGTTATGATTTTTACCTTTAGATATATCTAGAAAAAATTTACTACCTTTTGCAAAATCAATATTATTGAAATCATCTACATAATTTAAATTATGTGATTTGCCTGAAATTTTATTTCCGCTTTCTAAAATATTTTTTTCACCTATGATAATTACATTAGCTTTGTCAGTGATTTCCTCTGACAATAGTTTTGAGACCAATTCGGGCCCTATACCAGAAGGATCACCTAAAAGAACTGCTATGTTAATTTTATTTTGAGCCATTTTTTACTTTACGCTATGTATCAGATTATGTTTATATATTTAAATATAAATTAACTAAAAAGAGGGAAATTATGAAAAAAAGTTTTAAACTTTTCTTAGCAGCTGCATTTCTAGTAACAGAATTTTTCGTTGTTGCACTTCCACTTATGATTACTTCTGCAAAAGCAGATGGTCACCCAATTCAAGCTATTACTCATGCTGGTTTTGGTGGTGGTACAGACGTAACTACTAGAATGATGCTTCTAAGAGCACGTAGAGTTCTTAAACAAGATATGCAATTGGTTAACAAAAAAGGTGGTGGTGGAGCAGTATCAATGGATTACATGATGAGTTTACCCGCTGACGGACAACATACTTTAACTTGGACTACAGGTCATGCTGTTTCAATGGCGTTAGGTAAAACTAAAGTTAAAATAAGTGATATGCAACCACTAGCAAGAGGAACTGATGATCCTCAATTGTTTGTTGTAAATTGTAAGGCAGACATTAAAGATGCTAAAAAATTTATTAGTACTCAAAAATCAAAATCACTTAAATACGGAACAACACATGTAGGTGGAATTGATGATGTGAGTGCTATTGCATTTACAAAAAAAGGTGGATTAAAAGATCCAACTATTGTTGCTTATAAGGGTGTAGCTCCAATTAAAACTAACTTAATCAAAGGCGATATTGATGTAGGTGTTTTAAACTTAGGGGAAGCATTAACAGAAATAAATGACGGAACACTTTGTGTGTCTGTTGTCTTAGCAAATAATAGAATGGCTAAAATTGGGGATTCTCCAACAGCTAAAGAATTAGGAATACCTGTTTCTTTATCTACTGTTAGAGGTTTTGTAACTAAAAAAGGAGCACCAGCTGAAAGAGTTAAAGAATTAGAAGCTGGAATGATGAAAGCTATGAGCCATAACTACTACAAAAATTTCTTAACAGAAATTGGTCTTGATGAGACAAGTGTAGTTGGTGCTGATGAATGGGGTAAGCAAATGGAAGAAATGCTTACAGAGATGACAGCGCAACTTAAAGCTTTGGGTTACATTAATTAGTCATAAGAAAGTACATTTTTTATGAATAATGTACGAAATAAAAAAAGGGCAAACAAAAGTTTGCCCTTTTTTTTTAAAGATGAGTTTATAGTTTCATTTATTATTGTTTTTATCTCAATAATTTTACTAATAAGTACTTTTTCGTTTGATATTGTTCCTCCAATTCTAAACAGAGGTATACAACCTGCAACTTTTCCTAAAGCTTTATTAATATTAATAATAAGCCTAACTTTAATTATTTATTATCTATCAATAAAGAGTCCATGGAAAATAGGAAAGAAATTACCTAAAACATTTTTTTTAACTTTACTTAGTTTTTTAATATTTGTTATTATTTCAAAAACTTTAGACTTCTTTTTAGCAATATCAGTATTATCAATTTTTGTTTCCTATAATTGGGGTGAAAGAAGAATATTTTATTTATTATTAGTAAGTATTATTTTTCCTATTTTGGTTTTTATTTTTTTTGAAACAATCTTAGGCTTAAGATTTCCTCCAGGAATAATTACTAATCTTTATTATTATTAAAATGGATAATCTTTTATTAATGCTGACCCCTTTATTTAGTTCAAAACTATTGATAGTTTTACTTTTTGGAACTTTGTTTGGATTAATTCTAGGAGTTCTTCCAGGTTTGGGGCCAACAACTGGTGGAGCATTAATTTTACCATTTACAATGACGCTAGATCCTTTATCTGCAATAGTATTGTTAACTTCTATTTATTGTGCAGGAACTTATGGAGGAGCAATTACTGCAGTATTAATTAATACTCCAGGAACTCCAGCAGCTGCAGCCACATGTTTAGATGGATATCCTCTAGCCCAAAAAGGCGAAGCGGGTAGAGCTTTGGGAATGGCAACTGTATCAAGCACTGTTGGAGGAATTTTTAGTGTTATAATTTTAGTATTTTTTGCACCACTTTTAGCGAAACTCGCTTATGAATTTGGACAACCCGAATATTTTGCATTAGCAATTTTTGGTTTAACTATGCTTTCTTCTATAGGAGAAGGTAGTCCTATTAAAAACTTAATTGCTGGGGCATTTGGAATTTTAATTTCAACTATTGGTAAAGATTTTATGACATCAATAGATAGGTTTACTTACGGAATTAACGAACTCTCAGTTGGTATTGGTTTTATTCCAGTAGTTGTTGGTTTATTTGCAATTAGCGAAATGTTAACTCAATCAACGCTTCTTGATCAAGTATTTAAGAGAGTAGCTTTAAAGGCAGTAAAACTTCCAACCAAAGATGATTATAAAAAAACATGGAAAACAATTCTTAGATCAAGTGGAATAGGTTCATTCATTGGAGTTTTGCCAGCTGAAGGTGGAACTGTAGCATCGTTAATTGGTTATTCAGAGGCCAAAAGATTTTCTAAAAATCCTGAAGAATTTGGCAAAGGATCAATTGAAGGTATTGCTGGTGCAGAAGCTGCAAATAATGCTGCAACTGGTGGAGCAATGGTACCTACATTAGCACTAGGAATTCCAGGAAGTGCCACGACAGCTGTAATACTAACAGGTTTAATTATTCATGGTGTTAGACCAGGTCCAGATTTATTCAGAGAACAGCCCGATTTCTTATATGGAATATTTGGGGCCATGTTAATTGCAAATGTTTTATTTTTTATCTTTGGATTTTTTGGAGCAAAAATATTTGCGAGAATAACATTAGTTCCTAACAAAATTTTGTGGCCAATGATATTTGCAGTATCTGTTTGTGGAACGTATTCACTTAGCCAATCAATTATTGATGTTTGGATTATGTTATTTTTTGGAGTATTAGGATTTTTTATGAGAAGATTTGGATTTTCTGTTGTTCCTGTAATTATAGGATTAATTTTAGGAGAATTGGTAGAGGGAACATTAAGACAATCTTTAGTTATTTTTGATGGAAATTGGTTGATGTTTTTAACAAGACCAATAGCTTTAACCTTTTTTATTTTATCTTTAATTGCGTTAGCTTTTCCTTTATTAAGATCAAAAAAACAAAAAAAATAATATGATTAATTTTGATTTAAAAGATAGAGTTGCAATAGTGACAGGAGGCGCCCAAGGTTTTGGACTAGCTATTACGGAGAGATTTATTGCTTCTGGAGCAAGCGTTATAATTTGGGATATAGACGAGGAAGCAATCAAAACTGCAACAAAAAAAATTAATTCAGATAAGGTTTCATACCAAATTGTTGATGTTGGAAATTATGAGAATATAGAAAAAAATTTAGCTGAAATTGAAAAAACTCACAAAAAAATTGATATTTTCATCAATAATGCAGGTGTTGCAGGAAAAAATACTACAGTAGTTGATTATCCACTTGATGAGTGGAAAAAAGTTATAGACCTAAATCTAAATGCAGTATTTTATTGTTGTAAAGCCGTAACGCCTTACATGCTTAAAAATAATTATGGAAGAATTGTAAATATTGCCTCTATAGCTGGGAAAGAGGGCAATCCTAATGCCAGTGCATATAGTACATCTAAAGCTGGAGTTATAGGTTTAACCAAATCACTTGGAAAAGAATTAGCATTAAAAAATATAGCTGTTAATTGCGTAACCCCAGCTGCTGCAAAAACTAGAATTTTTGATCAAATGACTGAGGAACATATTAATTATATGTTATCTAAAATCCCAAGAAATAAATTTGCCAAAGTAGATGAATTAGCATCTCTTGTAACATGGTTATCCAGTGAAGAAAATTCTTTTTCTACAGCTGCTGTTTTTGATTTGAGTGGTGGAAGAGCAACTTATTAGTTTATGCAGATAGGTATTGATGTTGGAGCTACCAAAATTGAAAGTGTAGTTCTTGACGAGAAAGGCAATGAAAGTAATCGTGAAAGAACAGATTGCCCAAAAGACTATTTTCAAATTGTAAAAACCATTAAAGAAATTGATAAGAAGTTAGAGAAAAAATTTAATAAAGAGTTGCCAATAGGTGTTTGTCATCCTGGCGTACATTCTCCTCAAACTGGATTAGTTAAGAATGCGCCAAATTGTTATTGGTTAGAAAAAAAACCATTTCAAAATGATTTAAGGAAAGAATTGGGTAAAGAAGTATTTTGTGAAAATGATGCCAATTGCTTTGCTTTATCAGAGGCTTTAGATGGCTCAGGAAAACACTATAAAATTGTTTATGGAATTATAGTTGGTTCTGGTGTTGGAGGAGGTTTGGTAATAGATAAAAAAATTGTGAGTGGACCTAATGGAGTAGCGGGAGAGTGGGGGCATAATCAAATTACTCATTTAATCGCAAAAAAAGAAAAATTTGAATCTACCAATTTAAGAGAAGGTGAGATTGAAAGTTTTATGTCAGGTTTAAGTTTAGCAAAAAAATTTAATAAAAAGTTTAAAAAGAATTTAACGACAAATCAAATTTTTGAATTATATAGAAAGCATGATTTAGATGCTGAAGATTTAATTGACAACTTTAAATTAAATTTAGCCATGTCATTGGCAAATATAATAAATATTCTCGATCCTGATTGTTTTGTATTTGGAGGAGGTGTTTCAAATGAAATTGATTTTTTAAGTGAAATTGAAACTATAGTAAGAAAATTTGTAACCGGAAGAGAATATGAAGGTGTGTTTCTAAAACCTAAATATGGAGATGCCAGCGGTGTAAGAGGTGCAGCAAGATTAGGGAGAAAATCAATCTATTAATATTACAAATCAATTAATAGTTGTGTTTTTTTTTCTTGTAGTCTTTGAATAAATCAATCTATAATTGTTTTTTTTAAGTTAACTTAATTTAATAAATAAGAGGGAAATATATGAAAAAAATGTTAATTGCTTTAATTGCGTTTGCATTCACTTCCACATCTTCTTTTGCTGGACCAAAAATTGAGGTTTTGCACTGGTGGACATCAGGTGGTGAAGCAGCTGCACTAAAAGTATTAAAAGACGATTTCGCTGCAAATGGTGGTGAATGGTTAGATATGCCTGTAACTGGTGGTGGTGGAGACGCTGCCAACGTTGCATTAAAAGCAAGAATAGTTGCGGGAGATCCTCCATCAGCTTCTCAAATTAAAGGTCCAACAATTCAAGAATATGATCAAGAGGGTGTTGTTGCTCCTTATAATATTGATCCAATTGCTCAATCAGAAGGTTGGGACAGTTTATTAGATCCAATGATTGCTGCAGTTCACAAATGTCAAGATAATAGTGGTCCATATTGTGCAGCTCCAGTAAACATTCATAGGATTGATTGGATGTGGGCTAACAAAGCAGTATTCGATGCTAATGGAATTTCAGTTCCAACATCTTGGGATGAATTAAATGCAGCAGCAGAAAAACTTCAAGCTGCAGGAATTATTCCTTTTGCTCACGGTGGTCAAGCTTGGCAAGACGCAACAGTCTTCGAAGCAGTAGCTATGGGTATTGGTGGAAATAACTATTATAAAAACTGTTATGTAGATCTTAAAGAAACTTGTTTAAGAAGTGAGACAACTGTAAAAGTTTTTGATCAAATGAGAAAACTTCAAGGTTTTACAGATGAAGGTAGCCCAGGAAGAGATTGGAACGTCGCAACTGGAATGGTTATTGAAGGAAAAGCTGGTTTCCAAATTATGGGTGACTGGGCAAAAGGTGAATTTACTGCTGCTGGAAAAGTACCAGGAGTAGATTACTATTGTGCTGCAACTCCATCTAATAATGGATACTTGTATAACGTAGATAGCTTTATATTCTACAAAACAAGTGACCCAGACAAACAAGAAGGTCAAAAATTATTAGCTAAATTAATGATGGGTAAGAATTTCCAAAAAGTTTTTAACCTATACAAAGGATCAATTCCAGCACGTTTAGATGTACCAATGGATGAATTTGATAAATGTGCAAAAACATCAAATTCTGACATCAAAACTGCAGGAGCAAGCGGTGGATTAGTGCCAAGTTTTGCTCACGGAATGGCCCAAGGCAATACTATGAAAGCTGCTTTACAAGACGTGATCACAGAACACTTTAATTCTGACATGTCTTCTGTTGATGCAGCAAATGCTTTAGCTGATTCAGTTTTAGACAATATGTAAAAATATAAAAATTAAGGCCACCTAAAATTTAGGTGGCCTTTTTTTTTAATCAAAATTAGAATATATTTATAATGCTCAAGTGGTTAGAAAAAAACCTACCTAAAATCGTAATGGCGCCAGCTGTTGGATTAATTGGTTGGTTTGTCTATGGTTTTGTACTTTGGACTTTATATATATCTTTTACAAATTCTAAAATTTTACCCAAATACGAGCTTTGGGGAGTAGGACAATATGTTAAACTTTGGGGTTCTAGAAAATGGCTTATTGCAGTAGATAACTTACTTATTTTCACAGCGTTGTTCTTAATTTTTTGTGTTGTGATTGGAATTATTCTTGCAATATTTTTAGATCAAAAAATTAGAGCTGAAGGTGTCTTAAGAACTATTTACCTGTATCCAATGGCTTTATCTTTCATAGTTACTGGAACAGCTTGGAAATGGATTTTAAATCCAACACTCGGTATCCAAAAAATGTTTATCGATTGGGGTTTTGAAAACTTCACATTTGATTGGTTAGTAAACAGAGAAATGGCAATCTACACTATTGTGATCGCAGGTGTTTGGCAATCTGCTGGATTCGTAATGGCATTATTTCTAGCTGGATTGAGATCAGTTGAAGATGAAATTGTGAAAGCAGCTAAAATAGATGGTGCAAATTTATTTACAGTTTATTGGAAAATTTTACTTCCTATGATGAGGCCAGTCTTTTTTACAAGTTTTGTGATTTTAGTTCACATTTCTATAAAAAGTTATGATCTTATAGTTGCGCTAACCCAGGGTGGACCTGGTATATCCACAACTATGCCTGCCTTATATATGACCCAAACTGCATTCCATAAAAGTCAAGTTGGTTTGTCAGCCGCAAGTGCAATCATGATGTTTATGGCTGTAGCGGCAGTAATTATCCCGTATTTATATTCTGAGCTAAGGAGAGAAAATGCAAGATAAGTTACAGACTTCATACAAACAACTTGAAATGAAGTCTAAATATACAAATATGTTTTTGAGATGGTTTTTGTATTTTGCTTTAATACTTTTTGCATTGTATTTTATTTTTCCTCTATACGTAATGGTAGTAACTTCATTAAAAACTATGGAGGAAATACGTCAAGGAACACTTTTAACATGGCCAAGTGGATTAAATTTTGAGTCCTGGGCAGTTGCATGGGGAGGTAGAGGATATGGAGCGGGAGATACCTTTTTAAGACCATATTTTTGGAATTCATTCAAGATGGTTGTTCCAGCTGTATTTTTTTCTACATTTATAGGAGCTATGACTGGATATGTTTTAACAAAATGGAGATTTAAAGGAGATCAATGGGTTTTTCTTTTTTTACTATTTGGATGTTTTATTCCATTTCAGGCAATTCTGTTACCAATGGCAAGAACTCTTGGAGTTTTAGGAATATCAAATTCTATAATAGGACTAGTATTAGTCCACACAGTTTATGGAATTCCATTTACAACTTTGTTTTTTAGAAATTACTATATTTCTGTTCCTACAGAATTAGTAAAAGCTGCACGAATTGATGGAGCAGGTTTCTTTAAAATATTTTTTAAAATTTTACTTCCAATTTCAGCACCCATTATTGTTGTAACTGTTATTTGGCAATTTACACAAATCTGGAATGACTTTTTGTTTGGATCAACTTTTTCATTTGGAAAAGCAGCACCAATTCAAGTTGCTTTAAATAACATGGTTTTATCAAGTACAAGTGTTAAAGAATATAACGTAGATATGGCATCAGCTATAATTGCGGGTATTCCAACACTTATTGTTTATGTTTTAGCTGGTAAATATTTTATTAGAGGATTAACTTCAGGAGCAGTAAAAGGATAATAATGAAAACATTAAGAATTGAGGAATTATCAAAAAACTTTGGATCTACTGAAGTTTTAAGAAAAATTAATCTAGAAATAGATGAAGGGAATTTCTTAGTTCTTTTAGGCCCTTCAGGCTGTGGTAAATCAACTTTGCTAAATATTATTGCAGGCTTAGAAACTATAAATGAAGGTAATGTTCACATTGATGATTACAACGTAAGTAAAGTAGAACCAAAAGACCGAAATATTGCAATGGTATTTCAATCGTATGCTTTGTACCCATCAATGAACGTACGTGAGAACATGATTTTTGGTCTTAAACAAGCAAAAGTTTCAAAAGAAAAAATAGAAGAGCAGCTAGAAAAAGTATCAAAATTTTTACAAGTAGACGCATTATTAGAGAGAAAACCTTCACAGTTATCAGGCGGGCAAAGACAACGAGTTGCAATCGGTAGAGCGCTTGTGAGAGAACCAAGAATATTTTTATTTGATGAACCTTTGTCTAATTTAGATGCAAAATTAAGAGTTGAGATGAGACGAGAAATAAAAAAACTTCATCAACAACTTAAAACAACAGTAGTTTATGTGACGCACGATCAAACAGAAGCAATGAGTTTAGGTACAAATATTGCAATCATGAATCACGGAGTAATCCAACAAAATGATACTCCAGAAAATATTTACAATAAACCTAGTAACACCTTTGTTGCAGATTTTATTGGATCTCCTTCAATGAATTTGATTAAAGGTAATCTTAAAGAAAGTTCTAACAAAATTTCATTTATTGCCAATGGATCTAATGTCGAAATTCCAATAAATGGATATAACTTCAATGAAAAATCTAATTTAAATAATAAAGAAGTTTTTTTTGGAATTAGACCAGAACATATATTCTTTAAAAAATCTAATGACAGTGATTTTGAGATCTCTTTAAAAGCTGATTTAAGTGAGTATATAGGTCATGAGCAGATAATGACATTTGATTATGAAAATCAAGAAGTATTAGCTAAATTTCCCTCAACAATAAAAATAGAACTCTCAAAAAATACAAATTTATTTTTTGATTTAACGCAAATTTCCTTATTTGATGCTAAAACAGAAGAGAGAATATAAATGAAAGTTAAGTATTTTGATTTAAAAAACAAAAACGTTTTTATCACAGGTGGTGGTTCAGGAATAGGTGCTTCAATTGTTGAACATTTTTGTGAACAGGAATGCGATGTATATTTCGTTGATATAAATAAAAAAGAATCAAATAAATTAATTAAAAATCTTAAAAAAAAGGGTCTTAAAACACCTCATTTTATTGAATGTAATCTTATTAAAATCAAAAAATTACAAACCATCATTCAAAAAATAATTAAAACAAAAGGACCTATCGATATTTTAATCAATAATGCAGCTAATGATGATCGACACTCAACAGATCAAGTAGATGAAAAATATTGGAATAATAGAATGGATGTGAATTTAAAGCATTTTTTCTTTACAATTAAAGCAGTTTTAAAAGGAATGATTAAAAATAAGGGTGGCGCCATCGTGAATCTAAGTTCAGTTTCATGGATGTTAGGTGAAGGTGATAAAGTTGCTTACGAGACAGCAAAGTCAGCTGTTATTGGATTGACTAGATCTTTTGCTAGAGAGTTTGGTAAATATAATATTCGGTGTAACTCAGTTACACCAGGATCTATTGCAACTGAAAGACAAATAAAACATTGGTTAACTCCAAAATATAAAAAATTTATTCTTGATAAACAATGTTTGAAGAGACAACTAAAGCCTGATGATGTAGCAAGTTTAGTTGTTCATCTTTCTTCTGATGTATCGTCAGGATGTACAAAACAAAACTTTATTATAGATGCTGGTATCACTTAAAATTTATATAAGTGCCTAAAAAAATTCAAATATCAGTTGTTGGAATAGGTTTAATGGGACTACAACATATTAAAGCTATTCAAAAATCAAAATTTGCGTCTTTACATTCTATTGTTGAAATAAAAAAAACTGGGGTAGAGTTATCAAATAAATTTAAAGTACCACTATATAAAGATATCAAAATTTTATTAGAAAAGAATAAACCCGATGCTGTGATAGTTGCCACTCCTAATATTTTGCACGAAACTGATACAATAAAATTTTTAAAATCAAAAATACCTGTTTTATTAGAGAAACCAATTTCAGATAATATTAAATCTGCAAAGAAAATCATTAGTAGTGCAAGGTCAAATAGAACCTCATTATTAATAGGATATCACAGACGACATAATTCAATTGTTAATAATGTAAAAAAAATAATAGAAAATAAAAAACTTGGAAAAATAGTATCTGCAAATATTTTATGTTGGCTATATAAACATAAAAAATATTTTAATGAAAAATGGAGAGTAACCGAGGGTGGCGGTCCATTAGGTATTAACTTAGTTCATGATATCGATATGATTTGTTATTTACTTGGTCCTGTTAATTATGTTCAGGCATTTAAATCAAATAGTATTAGAAAACATAAGGTTGAGGATACTGCTTCAGTAAATTTATTTTTTAAATCTGGAACCTTATGTACTCTAAACGTATCTGATACCATAGTCTCACCATGGAGCTATGAATTAACAGCAGGTGAAAATCCTGCCTATCCAATAACTGACCAATCTTCTTATTTTATTGGAGGAACCAAAGGTTCTCTTCAATTCCCGAATTTAAAGTTATGGTACTACAAAAAAGAAAGAAGTTGGTGGAACAATATTTATAATAATAAAATTAAAGTTCAAAAAAGTAATAAAACTCTAATTAATCAGATTGATCACTTTTCAAAAGTAGTTATGAAAAAAGAAAAACCAAAAGTGACTGGTAAAGATGGTTTAAATTCTTTAATAATTTTTGACGCAATAAACAAAAGTTCTAAATCAGGTAAAAAAATAAGAATTAGTTAATTTTTTTTACCTTCTTTGTACCCTCAACTCTAATAAACAAAACTCCAAAAATTATAATTCCTATAAGACCTATTATTTTACTTATATCTGCTGGAACTCCAAAAATTAAAAAGTTTATTATTGTTGACCATAATAATTGAGAATATTGAAAATTAGTTACAAATGATAAATTAGATAATTGAATTGCATAAATAATTATAAAATGACTTATGAAACCAAAAATTCCCATAGCAACTAAACCAATCCAATAAATATTATTTTCAATCGGTACCCAATTAAATGAAATATAAATTGTAAATATCAAAGCCCCAGTAACAGCGGTATAGAACACCGCTGAGAAAGGCTCATTGTTTCCTGAAATAAGTTTTGTAAAAAATTGATAAAGTGCCCAACATAATGGTGGCACAATAGGAAAGATGAGTTCTGGTGATAATACTTTCATACTAGGTCCTAGGGCATAAATAATTGATCCAAAACTTAGCAACATCAAAATTGTACCTTTTGGTGACAATATATCTTTTAAAAAATATGCTGATAAAAGTGAAACAATTAATGGAGCGCTAAAAAAAACTACGTATATGTCAACCAAATCAAATCTTTGCAATGAGTTGAACATAAAAAATGTTGCTGTAACCATTAATAATGATCTAATAATTTGAATTTTAAAATTTCTAGTTAAATTTAGCTTCGGCTTAAAGATTAAGAAATAGACACAAAGAGCAACAAAGTGAAAAAAAAATCTTCCCCACACGGCTTGCGTAACCGGCATAACATTTCCCAAATATTTTGCAGTTGAATCCATACATACAAATAAAAAAAACCCTGAAGCGGACAGAAAAATAACCTTAATTAAAGAAGCTTTTTTATTTTCTGACATGATAATTTATGAAAATTTTTTCAAAAAACTACATTACTACGCCTACTTGCCAAGGATTAAATTCCTCGTCACCGTAGCCATTAATTTCACTTTTTGATTTATTTCCTGAAGCTGTATTTACAACTAGCTCAAATATTCTATTTCCAACTTTATCAATGTCCTCTTTACCTTCTGCAATAGTCCCACAATTTATATCCATATCTTCTTCCATTTTTTCATACATCGCAGTATTTGTTGATAATTTTAAACTCGGAACAGGTTTACAACCAAAACATGAACCTCTACCTGTTGTGAAACATATTACATTTGCACCTGAAGCAACTTGCCCTGTTACAGACACAGGGTCATACCCTGGAGAGTCCATAAAATTAAAGCCTTTATTTTTTAATGGCTCTGCGTATTCAAGTACATCTTCTAATATTGATTTGCCACCTTTGGCAACTGCGCCAAGTGATTTTTCTAGTATTGTAGTTAAGCCACCTCGTTTATTTCCTGGAGCAGGATTATTATCCATGGTGCTATTATTTATTGAAGTGTAATTTTTCCACCATTTTAATCTTTCCATTAATTTGTCTGCTGTTTCTTGGCTGTTAGCTCTATTAATTAGCAGATGCTCGGCCCCATAAATTTCAGGAGTTTCAGATAATATTGAACTTCCACCTTTTTTGACTAACAAATCAGCTGCAACACCTAAAGCTGGATTAGCTGTAATGCCAGAATATCCATCTGAACCTCCACATTGAAGAGCTAAAGTTAAGTGACTAACAGACTGAGGCGTTCTCTTAATTTTGTTAGCCTCAGGTAACAAATTTTTTATTTGCGATAGAACTTTTTCTACAATTTTTTTTGTTCCACCTTCGTCTTGGATTGTTAGAAAATGAATTCTATTGTGTTTTTTTAAAGACTCATTAAACAAACTCACTTGAGCACACTCACAACCTAAACCAATAACAAATACATGAGAAAAATTTGGATGATTTTTAAATCCATCTATTGTTCTTTGAAACATTTGCATTCCTTCACTTACAGTATTCATTCCGCACCCAGTGGAGTGAGTAATTGGAACTATCCCATCAATATTTGGATAATCATTTAAAATGTTTGAATATTTTATTTTTTCAACAATCATCTTAGTAACAGTTGCTGAACAATTAACTGTACTAACGATCCCTATATAATTTCTAGTGGCAACTTGACCATTATCTCTTAAGATCCCATTGAAAAAAGTATCAACTTTTTCATCAATAACAGTTTTTTTATTTTGAACTCTAAAAGCTCTCTCAAAATCTTTAAATTCTAAGTTATGAGAATGAACATGTTCACCAGCAGTGATATTTTTTGATGCAAATCCAATTATCTGATCATACTTAATTATTGGATCACCTTTGTTTATAGGTTTTAAACAAACTTTATGTCCAAAAGGTATTGGATCAATTGTACTTATCTCCTGACCACTAATTTTAGTTTTTTCCGGTATAATAAATTGACTTACGCCAACATTATCATTCTTATTGAGAACAATTAGACTATTCATTTTTCAATATAAGTTTTATAAACCAATATAATATAATTTAAAAATTAATGAAAAAGAAGAATTTAAGAAGCAAACAATGGTTTGATGACCCTAAAGACCCAGGGATGACTGCTATGTATTTAGAAAGATATCTAAATTATGGTCTTACAAGAGAAGAACTTCAATCAGGAAATCCGATTATTGGTATTGCGCAATCAGGAAGTGATTTATCCCCATGTAATAGACACTTTTTATCACTTAGCAAAAGAATTAAAGATGGAATTAGAAGAGCAGGCGGTATTCCGATGGAATTCCCCACCCATCCAATCCAAGAAACTGGCAAGAAACCAACTGCTATGTTGGATAGAAATTTATCATACTTATCATTAGTAGAGGTACTTTATGGGTACCCACTTGATGGAGTTATACTTACTACTGGATGTGATAAGACTACTCCAGCAGCTTTAATGGCGGCTGCAACAGTTAATATTCCTGCAATTGTTTTATCCGGCGGTCCAATGCTTGATGGAAATTATAAAGGAAAGAAAGCTGGTTCAGGAACGATAATTTGGGAAGCAAGAAGATTGCATGCCAAAGGAGAAATTAATTACGAAGAATTTATGGATATGGCAGCAGCATCTGCACCAAGCCCTGGTCATTGTAATACAATGGGAACTGCTTCTTCCATGAATTCTGTTGCAGAAGCATTAGGAATGTCTTTACCTGGGTGTGCAGTAATACCAGCTCCATATAGAGAAAGAGAACAAATTTCTTTTGAGACAGGATCCAGAATTGTAAAAATGGTTCACGAAGATTTAACACCTTCTAAAATTATGACAAAGAAAGCGTTTGAAAATGCAGTCATAGTTGCAAGTGCTATAGGAGCTTCTAGTAATTGTACCACACATTTAATTGCAATTGCTAAACACATGGGTGTAAAATTTGATTTATCTAATTGGCAAAAGCTTGGACACAAAATACCTTTATTAGCAAACTGTCAACCTGCTGGAGAACATTTAATGGAGGGTTTTTACAGAGCAGGTGGAATTCCAGCAATCATGAAAGAATTAATGAAGCACAAAAAAATTCACCAAAACTTACTTACTGTTACTGGCAAAACAGTTGCCCAGAATTTAAGAAAAAAAGTTAATGTAGATAGGAATGTAATTAAAACATTTAAAGATAGTTTAACTGCTAAGGCTGGATTTTTAGTTATGAAAGGAAATTTCTTTTCATCAGCAATTATGAAAACTTCAGTAATTAGTAAAGAATTTAGAGATAGATACTTATCAAACCCTAAACATCCAAACGTTTTTAAAGGAAAAGCAGTAGTTTTTGAAGGTCCAGAGGATTATCATGACAGGATTAATAGTAAGAAACTTAAAATAGATGAAAATTCTATTTTAATAGTAAGAGGCTGTGGCCCTGTTGGATATCCAGGTTCAGCCGAAGTAGTTAATATGCAACCACCAGATAGACTTCTAAAAAAAGGTATTAATGCACTTCCAACTCTTGGAGATGGAAGACAAAGTGGTACTTCAGAAAGTCCATCTATACTTCATGTATCACCAGAATCCGCTGTTGGCGGTGATTTAGCAATTGTTAAAACTGGAGACAAAATGACAATAGATCTAAATAAAAGAAGAGTAGACCTTCAAATTACTAAATCTGAATTTATCAAAAGAAGAAAAAATAAAAAAATTAAAAAACTTACAAATCAAACTCCTTGGCAAGAAATTTCTAGATCAAATGTTGGTCAACTTGAAGACGGTGCATGTATTATGTCAAGAGATCAATATTTAGATATCACTAAAACAAAAGGTGTTTTAAGAAACTCTCATTAGATGAAACCAAAAATTTTAGTTTCTCGAAAAATTTCTGATGGTGCTGAAGAAATATTAAAAAAAGAATTTGATGTAACTCTTAATTTAGAAGACAAACCTTATACATATGAGGAATTAATAAAACTTTCTAATGAATATGATGGTTTGATATCTACAAGTTTTGATAAATTAGATAAAAATTTTTTTGATAGTTTAAATGGAAAATTAAAAATTATTGGTCATGTTGGAGTTGGATACGACAATATTCATACACAATCAGCCAAAGAAAAAAATATCAAAGTTTCAAATACGCCAAATGTATTAAACGATGCTGTAGCAGAAATAACAATCCTTTTAATTTTAGCATCTTCAAGAAGAGTTGGTGAGGCTTATAATCTAGTTAAGTCAAATACTTGGAAAGATCATAGACCAGACATTACTAAACTAATGGTTGGTAATGAAATTACAGGAAAAACTTTAGGTATAATAGGAATGGGAAGGATTGGACAAATAGTTGCTGACAGAGCCAGAGCGTTTAAAATGAAAATAGTTTATTACAATAGAAACAAGTTATCTAATGCTCTTGAAAAAGATGCAACTTATTACCCTGATTTAAAATCAATGCTTCCAAATTGTGATTATGTAAGTTTACATACTCCTGCCACATCAGAAACTAAAAATATAATTAATTCAGAAATCTTAAAACTGTTCCCAAAACATTCCGTGTTCATAAATACTTCAAGAGGATCAACTGTGGATGATAATGCTCTGATTGAAGCTTTACAAAATAAAAAAATCTATGGAGCTGGATTAGATGTTTTCAATAATGAACCTAACCTTGATAAGAGATATCTAGAGTTAGAAAATTGTTTTGTTCTTCCTCATGTAGGCAGTGCGACACATGAAACTAGATTGGCTATGAGTATGTTAGCTGTACATAATATAAAATGTTTTTTTTCTCAAAAACCTCTTTTATCAGAAGTTGTTTAAAGGGTACAACCTTTAGTTGTAATTATATAAATTAATTATCTTAAGAAATTTATTACTGTCTTTTGTTTGAATTTTTTTTCTCTTTATGTTTAAATTTAGAAAAACATAACCGAGAGGGAAAATAATGTTAAAATTAATAACAAAAATAACTGCTGCTATAGCTGTGGTCTCTATTGCTTTATTTGGTTCTGCAAATGCAAAAACTTTAAAAATAGAAACTCACTTTACAGCTAGTTCACCAAATGGTGAAGTTGCAGCTCAATTCGCTAAAAACGTTGAAAAGTTTTCTGGCGGAAGCTTAAAAGTACAAATGTTCTACTCATCATCAGTTACAGGAAAGTCTGCTGAGGTATTTAACTCTGCACAAACTGGAATTATTGACTGTGATATGACAGGTGCTGGATACCAAACTGGTAAAAATGCAGCTTTTCAATTCGCAGGTGACGTTATGGGTGGATATGATAACCCGTATCAACAATATGATTTCTTAAAGTTCCCAGGAGCTCAAGAAGCTGTTGATGCACTATACAATAAATATGGAATGACTTTAATCGGTTGGTGGATACCAGGACATGAGTCTTTAATATCTAGTAAACCAATTCCAGATGTTGCATCTATTAAAGACTTTAAATTTAGATCACCTCCAGGAATGGAAAGTATGATCTTTACAGCATTAGGTGCTAAGCCGATCGTGATGGATTTTGGTGAAGTTCCAACTGCTTTACAAACTGGTCTTATTGATGGTGCCGACTATTCATCTTTAGCTACAAACTATGCAGGTGGACACTATGAGCAAAATAAATATGCTACATATCCAGGTTTCCACTCTATGCCTGCTGACCATTTAGCTTGTAATACAAAAGTTTGGAATAAGTTAAAGCCTCATGAAAAAGGTGCAATGCTAGCAGCAATCGAAATCTGCGGTAGAACAATCACTAGTTTAGTTGAGAGAAAAAATGCAGAAGCAGTTAAAGCTTTAACTGCTATGGGTGTTACTCTTCATGACTGGTCTAGAGAAGATAGACTTAAGTTCAGAAATGCTGCACTTGGAGCTTGGGAAGAATGGAAGAAAAAATCTCCTGAAGCTGCTGCTCTGATTGAGATACACAAAGCTTACATGAAAGCTAACGGTATCCTATAATTATTAGCAACATAAAAAAATATTGAAGGGCCTGAGAAGGCCCTTCTTATTAAATAATTTTTGTGCCAATGGACGATAAAGAGCTTCAAGATAAACAATTAAAAGAGCAAAGTGAAAAAGTTGCAAGTAAAGACGATTTTCCAATATTTTGGATAGATAGAATTTCTCTATTTTTAAGCCATACAATAAAATATTTAATTCCTGTAATAGTACTTGTGATGATGTACGAAATTTTCATGAGATATGTCTTGTTTAAACCCACCTTATGGGCCAATGAGTTATGCCTATGGTTGGCTGGTGTTTGTTATTTAGTCGGAGGCATATATGCAACAAGATTGAGAAGCCATATTAGAATAGTATTACTTTACGATTATGTTGGTAGACCGATACAGCGAATTTTTGATCTAATTAGCACTATGGTTATTGTTCTTTTTGCAGGGGCTGTAATTTATGGTGGTATGGAAGATGCTTACAGATCATTTGTAAACTGGGAGAGATTTGCAACTTATTGGGACCCACCGATACCAGCCACTATGAAACCACTTACACTAATATGTGTATTTCTTATTGCACTTCAGTCAATAAACAATTTAATAATTGATTGGAGAAATCCTAAAGAAAGACAATACGATCCCGCTAAAGATTTAGAATAATATGGAATTTGAAATAGGAACACTCTCGATAATACTTATTGTTGGATTGCTAGCTCTTATAGCTATTGGTGTTCCAATGGGTTTCGCCTCAGGTTTTATGGGAGCGGTGCTTGTATTTCTATACATAGGTGAACATGCATTAGGAATTCTACTTTCAAGATATTATTCTCTTGTTGTAACGTATTCTTTCTTATCAGTACCCTTATTTATATTCATGGCCTCCTTACTTGAACGCTCAAATATAGCCAGAGATTTATATGATGCATTAAATGCTTGGTTGAGAAAAACTAGAGGAGGAGTTGGGGTGGTAACTGCAATCATGGCAACAATTATGGCTGCGATGAGTGGAATTATTGGAGGAGAAATAGTTTTATTAGGATTAATAGCACTGCCTCAAATGTTGAGATTAAAATACGATCAAGACATGTCGATTGGTATTATTTGTGCATCAGGTTCCCTAGGTACTATGATACCCCCGTCTATTGTTTTAATTATTTACGGATTGACAACAGAAACATCAATTACAATGTTATTCCAAGAAGCTATTGTTCCAGGTCTTATGATTTCAGGTTTAATTATTACTTACATTCTTATACGAACAAGATTACAACCGCATCTTGCACCCTTAAGTGATGAACCAGCTTTAACTTTAAAAGAAAAAATGTCTTACCTTCCAGGGCTTTTACCACCAATTGGTATTGTAATAATTGTTTTAGGTTCAATTTATTCTGGAATAACAGGTATAACCGAAGCAGCTGGAATGGGTGTAGTTGCTACATTAATTATAATCGGCGCAAGAAAAGAGCTGACATGGTTTTTATTTAAAGATGCGCTTGTTAGAACTTTTAAAGCATCAGGTACGATTTTAACAATTACATTTGGAGCTACAGTTTTAGCAGGAGCTTATTCTTTAGCGGGTGGACCAACTTATGTAGCTGAAACTATTTTAGCTTATGATTTAAAACCAATGTATTTAATCTTTATGATGCAAGTAATGTTTTTGATAATGGGTGCTTTTATGGATTGGGTTGGAATTGTCCTACTGGCTATGCCTGTATTTCTACCAATAGTTCTTGCACTTGGTTTTGATCCTATTTGGTTTGGAATTTTATTTTGTGTAAATATGCAGGTATCATTTTTAAGCCCGCCTTTTGGTCCAGCAGCTTTTTATTTAAAATCAGTAGCACCTCCACATATTTCATTAACAGATATTTTCAGAGGATTTGCTCCATTCGTAGTAATTCAGTTAATTGTTTTAGCATGTGTAATGTACTTTCCAGAAGCAATGACACAAAATTTCCACGAATTTGTACCTAAAAAATAAATGACAAAAAAAATAGGTTTTATAGGCATAGGCCTGATGGGTCTACCAATGTCTAAAAATATAGTAAAAGCAGGATATAATTTAACAGTATTCAATAGATCAAAGAATAAAGCAGAACCACTAAAAGAATTTGGAGCAAAAATTTCAGATACGTTAAAAGATGTTGTGGATGGAAGTGATATTGTTATCACAATGTTAACAGATGACACTGCTGTTGATGAGGTGATGAATAATTCAGATTTTTTAAATAATTTAAAACCAGGAGCTATAGTTATTGATATGAGTTCAGTAAAACCAACGACAGCAACTAAACATGGTAATAATTTAAAATTAAAAAAGATAAATTATTTAGATGCCCCAGTATCTGGAGGAACAATTGGTGCAGAGGAAGCCTCATTAGCTATAATGGTTGGAGGAGAAAAAAATATTTTTGATGACGCAATTGATATTTTAAAAAAAATGGGTAACCCAACTTTAGTTGGTCCAATTGGAAGTGGACAAGTTTCAAAATTAGCAAATCAAATCATAGTTGGTTTAACAATTGGAGCTGTTGCAGAGGCTGTTACTCTTTGTGAAAAAGCTGGAGCAGATCCAAATAAAATGATCAAAGCTTTGTCAGGTGGGTGGGCAGATAGCAAAGTTCTTCAAACACACGGAAAAAGAATGATCAATAAAGATTTTACTCCAAAAGGTAGAACATCAGTTCATTTAAAAGATATGAATAATATCTTAGAATGTGCCAATAATTATAATACTCATTTACCTATTTCAAATTTGGTTAAAGAAATGTATAAATCTCTTGTTGAAAATGGACATGGTGAAACAGACCATAGTTCACTTTATAAAGAAATTGAAAGGATAAATAATAAATGAGTGGAAGATTAGAAGGTAAAAAAATTGTAGTTACAGCAGCAGGCCAAGGTATTGGAAAAGCAACAGCAATCGCTTTTCATAATGAAGGGGCCCATGTAATAGCAACAGATTTGAATGAAAAAACTTTAGCTGATTTAAATAAAGAATATCCTAATATTAAAATTAAAACTTTAGATTCTAGAGACAACAAAGCAATTTTAGATTTTGTTAAAACACTCGATGAAGTAAATGTTCTATTTAATGCAGTAGGATTTGTTCATCATGGAACAATTTTAGATTGTGAAGAAAAAGATTGGGATTTTTCTTTTGATGTAAATATTAAATCTATGTATTTCATGTGCAGAGCAATTTTACCGTTAATGGTGAAGCAAAATGGTGGAAGCATAATCAATGTTTCGTCTATTGCCTCCAGTTTAAAAGGTTTACCAAATAGATTTGTTTATGGCGCTTCAAAAGCTGCAATTATTGGGTTAACTAAGTCTATAGCTTCAGACTTTGTAAAGCAAAATATTAGATGTAATTCAATAGCACCAGGAACAGTTTTTTCTCCTTCTTGGCAAGATAGAGTAAACCAAAGCCCTGATCCTGTTCAAGCTAAGAAAGATTTTATAGCTAGACAACCTATGGGAAGACTAGGAACAGCTGAAGAAATTGCTTCTATGGCTATTTATTTAGCTGGTGATGAATCAACATTTACAACAGGAAATACATTTTCTGTCGATGGTGGAATGACAATTTAAATATAAAGGAGAAACAATGAAACTATTAAGAGTAGGAGAAAAAGGAAAAGAAAAACCAGCAATTTTAGATGCTGATGGAAAAATAAGAGACATCAGTTCTCATATAAATGATTTAAACCCAGAAAATTTAAATTTTGAAACAATGTCAAAAATTAAAAGTGCAGACACATCAAGTCTTCCTGAGCTTTCAACTAATCAGAGAGTAGGTTCATGTATTACAAGTCCTGGAAAATTTGTTGCAATAGGACTTAATTATTCAGATCATGCAGCTGAAGTTGGTGCCGATATTCCTAAAGAACCAATAATGTTTATGAAGGCTACTAGCTCAATGTGTGGTCCTAATGATGATGTAGAAATAGTTTCTGGATCAAAAAAACTAGATTGGGAAGTTGAACTAGGAATTGTAATTGGAAAAGAAGCAAAACATATTTCAGAAAGTCAATCACAAGATCATATTTTAGGATATTGTTTAGTAAACGATGTTAGTGAACGAGAATGGCAAATAGAAAAAATGGGACAATGGGTTAAAGGAAAGTCTCATGACACTTACGGACCTACTGGACCTTATTTAGTAACTAAAGATGAAATTAAAGACATAAATAATTTAAAGATGATGTTGGATGTGAATGGTGAAAGAATGCAAACAGGAAACACAAGTACTATGATTTTTAATGTAGATATCATTGTATCTTATGTGAGTAAATTTATGTCATTACAACCAGGAGATATAATAACTACTGGAACTCCCCCTGGAGTTGGTATGGGCAGAAAACCTCAAGTATTTTTAAAAGCTGGTGATGAAATGAAATTGTCCATTGAAAATTTAGGAGAACAGAACTCTAAAGTAGTTGCTGTTTAATAATTGTGAAGATAAGCTCAATCAAAAGTCATGTGCTTAGATATGAGTTAGATAAAGAATTAGGATATTCTCAACAATATTACAAACACAGAACTGCCCATTTAGTGGAGATAGAAACTGATGAAGGTATTACGGGTTGGGGAGAATGTTTTGGCCCTGGAAATATAGCTCTTGCTAACAAGTATATTGTAGAAAAAGTAATACAGCCTTTAATAATAGGAGAAGATCCAACAAATAAAGAATATATCTGGCATAAAGTTTATAATTTACTCAGAGATAGTGGCCAGAAAGGAATGCCTATTCAGGCATTGTCAGGAATTGATATAGCATTGTGGGATATACTGGCAAAAAAAGCAAAATTGCCTCTTTATCAATTATTAGGCGGTAAAACTAATAATAAAATTCCAGTTTATGGTTATGGAATGATGCTGCAAAAAAAATCTGTCGAAGAATTATGTGAATTATTCAAAACAGAAGCCAACCAAATAAAAGAAAAAAACTTCAAAGCGATGAAGATGAAAGTTGGTTTAGGTCCAAAAGAAGATTTAAAGTTAGTAAGCGCAGTAAGAGAAGCAATTGGGGACGATTTTAAACTAATGGTCGATGCCAATCATGCATATAATAAAAATGATGCTTTATATGTAGGTAGAGGATTAGATGAAATGGAAATTTATTGGTTTGAGGAACCTGTGGCACCAGAAGATTACGATGGTTACAAAGAACTTAAAGAAAAATTAAAAACAAATATTGCTGGTGGTGAGGCAGAGTTCACAAAATATGGTTGGAACCAATTAATTAAAAAAAATTGTATTGATATAGCCCAACCTGAAGTTTGTGGTTTAGGTGGAATTACAGAATATTTAAAAGTATCAGCATTAGCTCAGTCGAATTTCATCCCGATTGTTAATCATGTATGGGGTTCAGCTTTAAGTGTAGCAGTAAATCTACATTTACTTACTTCTTTACCGGATATGCCAGGTGGACTATTTCCAGCAAAATCAATGTTAGAATTCGACACTACTGAAAAAAATATTTTTATTACAGATCTAGCTGAAGAAAAATATTCAATTTTAGACCAGGTCAAAAACAAAGATGGATTCGCTTCCCCATTAGAAAATATAGGAATTGGAATTAATCCAAAAAAAGATTTTATAAAAGAATACGAGTATAATGGCTAAGATTATAACTTCAAAACCTGAAGTTTTGTGGAATTTGAAATGTACATTAGGTGAAGGTACTTTGTGGGTCAAAGAGCATAATTCAATTTATTTTACAGATATAAAAAAAAAAAGAATTCATATTTTAAATTTTAAAAATAAAAAAAAAGAAACTATTAAAGTAAATAAAGAAATAGGATTTTTAGCTCATATTAAAAATAATATATTTATATTAGGTCTTCAAGGTGAATTAAGAATAGTTAATTTAAAAAGTAAAAAAAAAATTAAATCTATAGCCATTGAAAAGTCATTAAAAATGAACAGGATTAATGATGGCAAAACAGATCTTAATGGGAAACTTTGGTTTGGAACCATGGATAACCCTGAAAGAAATATTCCAAATGGATCTCTTTATTGTCTCGATAAAAAATTTAATCTTAAAAAAGTAGATGACAATTACATGATAACTAATGGACCAGCATTTATTGATAAAAAAAACTTTTACCATACAGATAGTAGAAAAAAGGTAATCTACAAAATTAAGATAGATAAAAATGCAGATATAATAAGTAAAAAAATATTTAAAAGATTTTCAAATAAGGAAGGAGTGCCAGATGGCATGACCTTGGATAAAGCTGGAAATTTATGGGTATGCCAATTTCACGGAGCTTGCGTAAGTGTTTTAAATAAATTTGCTAAACAGATACATAAGATCAATTTACCCGCTAAAAATATTACTAATTGTGCCTTTGGGGGTCCAAAAAATTCAGATTTATTTGTCACATCTGCATTAAAAGGCATGAAAAACAGTGAAATTAAAAAATTTAAATTTTCGGGAAGTTTATTTAAAATACAAACTAATGCTATTGGTATAAACCAGAAAAAGTTTGTAATTAAAAATGCTAAAAAGAGACCTCTATTATGAAAGAATACCAACAAAATCTTTAAGAGATGATGTTAGATATTTAGGTAATATATTAGGAAGAGTAATTAAAGAACAAGAAGGACAGAAGTTTTTTGATCTTGTTGAGAAGATTAGATTACTGTCTAAAGCAAATATAGCTAATAAAAATCATAGAGATCCCTTTAAAAAAATTTTAAACGAAGTTAAAAAATTATCTCCAAACTCACTTTTCAAATTAACTAGAGCATTTAACCACTTTATGAATTTTTATAATTTGGCTGAATCAATTGATGCTTCAAGGACTTTAGACCTTTACGAAAATGTCAAACAAGATAAAAAATTTCAAAATATTTTCATAGAAGAGATATTTGAAAATTTTTTTAAAAATAAAAAAATATCAAATAATAAAATCTATAATATTGCAAAAAGTTTAAATATTGGAATTGTTTTAACTGCGCATCCAACTGAAGTTAAAAGAAGAACCTTAATACAGAAATACCATTCCTTAACAGAAATATTAGAGCAAAGAAATCTACTTAAAAATTATCCTTCAAAATTAAAAATTTTAGATCGTAAAGTTTTTGATGAGATCACAATTATATGGAATACAGATGAAATTAAAAGATCCAAACCAACCCCTGCAGAAGAAGCAAGATGGGGACTTGCAATTATAGAAGATAGCTTGTGGGATACAATTCCTAAAGTATATAGAAGATTAAATCAAATATTTGAAAAAAATATGGGTAAAGGTTTGCCTAAAAATTTTAATCCTATTGAATTTGGATCATGGATGGGTGGTGATAGAGATGGAAATCCATTTGTTACTGCAGAAATTACTAAAAGAGTCATTTTATTATCAAGGTGGGAGGCAGCTAAACTTTATGAGAAGTCAATGACAAAGTTAATTAGATCTTACTCTATGGAAAAATGTTCAAAAAAAATATTAAAAACCACAGGAAAATCATTCGAGCCTTATAGAGTTTATTTAAGACCTTTAAGAGATAAATTAAGAAAAACGCATAGATCAATTGAACAGTATTTAGTAAATAATAAACCACTAAATGAAAAAAATTTATTATCTGAAAGAGAAGAAATTCTAAAACCATTGAGAGTAGTAAGAGAGTCGTTAGAGCAAAATCAAAGTGAAAATATAGCAAGTGGCGATCTACTAGATTTAATGCGTAGAGCTAAATGTTTTGGCATAAATCTTGCTCGACTTGATATAAGACAAGAGTCTTCAAGACATTCTCAATTATTGGAAGAATATATAAAGAAAAAGCTTAACCAAGATTATTCATCATGGGATGAGGATAGAAAAATAAGGTATTTATCTGCAAAAATGCAGAGCAAAAATTTATTAAAAAATTTTCAATTTAAAAATAAGGAAAATAAAGAAGTATGGTCCACTTTTAAAGTATTGGCAACTCAACCCAAAGAGTGTCTAGGAGCGTATGTAATATCAATGACATCCTCAGCTTCAGATATTTTATCAGTTATGTTTTTGCAAAAGGAGGCAAACATTGAAAATAGACTAAGAGTAGTACCTTTGTTTGAAACGTTGGATGATTTAATAAATGCAAAACCTATTATGGAAAAACTTTTTTCATTAAAATGGTACAGAAAAGATATTAATCATAAACAGGAAATCATGATTGGATACTCAGACTCTAGCAAAGATGCTGGAAAGCTTTCTGCGAGCTGGAACCAATATAAATTACAACAAGAAATAATTAAACTAGCTAAAAAATATAAAATAGACGTAACATTTTTTCATGGAAGAGGAGGATCTGCTGGCAGAGGAGGTGGACCAATACAGGCTACATTGAGATCACAGCCAGCGGGTTCAGTTAATGGTAAAATTCGAATAACTGATCAAGGAGAAGTTATACAACAAAAATATGGTTATGAGCCGTTGGCAAAATATAATCTATGTAGTTACATAGGATCTGTTATGGAAGCTACTTTAAACCCACCTCCAAAACCAAAAGATAGTTGGGTAAAATTAATTCAAAGTATGTCAGAAATATCAACAAGCTCTTATAGAAAAAATATAAATCAAAGTTCAGATTTTATAAGATATTTTAAAACTGTAACTCCACATATGGCACTTGGTAAATTGTCAATAGGTTCTAGACCTTCTAAAAGAAAAAATGTTGATAATATAAATAGTTTGAGAGCAATCCCTTGGGTATTTGCCTGGACGCAGATTAGATTAATGTTACCTGCATGGTTAGGTACTGCAGAAGCTTTGAGATATTCATCAATTAAAAAATTTAAAAAGACACTTATAGATATGGAAAAAAATTGGCCGTATTTTAATTCAACAATGGACTTACTTGATATGGTACTTTCAAAAGTAGACCCAGAGATATCTAAAATTTATGAAAAAAATTTAGCTGATGACAAACTCATAAGAGTTGGAAAAAAATTAAGGTTTCAATTTGATGCAGTTAAAAAATTAAATGATCAAATAACACCAAAAGAAATTTATAAACAAAGAAAGAGTTTTAGAGGTCCAGCAATTATTAGAAACATATATTCCGAAATCCTTAATGTTTTACAAGCAGTAGTAATGAATAAGCTTTTGCAAAAAAAATTAAACAAGAAGGATAAAAAAGACTTGAATGATGCAATGATGGCATCAATAGCAGGTATTTCAGCAGCTATTAAAAATACAGGATAATGATCGAATTTATTTTAGCCTTTGGAGCAGGTTTGCTTAGCTTTTTATCTCCATGTGTTCTGCCATTAATACCAGGATATATATCATATATATCAGGATCAACTCTTAATGAATTACTTGAAAAAAAAACTGTAAATATTTTTCCTATAATTTTATTTGCAGTTGGATTTTCTATAGTATTCATAAGTTTTGGAGCTACAGCTACATTTTTAGGATCTCTAATTTTAGATAACTCATATCAACTCAGAATTGGGGCTGGAGTAATTATAATTATATTCTCGCTACAAATATTGGGGCTAATAAATCTAAAGTTTTTAAATTATGAGAAAAGATTTCAAACAAATAATAATACAGGAATAATAAGTTCTATTTTAATTGGGATGGCTTTTGGCTTTGGTTGGACACCATGTATTGGTCCAATTCTGGGATCAATTCTTGCAATTGCTTCAACAGAAGATAGCATTAATAAAGGAATTGGACTTTTGTCATTTTATTCTCTTGGACTAGCAATTCCCTTTGTTCTATCAGGTTACTTGATACAAAAATTTATGATTTTTTCTAAAAATCTAAAAGCAAAAATGAAGATGATAAATATGTTTGGTGGATCTCTACTGTTAATTACAGGAATACTAATGATTACTAATCAATTGCAAGCCTTAGGTTATTATCTTCTCGAGTTTATGCCTTTTCTACAGAGTATAGGTTAAATTAATTTATATTAAACTTTCTTTGTAAATGTCTAAGCTTGCTATCAGTACTATCATATTCAATATAGCATCCTTGTAAAAATCGTTTACCCTCATTTGGATTAAATTCTGTTCTACCATGAAGTAATCTATAATTATCCATCATAATTAAATCTCCAGACATTAATTTAAATTCTATTTTATAGAAATCAGAGTTATATAAATCAGATAATTTTTTTCTAGCCTTATAATAAAGGTCTAGTTCCTCTTTTTTTAAAACTGGTACGTAATCAAGCCGAGGACTAAATCTAACTTGTTTAAAATTCTTGTTTTCATCTAGCTCTATTAATTCAGACCAGTCTTCTAAAATCACATCTTTATCAATAAATTTAAATTTTACTTTTACTTTAGTTAATATTTCATAATATTCAGGAAAGTCTTTTTTTAAATCTTCAGTAACCGTATAACCATCGACCAACGTAGATAAACCACCAGTTACTTCATTATCAATACAATGCAATATCTGAATACTAGGGACGGGATTTCTATATGGATTATCGGTATGAGGAGCTAAAGGTAATGGTGTATAGGCTAGATCATTAGGATTAGGTTTTGATGAAACATTAAAGTGTTCACCAAAATTAGTTCTTCTAACACTACCCACAGAGTTAGCAAATTTGATTAAATAATTATCATAAGTCGGAACATTCTTTAAAATTGCAAATCCATACTTGTAAAAAGACGCAAGTAATTCATGCATTTCAACACTTTCATAAATAGTCTCATGAAAATTAAATTTTTTTACGTCATTAAGTGAGGAAGTCCATTTTACTTTTTCTTTAATTTTACTAATTGAATTGGAATTTTTAAATTCTCGAATTATATTATTAATATCAATTTTAGTTTCTATTCCATCTGAAAAAGTTATGTTTAGGTGGTCTTTTTCAATTATTGCTGATTTGATAATGACGTCTGACTCCATTGTACTTGGATCAAAGAGTCTCTGCTGTGTATTTTGATCAAGTAATTCAATATTTTCTACTCTTTCTCTTAGCCAAAAAGGATGAATTTCTTCATTCAGATTTTCATCTCTAAAGAAAACCTTATTATTATCTAATTCAATTTTCATAAAATTGAGCATTAATTAAAAAATATCTTTAATCAAGAGAAATTAAGTAGTATTTGGAATTATGGATAGTAATCTAATAATTAAAAATAATGAATTTCCAAAGTTTTTGAACCAACTTGCAATTGATTTAACGAATTTTTATTTTAAAAAACTTAATAAGCCTTTTAAAGTTAATAATAAATTACTTGGCAAAGGATATGACCCCGTTACTACATGCGATAAAGCTTTTGAAAAATTTATTAGAGCAAAGATAGGCAAAAAATTTCCTGGTCATGAAATTATTGGAGAAGAATATGGTTACAAAAAAACTAAAAGTGATTTTAGTTGGGTAATTGATCCCATAGATGGAACCAGGTCATTTGTTATAGGAAGTCCTACTTGGAGTAATTTAATATCAGTAAATTATAAAGGCAATCCAATATTTGGTTTGGCAAACTTTCCAATGTTAAATAAATATTATTATAATCAATCTACAAAAATTGCATATGTTGTTGAAAATAAAAAAAGAAAAAAAATATCAGTCAACAAGAGTGTTAAGTTTAAAGATATCAAATTAACAGCTGGTTTTCATGGAGCAATTTCATTAAATCAACAAAAAAAAATTCCAAAACTCATTAAATTGATACAATTCCCTTGCTCAGATGCATTGTCATATGCTCAGATATGTGAAGGTAGAATTGATGTTGTATTGCAATGCAATAATAAAATTTGGGACATTCATCCACTAATACCAATTATCAATGCATCTGGTGGTATTACTACAACTTGGAATAATAAAGATGCAAAGCAAGCAGGACATGTAGCGGTATCATCTAATAAAATAATTCATAAAAAAATTTTAGGTTTGCTAAAGCCCATTGTATAATAATGGAAATTATTGTTCTTCAACACATAAATATTGAAGATCCTGGTTATATAAAAGATTTAATGATCAAAGATGGAGTTAATATTACAACCGTTGAATTAGATGAAGGCGAAAAAATTCCGAATAATTTAAATTTTTTTGACGGAATGCTATGTATGGGTGGACCAATGGATACTTGGATGGAAAAGGATTTTCCTTGGCTCATCGAAGAAAAAAAAAAAATTAAAGAGTTCGTTGTAGAATTAAATAAGCCATACTTAGGTTTTTGTCTTGGATGTCAATTATTGGGAGAAGTAATAGGAGGAAAAGTAGTTAAGACTAATAATCCTGAAATTGGAATGCTGGATGTAAACTTTTTGGATGAAAAAAAGAAAGATATACTTTTCGCAGATTTTCCTCCAAAAATTACATCATTACAATGGCACTCTTATGAGGTTAAAGAATTAGAAAAAAATAAAGATGTAACATTAATTGCTTCATCAAAAGAGACAAAATATCAAATATTTCGATATAAAAACAATGCTTATGGCATTCAATTCCACATAGAGATCAAAGATACAACTGTAAATGATTGGGGTTGTGTCCCTGAATATAAGTCAGCATTAGAAAATCAATTAGGACAGGGTGCTCTAGAAAAATTTGATAAAGAGGCTAAAGAAAATATGACAAATATGAATAATTATTCAAAAATTTTATATACAAAGTTTAAAAACGATATCATTCTTAACAATTAAGTTACCTATTTTACCCTTGTAGTTGACCCATTAATCAGGTTTAATTTTATTTGTAATAATTAGGAGGAAAAATGAAATTTAGAAATTTTATTAAAATTTTCTTTGCAATTTTATTTGTTTTTGTATCAACACATTCATACGCGAAAACAATTAAATGGTCTATGCAAGGAGATAGTTTAACTTTGGATCCTCATGCCCAAAATGAAGGTCCTACAACACAAGTTTCAAGACAGGTCTATGAAGCACTTGTAACAAGAGGTCTAGATATGAGTATTGAACCTCAACTTGCAACTGATTGGAAAACAACTGATCCAAATACTTGGGTTTTTAATTTAAGAAAAGGTGTAAAATTTTCTGACGGTACAGATATGACTGCAAAAGATGTTGTATTTAGTATTTTGAGAGCAAAACAACCTACATCAGATTTTAAAGAATACATAAGTACAATTTCTGATGTTAAAGAAATAGATAACTATACTGTTCAAGTGAGTACAAGTAAACCAAATCCAATTCTTTTAAACCAGTTATCAAATATATTTATAATGTCTAAAAAATGGTCTATTGATTTTGGAGCGACAGTTTCACAAAATTGGGATGGTGGTGAAGAAACATTCTCAGCAACTAACGCTATGGGAACCGGACCATTCAAAATTACTTTAAGAGAGCCAAATACAAAGACAGTATTTGAGAGAAATAGTAATTGGTGGGGTTCAATGAAAGATAATGGTGTTACTGAAATACACTTATTACCAATTAAAAACTCAGCTACAAGAGTTGCAGCATTATTATCTGGTGAAGTTGATTTAGTAACTGATGCTCCAGTTCAAGACTTAGCTAGAATTGGAAATTCTGCAGATCATGAAGTAGTGAGTACTGCTCAAATGCGTACAATCTTTTTAGGTATGGACCAAGCAGCAGATAAATTAAGATCTGGAAATACTGGTGATAATCCATTTAAGAAAAAAGAAGTAAGACAAGCACTTTATCAAGCAATAGATATTGAAGCGATAAAGAAAAAAGTAATGAGAGGCCTTAGTGAGCCTGCAGGAATCATAACTTTTCCTGGTGTAAATGGATACACACAAGATCTAGATAAAAGATTGCCTTATGATGTTGATGCTGCGAAAAAATTATTAGCTGATGCAGGATATCCAAAAGGTTTTGATGTTGAACTAAGATGCCCTAATGACAGGTATGTAAATGATGAAGCAATTTGCACAGCAGTAGTTGGAATGTTAGGTAAAATAGGCGTTAATGTTAACTTATTTGCTCAAACTAAAAGTAAACACTTTAAAGAGCTTAAAGAAGATAAAGGTGATTTCTATATGCTAGGATGGGGAGTTCCAACATTAGATAGTCATTATGTTTTTCATTATCTGTATGAGTCAGGTGCTAGCTGGAATAAAGTAAACTTTAGCAACAGCGAAGTTGATGCTGCTATAAGAGTTATGGAAGGTGAAGTTGACTTAGATAAAAGAAATGCAGCTATTGCAAATGCTTGGAAAATTGTAAAAGATGATATTTCATATCTTCCTCTACATCACCAAGTAATTTCTTGGGCAACTAAAAAAAATGTAGATGTTCCAATAAGACCGAATAATGAACCATTATTCCGTTTTGCAAGTTTTAAATAAATAACTTTTTTATAAGCCCTTTGTTTAACAAAGGGCTTATAAGTATAAATATTTCTTAAATTGATAAAGTATTTTTTCAAACGTCTGATTCAGTCAGTAATAGTGATGCTTGTTGTATCATTTGTTTCGTTTTCTTTATTTAACTTTGTAGGTGATCCAATTAACAACATGGTTGGTGAAGAAACTTCTGATGAAGAAAGAGCAGAATTAAGAGAAACTCTTGGACTGACCGATCCAATACATGTTCAATTTTCAAGGTTTGTGGTTAATGCCTCTAAAGGGGAATTTGGAATTTCATATCAGTTAAGAAGACCAGTTTCAGAATTAATTATTGAAAGATTACCAGCAACTATGGAATTAGTTTTAATTTCTGCATTAATTGCATTAGTTTCAGGAACATTATTAGGAGTGTACACAGGTATTAATAGAAAAGGTTTTTTGAGTGATTTTATATTGGCCATATCACTCTTAGGAGTATCTCTTCCAACCTTTGTAATTGGTATACTTTTTATTTATTTATTTGCAGTAATTTTAGGTGTACTTCCATCTTTTGGAAGAGGAGAGGTGATTGACCTAGGCTTTTGGACTACTGGCCTTTTAACAGTTTCAGGATTGAAAGCAATTATACTTCCATCTGTAACACTTAGTCTTTTTCAAATGACATATATAATTAGATTAGTAAGAGCTGAGATGATGGAAATATTACAAACCGATTATATTAAATTTGCCAGAGCTCGAGGCATAAGTGAAAAAAGTATTAACTATAAACATGCACTAAAAAATGGATTAATCCCTGTAATAACTATAGCAGGAATAAATATAGGTACGTTAGTTGCTTTCTCAATAATTACTGAAACTGTTTTTCAATGGCCAGGCATGGGATTTTTATTTATTCAGGCGGTTCAATTCGTAGATATACCAATTATGTCAGCTTATTTAGTATTTATAGCTTTTGTATTTGTGATGATAAATTTCATTGTAGATATTCTATATTATTTTATTGATCCAAGAATTCGAGTTAAAGGTGATGCTACAAGTGGATAATAAAACACTAAATTCTTGGGAAAGACTAAGAGATAGCGACATTTACTTTAGTTTTATTAAATCTCCAACTGCAATTGTATCGTCAGTAATATTATTAATAATTTTCTTTTGTTCTTTTTTTGTTGAGTTTGTAACTCCTCATAACCCTTTTGACCCTGCATCATTATCTTTAATGGAAGCTTTTACTCCTCCTTCTTGGACTGAAGATGGTATGGCAAAATTTATTCTTGGTACTGATGGACAAGGAAGAGATATGCTTTCAACAATATTATATGGTTCAAGAATTTCTTTAATAGTTGGATTTTCTGCAATTATTTTTAGTCTAATTTTAGGTGTCTCCCTAGGTTTAACAGCAGGTTACTTTGGTGGAAAATATGAAATGATAGTAATGAGATTAACAGATGTCCAATTAACTGTGCCAAGTATATTAATGGCTTTATTGGTTGATGGAATTGCAAGAGGTATCATCTCTAGAGAAATGCACGATGAGATGGCAATATATGTTTTAATTTTTGCTATAGGAATTTCGGAGTGGCCTCAATTTGCAAGAGTTTCTCGTGCAGCAACCTTAGTAGAAAAAAATAAAGATTATGTTTCAGCTTCATCAATTATAGGTGTTTCAAATTTACTTATTATGTTTAAGCATATATTGCCAAATATAATGAGACCTATTTTGGTAATAGGCACAATAGGTCTAGCTCTTGCTATAATTGCAGAGTCAACATTGAGCTTTTTGGGAGTGGGCGTTCCTCCTACAACACCTTCATTGGGCACTTTAATTAGATTAGGAAATGATTTTTTATTTTCAGGTGAATGGTGGATAACATTCTTTCCGGCAATATTCTTAGTTATTCTTGCTTTCTCAATTAATTTATTAGGAGATTGGATGAGAGATACGCTTAACCCAAGGCTAAAAAAATGACTTTTTTAAAAATAAATAATTTGAGTGTCGATTATAAAATGAGAAAAGAAACTGTAAATGCTGCAAAGAATATCAATATTGATATAAAAAAAGGTGAAATTGTTGGATTAGTTGGAGAGTCTGGTTCTGGAAAAAGTACTGTCGCTAATGCCATTGTAAATTTAATTGATGAACCAGGTAAAGTTTCAAGTGGATCAATATTGATGGGAGAAACAAATATCAGCGGAAATCCAGAAACAATTGTTCAGTATAGAGGAAAAAAAATTGGATTAATATTTCAAGATCCTCAAACTTCTTTAAATCCAATTTTAACTATTGGCGAACAGCTTATAGAAACAATACAGACTCACTTAAATTTAAGTTCAGAAGATGCAAAAAATAAAGCAATTAATCTATTAAAAGAGGTAGGGATCAAGGATGCCGAAAAAAGGTTTTATAATTACCCTCACCAATTTTCTGGTGGGATGAGACAAAGAGTTGTTATTTCTCTTGCTTTATGTTGCGAGCCTGAATTATTAATTGCAGATGAACCAACAACAGCACTAGACGTTTCTATTCAGTCTCAAATTCTAGAATTAATTAAAAGACTAACAAAAGAGAGAAATTTAGCTGTAATACTTATTACTCACGATATGGGAGTTATCGCTGAAACTACAGACAGGGTAGCTGTCATGAAAAATGGAGACTTAGTTGAAATAGGTTTAACCAAACAGGTATTGGTTGAGCCTAAGGAAAAATACACAAAGAGTTTAGTTAGCTCTGTACCACCGACTAATAAAAAAATATCTAGATTTACAATAATAGAAAAAGAGAATGTAAGTGATCAAAATAATAACGTTAAAATATTAAACAGATGGTCCAAAAAAATAATTGTTGATCAAAATTTAATAGAAATAAAAAACTTGAGTAAATCTTTTGATGATAGTTTTTTCACAGAGAATACAAAGAATTCTGTAATGGCTGTAGATGATGTCTCGCTAAATATAAAAGAAGGACAGTCTTTTGGCTTAGTTGGTGAGAGTGGAAGTGGTAAAACAACAATAGCAAAAATGGTTGTTAATTTGTTTAAGCCTAGTTCTGGAGATATTTATTTTGACAGTGTTAATGTTACCAAAATTAAAAAAAACAAAGATCTACTTAAATTTAGAAAACAAATTCAAATGATATTTCAGGATCCATTTTCTTCGTTAAATGGAAGACTAAAAGTAAAGGAAATTATTGCAGAACCTATTAAACTTCATAATCCAGATATAAAATCTAGTGATTTAGATAGTTATATTCATGATTTATTAGAATCTGTTGAATTAACTCAACAGTCTGCAATCAGATATCCCCATGAATTTTCAGGGGGACAAAGACAAAGAATATCAATAGCAAGGGCACTAGCAACCCAACCAAGACTTCTTGTTTGCGATGAACCTACATCAGCATTAGATGTGAGCATTCAAGCTCAAATACTAAACTTATTAAAAGATCTTCAAGAACAGTTAAATCTTACTATTTTATTTATAAGTCACGATTTACCGGTTGTTAGACAAATGTGTGATAAGATAGCTGTGCTTAAAGACGGAAAATTATGTGAAGTATCCGAAACAGAAGAGCTGTTTAAAAATCCTAAACATAATTATACTAAGGAACTACTAAAATTAATGCCAAAAATTGAATCAATTTATAACTAAAAGGAGAAAACTATGACAATATTTAAAAAAATTTCTGAAAATGAGGCTACTGGTAAAGTAAAAGAAATTTTTGATGAAATAAAAGAAGCACGACAAATAACAGAAATTCCAAATTTTTGGAAAACTATGGCTAATAGTCCGGAAACATTAGAAAGAACCTGGAGATCATTACAGCAAGTAATGGGAAAAGGTGAATTAGATCCTGCTGTAAAGGAACTTATTTATGTTGCAGTTTCAATTACAAACAATTGCGAATATTGTATTAAATCTCATTCTCTAGCTGCCAGAAAAAAAGGTGCGACAGATGGAATGATAAACGAAATGATCGCAATTGTAGGAATGGCAAATGAAACAAATCGTTTAGTTGAAGGTTATCAGGTAGAAGTAGACGACTTTTTAAAATAAAATGAATTTTGATTTTGTTTACAAAATATGTACAAAATCTGAGTGGAGTGAGGCAAAACAAAATAATATTTTTAAAGGCACTGCATTAGATTTAAAAGATGGTTATATCCATTTCTCAGATAAAGATCAGATCAAGCAAACACTCAACAAGTTTTATAAGAAACAATCTAATCTAATAATACTTAAAGTAGATGCATTTAAATTAAAAAATTTAGTTTGGGAGCAATCAACTGATGGTAATATGTTTCCACATTTATACTCAGATCTAGATTTAGATTTTGTAGTTAAAGAATATATGATTGATTTAAAAGATGACGGTAAGCATGATCTGCCAGACGAGTTTTAATGTTTAATTTGATTTTCCAACTAAATTAACAATTAAAACTCCAGATATAATTAATATTAGACCTATAATTGTAAAAAAGTCGGGAATTTGGTTAAATTTATAAATACCAACAACTGAAGTAGCTATTATACATAAGCCTGCAAATGAAGCATAAGTTACGCCAACAGGAATAGTTTTCATAACTAAAGAAAGCGTATACATGCAAGCAACTATTGTTATTGCTGTAAAGACACTTGGTAAAAATATTGTAAAACCATTTGCAGCTTTGGCAAAACCATTTGATGCTGTGCCAAGGGCAACTGCAATAATTAAAATTATATAAGCAGTTAAATTACTCATAATTAAAGAATAATATATCCTTAATTAATATCTACAAACTTTTCTAATTTATTTAAATGTTATAGGACCGACCATTCCACTTTCGTAGTGACCAGGAATATTACATGCCATTTCTAAAGAAATATCTTTTGAAAATTTCCAAATAATTTCTCCTGTTTTATTTGGCTCTAGCATTACACTATTTGCGTGTTTGTGGCCCAATGAATGATCTTTTTTAGACATTTCTTTCATTTTTTTATGATCAATTCGGTCACCTAAAAGAATATCGTGTTCAATTAATCTTGCCATTTCGGGTTGGTGATCAATATGCATCTTTTTAGTGCCAATATTATATTCATGCACTAGTTCACCTAAATTTTTAACAATTATTTTTACTGTTTCACCTTTTTTAACTTGAATTGAACTTGGTTCATAATAATTGTCATACATCTTTACTTCTATTACTCTTGTAACATCATTTGGATCGCCTTTAGATCCAATCATCTTCATTGAAGCTGCATTTGAATTAAAGGCGATAAAAATAAATAAAAGTATTAGTTTTTTCATTATTTAGGCATTGGTGTTGCGCCAGTCTCTAAACTCATGATTTTTCCATTATCATATTTGTAGACTGCCATTACTGCTTCTGTATTTCCATCATCAAATGTTACGAATGCATGGTGTACACCTACTTCATCATTTTCATATACAACTCGTGTATCTCTTTGGTTGATATCTCCGCTCATAGCCCATTTGATCACGTCAGCCTTACCTAAAGTGTTTCCTGATTTATGCATTTTGAATTTGAAATCATCATGCAAAAGTTCATTCATCGCTGCCTCGTCTTTATTTTTCAATGCAGCGCTGTATTTTTCTAAAATTGACATATTAATCTCCTAATTTCCTATTAATTTATTATGTTTATATACCATCAACAACTACAGAATTTGACACAGCATTGTCGTGTCTTATTTGCCTAATTGGTTTATATTCCTCAGAATTATACCATTCCATTGCCTTTTCTCTTGATGGAAATTTAATTACAATATTTCTTTCATTTGGCCAATCACCTTCTATTATATTCATTTCTCCACCTCTAACTAAATATTCCCCACCAAATTTTTCAACAACAGATTTTACCTTCGAAACATATTCTTTATAATTTTCAGGGTTGTTAACAGTTATGTTTGCCAATAGATATGCGCTCACGAAACCTCCTTTTTATAAGTAAATTTTAATTTATTCTGCAGGTTTAATAACAGACTTTGTAGCATCTGCAGCATTTTTAAAAGCTTTATTGTAGTCAATAACTTCATGTACCATCAAATCATCCATTAGACCTGAATTTTTAAAAGCAATCTTCAAGGCAAGTGCTTGCTCATAATCTCCTTCTACACATGAAATAACATCAAATCTACCTCTTACCCATTCATAGCTGATCAATTTTAAACCAGCCGCCTCGGTAACTTTCTTAGTCGATGCATATCTATCTGCAGAAGGATCATTTTGCATTCTTTTCATTAATTCTGCACTTATTTTGCCAATCAAATAAAATCTTGCCATATTACATTTCAACTTTTGTTAAATCCCAAGCAGTCATTTTGATAACACATTCATCATAAATTTCTTTTCCAACTGGATGTGTACCAGATATTAGTTCTTTCATTTTTTCCTCATTGTGAACAAATACCTTAAACATAACACCGCTTTTGTCAGGTATTACCGCTCCTACTGTTTTTTCAGGATAAGCTGCAGATTTTCTTACACTCATGCCTTCATCTGACTGCATCCATCCCATAAACTTTTCAAACTTGCCTTCTTTTAATTCTGCAAGCACTAACATTTCTTTTTCCATTTATTCCCCCTTTTTTTTATTTATTATTTTAAATCAATCTTATGATTATTCAATTATTTTGGTAATTTGGTTGCACCTGTCTCGACTTCAATGATTTTACCGTCTTTAAACTTCCAACAACACATCAAAGCTTCAGTATTTCCATCTTGATAAGTAACATATGAATGATCAAAACCAATTTCATCATTCTCAAAAAGGATCCTGTATTTTGCGGGACTCATCATACCTTTGCTTACAGCTTCAACCATACCTGTCTTACCCATATGGACATATTCTCCTTTAAGATGGGAAAACATTTTGTAGTCATCGTGCACCAGCTCACCAGCTGCTGCACCATCTTTTTCCATGATTGCTTTGTTTAGTTTTTCTAAAATTGACATTCTGTTCCTTACTTCTTCATTGCATTGAACATGCTTAGTGTATCGTCAAAAGCAATAAACATTGTCAGTTTACCATCATCGCCTACTTCAAAGTAATGACCAAAAATAGTATCCATGCCATCTGCCTTAGCAGTTGCCTTAACAAAAACTTTGTTTCCCTCGCTAATCATCATATCTGGTGTTACTGAAAAATTACTCCAAAGTTGTGGTACTTGCATCATAGTTTTCATATATGCTTCTTTGCCTTTATGAGTTCCTGACATTGGATGTTTATCTCCGGGATAAATCCAAGTGATATCATCATGTACCATATCCATAAATGCCTCCATTTCTCCTTTTCCAAAAAGTTCATATCCTTTTTTAACTACTTCTTTTGCGTCCATAAAATCTCCTTTAATTTTTTTTGTATTAAATTTTATTATAAGATAGAAATGTAATGAATTTATTACAGTACTGGTATGCGTGATTATATCCAGTGAGGATAGGGAAGACCTTTTTCTTTTAAAAAAGATTTATTAAACATCTTAGAGTTGTATTTATCAGATTTATCACAAAGTATTGTTACGATCGTTTTACCTGGACCTAAAAGTTTACCCAATCTTATTGCTCCAGCAATGTTTACACCACAACTAGTTCCTAAACTTAAACCTTCTTTTTCAATCAAATCGAACAGAACAGGTAATGACTCATGGTCACTTATTGAAAATGCTCCATCAATATTTGCTTTTGCAAAATTTGCAGTAACTCTACTAGATCCAATACCTTCTGTAATTGAACCTCCCTCACTTTTTAATTCACCATTTTCAATGTAATTATAAAGAGATGAGCCAGTTGGATCCGATAAATATATTTTAATATCTTTATTCTTTTCTTTTAAAAAACTGCTTACTCCTGCAATTGTACCACCAGTACCAGATGAACATACAAAACCATCAATTTTGCCGTCAGTTTGCTCCCATATTTCTGGTCCAGTTGTTTCATAATGACCTTTAGAATTAGCAGTATTGTCAAATTGATTAGCCCAAACTACACCGTGATTGTTACTACTCTTCAATTCATCAGCCAATCTTCCTGCATATTTTACAAAGTTATTTTCATCTTTATATGGTTTTGGTGGAACCAATCTTAAATCAGCTCCAATATTTCTTAATAAATCTTTTTTTTCTTGTGTTTGATTATCGTTCATTACGATAATAGTTTTATAACCAATAGAATTTCCTAAAAGACATAACCCAATCCCAGTATTACCAGCAGTTCCCTCAACAATTGTTCCACCTTTTGAAATTAATTTTTTTTCCTCAGCATCTCTTATTAATGCTAAAGCTGCTCTATCTTTTACAGAGCCACCTGGATTAAGGTACTCTGCTTTTCCATAAATATTACAACCAGTAATTTCTGATGCGGCTTTTAATTTAAATAGAGGAGTATTTCCTATTGCTTCGACAAAATTATTTTGTAAAGTTTTCATACATCAAGCTTTGTATCACCCCCTGGTGCAACACCATAGGGTTTAAATTCTTCGGATGCAGTTCCAACATTTTTTGCAGGAATTCCAACCATTACTGCATTTTCCGGAACATCTTTAGTAACAACAGCGTTGGCTCCAATTTTTGCATTTTTACCAACCACAACTGGTCCAAGTATTTGTGCACCAGAACCTACTACAACATTTTCTTTTAGCGTTGGGTGTCTCTTAATATTTCTTTGATTGTCTGAATTTATACTTGGAGCAATTCCGCCTAATGTTGCCATGTGATAGATGGTAACGTTATCTCCAATATCAGATGTTTCTCCAATAACTACTCCCATCCCATGATCTATAAAAAGATTTTTTCCAATTTTAGCATTTGGATGGATTTCTATTCCTGTTAAAAATCTTGAGAACTGAGAAATTATTCTTGCAACAAGATGAAATTTTGCAATTGAAAAAAAATTTGCAATTCTATGAAAAAATACAGCTTTAACACCAGGATAAGTTAGTATTAAACTTAACTTTGATCTTGCAGCAGGATCTCTTTTAATTATCGACTCTAAAAAATCATTCATGTTTGTTTAAGATTAGTTATTTAAATTTAACTATTTATTGCAACAGCAGTTTTCTGATGATGGTTTGCAATCACAATTTTTACAAACGCATCTGTCACAAGAACAGTTTTTACATTTACAGTGTGAATTATTGCATGCCATGAATGTTATATAATTGTATATTTTTTAAAAACAATACTAATAATATCGCTGATTTTAGAGTTCTTTAAGCGTTAATCCCTTTAGATTTGCAGGGACTGCAATATCCATCATTTTTGGGTTAGCAAGATTAAGATTATCCATTATTTCAGCATATTCCTCTTTTGAACTGACTTGTAATCGAGGGTTATTGTTCTTCTCACTACCAATTGTAGAATTTTTTTTCCCATTATAATCATGAGCAGGATAAACAAGTGTTTCATTAGGAAGTTTTAATAGTTTACCAAACAAAGACTCATAAGCCTGATGAGCACTCCCATTTTGAAAATCTGTTCTACCTGTTCCATTAATTAAAAGTGTATCTCCTGTAAAAACTCTATCATTCATTAAGTAACTGTATGAACAATCTGTATGACCTGGCGTATAAATGGCTTTAAGTTCAATATTCTCGACATTTATATTCTCATCATCCTTTAATTTGATATCAATAACTTCAGATTTAGAGTTTTCACCCATTATACGAATACAATTTGTTCTTTGATTAAGCTCATTTAAGCCAGTTACATGATCTGCATGAATATGGGTATCAATTACCTTAACAAGTTTTAATTCTAAATTTTCTAAAACTTTTATGTATTCATCTGTGTGTTCTATTACAGGATCTATTATTAATGCCTCACGTCCTTTACCACTGGAAATAATATAAGTGTAAGTTGATGATTTAGTATCAAATAGTTGTTCAAAAATCATAATTATAAAATAATTAAAATTTTATAAAATTGAGACTAATTTTCAATAGCTTTATGATTAGGCTTGCTCCATTCTTTTCCTTTAAACATCACATTCCATTGTAACCAAGGAAAAAGCTTTGATTTCATTTGCCAATATAAAGAACTAGGTTTTGTTGGGTCAAAAGGCAAACTTGGAGTTACTTTTCCACCATAACAAAATTCTGCTAACATAACTTTACCGTATGCAACTGTAAGAGGGCAGGCTCCATATCCATCATAAAGTCTATATGCTTCAGATGACTTATTGATATCTTTAATAATATTATGAGCCACTATTGGAGCTTGTTTTCTTACTGCTGCTCCTGTTTTAGCATTAGGCGCATTCATTACATCACCCAAACTGTAAATATTTTCATATTTAACATGTCTTAATGTTCCTTCTTTATGATCTACATCAACCCATCCACCAGCATCAGCTAATGGGCTATTCTTAATAAAGTCAGGAGAAGTTTGAGGCGGTGTTACATGAATAAAATCAAATTTTTTTGTAACTTCTTTAGAATTTCCATCTTTATCTGACTGTTTGAATACAGCCTCTTTGGCCTCTCCGTTTACTGAAATTAAATTATGTTGAAAGCTTCTTTTAATACCATACGAGTCACATATTTCATTTAAGGGGCCTTGAAAATGAGGCACACCAAAAATTACTGGTTTCGCACATAAAAATTCTAAATTACTATCTTTAAGAGCACCTTTTTTCTTTAAGTGATCAGCAGCTAAGTAAGCTATTTTTTGAGGAGCACCTGCACACTTAATTGGCATTGGGGGTTCGGTAAATAATAAATTTCCTCCCTGCAAATTCTTTAAACATTCCCAAGTATAAACAGCCATATCTGAACTATAATTAGTACAAACATTATTTTTTCCTAAAGTTTCCTTTAACCCTGCTACTCCATCAAAATTAATTTTTAAACCAGGACATACTACTAAGTAATCATATGAATATTCACCACTTGATGTCTTTACGGAGTTTGACTCTGGAGAAAAACTTTCTGCATAATCTTTTATCCAATTTACATAACTAGGCATTACAGATGACATTGGTTTTATTGTGCTATTTACATCGTAAGCACCTGCTCCTACTAAAGTCCATGCTGCTTGATACAAAGACTTTTCCGAAGGTTCTATGATTGAAATTGATAAGTCAGACTTTAAACTTTTTAGTCTTGTTGCAACTGATATACCAGCGCATCCGCCACCGATAATCAAAATATTTGAGTGATTAGAGTTATTCATATTAAAAAATTTAGCACTTATAATCTGCTTAAGATACACGTCTTATAAGTTGTTTTTTCAAACTTAAATATCGTTGATAAACCTATTCAATAATTTATAATAGTTCTAATTAATTAAAAGGAGAGTAAAGAATGTTAAAAATAAACAGTATGTGTCCTGATTTTCAATGCAAAACTACAGAGGGAGATATCTCTTTTCATGAGTGGCTTGGAGATAGTTGGGGCGTATTATTTTCTCACCCAAAGGATTTTACACCAGTTTGTACAACAGAATTAGGTTCATTAGGACAAATGAAAGCTGAGTTTGATGCAAGAAATGTAAAAGTAATCGGACTAAGTGTAGATGGAGTTGAGGATCACAAAAAATGGTTAGAGGATATCAAAGATGTATCTGGAACGATGCCTGATTATCCTATTATCGCTGACGAAGATTTAAAGGTTGCAAAACTTTTCAATATGTTAGAAGGCGATGCAGGAACAACTTCAATGGGAAGAACAGCAGTTGATAATGAGACTGTTAGAACTATTTTTGTTGTAAGACCAGATAAAAGAATTGGTCTTTATTTAACTTACCCAATGGCTACAGGTAGAAATTTCCATGAAATTTTAAGAGCTATTGACTCAATGCAACTAACTGCAAAACATAGAGTTGCTACTCCAGCTAACTGGAAAAAAGGTGAAGATGTGGTTATTCTTCCTGCGGTAAAAGATGAAGAGGCCAAAAAAATATATCCAGATGGATGGGAAACAGTTAAGCCTTATTTAAGAAAAGTTCCAGATCCTACTAAGTAACAAGGATTTTGGATTAATTTTAAATCTCAGTTCTGATAATAATTAGAACTGAGATTAAATTAAAACTTTTTATATTTTTTCATTGAAATATTTGCCAAAAGAAGATTTGGATCTATAAACACTTTAGATTGCTTTATTTTCTTAAAAGATTTGTAAGCAAATATTGCAATTGGCAACTCAGTACATCCAAGAATTATTTTTTTACATTTAATTTTCATTAAGTAATTTACAGCTGGTCTAATTGCTTTTTCTGCTTCTTTAATTTTTCCCATTTTAACAAGCTTTATAGATTTATTTACTGAATTTTTTTGTAAATCTTTACTAGGACTTACTAAATTAAAATTTTTATCGAAATATTTATTATAAACTTTAGTACTTAATGTAGCTTCAGTAGATAAAATACCAATTTTAGAATTTTTCTTACAATTTTTTGAAGTATCTAAGTAGACTTCTTTAGGCATGCTAAGTATTGGTATTTTAACTTTTTTTCTTAAATCATCGTACCAATAATGAGCTGTGTTGCATGGCATTACTATGAATTTACAATTATTTTTTTGTAACACTTTACAACCTTCAACAAGTGAATTTAAAACGTTGTAATATTTTTTTAAATTTTCTGGTCGTTTTGGAATGTTAGACTTATTATATAAAATAAACATTGGATATTGTTGATCAAGTTTGCCAGCGTTTATTTTCGCAAGTTTATTACAAAAATCTAACCCAGCCTGTGTCCCCATTCCCCCAAGAATACCAATCATAAATCTATTTTGAATTTTGTTTTAAAAGTTACAATATACAACTATATTTTATAAACAATTATGCAAGATATTTATATTGATGATATTGGATCAGGATATCCACTAGTTTTAGTTCATGGATATCTAGGATCATCAGAAATGTGGAAACTCCAAAAAGATTATCTGCATAAAAAATTTAGAATTATTGCACCAGCTTTACCAGGGTTTGGTGAAAGCTTTAATGCACAATCTTTAAATAGTATTAGTTTAATGGCTAAATTCATTATCCAACAAATTGATTTAAAAAATATAGATAAGTTTAATTTAATGGGTCACTCGATGGGTGGAATGATAGTACAAGAAATTGCAAATCTATTTGGAGATAGAATTAATAAATTGATTTGTTTTGCTACTGGACCTATTGGTGACATTCCAGGAAGATTTGAACCTATAAATACATCCATCAAAAAATTAGGTGAGGAAGGAATTAAAGAACAAGTAAAAAGAATACCACCGAAGTGGTTTGTTGATGGAGATCAAGCTAAAAATTATTTTTTATGTGAAAATGCAGTTAAAAATACATCTGAAGAAACAGCACGTAACGCATTAATAGCTATGAGAGATTGGAATGGATTAGAAAATTTAAAAAAAATAAAAAATAAAACTTTGATAATTTGGGGAGATAAAGACAAATCTTATAATTTTGAACAAGTCTCAACACTTAAAAACAATATTCCTAATTGTGATTTAAAAATATTTAAGAACTGCTGTCATAATGTACATCTTGAGCAGCCTCAGGAATTTAATCAAGTTGTAGAGGGTTTTCTAATTTAATTGACCATTTTAGGCTTTTGCATAGCAGCATTTACTTTTTAGCTTATTAGAAATGTTGACTCTAAATTTAAAACAAAGTTAGATTTTATTTTTAAAAATAACTAAATGGGGAAAATATGAACATAATCAAAAAAATTCTTTTAGCTGGAATAATCTCATTATTTGTACCAGTTTCAAGTTTTGCTGAAAAAGTAAAAATTGGTGATCCTGGTTGGACAGGAGCAACTGCAATTGCAAATTTACTTGCTGCTGTTGTTATTGATAAAATGGGTGGCGAGGCTGAGCTAGTCCCAGGAAACAATACTGCAATCTACGGAGCGATTGATAGAAGTAAAGGTGAAATCGAAGTTCACCCTGATATATGGCTACCAAATCAAGAAGCTTATACAAAAGATTTAGTACCAAAAGGAACTTTAAAATTAAGCAAAAATCCTTATGAAGGAAATCAAGGCTATTGTGTCTCCCAACAATTTGCAAAAAAAATGAATATTACTGCAATAGAAGATTTGGGAAGACCAGAAGTTGTTAAAGCAATGGATAGTGATGGAAATGGAAAAGGTGAGTTTTGGATTGGTGCAGATGGTTGGGCTTCTGCAAATGTTAACCAGGTAAAACTTAGAGATTATAAACTTTACGATGCTGGTATAGAGCCAATAAGAGCTGCCGAGGCTGTAAAAAATGCTAGAGTACTAGACTCAATAAAAAAAGGCGAGGGATATGCATTTTACTGTTACAAACCTCATGCTATTTGGGGAATGGCAGATGTAGTTATGCTTGAAGAGCCTAAATTTGATCCTGCAAAATATAAAATGATACAACCAAAAGCTGATGCTGATTGGTATCAAAAATCATATGTAGCCTCTAAGGATGCTTTAAAACAAATTCAAATTGGATGGGGAACTTCTTTAGAGAGCAAGTCTCCAGCAATTGTAGATTTTTTTAAAAACTTCCAAATTACTGCTGATGATGTTTCCTGGATGGCATATGAAGTTTCAGTCCAAAAAAGAGACCCAGGTGAAGTTGCAAGAGATTGGATGTCTAAAAATAAATCAACAGTTGACGGTTGGTTAGGTCTATAAATTAGACAATTTAAATTTAATTACCTGGCGACATATATAGTTGCCAGGTATCATTTTCAATAATTTTAAGCTAAAATCTTTATATGGAAGCTGCCATACAAATCCAAAATGTTTGGAAAATATTTGGAAACACATCTAAAGATGCGCTGGACGCTATTCAAAATAAAAAAATTACAAAACAACAGGCTCTAGAGGAATACAACTCAGTAATTGGAGTTTCAGATGTTTCATTTGACGTAAAAAAAGGTGAAATATTTTGTGTAATGGGACTATCAGGTAGTGGGAAGTCTACATTGGTTAGACATATTAATAGACTATTAGAACCAACATCAGGAAAAATATTAATAAACAATCAAGATGTCATGCAATTTGATCAAAAAAATCTTCAAGATCTCAGAAATCAAAAAATTGGTATGGTTTTTCAAAATTTTGCATTAATGCCCCATAGATCAGTTTTAGATAATATTGCTATGCCATTAGAAATTAGAGGAGTTAGTAAAAATGATAGATTAGATGCAGCAAATAACATCTTAAATATCGTAGAATTACAAGGTTGGGGAAATAAATATGCTCACGAATTATCTGGAGGTATGCAACAAAGAGTAGGGTTGGCAAGAGCATTAGCTGCTGATCCTGAATTTTTGCTGATGGATGAACCCTTTAGTGCCTTAGATCCTCTTATTAGACGTCAACTTCAGACTGAATTTATTAAACTTTCAAAACAAATGAAAAAAACAACTGTATTTATAACTCATGATCTTGATGAAGCAGTAAGAGTTGGCCATAGAATAGCTATCATGAGAGATGGTAGTGTGGTTCAAATAGGCACTCCAGAGGAGATAGTTGTAAATCCTGCTGATGATTATGTTGCAGATTTTGTAAAAGGTATATCTAGACTAAAAGTCGTTCAGGCCAAAACTATTATGCAACCCTTAGATGATTATAAGAAAAATTTTGGAGAAAATGTTGACAATAACGAAAGAGTTAAGGAAAACGATATATTAAGTAAACTTATTGAGACATCAGTATCAGAGAATAAACCAATTATAGTGCTTAACAATGACAACGAAGAAGTTGGAATTATTACACAGTCAGATTTGTTGAAAGCGGTTGTTGAAGGAAATGATAATGAATAAGGAGATAAAAAATTTATCTAGGTCAGAATTAATCAAAAATTTTGTAATTACAAATCCAGATTATTATATTAAAGAATTTAAGAAAATTGGTAGCAAACCATCTTACTCTTTTTCTTTTAATTTATTTGCTGCATTATTCGGACCAATTTGGTTTGGGTTAAGAAATGTTTGGAATTATGCCTTAACATTTTTAATTGTTGAAACATTTGCAGTTGTTCAGATCATAAGAGGATTATTTGGCAATATCACAAAAGATGCTTTAGAAAAAATTGATAAAATTCAGTCCACGATTGATTTTAGAAATAAGCAACTGCAGTCAGCAATCGAAAATAATCCAGACAAGGTCGAAGTTTATGAAAGAGCAATAAAATCTCTTGAAAAGGCAATGAAAGAATATGTGGTAGACGTTCAAATAATTGAGGCTTCAGCAATATGGATTACAATATCAGGAATTACTTTATTAGTTTTTATTAAACTTATTCAAGGTGTACTCGCCAATACAATTTTAGAGAAAAGATATTCAGAATGGCTATCCAATAAATTGATTAGCCCAGGAATGAAAACAAAAAACTACTTGTTAAGCATTGGATTTACCATAGTCATAATGTTTTTTTCAGTTATTCATTACAGTTTCCCTGGTTTTTTTTCTATAATGAACGACTTTCCTACCCACCCAGAGATAAGACTTACATCCATAAAGTGGGTTGAAACAATTTTTGATTATGCTGTGATAAAGGGGGATGCAGTATTTACCGCAATAACTATTGGTATCAGATCAGTTCTAGACTTTTTAGAACTTTTATTTGTTAAAACTCCGTGGATAGTAATTATAACCACTATTGTAGTTTTAACTGCTTTATCAGCAGGGATAAGAACTGCAATTTACTCAGCTGGATTTTTAGCTTACATGGGTTTTTTAGGTTTTTGGGTTAAGGCAATGACAACACTTGCTTTGCTTGGAACAGCTGCAATTTTAAGTATTGCTATAGGAATACCTTTAGGAATTTATTGTGCGAGACGTCAAAGATTTTATTCAATGATAAGACCAATAATGGATTTTATGCAAACTATGCCTGCATTTGTATTTATGATTCCTGTTATTGCATTTTTTGGAACAGGGAAAGTTGCAGCTGTCATCATTACAATGATTTTTGGAGGAACACCTGTTGTAAGACTTACAGTTTTAGGTTTAAGAGGAGTACCTGAGACTATAAGAGAAGCTGCAATAGCTTATGGAGCATCTAAATGGTATTTACTTAGAAAAGTTGATTTACCTTTGGCAACCCCATCAATACTCGCAGGAGTAAACCAAACTGTGATGTTAAGCTTAGCGATGGTTGTAGTAGCATCATTAATAGGAGCTAAAGGCCTAGGACAAGACGTGCTTGAGGCACTACAATATGCAAATGTAGGCCAAGGAATTTTAGCTGGTATTGCAATATTATTTGTTGCTTTAATATTGGACAGAGTCGTTCAAGGTAAGAAAAGAGTTTAATACTCTAATGAATAAAAATGTATGGTTGCTATTCGCTAGCAATGCATGTGCGTTTTCAGTTGCACCTGTAACAGTGTTTTTAAGTGGAATAATTGGATCTAGCATAAGCCCAATTAAATCCTTGTCGACTTTACCAATGTCGTTATCAATTGTAGGCACAGCTCTTTTTATAATAGCTGCTTCAAAAATAATGAGTATCACTGGTAGAAAAAAAGGCTTTATATTATCATCCATAACAAGCTCATTGTTTGCTTTACTGGCAGCCTATGCAGTGATGAAACAAAATTTTATTCTTTACTCATTCTCATGCTTTTCACTTGGATTTGGGATGGCATTTGCTCATCAATATCGTTTTGCTGCTGCTGAAAGTGTAGATAAAAAACATGCTCCAAAGGCTATTTCCTTATTACTCTTTGCAGGAATTTTATCAGCTCTACTAGGTCCTAATCTAGCAAATCTTGGAAAGAGTATTATTTCAGAGGGTTTATATGTCGGCTCTTATCTATGTTTGTCATTATTAACTTTATCATCAATTATTTTTTTAGTTTTTTATAATGAAAAGAAAGTTACTGAGAAAAAAAAAATTTCAAGAGGAAGATCAATTTTAGAATTAATTTCCCAACCAAGGTTTCTTCAGGCATTAGTCTCCTCATCTTTTGCTTATGCAGTAATGTCTTTTTTAATGACCGCTACTCCAATAAGCATGCATATTAATGATAATATGTCTTTAAACAGCACCAGTTTTGTAATTCAATTACACATAATTAGCATGTTCCTGCCAGCATTAGTTACTGGAAATCTAATTAAAAAATTCGGACACAGCAAAATTATGTATTGTGGCGTATTATTTTTTATAATCACAATATTTCTGAGTTATCTTGATCAAACAGTTACAAACTATTTATTTTCATTAATATTTTTAGGTCTTGGATGGAATTTTCTATTTATATCAGGGACAAGCTTACTTGTAATAAATTATAGAGAAGAAGAAAGGTTTAGAGCTCAAGGCTTTAATGATTTTATAGTTTTTTCAATTCAAGCTACTGCAAGTTTAACAGCAGGTGTTGTTTTAAGTTATACTAGCTGGAAAACAATGAATATTCTTTGCATACCTTTTTTAATTATAATTATTTTTACAACACTAAGAGCAGATAGATTATCAAGAAAAGTTTAATTCTTACAGGCCGTGTCAACTTGTAACAGATATTTCTTATTGTAAGATTATTTTAAAAGCATATATGCATCCCATGAAATCACACAATAAATTTTTAATTATCACTACATTTTTATTATCAACACTTTTTGCTAATATCGGTTTAGCTGCAGATGTAACAGTAGAAATGTTAAATAGACTGGATAAACAGTCAAATGTTTTTGAGCCAAAGATAGTAAGAGTAAACGTTGGAGATACAGTTCTTTGGAAAGCTAAAGACAAAGGTCACAACGTTGAATTTATTAAAAAAGGAGTTCCAGAAGGCGTTGGTAAATTTAAGTCAAAATTCAATAAGGATGTTGAATACAAATTTGAAATTCCTGGAATTTACGCATACTGGTGCACACCCCATAAAAATATGGGCATGATTGGTTTTGTAGTTGTTGGTGATGATAAATCAAACCTAGAAGCAATAAAAAAACTTAGATTTTCGTCAAAATCTAAGAAAATGGCACCAGATTTAATAAATTCACTCTAATTAAATATTAAATCAGTTTTTAACTTTCTTACCCTAATCATTGAGTTTTTGAACTCACTATCGGTGTGAAAGTTTCCTGGAAAAGCAATACAATTAATTTTTGCTTTAACAGCTGATTTTAGGCTAATTTCGGTATCTTCAATTGCAATACATTCATCATTTTTTAATTTAAGTTTCTTTAAACAGTGTTTGTAAACTTCTAATTTTGATTTTGTATTTTTATTTCCAGTGATATTACCAATATAATTAAAATCTTTCTTCTTAAGATATTTTACTGTGGAAAAAAAAACTGAATCAATATTATTTTTTGTTGTAGATGTAGCAAATCCTATTTTTATTTTGTTTCTTTTACAGTAACTGATAATATCTAAGACTCCAGGTCTTGGTTTTATTTTATTTTTTTTTAAATAATTATTAAATATTAATGTTTTTAAATTTCTTATTTTTTTTGCATTAGTAGATGTATTATTTTCTAAACTATATTTCCTAACTCTTTTCTCTCCGCCTGGTTTTTTTAACATTGATTTATAAATTTTTTTACTCCAGTACCAATTTAATCCTACTTTTTGAAATGCTTGATTAAAACAATTTCTTTGTATATCAGAGGTCTCAATAATTGTTCCAATTGAACCAAATAAGACTGCTTTGATTGTCATTAGCCTTTGATGGCACCAGCGGTTAATCCACTTATAACCTGTCTTTGAAAAAACATTACTAATAGAAATAATGGAGCGGTAGCAGACACAACTGCAGATACAGCCCACATTAAATTTCCTTCATGCTGGTTGGTTCCAAGATAACTTTGAATTTTAGGAACCATCGTGTGGTTCTCTTGATTTAACAATAAAGCTGTTACTGTAAAATCATTATAAGCTAACATGAGACTAAACAATCCAGCTGTGATTACTCCAGGCCACATCACAGGCATTATAATATGTCTAAAGGCTTGGAAATATGAACAACCATCAATCAAGGCACTTTCATCCAATTCTTTAGGCACAGTTTTAAAAAAAGAATAAAGCAGCCATAAGGTAAAAGGTTGATTAATTGCAACAAGCACTACAATTGTAGTTGGTAAAATTCCCCAGATTTGTAATTGAAAAAAAGGAAATAGATAACCTGACACCAATGTTATATGCGGCATTGCTCTGAAAATTAAAGCAATAATTAAAATCCAAAATGCATAATTCTTTGTAGATCTGGATAGTGCGTATGCTCCTAATGTGCCAAGAAATAATGAAATTGAAACAACACTTATTGTAACTATCACTGTGTTTCTTGAAGCTTTCCAAAATTCACCTTCAAACCACGCTCCACTATAAGCTTCCTTGGTAAATCTAGCGCCAGTTTCAATTAAAGTATTAAAAGCTGTTATTGCATACCACCAATCAGCTCTTGAGAAAAAGTCAGCTCTGACTTTAAAGGATCCCCAAAACGTCCAAATAAATGGAAAACATGCAAGTAACAACCATATAACTATAAATATTGTGTTGAAGGTTTTTAAACTGTTTGATTTTTTATCTAATCCAAAATCCATAATTATCTATTTGTTCTAAACTCTTTCCAAGTTCTCAGTAAAACTGGCGTTAAAATTATTGAAATTCCTACAATAGTCATAATCGATGTTGCTGCTGCTGATCCAAATAAAATTACTTCCTCATTAACTAAGTTATCATAAATCAACCAAGATAAAGATTGGGCACTACCTTCAGCACTAAAACCTATGATAGGTTCAAATACTCTAAAATTATCCATTAATGAAATTAAAGCAACAAAGGTAACTACAGGATATATATGTGGTAAAACTATATGTTTAACTCTTTGAAATCTTGAAGCACCATCTATAATTGAAGCTTCTAATGGTTCTTGTGGAACAGTTTGAAGTGCTGCATAAAAAACAACAAAAGCAAAAGGGGAGTGATGCCAAACTCCATAAATAATAATTGTAATCCAAGTTAAAGCTTTTGATGATTTAACAGATAAGTAAGGATCATCCATTAATATTTGAAGATTTGCACCTATAATTCCTTCTGCATCAATCATCCAGAATAATACTAGAGAACCTACCAAAGGAGTTACAATCATTGGTAAAATTGTACCAAAAATAAGGGGACCTCTAATTTTTCTAGAAATTGCGTTTAGACTTAGTGCAATAATAAATCCTAAAAGCAGAACACATGGTGTAACAATTACACAATAGGTTAAGGTAAATACTAAAGCTTTGTAAAACGGAAGATTTCCTACCTTGCCAATAAATTCTCCAACTGATTTACTCTCACTCCAAAATTCTGACATTTGATCAGATGCCAAGTGATTTCTATCAATGTATGTACCAAAACCATTAAATTTTCCTAATGGTTTCTCTTCTTTAATTTTTGAAGTAGCTTCTTGATCTACAACTACTGATGTTTTGCATCCAAATGGATCACATTTTTTAACTTCAATAAGTATTTGATCATGTTGAGCGTAAAAAGATTGAATACCTGTTGAAATAATTGGCAGCCCAATGAATAAAATCATTGCTAATCCTGCTGGGAAAAAAAACCAGAAAAAACTTCTATTGGGCATGATAAATATTTAAGTGGGGATAATCATACCCCCACTTAATCAATTTATATTTTATAGAAAACCTTGTTCTTTTGCTTTAGTGATATAAGCGGCTTCAACATCTTTCAATGCTTGCTCAGCTGACTCATTTCCTTGCAAAAACTCAACAATTTCACTACCCAAAGCACCATGCATTAATCCCATTTGTGGTAACATTGGATAAGGTTTTGCTCCCATCTTAACTGCTTCAATTACTCCAACAGATTTTGGACCAGGCACAAAACCTTCAACTAACCAAACAGCTTGATCAGCTGCTTTTGCAACCATATCTTTTGAAGATGCTGCATGAGCCATTGCTCTAAATGAAGCTTCTGCGTCTGCATCAGATCTATTTTTAGCAAGTGTAAATCCATCCCACCAAAGTGTTGCTGCTGGAATGTTACCACCACCAACTGTTGCAGGAGCAACTAATTTAGTAGCAGCAGTTATTTTCGCATCACCTTCATCGTCAAGTAATGTTCCAGATCTAGATGCCCATAATGTCATAATTGCAACATTTCCAGATTCCCACTCAACTTTGATAGCTTCACTATCATGCGTTAAATAATCAGGGTTACTTAAATCAGCCAGTTTTTTTAACATATTCAAAGTTGCTACACCTTTAGCATTATTGATGTTTGGTTGTGCACCACCATCTTTAAAGAATTCACCACCATGACCAATGTACATGTTTACAAATTCTTCAGCTAAATTCCAACCTGCTTTGTAAGCTGCTGCATAAGGATATTTCATTTTCCCAGCTGCTCTGATTTTTTCAGCAGCCGCTACAACTTCCTCGTAAGTTTTTGGAATAGCAATTCCATTTTCTTTTAAAACATCTGTTCTTACATAAAGATGTTGAGTATTAGCCATAAATGCTACAGCCATTACTTTTCCATCAATTGTAATGAGTTGTGACTCTTGAATTCCTTTACCATATTTTTTAACTAGATCATTCATTGGTCTAATTAAATCAGCATTCATTAATGGAACTATAGAACTATTAGCAGCAACTCTAACTGAAAACTCTGAAGGATTTGCTGTTAAAGCTGGTACTGCAATTTTGTTGTGTTCAGCTGAGTGAGTGACTTTAAAGTCAGCACTTCCTTTACATTCTTTTGCAGTTTCAACTAAAGTTCTTAGAGCAGGAAAATCATTTGCTAAAATATTTATTGATCCACTTTTAATGTTACAGTCAGCGTTAGCTACTGTTCCAAAAAGTAAAAACAATAAAGTAACTAGTATTTTTTTCATATTATTCTCTCTTTTGTTAGTATTAATTAGTTTTACTTGTGAAAAATATACATATACGGTTAAGTTTATAAAAGTAAAAATTAGATTTGTTTTGACGCAATTTCAGCACCTGCGACAAGTGCTTCAAGTTTTTTGTAAACAATATCTTCATCTACATTTCCATAGCCTGCAAAGGTACTAAATCCACAATCTGTTCCTGCCATTAATTGATTTGGCTCTAGTACTCTAGAAAAGGCTAAAATTCTATGTTTTACAACATCTGGATGTTCAATAAAGTTAGAAGTAGACTCAATAACCCCTGGAATTATCATCTTATCTTTGGGTACTTTTATATTTTCAAAAACTTCCCATTCATGGGCATGTCTAGGGTTAGCAGACTCTATTAAATATTTACTCACATTTGCCTTAAAAGCTAATCCAATTATTTTATCTAAACCAATATCATGAGTATGAGGTCCTTCATAATTTCCCCAGCAAATATGCATTCTTACTCTAGTGGGGTCTATATTAGATAATGAATTATTTAAAACTTCCACATGTTTGTTTGCTCTTTCCAAAAAATCTTTTTCTGAAATTTCCTTGTAAATCATATGTCTTGATAGTGCGAGATCTGGACAATCAATTTGAATAGATAACCCACTCTCAGTTATTTTCTCATATTCAAACTTCATTATATCTGACAGTTTCTCAAGATACTCATCGTCGTTTTTATAAAACTTGTTGGGTAAAAAATTACATATAACTCCTGGAGATGGACAATTCATAAATCCATCATTATGTGTATTTTGTTCTAAAGCATTTTTAAAATTAAGAATATCTTTGTTAATTGAAACTTCATCTTTTATTTTCAATTCACTTGTACAACATGGTCTTTTATATGTTGGAGTACCACCTGATAGAATAAGTTTTTTTTTAAAAGATGGAAAATCATCTAAGTCTTTTGGAGCTTTTCTTTCACTTTCTCCAGAGAAACCCTCAACTCTATCTTTAATGTAAGTTGCGTAACTTATTTTTGACATTTCTCCATCGCTAACAGAGTCTATTCCGGTATTAATTTGCTTTTTTACAACTTCAGATACATTTTTTTTAACCATTGCATCAAAGCTGCTAATATCTATTTTTTCTTGATTATCTTTAGAGGCAAGAAGACTGGAGAGTTCGTTTGATCTTGGTAGACTTCCAACATGTGTAGTTTTTATTTTAACCATGGTTCAATAATATTTGTTTCCATATAGCAACTTCATCAAATAAAACCCATTCTCTAATAATTGAGTTATTATTAAATTCAGCATGGTTAATACCCATTATAAATATTTTTTTATTTGATGCTTTACCATATTCATCACTTTCATTAGCATGCTCCCCTTCTAAAAACCATCTGGCTGATACTCTTGGATTTTTCTCTGGCTCTTCTAAAAATCCAACATGCTCAATACTGAATTTTATATTTGTGAATATTTTCTTAATGGAATTCCATTTTTCAATAATATCTTCTCTTCCGTGACCAAGTTTATTTCCTGGCCAAAACAAATTTGCAGCTCTGTCATAATCTTCATATTCGTAACTTTTATTAAAGATATTACTTAACACCTGCGTATATTTCTCAGCGATTGATCCATCTTTATAACTCTCTGCTTTATAATCTGAATTTTTATCAGAATTAGCATCATACAATTTACTTGAATTTGATACGCCTCCTTCCTTTTCAATCATTTTTCTAGCAAACTCCTCTGGGGAATAACCAATCTGTCTGACCATTGCTCCTTGATCTCTAACGATCCATTCATCATAAACTTGATTATTCTTACAAGCACAATCAGCAATAACCCTATAATAAATATCTTTACCAGTGGGTTCACCATAAAAGCCTTTTCCAAGATGAGTTCCTTTGCTTAAAATTCTATGTGATGAGTGATATCCCATTTCATCATTGCCATTCCAAATAACATCTTCACCTAGTAACTGCCTGTTTGGGAATTCTTTTAAAGTAGAATAGGTAGAGTTTATAACAGGTTTATTTCCATATGTTATACCAAATGGCGATCTAACAGGAATATTCTTAGTATAAAACTCACCAATAGACTCAACATCTTTATTTTCCCAAATTTGTTCTGTAATTTTTAAAATAAAGTCTGGAAAGTCTTTATATTTTTTATCAAAACCTTTCATTAGATGCTTGATACACAATTAAGATACGAAACTTCGCTTTCATTAATCTCAATATTAATATTCACACCTAATGGAACTGAAAGAGTATCTTTAAAATTTATTTCTTTTGATAAATCTTCCATTTCAATTTTCCATTTTCCTTTTTGTGAGAAAAGTATTGTCGGTTTATTAAAAATTAAATCTTCAACTCTGCCTTTTTTTGATTTTAAAGTACTTAAACTAAAACCTGTATCTTGTTTTATTATTGGATTAATAGACTTATCTTGAAATATGTTTCCTAGTATGTGTGAAATTTTAATATTATCTCCAATATCTATTTCATTTTGAATTCTATTGCTGAGACTAGATATATTGCTTTGTAATTGATCTAACTTGTAATTATTAAATTTTTTTATTTCATCATTAGATATAGGTTCTAATAATCTCCTGCCATTTGGTATTGCTTTAATATTTAGATCGATTAATGAATTATCATCTAAAAGCGCCATACCTGTCTTTTTTGCTCTCTCTAATACCTCAGGTATCCAAGTGACAATTCCTGGATCATCACCTCCTAGTACAACAAAAATTAAACCTTCTTCATCACCAGCATTTTCAAATGCTCTAAACATATTTGTTGGCATTGAAATAATGTCTCCTGGACTTAAAATCGTTTCATCTTTGCCCTCAGACCCCCAATAAAATCTCCATTTACCTGAATATATTATGAATACTTCTGCTGTTAAATGGCTATGTAAACCCGATCCATTAAAGGGTTTTGCTGATACTGCACCTAAATTAAAACCATGGGGCTCAGATATTTTTATTGATTGGTCAGCGTCTTCTGCAACACCTGGACCTAAAATAGAATAATTTTTTCTTTCTTTGTGTCCATCTAATTTACCCTCAACAAATGGTAAAGTGCTTGGAATTAAATCTTTAAATTTTGCTAGTCTAATATTCATATTTTTTTAATTATAATATTGTGATACACGAATATTTCCAATAAATAAATATATGCAAATAGAACAATTTGATACAGGTCTAAAAACAAAAACAAATGTACAGAACATTGTTCTTTCACCTGAAGAAAATTTAGAAAATAAAAAATTAGTTAGAGGTTATTTAAATAAAATCGTCACTTCAGGAATAAATGAAATCGATAGTAATTTAGATGAAGCTTTTACAGCTGATGTTAAGATAAATAGTTTTTATCCAATTAATGAATTTACAGGAGTTAAAAATTTAAAAGATAAAATTTGGTTACCATTATTTGAAGCATTTCCTGATCTTGAAAGAAGAGAAAATATTGTTGTTGGAGGAGCCTTCAGAGATAAAATTTTGATAGGATCATACTCTGTTTTATCAGGTTATTTTAGAAATTCATGGCTAGGAATAAAACCAAATCATAAAATGATAAATCTTCGATGTTGTGAAATTCATGAGCTTAAAGAAAAAAAAATAATCGAGAGTCATATCTTAATTGATGTTATGGACTTTTTAAGACAATGTGGCATCTCCTCAATCAATCCATCAAGAGGTTCAGAGGGAGCTTGGCTTCCACCAATAAATACAGATGGGGTAAATTTTTTTGAAAAAAATTTAGAGGTTTCAAATTCAAATTTAAAACAAGCCTTGGAAATGGGAAGAAGTTTGAATATAAAACCAGAGAAAGAAAATCTCTCAGATAATGAATTAAAAGAAAGATTATTAAATCATCCCCAAAAAGAATATTGGCATGAAAAAATGATTTGGTACGGTCCATGTGGAATAGGCACTTCAAGATCACTAGAGGGATTTATTGATATGCATCAATTACCATTTAGAAGATCATTTACTGAAAGAGATTATTTTAAGCTAGGACATTATTGTGAAATAGGGGATGGTAAATTTTCACTATGTGCAGGTTGGCATAGTTTAGAGGCGAACTATGGTTCAAACGATTGGTTGGGATATAAAGCAAATAATCAAAAATTAACTATGAGAGTTATGGATTTTTATCATCATGATGAGGGAAAAATCCGTGAAAATTGGGTACCAATTGATATACTTCACATTCTAAAACAAATCGGTATTGATGTTTTAGATAATATTAAAGGCTAAAATGGCAAATATAAAATTTACTGGAGTACATAAATCTTTTGGGACTAATAAGATTATTACAGATTTTAATTTATCAGGTAAGGATGATGAATTTCTTGTATTAGTTGGACCGTCTGGATGTGGAAAATCAACTTTGTTAAGAATGATTGCAGGTTTAGAAAAGATTGATGAAGGCGAAATATTTATTAATGATCAAAAAATAAATGATCTGCATCCTTCTAAACGACAAACAGCAATGGTATTTCAGTCATATGCTCTTTACCCTCACATGAATGTTTATGAAAATATGTCATTCGGGTTAAAAATTGAAAAAAGATCTAAAGAAGAAATCCAAACAAAAGTTATGCAGGCAGCAAAAATATTAAAGATAGAGGAATTGTTGGAAAGAAGACCCAAACAATTGTCAGGAGGGCAGAGACAAAGGGTTGCAATTGGAAGAGCAATTACAAGAAATCCAAAAATATTTTTATTTGATGAACCTTTATCAAATTTAGATGCAGCACTAAGATCAGAAATGAGAGTTGAGATTTCCAAATTACATAATCAAATTAAAACAAATATGATTTATGTTACTCATGATCAGGTAGAAGCAATGACCTTAGCAGATAGGATAGTAATATTAAATCTTGGTAATATTGAACAAGTTGGAACTCCAGACGAAATTTACAATAATCCAGCAAATATTTTTGTAGCCCAATTTATTGGAACTCCAAAAATGAATATTTTACCTTTAAATAATGAAAATATAATTTCAGATAATAAAATTATTTTTTTAGGCAATGAAATAACTTTTGAAAAAACTAAATTTGATAAAAAGAAATATTTCTTAGGAATAAGACCTGAACATTTTAACCTATCTAATGAGTCACAATTTAAATTTAAGCCTAAAATTGATCTTGTTGAAAACTTAGGAAATGAAAAGATTGTATACATGAGTAACGACAACTTAGAACTTAGTGCAAAAATTTCTAGTCAGGAAGATTTTCAAAATCAGATTAATTTTGACTCTAAAGATATTTTTATTTTTGACGAAAACGGAAGAAGAATTTAAATTTTTTTAAATATTATTGTTTCATTAATTATTTAATATGAATTGGATAGTTGTTACAGTTATTGCGGCTTTTTTTCAGAATTTAAGGTCCTCATTTCAAAAAAAAATTAATAAGGATGTTTCAACTATAGCATCTACTTATGTTAGGTTTTCTTTTGCTTTACCTTTGGCATTAGTCTTTTTTTTTATATATTTCAGAGAAGTTTCTGTAATTCATGAAATACTTTATCAACCAGGCTTTTTAATAAATGTAACTTTAGCATCAATTTTTCAAGTAATATTTACTTTTGTATTATTATACTTGTTTAGGTTCTCAAATTTTGTTGTTGGAACCTCACTAAGTAAAACAGAAGTTATCCAAGTTGCTATATTTGAATATTTAATATTAAATGAAAAATTAAGTAAGCTGGGCATAAGTGGAATTATAATATCTACTCTAGGTGTAATAATTTTATCAATAAAAGATTTAAAATATTTTCTTCAAAACATATTTTCAAAAACAACATTAATTGGACTAATATCTGGTTTATTCTTAGCTCTGAGTATTGTTTATTTTAGATCTGCTGCATTATCTTTAGAAAATTTAAATTCAAATTTTGAAAAAGTAATATCAACTTTACTTTTTGGATTATTAATTCCAACGATTATTTTAACGATATACCTTTTAATCTTTGAAAAAAAAGAGTTTAAAAAACTATATAACGATAAATACGACTGTATGTTAATTGGCATTGGAGGATTTTTTGCATCGCTCTCATGGTTTTATGCATTCACCTTAATCCAAGCATCCTTTGTCAGAGCAGTTGGTCAAATTGAATTATTATTTAGTTATTTTTCCTCAAAATATTTATTCAAGGAAAAAGTAAAGTTAACAGAAATTTTAGGTATTGTTGTTTTTATAATTGGTGTTACAATTTTATTGCTTTCTAGAGTTTAAAGTTAATTAGAAAATCCGTATTTTCTAAGTCTTACATCTCCAGTTCGAGCATGTGCTTCCATACCTTCATATCTTGAAATCCTTGCACATGCTGCGCCCACTTCTTTAGTTGATTCCTTTGTCATTCTTTGGAAACTCAATGTTTTAATGAATTTTCCAACAAATAAACCACCTGTGTATTTCCCCGCACCTTTTGTTGGTAAAATATGGTTAGTTCCAGAACATTTATCTCCATAAGCAACTGTAGTTTCTTCACCAATAAATAATGATCCGTAGTTTTTTAATCTATCATGAAACCATTGTAGGTTTTTAGTTTGTATCTCTAAATGTTCGGGAGCATATTCATCACTGATTTTAGCCATTTCTTCATCTGTATCGCATAAAATAACTTCCCCATAATCTCTCCAAGCTGCACCAGAGTTTTCTCTCGGTAAGTCAGGTAAGTCTGCAATTAATTCTGGCACTCTTTTCATGACATATTCAGCTAATGATTTACTTGTAGTAAATAACCATGCAGGAGAATTGTAACCATGCTCAGCTTGTCCAACTAAATCGAAAGCAACTAATTCTGGGTCTGCTGTTTCATCTGCTATAACTGCAATTTCTGTAGGACCAGCAAATAAATCTATACCTACTTTGCCAAATAAAATTCTTTTTGATTCTGCAACAAATTGATTTCCAGGACCAACAAGCATATCAGCAGGTGCATTACCAAAAAGACCATAAGTCATTGCAGCAATAGCCTGAACTCCACCTAAATTCATTATTACATCTGCTCCACATAAGTCAGCGGTATAAACAATAGCAGGATGAACTCCAACACCAGGTTTTGGTGAACTGCAAACAATAATATTTTTAACACCAGCAACTTTAGCTGTAGTTACACTCATTACTGCAGATGCTATATGAGCATATCTTCCTGCAGGTACATAACAACCTGCTGTATTAACAGGAATTAATTTTTGTCCAGCAAATAATCCATCTGAAAGTTCTACCTCAAAATCTTGGCCATAATTTTTTAATTGTGCTTCAGCAAACTTTCTTACTCTTTCATGAGAGAATTGAATGTCGTCTTTGGTTTTAGGATCTAAATTTTTTTTAATTTGTTCAATTTTTTCTCTTGTAACTACTACTTCTCCTTCATATTTATCAAATTTTTTTGATAACTCGATACATCCCTCTTCTTTTGTTTTCTCTATATCTTTTAGAATATTTTCTACAATCTCTCTTGTTTTTGTATCATCAGTAGAAGATGTTTTGGGTGATTTTTTTAAATAATTTATTGCCATGTCTAAATCCTAATTTAATTATTATTTTTTTTCAATATTCATTTAATCCAAAGCTACCACAGCTGCCGCAATAGACGCTAGCCTTGCTGTCGCATCATCTGATCTACTAGTAATTACTACTGGAACTTTTCCTCCTATAACCACTCCTGCCGCACACGCACCCATAAAATAAATCATCATTTTAACTAGAGCGTTACCTGTTTCAACATTTGGAACTAACAATACATCTGCATCTCCTGCAACTATATTGTTTATACCTTTTATCTCTGCGGATTTTTTTGACACACTATTATCAAATGCTAGAGGTCCAAATATATCTGCATTAAGACTCTCTTTTTCAGCTAATTCACATATTTCTTTAGCATCCAGTGAACTTTGCATGCTGTCTAAAACTTCTTCTGTTGCAGAAAGAATGGAGACTTTTGGTCTTGCTATTTTTATTCTATGACAAAAATCAACTACATTTTTTAAAATATGCATTTTTGTTTTAACATTTGGATTAACATTTAGAGCACCATCAGTTATTATTAGTGGTTTATCCTCTTTATCTAAAGTCATATGCCAAATATGACTCAATCTTTTTTTACCAATCAAATTATATTTTCGTAACAGAACTTCTTTCATTAAAATGTCAGTGTGTATATGACCTTTAACAATTATTTTGACTTTTCCATCACCAGCAAGCTTTGCTGCAATTTTAGCAGTGTTATTTTCAACTGGTTCATTTATTATTTCATATTCAGAGATATCGAATTTTAAATCCTCAGCAGTTTTTTTAATTTCTATTTCATCACCTATAAAAACAGGGATGATCAATTTTTCTTTTACGCAATCCATTATAGATAGCATAGGAAGTCTTTTGCCTGCATTTACGATTGCTGCTTTGGCTCCTCTTTTTTGGTGAGCAATATCAAGTAAATTGAATGGACAGACTGTTGATTTATCTGAAAGCATTTGAATTTATATATACTAAATTAATAAAAAAACTAATATAGTATTATTGATATAAGGATAAAAAGTGGAAGTAGTTACCAAAATAGCTCCGATCGCTCTAGCTCTTATAATGTTAGGTCTTGGATTAGGATTAACTGGACGTGACTTTTTAAGAGTAATCAATAATCCTAAAGATTTTTTAATTGGCTTTGTCAGTCAACTGATACTTTTACCAATAGTTGCATTTATAATTGTATTAATATTAGATTTGCCAATTGAAATTGCTGTAGGCGTTATGATTATAGCTGCAGCTCCTGGCGGAGTAACATCAAATGTAATGACAAAATTTGCAAATGGAGATGTTGCATTATCAATCTCTTTAACTGCTATAATAAGTCTGATTAGTATTATTTCTGTTCCTTTTATTATTTTTAAATCAGCAAACTTATTGGGAGTTACAGATATATCTTCTGATATCACCATGACTGGTATTGCATTAAAAATGGCTCTAGTTGTTACAGTGCCTGTTATTTTAGGAATGATTATAAGAAAATTTGCAGAAAATTTTGTTTCTTCAAATATTTCTATAATCGAGAAAATCACAACTGTTTTATTTGTAATTGTTTTTGCAACAATATGGATTGAAGAAAGAGAGAATATATTCAACTACTTAAAACAAGCGGGTTTTGCTGTTCTTGTGCTTAATATTGTCATGATGGTGCTTGCATATTACATAGCCAAGTTATTAGCCACTGGCATAAAGCAAAGAAAATGCATTTCAATTGAATGTGGACTTCAAAATGGCACATTAGCAATATTTGTAGCTACACAAATATTTAGTGACATTAGTTATATTATTCCAACAGCAGCATATGCTCTGATTATGTATTTAACTGGCTTTATAATGATTTTTATACTTAGAAGATCTACTTAATATTTATTTGCCCGAATATCTTAAAGATTAAATGAGAAAGTGAGAGTACATTTTTCTCCTGCAGTTTAATGGTATCAGTTAATGTTTTGTCTTGCATGTTAACATTAAACAGTTTTTTTTTATTAACACTTATATATTTATTTTTTAGCAAATAATTTAATTTTCTAACAACAGTTGGTCTTGGAATATGAGTTATTTCTGAAATTGACATGGTATTCACACCAGTTTCAGGAACTAATATTTTGTTCTTTTTCCACTTTGAAAAGTTCCATCCATTAGCTTCATAAGATTTTGTAACAAGTGAATGCCACATTATAACCATTCCAACTGAAAATATTTCAAGATCTCCTACTTGTTTTTTCCATCTATTTGTAAAAATAAAAATAAACTCTAAAAAAAAATACCAACAATATGTGAAATTATTTTTAATTTCATTTGAGATTTCATCAAATTGCTTAGATTGATTAATTAAATTATTTTTTTCACATAACTCAGCAATCTTTGAAAGTAATGCACTTAAATTTTGAAGAGTATTTTTAGGTTTAACCAGTCTAAAAGCCGATCTATCGATATATATCTTTTTGCCAATTTTTTTTAGTACACCAAATTCTTCTAAGCGAAGAATTTTTCTTCTAGCACTCTCTTTGGGAATAATTAAATTTTTTGATATTTCAATAATATTTATTCTGTCTAGTTCTAATGATTTATCATATAAGAAAAAAGTATCATAACTTTCTACAAGTTCATTTTGGATATAATAATCAAAATCTTTATTTATAAGATAAAGAATTATTAAATACTTATCTATGTCTTGAAATGTTTCATAGGATGAATTAGTCCATTCAGACAATAACTTGTAGTAAAAAGGAGCTATTTCATCAAAATTTTCTACAATAACTTTTTGAATTTTGTTTTCACTTAATAGTGACGAGTTTTTAATCATTTTCCACAAACCCATTTTAGTCTTTTGACCCCATTTTGGACATCAAAAAAAATTTTAATAACCCATTTCGGACACTTGAGAAATAGCATCAAAATTTATATGTGTTTTAATAGTTTTTATATGAGTTTGAATAGCCTAAAAAGAGCATCTGATATTGAAATTTCTTCTCAATTAACAAGTAACGTAAATATTGATACCCCTCAAAAAGTAAATATTGATGCTCTTAAACTCAAAATGATTAAACAAGAAAAAAAAGATAATTTTAAAAATAAAGCTATCGTCGTATCACTATTTTTTGGATTAGGAGTACTTGGATATTTTGTTTCTATTTAACTTTAATAATTAAATAAATAATCTAAAAATTTAGGCATTCTCAACAATTATCAGTTATTGTAATAAATAATAATTAGTAAATAATAAAGATATGAAACCATTTGCAGGATATTTAATTTTAGCCTTAGGAATTACTACAGGCATAGCTGCAAACAGTTTTGCAAAGATTTCAGATGGTTTTACAAAACTGACACCAACTATTGCTTGTTTGCTTTTAATGAGTATTACAATGTTCTCTTTGGCAAAAGCAATGTCAGTGATACCTGTTGCATTTAGTTACTCAACTTACAGCGGATTAACAGTTGCGGGTGTAGTTTTGTTTGGGATACTAAAGTATAATCAAGTTCCTAATATTTATGGATTAATTGGTATTTGCTTAATTGTAACTGGGGTTATAATGGTGAATTATCTAGGACGAGCAGGTTAACAATTTAATCTATTTCAATAAAATATGAAGATCTTCCATTATATTATCCGGAATTTTAATTTCTGATTTATAATTCTTTTTATATCTTCTTAATTTGTTTTCTCCTGGATATAATATTTCTTTAAGTCCTTTTAATTTAGGAAGTTTTTTAATTCTTTTTATATTTTCTTTTATTCTTTTTTTATAATTTGATTGAAATAAGTTTGCTTTCATTACAATAAATAAATGACCAATATTTTGTGGCCCAGAAAAATCATCAAAAGGATCTTTCACTTTTCCACCGTGATTACCTCCTGTGTAAACACCACTTAATATATCTACCATCCAGGCAAGTCCTGATCCTCTAAACCCTGCTATAGGAAGTTGAACACCATCAAGTGCTTTTTTAGCATCTGTTGTTGGATTACCAAATTTATCCAAAGCAACACCCTCAGGTATTTTTGAATTAGATCTTGATGCAACTCTTATTTTACCTCTATTAATCATTGAGACAGATGTATCCAATATAAATGGAATTTTAGAACCAGTTGGCGATCCAAAACAAATTGGGTTTGTACCAAATAAAGATTTTATAGCACCATGTGGGGCTATAGCAGGGGGTGCATTAGTAAATACTAAGGCGATCATATTTTTTTTTACAGCTTGCTCAGCGTAGTATCCCGACATTCCATAATGGCCACTGTTTTTAACTGCCACAAGTCCTATTCCTGTTTTTTTAGCATTTTTTATGGCTTTTTTAATAGCTGTATCTGCAGCAACAAATCCAATGCTATCATCAGCATTTATATGAGTAACAGATTGGGAAATATTTTTTAGCTTGATTTTAGGTCTTGGATTGATCAGCTTTTTTTTGATCCGATCACAATACATTTTTAATCTAGATAATCCATGAGTTGGAGCGCCTACTAATTCAGCATTAATTATTGCATCAGCACAAATACCTGCGTGTTTTTTGGAAAGTTTAAACTTATAAAATATTTTAATTATAGTCTTTTTAAGTTTATTTTTTTCCATCTTAAATATTTAAATCTTTATTAAAAAATGACCTTATATCATTAACTAATAAATCTGGCTCCTCAAGAGCCGCAAAGTGTCCACCTTTTTTCATTTTTGTCCATCTTTTAACATTAAAAATTCTTTTTACATACGATTTAGGTGGCCAGCTCAACATTTCTTTTGGAAATTCTGCAATTGCAGTAGGTATTCTAATTTTTTTAAAATTTTTTGGGAAAGGTCTACCACCTTCTTCTCTTCTCCCAAAATAAATCCAAGCTGCAGAATTAAAAGTTTTTGTTAATATATAAATCATAATATTAGATAGCAACAAATCCTTAGAGTAAACATTTTCAATATTACCTTTTTTTAAGTCTGACCATGAGTAAAACTTTTCTAATATCCATGCAGCAGTACCCACAGGGCTATCTATCATTGCATAACTTAACGACTGAGGTTTGGTTGCCTGTTGTGTCCTATATCCCTCTTGCATAATTTGTTCTTTAGCAAATCTTTGTTCCCATTTTTTTTCTTTTATAGTTATTGCTCCTTTTGGATGCCTCATATTTAAACAATTTACATGAATAGCTTTACAATTATTATAATAATCATGACCTAGCCAATTACAAACAGCAGAACCCCAGTCTCCTCCCTGAGCAAAGTAATTTTTATAACCTAGTTTTTTAGTCATTAATTTATTCATAATTTTCGCAATTTTTTTTGGACCAATTGGTTTTTTAGGCGTTCCAGAAAATCCAAATCCTGGGAGAGAAGGTATTATTACATCAAAACTCTCTTCTTTATTTCCTCCAAATTTTTCAGGATGAGTTAGTTTTTCCACGATATGTAAAAATTCTACAAAACTTCCAGGCCATCCATGAAGAATAAGCAATGGATTTGGTTTTTTTCCACTACCATTTTGCTTAATAAAATGAATATTAATCCCATCTACATTAGCAATGTAATTGTTAAATTTATTGATTTTTTTTTCTTGTAACTTCCAATTAAAATTTGATGTCCAATACTTAGAAATCCTTTTTAAATAAACATGATTTGTTCCATGTAACCATCCATTCATCTGTTGAATGTCATTAAATGGAAATTCCCTAACTTTTCTGTAGATATTATTTAAGGTCTTTTTAGAAACATTTACCTTAAATTTTTTTATCATTAATTATTGTATTAACCCTTTCCTCGCCAAGGAATAGTCCTATCAATTATTTTTCTTAAAGTTATATCAAATAATAATCCCAACATTCCCATAATAAAAATTGTTATCCAAATTACTTCATATTGAAAATATTTTTTTGCAACATTTTCAACAAATCCAATACCTGTAGTTCCAGCTAAAAATTCTGCTGCTACCAAAGTTCCCCAACACATTCCTACAGCGACTCTAATTCCAGTCAATATTTCAGGTAAAGAGTTTGGAAATATAACATGTCGAAGTATTTGTCTTTTAGAAGCACCTAACGAGTGTGCAGCATGAATTTTAGAAAGTTGAGTTCCAGATGCTCCAGCTCTGGCGGATATAATCATAATTGATAAAGAAACCATGAATAATAAAAATACTTTTCCAGTATTATCAATTCCAAGTACTGAAATTATAAGTGGAGCCCAAGCTAATGGGGGTACTGGTCTATATAATTCAATCAAAGGATCAAAAAATCCTTTAGCAAATCTGTTTAGTCCCATAAATAAACCTAATGGAACCCCTATAATTATTCCAAAAACCAATCCTAAAAATACTCTTAAGAATGAATCCCATATATGACCATAAGGAACAGGTATCTTGAATAGTTTAAAATCACCCGTAACTACTTTTAAAACTTTACCTTTAAAGTTTTCTTTAACTATCCCTTCGCTTGTATGAACAGGGTATTCGCCTGGTAAAATATCAGCAATCCAATCTGGTAAAATAAATCCTACTATTGAACTAACATCAATCATTTCTATCCAGAGAAGAGGTATATTTTTGTATCCAACATTTGGATTAGACATTAGGATAAATTTATTTAATGTGTCTGACGGTTTGGGTAACCATCTCCCAGAACCTTGTTCTGAGCAACTTGGACCACTCGCAACAATTGTTCCAGCTGGAAATAAAACAATATCAATTAATCTAAGACCAGCTTGTTCTTTTTCCTGAAGGTCATCAAATTCAATAATCGCTTTTTGCATTTCATTTAGTGCATTTGGCGGATAAATGCTTGCAAATTCAATTCTTCTTGCAATTTTGACTATATTCTTGGCGTAATCTGAGGAAATTTCCTCATTATCATCTAAACTTTTTCTATAAGTTTTAACTTCATCTTTCAGTTCTTTAATTGAACCTTTGAACTGTGGATTGTGATTTCTTAATTTAAAAAATTTATCATTAATTTTTTTCAGTTCCTCTGCAGCAGCTTGAAATTTTAAACCTTTTGAAGTTTCTGCAACAAACGGAACTTCAATAGTATTTTCTATAGTACCAGTTCCTGATCTAACTGTTGTTATGCCCCAGTTACCTTGTTCAGATATTGCTTTTAACCGTTCACTTTTTTCAACTTCTGTTTCAAATGGATAATCTTCTTTTTTAAAATCTGAACTTAATTGTTTAATCTCATTTGTCATTTCACTTATTTTAATTTTAGTATCCATTTCAATTAAGTCCTCGTTAGTTAATAAAGGAATTAATTTTTTTGTTTTATTTATATATCCAACTAAAATTGTTTTTTGTTGACTGTTAAGATCATTTGAATTTTGTATTTCAGCTGTTATTTTTTGAAGATTTTTATTTTCAATTTTTATGATCGATGTACTTTTAAACTCTCTTTCCTCTATCGGAAATTGATATTTTAATCCTAAAAGTGATTCATTTATTTTAGCAACTTGACATAATTCATTTGCTGATTTTGGATAAAAACCTTTTGCTATGTCCCAAGAATAATAAAGCCATACTAGTAATATTGCAGCACTTCCAACAATAACCCAATGGGTTCCACCTTTAGCTCTTTCAGGATTTCCAAATACAGCATCAACTTTCTCAGTTTGTATTAATCTTCTGCCGTACATAATGCATCCAATTATGGATACAAATATAAGTATGGTTATTATTTGAGTTAACATTTAGTTTTCTTTTCCCATAATTTCTTCTTCCATGTTCCAAATCATGGATAAAATTTCTTCACGTTTAGACGAAAATTCTTTATTTTTTTTTATTTCTCTCAAATCTTCCTTTAAGCCCATTTCTGCAAAAGGTAGATTATATTCTTTATGTATCCTGCCTGGTCTGGGTGCCATTACATATAGTCTTTCACCAAGTAACAATGCTTCTTCAACTGAGTGAGTAATTAAGATAATAGTTTTTCCTGTCTCTTTCCAAATTTTAAGAACTAAAGATTGCATCTTTTCTCTAGTTAATGCATCTAACGCACCTAAAGGCTCATCCATCAATATTAAATCAGGGTCATTTATAAGACATCTAGCAAGAGCCACTCTTTGCTGCATTCCACCTGATAATTGGTAGGTAGGAGTATTACCAAACCCTTTTAAGCCAACAATTTCTAGCCATTCTTCAACTCTTTTAGAAGTTTTTATTGGATCTTCTTTTTTCATTCTAAGTCCAAAATCAACATTTTCAGCAACTGTTAACCACTCAAATAAAGCCCCTTGTTGGAAAACCATTCCTCTTTCAACTCCTGGACCATTAATTTCATTGCCAGCTAAAACAATAGAGCCTGAGGTAGGTCTCAAAAACCCTGCAGCAATATTTAAAAGAGTGGTTTTTCCACATCCTGAAGGACCAAGAACAGTAAGAAGTTCTCCTTTTTTTAAAGTAAAATTTACATCCTTTAATGCGTGAACAGTTTCTCCTTTAGGAGTTTTAAAAATCATATTTAAATCTTTGGAAACTAAGTCACTCATAGAAACTTTATATAAAACTTATATTAAAAAAAATAGGCGCTAAATAATTAGCGCCTATTAAATTTGTTTTACTCTTTAATATTATAAAGGTAAAAAACTAGTATCAACGGCACCACCTGGAGTTCCCATACCTTTTAGGAATCCATCAAGATTACCGCTCTCCATCGATTGTTTAGTTTCTTCTGGAGTAAGAAATTTAAATCCATCTAATGTTTCTTTCATGTCAGCAACTTTCATTTCTGAAGCTTTAGACATTGAATTCATATCGCTTTTACCAGCTCTATATCTGTCATTTGCTTCATGAGTTACTTCTATAAAAGTTCTAAGCATACCTGGATTTTCTTTCATGAATTTGTCAGTTACAGATGTAATATCTATTCCTAAGATACCAGCATCTCTTGCTTCTTGAACTGTTAAAAGTCTTGAACCAACTGCAACTGCAGCTTTGATAGAATTTCCACCAAATAAACATGCCATCACAACATCACCACTTACTAATGCAGCAGCACCTTCTTCAGGATCCATTTGAATTATATCCATTTTACTTCTGTCAGCTCCAACAACTTTCATACTTTCGTCAAAGACGTACTCAGCCATAGTTCCAAGTGGAACTGCAACTTTTTTACCTTCTAATTCAGAACCGTTTGCTTTTGTAATTCCAGAAGCGTTAGATGTAACACAAGTTGTTCCACCCATTCCATATTCCATTGCAATATCAACTAATTTGATAGGTGCATTAGATTTTACAGCATTAATAAAAGGTACTAAACCTTGAGAATAAGAAATATCAATATCCCCAGCTAGCATTGCATCAGTCATAGCTCCACCGTTAGTGAAGTTAGTCCATTTTACTGGAACTCCTAGTGCTTTAGCAAAATTCTTTTTTTGCATGTCCTCTAAATTCGGACTTGGCCATTCTAGAAAGTAAGCAACTCTTACTTCATTTGCAGCAGCATTTGCAGCTGAAATTGACAAGTTAAGAGCGAATAAACTTCCTAAAATAAAGCTAATTAGTTTCTTCATTTTATCTCCTTAATTAAATTTAATTACCCTTATTTAAGTTCAATTTTGATTATAAGTAAATGTATTTTGTAAGCATATTAATCATAGGTGATTTGAAGATGTCTAAAATGGGTTCAACTTTTGGTTGTATTTAGTATTACGTAATGGCATATTAATAATGCACAGAAATTATTTTCTATTTTTTTATTTTAGTCTATGAGAAAGTGATAATAACAATTTAAAAATTTTTTTATGAGTTCAGAAAAGCCACAAATACCTAATTCTTTAAATGAGCATTGGATGCCATTCTCTTCAAATAGAGACTTTAAAGCAAATCCAAGGTTAATAGTTGAGGCAAAAGGTGTTTACTTAAAAAACCACCACGGTAAAACACAAATCGATGCAAGTTCAGGATTATTTTGTAATCCATTAGGACATGGTAGAGAGGAAATTATTGAGGCGATAACTAAACAACTAAGAACAGTTGATTATGCACAACCTTTCCAACAAGGATTTGGTGGGTCATTTGAATTAGCAACTAGAATTTCAAAACACACACCAGGAAACTTAAATAGAATTTTTTATACTATTTGTGGATCAACTGCTGTTGAGACAGCAATAAAAATTTCAGTTGCTTATCACAAAGCAAGAGGAGAAGGACAGAGATTTAGATTTGTTGGTAGAGAAAGAGCTTACCACGGTATGAATATTGGAGCAACATCAGTTGGTGGAATGATCAACAACGTTAAAACATTTGCGAGCGTTTTAATGCCGGGTGTTGTTCATATGAGACATACTCATTTACCAGAACATAAATTTGTTTCAGGACAACCAGAAACAGGTGCAGAAATTGCAGATGATTTAGAGAGAATTTGTACAAACTTTGGATCAGAAAATATTGCTGCATGCATAGTTGAGCCGATTGCAGGATCAACAGGAACGCTTGTTCCACCAAAAGGATATTTACAAAGATTAAGAGAAATTTGTGACAAACATGGAATCCTTTTAATTTTTGATGAAGTAATTACTGGATGGGGAAGAACAGGTTCTCCGTTTGCATCACAAGAATATGGTGTCACTCCAGATATTATTACAATGGCAAAAGCAACAACAAACGGAATTAGTCCTTTAGGTGCTGTTGCTTGTAAAGAAGAAATCTATGATGCAGTAATGGATGCATCACCTCATGGGTCAGTTGAATTATTTCATGGCTATACATATTCTGGAATTCCTGTCTCTGTAGCAGCTGGATTAGCAGTACAAGATATATTTGAAAAAGAAGATATATTTAATAGAGCTAAAAATTTAGCTCCATACTTCCAAGAAGGATTGATGTCATTAAAAGATATTGATGTTGTAGACAACATTAGAGGATATGGAATGATGGGTGGAATAGATATTAAAATGGATAAAAAACCCGGAGCAGCTGGATTTACATGTTTTAAACATTGTTATGATGCTGGTGTTAACTTCAAGGCAACAGGTGATTGTTTAATTATTGCTCCAATGTTTATTTGTGAGAAAAAACATATAGATGAAATAATTGATAAATTAAGAACTGGAATTACTAATTATTCTAAAAGTAAAAAAAATTAATTCACTTATATGAAAATAGGTGTTCCTAAAGAGATAAAACCTCAAGAAAATAGAATTGGATTAACACCTGATAGTGTTAAGACACTTACTTCAAATGGTCATGAAGTTTTAGTTGAAAATAACGGTGGTTTTGAAGCAGGCTTTGATAACAATCAATATAAATCTGCAGGAGCTAAAATAATTGATAAGGCAGATGATATTTTTAATGATGCAGAGATAATTGTAAAAGTTAAAGAACCTCTTTCAAATGAAGTAAAAATGTTAAGAGAAAATCAAATTGTTTTTACTTATCTGCATTTAGCTGCAGCTAAAGAGTTAACAAAAGGTTTGGTAGACTCTAAAGCTGTTTGTATCGCTTATGAGACAGTAACTGATAACAACGGCAGGTTACCATTATTAGCTCCTATGAGTGCCGTTGCTGGAAGAATGTCAGTTCAGGCAGGTGCACATTGTTTAGAAAAAAATCAAAAAGGCAGAGGTATTTTATTAGGAGGCGCTCCAGGTGGAGAGCCTGCGGAAGTGGTAATTCTTGGTGGAGGAGTTGTTGGAGAAAATGCTGCAATTATTGCAACTGGAATGAGAGCAAAAGTTCATGTTGTAGATAAGTCAGAGGCAAGACTTAAACAATTATCAGAAATGTTTGGTGATAAAATTATTCCCCAGCTAAGTGATAAAACTGATTTAGAAAAATTAATTTCAGAATGCGATTTATTAGTTGGAGGAGTTTTAATTCCAGGAGCAGAAGCACCAAAATTAGTTACTAAAAATATGATTAAGAATATGAAACGAGGATCAGTAATAGTTGATGTTGCAATTGATCAAGGTGGATGTGTAGAGACTAGTAAACCTACAACTCATGCTGAACCAACTTATATAGTTGATGATATTGTTCATTACTGTGTAGCAAATATGCCAGGTGGTGTCCCTAGAACATCAACTATCGCATTAAATAATGCCACGCTTCCTTTTTTAAATAGATTAGCTAGAGATGGTTATTATAAAGCTTTAAAAGATGATCCAAATTTCTTAGCTGGCTTAAATGTCCACAAGGGCGAAGTAACGTACAAAGCAGTTGCAGATGTTTTTGGATATAATTATTTAAGTGCTGGTGAGGCTTTAAATTAATTAATCAAACTAGTTATCTTTTTTTCAATATTTTTACTGATAATTTGAACACCTTTAGGATTTGGATGCATTCCATCCTCTAGATTTAGCTCTGGCTTCAAGGCAACACCTTCCAGAAGAAAAGGTATAAAAGTTAAGCTATATTTATCAGAAAGGTTAGAATAAATTATATTAAATTTATCCCTGTATTCTTTACCATGACTTTCAGGGGCAATCATACCTGCTAATATAATTTTAATATTTTTATCAATTATAATTTTAATTATTTTCTCTAAATTTTCTTTAGTCTCGTTTGGCTTGATACCTCTTAACATATCATTTGCACCTAAACCCAAAACCAAAATATCAATATTCTTTTCAGATAGAGTCCAATTTATTCTATTTAAACCTCCTGCAGTTGTATCACCTGAGACACTTGCATTTATAATTCTGACATCTAATCCATTATTCGTTAAATTTTTTTTAAGTACTGTAGACAAATGATCTTCTTTATTAAGTCCATATCCAGCCATCAAACTATCTCCAAATAAAACAACTTTATTCTCAGCATTTACCCCAAATGCAACTAGACATAATATAATTATTTTAATAATACATTTTTTAAACATGACTAAACTTCTTAAACTATCAAATGTGAACTTAAACTATAATACTGATAACAATCTTATAAATGTTTTACAAGATGTAAGCTTTGAAGTTGATTATAAGGAAACAATATCTGTAGTAGGGGAAAGCGGGTCAGGAAAGACAAGCTTAATAATGTTGATAGGTGGTTTGGAAAAAGCATCTTCAGGAAAAATTGAATTTAAAGACTTTGAGATTTCGAGTTTAAAAGAGGATGAGATTTCAGAGATTAGACGAAAGGATATTGGCATTGTTTTTCAATCATTTTATTTAATACCCAATTATACAGCTTTAGAAAATGTGAGTTTAGCATTAGAAATTAATAAAATTAAAGATCCGATTAATAAAGCAAAAGAAATACTAGATAAGTTTGGCCTTGGAAAGAGGCTAAATAATTTACCCAGTCAATTATCTGGAGGAGAACAGCAAAGAGTAGCAATTGCACGTTCAATTGTTATGAAGCCTGAATTAATTTTAGCAGATGAGCCTACTGGAAATTTAGATAGTGAAAATTCTGAGCTAATCTCAAATATTCTTTTTGATTATGTGAAAGAAGAAAATGCAAGTTTAATTATGGTTACGCACGATAATAAATTGGCAAATCTTTCTAAGAGAATTATTAAAATAAAGGATGGTAAAATTGAGTAAAAATCAAAATTTTGGTCTTTATTTTAAATATGCTCTTAGAGATTTAACAAGAAGTTATAATAAGATCTCAAGTATAATTATTACTCTTTTTATAAGTCTCTTTATTTTAAGTTCTATAATGACAATTGAAGATAGCCTAGAAAATGAACTTAATGAAAATGCAAAATTATTATTAGGGGGTGATATAGAAATTGACTACAACAATAGAGAAGGTGATCAAACTAAAATAGATAAAATTACTAAATTTGCTACAGTCTCTCAAATGGTTGAATTTAGTACAATGATTTCAACTGTTAATAAAAAAATCAATAAAACTTCATTTACTAGAGTAAAATCAGTTGATCAATTTTATCCATTGTATGGCAATGTACTCTATGAACCTAATGACGCTTTAGAAAAATTAAATCAGATAGAAAGTTCAATATTAGTAAATGAAAATATTTTTAAAAATTTAAACTTAAAAATAAATGACATTGTAAAAGTTCAAGACAAAGAGTTTAAAGTTATTGGTATAGTTAAAGTTTTACCAGATATTGGCGGCGCATTTGTATTTGGAGATTTTGCCTTAACAGGTAAAAAAACTTTAGATAAGTTAGACTTAAATACCCTTGGTAGTTTTTTAAATTATGAATATAAAGTTAAATTTAACAAATCTACTAACAGTAAAGAGGGCATTAAAAGAGTAGAGAGCTTATTTAAAGATCAAAATAGAGTTAGATTAAGATACCCTGAAAACTCAGCGGGAGGCATTAGACGGATTGTTGATAATTTCTCACAATTTCTATCACTTGTATCAATAAGTGCTATGTTAATTGCTGGCATTGGTATAGCGAATACTCTTCTATCGTTTATAAATCAAAAAAATTCATCAATTGCAGTTCAAAAAGCAATAGGTGTATTTTCTGGAAATATAAAGACAATCTATTATTTGCAATTAGCTATTTTATTAGTTTTAATTACTGTATTTTCATATGGGTTAAGTTTTTTTTTAATCCCAATAGTCGATAAATATATTTCAGATGGTTTGGGTTTAAATATAGAAGCAAGTTTTTCTTTTCTAAATTTAATTATAGTTTTTTTGGTTGGAATGTTGGTAATGATAATATTTTCTATACCAACTGTTAATTCAATAGATCAAGTTAAAGCATCAAATTTATTTAGAAATGTTTTTCAAAGTCTTCAATTTAATTATTCAGTGAAATCAGTAATAATTAGCATAGTATTATTGCTAGTATTAATTAGTCTTTTTGCAATTAGGTCTTCAATACCATTTTATAGTGTTGCATATTTCGTATCATTTTTTATTTGTTTATTAATTTTTTATTGTCTTTCTGTAACAATTATTCATTTATTAAAAAAATATAAAAATTCTAAGATTTCAGTAAAAATAGCTGTTAAAAATATTACTCAATCAAAAAGTATCACGCCCATTACAATAATGTCTTTAGGTCTTGGAATGACACTTTTGTTAACACTGGCATTTGTTGGCTCAAATTTTAAAAGGGAAATTTCCAAATCTATTCCAGAAATAGCACCAGATTATTTTTTCTTAGGAATTCAAAATGATCAACGAGAAAAATTCGAAAAAATCATATTTAATTCTGACAATAAGTCAAAATTAGAGGTAGTCCCTATGGTTTCAGCAGGTATTGTAAAAATTAATGGGATAGATCCTAATTCTTACATCAAAAATACTAATGACAGTTATTGGGTTATAATGAATGATAGAAGAATATCTTGGACAGATGAGATACCGAAAGATAATCCTTTAACACAAGGTAACTGGTGGGATTTATCAAGTCCAGATAAATTACAAATTTCTTTGGATAGCAAAGTGGCACAAGATTTTGGAGTAAAAATTGGAGATATATTCACCCTCAACATTTATGGAAGAGAAATAGATGGTGAGGTAGTGAATTTTAGATTAGTTGATTATAGAGATCTGAGCATTAATTTTGCGATGTTACTAAACCCCCAATTTGCAAATAAAATTCCACATGAGTACCTTTCGACAGTGAAGTTTAATAATATTGATAAATTCGATGATATTAATTTTCTAGATGAATTCCCAAGTGTTTCTATTGTAAAAATCTCTGATTATTTAAAAAAAGTTACTGATGTTCTTAATAAAGTATTTATAGCGGTCATTATAATTTCAACTGTTACAGTGATAATAGGATTGGTTGTTATATCCAGTGCAATTATAGTGCAAGGAAAAATAAAAACTTTCCAAAATTTAGTTTTTAAGATTTTGGGATTTTCAAAAAAAGAAATAATTTACTCATCCTTAATTGAATTCATAATTACATTTTTTTCTATAATTCTATTTTCTACAATTTTTTCTATAATTTCATCAAAATTTATTATTGAAAATATTTTTCAACTTAAATGGCTATTTGAATTTGATATATTCTTAAATGTAACAATTACAGTTGGATTAGTAACAATGATATTGATAGTCTTTACAAACCTTAAGTATCTGAGTCCAAAAGTCTATCCGCTAGTCAGAAATGAATAAATTTTAATATTTTGTATATTTTGGTTTTAAATAGAAGCTTTTAAAGCCTGATAAATTAAATCTTCAGTAACTTCACCAATACTTCTGTAAACTTCTGTATCACCCTTAAAAATTAATAGAGTAGTTTGATAAAGCACATCAAACGAATTTGCTATATCTCTGTTTGTTACATCAAATGCAAAATATTCAATGTTATCGAATTTAATATCTAATAATTCACCCTCTTTTTTTGCTTTTTGCAAAACTTTCATTTGATTTGCACAAGATCCACAATATTCGATCCAAGAACTGATAACTATAATTTTGCCCTCAGATTGGGCTTTGTTAAACAAATCTTTATCAAATGTTGTTTTCTTTTCCATTGAATTTGCAGCAAATGCAAAAAAACAGAAAATTAAAATAAAAAATTTTTTCATTGAGAATAAAAATACATATTTAGACGATTAAAGAAAATAATTTATAATGACACATGTGTTTTGAATTAAGGCTGAAATTCAACAAAAATTTCTTCTCTAGGCTTCAATCTACGAAGCCTAGTATTATAATTAACTTATAATAAGAGAGAGAAATTTGTTAATACAGCATCAGTCATGTTTTAGGAGCGCTAATATTGAATAATAGCTATGTATAATTCATATAGTTGCTTAACATCTCTCTTTACTTATATATCATTTAATATAAAAATTATTTTGGGGTGCTATATGGCTGAGAAATACCCAAGGAACCTGTCCGGTAATTCAGAAAGGGAAAAATGGATCAAATAAACATCTTAAATCAATCATCTGCAATTTTATTAACCTTAATTATTAGTATCATTTTTGTAATAGTTGGCCTTGTATATTCAAAAAAATATCAAGGGTTAAACAATTATTTAGTTGCAAGTAGATCTATAGGGACTTTTTCACTAACAACTAGTTTAGTTGCATCTGCTCTAGGTGCATGGATTTTATTCGGTCCGGCATCAGCAGCAACCTGGGGAGGAGTAGGGGCTGTTATTGGATATTCTTTAGGGACAGCGTTTCCTCTTTTTGCATTAATTTATTTAGGAAAAAAATTTAGAGATAAATATCCAACAGGAAAATCATTAATTGAGGTGATTAGATCTAGATTTGGCTCACAATTATTTAAGTTAATTTTGTTTTTATCTATTTTCTATATGACTATTTTTTTAATAGCAGAAGTTACCGCCGTTTCAATTTTAATTAATTACATTTCAGGAACTGATCTATGGATCACGGCAATTATTGTAATTGTCAGCTCACTCGTCTACACTTTGTATGGTGGTCTTAGAGCTTCAATATTTACAGATAATATTCAATTTATAGTTTTTGGTTTGCTCTTAATAATTGCATTTTCTTATTTAATTTCTTTTAATTCTAATGATTTTAGTTTTGAGTTTGTAAAACAGAACAAACCCTATTTGTTAAGCTCAGGTTATTTGCCTAACTTTACAGCAGGACTAACTTTTTTTATAGCTGTTGCAGCAACTAATCTTTTTCATCAAGGTAACTGGCAAAGAGTTTATGCTGCTAAAAATAATAAAGTTTTAAAAAATAGCTTAATAGTTTCCTTTATAATTATTATACCAATAGTATTCATGATGGGCTTTTCAGGTTTAGTTGCAACCTCCCAAAATCCAAGCGTAGTTCCTGACCTTGCATTCTTTTCTTTATTGTTAAAAGACCAAGCCATCTTTTTATCAATAATAATAACTATTTTAGCAATTTCACTTACAGTGAGCAGTATAGACACACTAGTAAATGCTATATCTAGTTTGATTATTGTTGATGGAAATAAAGTTATAAAATTTAAAGGTAATTATTTAAAATTATCTAAACAAATTATAATATTTTTATCCTTGATTTCATTTTTTGTTGCATCAAAAGGATTAAGTATTTTATATCTATTTTTGTTAGCTGATTTATTTTGTTGTGCAGCAGTATTAAGTGTATTTTATGGTTTTTATTCAAAATCATTTAATGAAAAAAATGCATATGTTTCAATAATAGTTGGTTTAATTGGTGGTATTCTATTATTTCCTAGTCCCGATTTCTCAAAATCAATACTTGTAGGAATAATATTACCTGCTGATTTTTTTCCAATATTTGTCTCACAATCTTTGTTGTTTTGCTCATTTATTGTTGCAACACTCTTACCTATGGTTACGTGGAAATTGAGGTAATTTAATTTTTTTTAAATTTTTTAAAGGAGAAGTTTCTTGGTCTTTTTCTATTCTTAAATTTTTTCTTAAATTTAAATTTTTTTCTACTATCAGGATTATCACTTTGCTCTTTAAAGTTATCAGTATGAAATTTTTTAAATTTTTTATTTTTAAACTTAAAATTCTTTTTTTTGTTAAATTCACTACCACTGTTGTTTGGCTTATCTGAATTAGACTTTTTAAATTTATTACTTTTAAACTTAAATTTTCTTTTGTTATCCCGCCTATCTTTTCTATTTTCGCTATCTTTGAATGATTTACCTCTTTTTTTAAATTTTTTATTTTTTTTGTTAGATTTTCTATTAAAACTTTCTTCTAATTTAAAATTTGGATTTATTAATTTCTGAATTTCTCTCCACATACTACGATCATTATTTGTTAAGAAGGTAAGTGCCGATCCTTCTTTACCTGCTCTACCTGTTCTACCAACTCTATGAATATAATCCTCAGGTACTTGTGGCAGATCATAATTTATTACATGTTGAATTAATGGAATATCCAATCCTCTAGCAGCAACATCAGTTGCAACTAAAATTCTATTTTTACCAGATCTGAATCCTCTAATAACTCTGTCTCTTTTACTTTGTCTTAGATTTCCATGAATTGCCTCTGCTGAATGAGCATCATATTTTAATCTTTTTACAATTTTATCTGCACCATGTTTTGTTTTAACAAAAACTAATATTGAACCTTGTCTCTCAACTAATTGATTGATTAATTCATGATATTTTTTATCTGGAGTTATTTGAAAGGTTTCTTGTTTAATTTTTTCTATTGGAGTTGAAACTGATCCAACTGAAATTCTTTCTGGTTTTCTCAAATATTTTTCAGAAATTTTTAATATATTATTCGGCAAAGTGGCTGAAAATAATAATGTTTGATGTTCCTTTGGGATAAATTTTAAAATTATTTCAATTTGAGGCGTAAAACCCATATCAAGCATTCTATCAGTTTCATCTAAAACTAAGTAATTAACTCTTGATAAATTTAAGCTTTTTCTTTTTAAATGATCGTTAATTCTGCCTGGTGTTCCAACAATTATTCTGGCTCTTTTATTTAACTGTCTTAGTTGTTTTTGCATACTTTCTCCACCAATCAAAAGAGCATTGCCAATTCTTATATCTCCCAAAGTAAGTTTAGATATCGTACCCATTACCTGACTAGCTAATTCTCTCGTTGGGCATATGATTAAAGCCATTGCATTTTTATTGATGATCAATTTATTTATCAGTGGAATTGTAAAAGCTAAGGTTTTGCCAGTACCAGTTTGTGCAGTTCCAAGAACATCTTTTCCCTCAAGTGCAATCGGTATTGCTTGAGATTGAATTGGTGTGGGTGTGATAAAATTTGAATACTTAATTGAATTCTTTAGTTTGTTTTCTATGTCTAATTCATTAAAGTTTTTCATGCTTGATTCTTTTAAAGATATATAGAAAATGCTTATATGTTCTAATGCCAATTACAATAAATCATTTATTTAGGACTTTAGAATGCTTATAATTGACATAAACTGGACACTTTGAAACTTGTAGGAAACCAATATAATTTATATAAATAATTATAATGCTCTCTTTTATATTGCCATTTATTGTACTGATTTTGGTAGTTGTTTTCATACATGAATATGGTCATTATTATTTTGCAAAAAGATATGGAGTTGGTGTAACTGACTTTTCAATAGGTTTTGGAAAAGAGTTGATTGGTTGGAATGATAAATCGGGAACTAGATGGAAAATTTGTTGGATACCTCTTGGAGGCTATGTCAAATTTTTTGGTGACAGAAATGTATTTTCTCAAGCTGATCAAGAAGAATTGTTAAAAAAATATAACAAAGAGGACCAAGAAAAACTCTTTGTAACAAAACCTTTATATCAAAGGTCTTTAATTGTAGCAGGTGGGCCAATAGCAAATTTCGTTTTAGCAATATTTATTTTTTTATTCATATATATGTTTGCTGGAAAAGACTTTACTCCAGCAGTTATTGATGAAGTTCAAAAAGATAGTCCAGCAGAAGTAGCAGGAATGCAAAAAAATGATGTGATACTTGAAATAGATAACAATAAAGTTGAGAGTATTCTTGATGTTTCTAAACTGATATTAATGTCAACATCTGAGATAGTTGATTTCAAAATTTCTAGATATGATCAAGAGATATTATTAAAGGTTAAACCAAAAATTGTTGCAGGCGTTGATAATTTAGGAAATAAAATTAATAAAAGAATAGTTGGTATTAAACTAAGTCCATATAATAATGAAATAAATCATAAACGATTAGGGCCAGCAAATGCATTAATAGAGTCTGTTAAAGAAGTATATTTTGTAACTACTTCATCTCTTAAATATATGGGTTCAATGCTTACTGGATCTGGAGATAGTTCACAGTTAGGTGGGCCAATTAGAATAGCAAAAATTTCAGGACAAGTAGCAGAATTTGGAATATTACCATTTATTAGTATGATGGCCTATATATCGATAAGTTTAGGCTTAATTAACCTATTTCCAATCCCACTTTTAGATGGGGGCCATTTAATGTTTTATGCATTTGAAAAGGTTTTAGGAAAGCCATTAAGTCAAAAAACACAGGAAGGCTTTTTTCGAATCGGAATGTTTTTATTGTTAACTTTAATGTTTTTTGCAACATTCAATGACCTTAAAGATTTAGGCTTATTTTAAAGGGATTTTCGAACGTTAAAAAAGCTATATAAATCAATACTTATTTACAACTACATGTTGTGGTAAATCTAACTAGAGACACAAAAAAAAAGCTTGAATTATCAACGATTTTGTTAAGTATATAAATATAACCTTTAAAACCGGAGCTAAAATGAACAAAAAACAACTTATAGCAAAATTAGCAGGGTCATTAAATCAAAGTAAAGCTGATGCTGAGCGTACATTTGATACGATTACCAACACTATTTTGGACGCTTTAAAAGGCGACGATAATGTTAAAATTGCTGGTTTTGGAACGTATAAAGTGGCTAAAAGAAAAGCTCGAATTGGTCGAAATCCAAGAACTGGAGAGCAAATCCAAATCGCTGCTTCTCAAAAGGTAAAGTTTTTACCTGCAAAAGCACTTAAAGAAGTTTTCAATAAATAAACTTTTTAAAACAGCCTTTATTAAAAATTAGAATTTAATAAAGGCTGTTTTTTTATACAAGCATACGGTGTACTACATGCAAATACTGCATATCTCTTTTAAATAACAATCAATAGTTTTTAGTTTTATTAAATTTATAACAACCTCTTTAATTAAACGGAGGTGAAATGGTTAAACTTTTAAAAAAACTGGCTGGTCCATTAGTAAGTTTATTTTTCTTACTAAATATGACTAGTGCAGGTTATGCTGAAACTACAGTTTCAGCTGAAGTTGGTTTCATATTCAATACATTTCTTTTCTTGGTTTGTGGTTTCTTAGTAATGTTTATGGCAGCAGGTTTTGCCATGCTCGAATCAGGGATGGTAACATCAAAAAGTGTATCAGTAATATGTGCCAAAAATATCGGATTATTTTCAATAGCTGGAATTATGTTCTGGATGGTTGGATATAATTTAGCATACGGAATTCCAGAAGGTGGATACATTGGAAGCTTTACGCCATGGTCTGATGCAAGTTCAGTGGATACTGGATATGCAGATGGATCTGATTGGTATTTCCAAATGGTTTTCTGTGCAACGACAGTTTCAATTGTATCTGGAACATTAGCTGAAAGAATTAAATTATGGCCGTTCTTTTTATTTGCGGCTATTCTATCAGGAATTATCTATCCAATCGTTATGGGTTGGCAGTGGGGAGGTGGCTGGTTAGCAGCTGCTGGTTTCTCCGACTTTGCTGGTTCAACACTTGTTCACTCAACTGGAGGTGCAGCAGCATTAGCTGGAGCAATTCTTTTAGGAGCTAGAACTGGTAGATTTGATAAATCTGGAGCAGCTAAACCTATGAAGCCATTTGCAGCGTCTTCTGTACCATTAGTTACAGTTGGTGTATTTATTTTATGGCTAGGTTGGTTCGGATTTAATGGTGGATCACAATTAGCAATGGGAACATTTGATGATGCAGTAGCAGTTTCAAATATTTTCATTAATACAAACTTAGCAGCCTGTGGTGGTGTATTAGCAGCTGGTGCAATAACAAGATTAATGTCGGGTAAAACTGATGTTATTCAAATGCTTAACGGAGCAATTGGTGGTCTTGTTGCAATTACAGCTGAACCATTAATGCCTTCACCGCTAGCAGCAATTCTTATAGGTGCGATCGGTGGAATAATAGTTGTCTTCGGAACTAAATTATTATTCTCACTAAAAATCGATGATGTAGTAGGTGCAGTACCTGCTCACTTGTTCGCTGGAATTTGGGGAACTTTAGCAGTTCCACTAACTAACGGTGATGCATCATTCGGAGCGCAGCTTCTCGGAGTAATTTCAATCAATGCATTTGTATTCGTAGTTTCTCTAATAGTATGGGGAATTATGAAAGGAACAATGGGTATAAGATTGAGTAAAGAAGCAGAAAGACTTGGTACAGATGTTACAGAGTCTGGAGTAATCGCATACGCAATAAGAGACTAAAGAATAACTATCTCTCTCTCTATAGTTGATAAAAGGCCCCTTAACTGGGGCCTTTTTTTTAGTAATTTTTTATGAAATCTAAAACTTCTGCAGCATGACCCGCTGCCTTAACGTTTCGCCATTCCTTAATAATTTTATTTTTCTCAATAATAAAAGTGCTTCTTACTGTGCCCATAAATTCTCGACCCATAAATTTCTTTTTGGCCCAAGCTTTGTAAGCTTTTAAAGAAGTTTTGTCCTCGTCTGCTAATAGTTCAAATTTCAAGTTAAGTTTTTTACTCCATTTTTCATGACTTTCTAAACTATCTTTTGATATTCCAAAAATTGTGCATCCAAGTTTCTCAAATTTACTTAAAAGTTTATTAAAATCATTTGTTTCAATTGTACATCCACTTGTATTATCTTTCGGATAGAAATAGATGATGATAAATTTGGATTTTACTTTACTTAATTCAACAGTTTTACCTGAGGTAGATGATAATTTAAAATTTGGAGCTTTCATTTAATAACCTTTGTTTAATTTATATAGTAATATTTTTAATTTAGTGTAATAAACATTTATGACAATTAAATCAGCATCAACTTTAGTCGCAGAAGCTTTAAAGGAAATTAAAACAATATCACCTGAGGAAGCTCTAGAAAAATTAAATAATGATACATGTAACCTTATCGATATCAGGGATGTAAGAGAATTAGAAAGATTAGGAAGAATAGAAAAGTCTTCTCACATACCAAGAGGAATGTTGGAATTTTGGATGGATCCAGATAGTCAATATTTTAAAGATGGTAAAATCGATATGAATAAGGAAATGGTTCTTTTTTGTGCTGGCGGTCTAAGATCAGCATTAGCAACAAAAACTTTACAAAGTATGGGTTTTAAAAATATTTGCCATGTAGATGGCGGTTTTGGATCAATGCAAAATTCAGGTTTTAAAGTAGTAAAGTAATTTAGCTCTTAATCTAACAAATTAATTCTTTTAGCGTAGAACATTCTTATTATCCAATAAATAACTAAACCTAAGGGACCGATAAAATAAGTTATTATTATTGGAATGAAGACTATATATCTAGACATATATAATTTGTGACTATCTTTCATGATCCAAGCTCCACAAAATAAATTAATTGCTAAAAAATGTGTCCAAAACATAATCAGAAAAGCTTCAGTTTCAAAAAGATTTCTCAAGTCATACAGACCAAGGTACAACGTAAAATTATAATCAAAATCATATCCAGAAATGTAGAAATAATAACCTAGATAAACATAGACAGCTGTTAAAATTAAAAAAGGAAACACAGAAGTAACCAATAATCCACAAATTTTTGACTGTGGAAAAATAATCAGTATTAACCAGAAAGGTATTACACCTATATTTAACCACAAATAAATCATCTCTATAGTGAAAAAAGCTGCTATTTGTTCAATCATAATATTTTTATATTATATTAAATAAAATAATGATTCCCATAAAAAATAAAAAAAAGACATTAGAAGTAACCGTGGATGAGATGACGAATTTTGCACTTAATTATGTAGAAAAATTTGCACCTTCTAAACAACAGTTAAGAACATATCTACTAAAAAAATATTTAACATCAAGAACACCGAATATAAAAAAAAATGATGTTTCTAATCTCATAGATATTGTTCTTGAGGATTTAGAGAAATCAAAGTTTATAAACGATAAATTTTATTCAGAGTCAAAAGCAAAAAGTTTAATTCAAAGAGGATCATCCATAAATAAAATAAGAAATTACTTAATGAATAAAGGTGTAGGTGAAAAATATATTAAAAATACAATTGAACAAATAAAAGATAAGAATGAAGATCAGGATTTTTTTTCAGCCATAAAAATTTGTAAAAAGAAAAGAATTGGACCATCAAGGCAAGAGGATAATCGACCTTTGTTTTATAAAAAGGATATAGGAGTATTAGCGCGTTCAGGTTTTGATTTTGAAGTTTCAAGAAGAGTTATGGATCTTGAAAAAGATGAATATTTGAAAATAATTAATCTTCTTTAGTTTTTTTATTTTTTTCTTCCAAATAATATTGAATTTTATTTCTTATATAGTTTTTAACCATCACAAATACAATTAAACCAAATATTGATACAGATACGATTATAATTAAAATTATTCTTAATTGTTCGCTCATTATAAATTTTTACTTCTCTTTAAAATTATACTTGGGTTTTTAAAATCTTTTTTACCATACGTAATTTCATTACCATTAAAATCTGTTACTATTCCGCCTGCGTTTTCAAGTATAGCATGTCCTGCAGCAATATCCCATTCGCAAGCCCTTGGCTCAGCAACATAGCCATCAAATTCCCCTGTAGCTATTACACAAAATTTAAGAGAGCTCTTCATTCGAACGTGTTGCGTAACTCCTAAATCTTTATGTATTTTTTCAATTTCTGGTTTAAGTTTATTTGAATATGAAACTACTTTTATTGAACCTTTAGGAGTAGTTTTCTTACAGTCTAACTTTATAGTTTTGTTTGAAGTAAATTCATATGATTGATCTTTTCCAAAACTATAAAACATCCTTTTTTTTGCAGGTACATTAATTAAACCGGCAATAGCTTTTCCATTTAATATTAATCCAGCATTAATTGTAAATTCTTCACCATCATTTATATAGTCGTATGTTCCGTCAATCGGATCAACTAGCCAGAAGTTTTTTAAATTAGTCTTAGATTTATTGTGTGAAGTTTCCTCGGAAACAACAGGGATATCTGGTGTCAACTCAAGTAATTTTTTTGTGATAATTTTATTTACCTCAAGATCTCCATTGCTGACAGGTGTATTGTCCGATTTGATTTCCTTATTTAAACCTTCATTTCTTAGTTTTATTGAAACTTCTCCAGCTTCTAAAAAAGTATCGATTAGACTCTGCACAACGTTTGTTATTTTAGCATCATCAATCATTACTAATTCTTTCAAGTTCAATATTATTTGCGTTTATTACTTTTTTTCCGACATTTTGGAAATTAACAGTTACTTTGTCATTAATTATTGACTGGACTTGACCAATTCCCCAACCCTTATTTGCTGGATTAATAACTTTGTCACCTGGCTCAAAATCTAAAATCATTTAATTTAACTTATAATAGAAATAAGTATAAATACCATCAAATGAATTTACAAACTAACTCATTAGGATTTTATAAAAAACCATCAGAAACAACTGTTGTAGTTGCCATGTCAGGGGGCGTTGACTCATCTACAGTGGCAGGAATGATGAAACAAGAAGGCTATAAAGTTATTGGAATTACTTTGAAATTATATAACGATGGCAAAGAAGTTGCTGCTTCAAAACAATGCTGTTCTGGTCAAGATATTATGGATGCAAAAAGAGTTGCACATAAGTTAGATATTGAACATAAGATTTTATATTACCAAGATAAGTTTAAACAAGGTGTTATCGATAACTTCGTTGAAAGTTATTTAAAGGGCGAAACACCAATACCATGTGTACAATGTAATCAGACAGTTAAATTCAAAGATTTGTTTGAATTTTCAAAAGATTTAAATGCTGATGCGCTAATTACAGGTCACTATGTAAAAAGTTTAACAGAGAATAATTTAACTAATATGTATAGAGCTATTGATGAGAATCGAGATCAAAGTTATTTTTTATTTAATACAACAAGAGAGCAATTAAATTATATTAGATTTCCACTAGGTGGACTTCTTAAAGGCAAAACGAGAGAAATTGCAAAAAATCTGAATTTGAATGTTGCTGATAAACCAGATAGTCAAGATATATGCTTTGTACCCAATGGAGATTATGCCTCAGTAATAAAAAAATTTAAACCAGAGTCGTACAAAAAAGGAAATATAAAAAATTTGGATGGTAAAGTTGTGGGAGTACATGATGGAATAGTTAATTTTACTATTGGACAAAGAAAAGGTATTAAAGTTTCAAACGAAGAACCATTTTATGTAATAAAAATCGATGCCAACAAAAATGAAATATTTATTGGTCCGAAAGAAGAATTATCAAAAACAAGTATTAATTTAAGAGATTTAAATTTATTAGTTGAAAGAGAAGAGTTTAGTGAGAATATTTTAGTAAAAGTTAGATCGACTGGAAAACTTTTAGATGCAAAAATACATATTCAAAATGAAAATTCTGCAAATGTTGATTTATTAAATCCCGAATATGGTATTTCACCTGGTCAAGCTTGTGTATTTTACAAGAAAGACCAATTTGGTCATAAAGTTTTAGGTGGTGGTTGGATTAAAGATTAAAAATTTCTATTTCTTTTTATTTTTTTTTCTAGCTCTTCTCTTTTTTGAGCCCATTTTTCTTCGGCCTCTATGCTTTTTTGGGTATCCCATAATCTCCTTAATTTTACTATTTTATTGACTTATTTGGTGGATATAGCATTGTCCTAACTACATATCAAATTTTTTATGGACTATTCCTTTAAAACTTTTTTAAAGCATACTGCTAAAGATTTTCATAACCAATCAGTAAATCCACCAGTTGTGAGAGCATCTACTATAATTTTTAAATCTATGCAAGATTTAAGAAGAACTCAAAGAATGGCTTTAAAGAAACCATTAGGAGGACATCATGACTATGGCAGAAAAGGTACATCAACAACTTTCATATTACAAAAAATACTCACAAAACTAGAAGAGTCTTACAATGTATTCTTAACACCAACTGGATTTGGTTCTGTTTTTCTTTCTATCTTCAGCGTGACTAGACCAGGAGATGAGATATTAATTTCAGATCCTTTATACAATCCAACCAGAAATTTAAGCAAAAACTATCTTAAAGAGTTTGGTATCAAAACAAAATTTTATAACCCACATGACTTAAAGTCACTAGAAAAAAGTGTAACAAAAAAAACAAAATTAATTTATGTTGAGTGCCCAGGTAGTAATACCTTTGAGTTTCAGGATCTTTCTAAGATTATTTCTATTGCAAAAAAAAATAATATATTTACAGCAATTGATAACACATGGGCCACTCCTTACTTTTTAAAACCTATTAAATTAGGATTTGACATGTCTATTGTATCAGCAACAAAATATTATTCAGGCCATTCTGATGTAATGGGTGGTAGCTTAGCAGTTAATAAAAAAGTTTATAAACATGTAAAAAAAGCAGATGATATTTTAGGATTGAGACTTGGACCAGACGATGCTTACTTAATTACAAGAGGTTTGAGAACTTTGGATATAAGATTAGATAAACACGAGTCTAATGCTAAAAAAGTTTGCGAGTTCCTTTCAAAAAGTAAAAAAGTAAAACTTTTATACCCTTATAAAAAGAGTTCATTTAATTTTAAAATGTGGAAAAAATATTATTCAGGGTCTTCAGGTCTTATGGGTTTAATCATAAAATCAAAAAGTAGAAAATCAGTTTTAAAGTTTGTAAATTCATTAAAATTGTTTGGTCATGGATATAGTTGGGGAGGCTTTGAAAGTTTAGCATTGCTGCAAAGTGATATTGAGATGGGAGATAGAAAATTCCTTAATTTAAACAAAAACGAACACTTAGTAAGATTACATATAGGACTAGAAGACCCAAAAGATTTAATTGCAGATATCAGAAAAAGCCTTATGCTCATTAAATGAGCGCAGAAAAATTTTTTACTAGTAAAAAAGCCCTAATCACACTTGTGGCAGCATCATTAACAGTTATTTTTGCAATGGGTATTAGGCAAACATTTGGTCTTTTTTTTTTTGATTTCAATGCAGATCTAAATATTTCTATTTCACATTTTGGTTTTGTAATTGGGTTGCAGCTTTTAATGTGGGGGGTTTTTAGCCCAGTTTTTGGTTTCATCACTGATAAATACGGAGGAGCAACAGCTATTTTTGTTGGTTTTTTATTTTTTTTAGCGGGGCTATTACTTTTTTACTCAGGTCTTAACACGGGGCACTATTTTACACTTACAATTGGGGTGTTAATAGGTATTGGACTAGGTGGTACCGCTATTAGTATTCCTGTATCTGTTGTAGCTAAACATTTTCCAGCTTCCAATAGAACAATCGCTACAGGCATTGTTACTTGCGCAGGATCTTTTGGTTTTTTTGTTTCACCTTTATTGGTTAGATATTCTCTAATTGAAATGGGTTGGGAAATTACCATCTTATACTTTTGCTTTCTTTTAGGAATTGGATTAATTGTTGCTTTATTTGTCAATACACCCAAAGTTCCTGTAGGTAGTAGTAATCTAGATAATAATCAAACAGCAACGGAAGCTCTTAAAGAAGCTTTTGGAAATAAAAGCTTTATTTTTTTAACTCTTGGATTTTTTGTTTGTGGTTGGCACATTGCTTTAGTTGCAACACATATCCCAACTTATATGATGGATAGAGGTTTGCCTGATTGGACGGCAGCAATGATTTTGGCATTAGTAGGTGTTTTTAATATGATAGGAACAATTGGGGCAGGATTTTTGGCCACTAGGTATAGTAAAAAAAAAGTACTAAGTGCGATCTATTTTTTAAGAGGTGTATCATTAATTTATTTTATATTTTTACCGCCTAGCGTATTTAATTGTGTTGTCTTTGGAGTTACTTTTGGCCTTCTATGGCTTTCTACAGTACCTCCAACAAATGGAATAGTTGGGCATATATTTGGAACAAAACATCTAGGCCTTTTATATGGTATAGTTTTTGTTAGTCATCAAGTTGGATCTTTTCTTGGAGCATATCTAGGGGGAGTTTTTTATGAGATGCATGGTAATTTTGATTATGCCTGGTACGCATCTATCGCATTATCAATTTTTGCAGGTGTGATACACTTACCTATTATAGAGAAAACAATTGAAAGAGTTCAGCCAGCATAAATTTCATCATAATAAATATTTAGAAAAACTTTATCAGTCTAATAAGCCCCTTATTATCTATAAAGTTGATGGGGGGTATAATATTTATACGGATTTTTCAAAGAAGATAACCCTTAACAAAAATAATATTGCAAAATTTTTAGATAGCTTTTCTAAAAAAAAATACAGAAAAGAAACCGACTTATATGTGGGATTTTTTGGTTATGAGATTTTATGTAGTCTTTTAAATTTATCTCTAAAAAATCAAAAAAAAATGAATTTCTACAAAGGTATTTTTTATAAGCCTGAAACTTTAATCAAAATAAGAAACAAAATTATAATACATTCAAATTTAAAAAAAGATGAATTCAAAGAAGTTTTTCAAAAAACTAAAATTCTTAGCCCTTTCAAACTAAATATAGAATTTAATAAATACCAAAAAATATTTAATGAATTTTCTAGAAAAATTAGAGAAGGAGAAACTTATCAAATAAAAATATGTACAAAATATAAGAATAAATCGACTATAAATTCAGTAAATTTCTTTTGGAAACTAATGAAGATTAACTCATCGCCTGAGTCGTTTATGATCAGAGATAAAGATTACTCGATAGTTAGTTGTTCTCCCGAGACTTTAATCAATAGAGTTGGCAATTTTATTAATACTAAACCCATTGCTGGAACCTTAAAAAAAAATAAATATACAACAAAATCTAAAGCTCTCAAATTCTTTAGAAATAACAACAAAGAAACTAAAGAGCATAATATGATTGTAGATCTTGAGAGAAATGATCTATCCAGAATATGCAAACCAGGTACAGTAAAAATTAAAAAACAAAAATATGTAGAAGAATATAAACACCTATATCACTACGTGACTAGTATTATTGGAAAATTAAATAGTAATATTTCAATTAAAGAAATAATCAAATCAATGATGCCAGGTGGATCTGTTATTGGTTGTCCTAAAATAAGAACATTAGAATTACTTAATTCGCAAGAAAAGGAAGATAGAAATATTTTTACTGGGAGTTTTGGGTATATAAAATTTAATGAAGATATGAGGTTTAATATAATTATTAGATCAATTTTAAATTTTAAAAATAGATCTGAAATATCTGCAGCCTCTGGAGTTGTGTTGGATAGTAATTCAAAGAAAGAATTCAATGAAAACTTTATTAAAGCAAAATCACTTTTAGAATTATTTAAATGATTTATATTATTGATCATCAAGATTCATTTACTTGGAATGTAGTTCATCAATTTTCTGAATTTGACGAAGTATATTGCTCAAATTACTATGATATAAATAAAAAATTATTGGATAAATCTAAAACAATAGTATTTTCTCCTGGACCAGGATCACCCAAAGATTACCCAACATCTATAAAGATTTATAATAAATACAAAGGAACAAAAAAAATTATTGGTATTTGTCTTGGTTATCAATTGATCTTACACAGCGAAAATGGAAAAATTATTCAACAAAAAAATATTTATCATGGTTTTCAATCGACTGTAAAAGTTACAAGCAATCATTCTATTTTTAAAAAAAATTCAATTTTTAAAGTTGGCAGGTATCACTCACTTAAGCTAAAAGAACCTTTTATAAATGAAAACTTTAATATCACTATGAGATGTACTAAATCTGATGTAGCAATGGGTTTCGAGAATACTCAAGATGATGTATATGGATTTCAGTTTCACCCAGAATCTTTTTTGACAAATAATGGTAAAATACTTATTAAAAAAATCTTATCAGCGTAAAAACTTTAAAGAAGTTGAGTTTGATGATCTATGGAACAAGGACGGAGTTTTTACAACAATGTGGATCTATAATAAGCCACCTAAAATTCTTTTTTTCAAAACACATATTGACAATTTAATAAAATCATTAAAGGCCTATAAGATCTATGAAAAAGGAATAAAAAGTATAATTTTAAAATTAATAAATGAAAATATAGATAAAACAAAATCTTACAATCATTTACTTAGAGTTGCTTTAAATAAAAAAACTATTTCAATATCACTTAGAGACAGGGTTAAACCTAAGCAAAAATTTGGTATTAAATTAGTCCACTATGAAAGAGTGAAACCTGAATATAAAAATTTAAAATACAAAAAAATACTAGGTTACTTATCGAAAATGAATACCTCAAAAGAAGACATTGCATTATGTGTAAATGACAAAATATTTGAAACTGGAACTTCAAATTTATTATTTGTTAAAAAGAATAAAATTTATTCAGCAAAAAATAAATATTATAGAGGTACAAACCTTAAATTTTATGAAAAAAAATTTAATATTATTAAAAAAAATATTTATCTAAAAGAATTAAATCAATTTGATGAAATCTTGCTTGTTGGTTCTGGCAAAGGAGTAGTTTCCACAAGTTATATTGTAGATAACAATTGGAAGAGAAGGAAAAACAAAATATTTAATTCAATGTACAAAACTTTTGAAAAAGAATTTAAAAAAGAAAAATATATTTTTAATTAAAAAATGAGAGATCCCAATAACCCATGTTTATTTTGTAATATATCCAATAATGATTTCGAACTAGAAAATGAATTGGCTTACGCTAGTTATGATACTTACCCAGTTTCAAAGTATCATGCTTTAATTGTTCCAAAGAGACATGTAGAAAATTATTTTGAACTAAATAACGAGGAAGTTCTAGCTTGCGATGCTCTTCTAAAAGAACTTAAAAAAAAACTTGAATATAAAGATAATACAATCGAAGGATTTAATGTTGGATCAAACTCTGGTAAAACTGCAGGACAATCAATTAATCATTGTCATATTCATCTGATTCCAAGAAGATCGGGAGACGTTGATAATCCTCAAGGTGGTGTTAGAAGCGTAATTGCCTCTAAACAACATTATGTGCGTAAAACCAAATAATAATTAACTTTATAGGCTGTTGAAATGTCATTATATCGCGGTTGATCTATTTAAATAAGTGTACTAAAAATCTTAAGCGGAAGGAACAAATTCACAATGATATCAACAAATCCATTTTTAATACTAGCAGAGACTGTACCACCATTTTTAATGCAATCTTTTGTAATTTTAATGGGTTTATTAATTCTAGTTGGAACACTTATGGATACTATTCATAAAAAAAATGTGAAGTATTTCTTTAATAATGCGAAAAAAGCAAAATTATCAGCAACGAAAACCTTATCAACAGGAGAGAGAATATCCGTAATTTCAAAAACTATAGCAAGCGACATTGCTACTACATCAGAACTTGGAGCTGGTAAAAGAAGAGTAGCGCATGTAATGGGCATGTATGGAACTATACTTTTTTGGGCAGGTTCAGTTGTAATGATATTCTTTTATACATCTCCAGGATCCACTACTCCAACTGTGTGGCCAATGATATGGCATATTGGAGCAGCACTAACTGTATTAGGAGGATCTTGGTTTTGGTTCTTTTTGAGAGTCGATGTTTTTTCCGAAGCACAACCTTGGTTTAGAATGATTAAAGCTGACTTATTTGTTTTATCATTAATAGCATCATCATTATTTGGTTTGATTTGGTCTTATCTACAATCTCTAAATCTTGTTGGGAGATATGATGATATGGTCTTTTTAGCATTATTTATTGTTGCAAATTTAGTTTTATTTGGTGGAGTATACTGGTCTAAATTTGCACATATGTTTTATAAACCTGGTGCAGCAATACAAAAAAATTTAGCAGAAGCTGATGGTTCTAGAGATAATTTACCACCAGAGGCAGATGCTCCTGAGCAATTTGGTTTAGGTATAAAAAGAGAAGAGCCAAAACACTATTAATATGATAAAAATTAAAAAGGAGAAAAATTAAAATATGTCAACTTTTGTATACATGACTCGATGCGATGGCTGTGGTCACTGCGTAGACATTTGCCCATCTGATATAATGCATATCGATGAAACAATAAGAAGAGCAAAGAATATTGAACCAAACTTTTGTTGGGAGTGCTATTCATGCGTTAAGGCATGCCCTAATCATGCAATCGATGTAAGAGGCTATGCAGATTTTGCACCAATGGGACACAGCGTAAGAGTTAGACGTGAAGAAGAAAAAGGAACTATCTCATGGAAAATAAAATTTAGAAATGGAACTACAAAAGATTTTGTATCTCCAATCACAACTAAACCTTGGGGAAAGTTTATTCCAAAACTTGCGGAAGGAGACAAACCAAATCAAGGAGAGATAAATTCTCAAAGATTATACACTGAGCCAGAAGGTTTAAATATTGATGGAGAACTACCATCAGTACCAAAAGAAACCTTCAAAAAGGGAGTTTATTATTAATGGCCAAACATAAAACACATTACGAGGATTGTGACGTTCTAGTAGTTGGAGGCGGAATGGCTGGAACAGGTGCAGCATTTGAAGCAAGGCACTGGGGTAGAGATTTGAAAATTGTTTGTGTTGAAAAAGCAAATATAGATAGAAGCGGAGCTGTAGCCCAAGGATTATACGCAATTAATTGTTACATGGGTATGCAATGGGGTGAAAACCAACCTGAGGATCACGTTAGATATGCACGTAATGATTTAATGGGAATGGTAAGAGAAGATTTAGGTTATGACATGGCGCGTCATGTAGACTCAACTGTCCACATGTTTGATGAGTGGGGCCTGCCTATGATGAAAAATGAAAAAACTGGTCGTTACTTAAGAGAGGGTAAATGGCAAATCATGATTCATGGTGAAAGTTACAAACCAATAGTAGCCGAAGCTGCCAAAAAATCAGCTGACAAAATTTATAACAGAATAATGATTACTCACCTTTTAATGGATGAGGAAAAAGAAAATAGAGTTGGTGGAGCTGTAGGGTTTAATATGAGAACTGGAGATTTCCATGTTTTCAGAGCAAAGACAGTTATAGTCGCTGCAGGTGGAGCGTCTCACATATTTAAGCCAAGAGCTGTTGGAGAAGGTATGGGAAGAACTTGGTACGCTCCTTGGAGTAATGGTTCAGCATATGCACTTCCAATTGCAGCTGGAGCGAAAATGACTCAAATGGAAAATAGAATTGTATTATGTAGATTTAAAGACGGATATGGTCCAGTTGGTGCATATTTTCTTCACCTTAAAACTTATACTCAAAATGCTAATGGAGAAAACTACGAGAAGAAATGGTATGAACAAACTAAAGAATTAGTTGGCGAATATATCGACCATCACCCAACTCCAACATGTTTAAGAAATCATGCATTTATTCAAGAAACCATGGCAGGTGGAGGCCCAATTCATATGGTTACTACAGAAGCCTTCCAAGATCCACATCTAGAAACTGTTGGCTGGGAAAATTTCTTAGGGATGACGGTTGGCCAGGCAGTTGTTTGGGCCTCACAGAATATTGACCCTAAGTACACAAATCCGGAGTTAACAACATCTGAGCCTTATGTTATGGGCTCTCACGCTACATGTTCAGGCGCATGGGTAAGCGGACCAGAAGATCTATCACCGCCAGAATATTTCTGGGGTTACAATAGAATGTTAACAATTGAGGGACTTTTTGGAGCTGGAGATACTGTTGGTGGAAGTGCACATAAATTTTCATCAGGATCATTTACTGAAGGTCGGTTAGCTGCAAAAGCTGCAGTAAAATATATTGAGGATCAAAAGGCTAATAATATTAAAGTAAGTGATAAGCAATGTGAGGATTTTAAAACAGCTGTTTACAAACCACTTGAAAATTATACTGTTGGAAGAAATGAGATAACTGGAGGAACTGTTTCACCTAGTTATATATCACCAATTCAAGGCCTTCAAAGATTGCAAAGAATTATGGATGAGTATGTTGGTGGAATTGCAACAAACTACATGACTAACGCAAATATGCTTAAAAAAGGTCTAGAATTGCTTAAATGGCTTGAAGAAGATTTAGAAAATGTTGGAGCAGAAGACTACCATCAATTAATGAGAGCTTGGGAGCTTAAGCATAGAGCTTTAACATCTCAGTGTGTAACAGAACATACAATGTTTAGAGAAGAAACTAGATGGCCGGGCTATTATTATAGAGGTGATCATATGAAGCTTGACGATGATAATTGGCATTGTCTGACAGTTTCTAGAAGAGATCCTAAAACTGGTAAGTTTACTTTAGAAAAAGTGCCCGTTTACCATATTGTAGATGAGAACGAGAAGAAAAAAGAAGCTTCTTAATTGAAACAAATCAGAAATGGCTCTTTTAGATAAATCCGACGAGGAAATTATTAAAATTGCAGATCCAATGTGGGCTAACTTGGTTAAGTCATCGAACATCAAAGATTATGGAGGCTTTACTCGAGATTTGTCTTCTCAAATGATGTATGGAGCTAATGAAGTGGAACTTGGCAAGCAATGGGCAAATAATGAGTTGATTTCAAGTTTATCTGAAGGATGCAAAGCTATTGGATGTCTGAGAAGAGGTCTTTACATTACAGTCTTGTATAAACAGACTAGCACAAAGATTCCCGGAGACTTTTTGGGAAGACTAGTGCTTGGAGAAGAGGGAGATGAAGTCAAAGTCTTCGGTGCTACAATTTTCTAAATATTTTTAAATAATATTTGCATTTATTACAACTTGTGGTAATTCGCGAGTATGTTTCAAATAATAAATAATAATTTAAAAAAACTTCCTTTATTCTTTGAAAATCAACTAAGTAAAATAATTAAATCATTTTTATATCTATTTATATTCTTTGCTTGGGGCATAATTCTTCTTAGTACTGCTCAGAATTTTATCTAAAAAACATTCATATTTATTGACTTTATATTCTTAGAGGAATAATTACTTTAAATGGAGTATTTTCTTCCAATTGCACAAGTCGAAATAAATTTACTTATTATATTTGGTCTAAGTTTAGTTGTAGGAATTTTATCTGGCTTGTTTGGAGTAGGTGGAGGATTTTTGATGACACCTTTTTTAATTTTTTTAGGAGTACCTCCTATTTATGCAGTTCCCAATGAAGCCAGTAATATTTTAGGAACCTCAGTCTCTGGATCTACAACTCATTATCTTAAAGGAACACTCGATTACAAAATGGGTTTCATGATTGTCATTGGAGGAGCTGTCGGAACAATACTTGGAATTATAACTTTTTCATATTTTAAAGATATTGGAAAAATCAATGTAGTTATCTCATTAGCTTATATGTATATCCTTGCAATTTTAGGAACCTTTATGCTTATTCAAGGTGTATCAGAAATTGATAAAGCAAGAAAAAAAATAACTGAAAAAAAGAAGCTACATAAACATTATTGGATACATGGTCTTCCTTTAAGAATGCGTTTTAAAAAGTCGCAACTTTATGAAAGTGCATTTACACCAATAATAATAGGTCTGATAGTTGGTTTTATTGCTGCAATTATGGGAATAGGTGGTGCTTTTATTTTAGTTCCAGCAATGATTTATATTATTGGGATGCCAACAAGATTAATTCCAGGAACTTCCCTTTTTGTAACTATATTTATTAGTGCGATAGTTACAATTTTGCATGCGTTGAATTATGGAACCATAGATTTAATATTAGTTACTGTTTTAATTTTAGGTTCAATAATAGGTGTACAGTTTGGACAAAAAATTGGAGAAAAAATTGATAGCTCAGAATTTAAAACTATTTTAGCAATATTATTATTATTAGTTGGTATAGCAATTGCTTATGATACTTTTATCAAAGATGAAAAAACAACAAGTGTTATTTTTAATGCTAAAGATAATTTAGGACCATTAAGTGAATTTATATTAAATTTTTCAAGAGATTTACCAGTATTTTATGGTCTAACCTCAGTTTTACTTGCTGTAGTACTTGGAGTTGGAGCTGCAATAATTAGAAGAGTTTATTCTAATTGGGATGATAAAAGATTAGCAAAATTAAAAAAATAATTAGGCGCTTCTATATAATTTAGTCATAACAAACTCTTTATGACCAAGAGCTTCAGCACAAGTTAATCTTCCATTAGCAACCCTTAAAGTTGATTTGATTAACTCATCTCCTGCTTGACTTAAATTCATTTCCCTAGATAAAATTTTAGAAACGTCTACATCAATATGTTCACTCATAGTTTTTGCTGTAAGAGGATTTGCTGTCAATTTAATCACAGGTTCTATAGGATTTCCTATAATATTCCCTTGTCCAGTTGGGAATAAGTGAATATTAAAACCACCCGCAGCTTGTAAAGTAACACATTCTGCAGCAGCAGAAGAAGTATCCATGAAGTACAATCCTGCACCTTTTGTCGGTTCCTCGGCTGGCTCTAGAACATCAATAAACTGACATCCTCCAATTTTCTGAAAATTACCAAATGCTTTTTCTTCAATAGTAGTTAATCCACCAGCAATGTTACCTGCAGTTGGTTGACTTTCTGATAAATCATCTGTTGCTTCTTTAAGAATAAAATCATTATAATCATTCCATGTTTTTTTAAACTTTGCTTGTGCCTCTGGTGTTTTACCTCTTTTTTCGCAAACTGCCTCAGCTCCTGTAAGTTCAGAAGTCTCACCAAAACATAAATGAACACCAAGTGGTTCTAACTTATCCATAAGATTTCCAACAGTAGGATTAGATGCTAATCCTGATGTTGTATCAGACTCTCCACATTTTACTGAAATCCATAAATCACTCATTGGACATTCTTCTCTTTGTTTTTCAGAAGCCCACATTGAAAACTCTTGTGCTTTTTTTGAAACTTTAGCAATAGTATCTATATCTCCAACTCCTTCTATACTAAATCCTTCAACTGGTTTGCCAGTTGTTGCAATTGCATCAACAATCCTTTTTGTCCATTTAGGTTCAATACCTACAACTATAACAGCTGCAACATTAGGATTTTTTCCCGTACCAATCATTGTTCTAAAATGAAGTTCTAAGTCTGCACCAAATTGTAGTCTTCCATAAGAATGAGGAAGAGCTATTGTACCTTTAATATTATTTGCTACTGCCTCTGCACATGCATTTGAAATATCATCTACAGGAAGTATAATAACGTGATTACGTGTTCCAGCACGACCATTTTCTCTTTTGTATCCTAAAAAACTCTTTGGAATTTCCATTAATTACCACTTTTTTGTTTTTACGTTGTGAACATGAACATGTTCACCTTTTTTAATATTTTTAACTACTTTCCCAATATCATGTCCATATTTCAAAATAGTGTCACCTTCATTTAGATCTGCCATTGCAATCTTATGACCCAATGGTATTTCGTCTTTTGATTTTATTGAAATAGACTTATCATTTTCCATTATCCAACAATTACAATCTTGTTTTGGGGTTATTTTTTCTATAACAACTACTCCAACGTTGTCTTTTTCATCATGTATTATTATATCAGTATTTGACATTGTGACGATTTCTTTATTTGAAATTCGCTCAATCTTATATATTAATCGGATACTTTGACAATTAAAAAAAAAGAATTAGAAAGGCTGAACTATGACTAAGATGACAACTGAAGAAGCATTTATAAAAGTTCTTCAAATGCACGGTATTGAACATTCGTTTGGTATAATTGGATCAGCTTTCATGGCAATATCTGATTTATTTCCTAAAGCAGGAATTACTTTTTGGGATGTTGCTCATGAAACTAACGGTGGATTAATTGCAGATGGATATACAAGAGCTACTGGAAAAATGTCAATGGTTATTGCTCAAAATGGGCCAGGAATAACTGGATTAGTTACACCAATTAAAACAGCTTATTGGAACCATACACCATTATTATTAGTTACTCCTCAAGCAGCAAATAAAACTATGGGTCAAGGTGGCTTTCAAGAAGTAGAGCAGATGAATTTATTTAAAGATATGGTTTGTTATCAAGAAGAGGTTAGAGATCCTTCAAGAATGGCAGAAGTACTAAATAGAGTAATAGAGAAAGCATTTAGAGGTTCTGCACCAGCACAAATTAATGTACCAAGAGATTATTGGACACAAGTAATAGATATTGATTTACCACCAATTGTAAGATTTGAAAGACAAGGTGGAGGAAAAGAGGCAATTGAAAAAGCTGCAAAGCTTTTATCAGATGCAAAATTTCCAGTTATATTATCTGGAGCAGGTGTTGTAATTGGTAATGCAATTGATGAATGTAAAAAGCTAGCTGAGAAGTTAGATGCTCCAGTATGCAATGGATACCAACACAATGATAGTTTTCCAGGAAGTCATCCTTTAGCAGTGGGACCATTAGGATATAATGGATCTAAAGCTGGTATGGAATTAATTTCAAAAGCAGATGTAGTTTTAGCTTTAGGAACAAGATTAAATCCTTTTTCAACTTTACCTGGATATGGAATTGATTATTGGCCAAAAGATGCAACTATTATTCAAGTAGACATGAATCCAGATAGAATTGGACTAACAAAAAAAGTAACAGTTGGTATATGTGGAGATGCTAAGATGGTTTCACAACAGATTTTAGAAAAACTTTCACCAACAGCTGGCGATAATGGTAGAGATGAGAGAAAAAATTTAATTCATCAAACAAAATCAGCTTGGTTACAAACTCTTACAAGTTTAGATCATGAAGATGATGACCCAGGGACAGTTTGGAATAAAGAAGCTAGAGAAAGAGACGCTGATAGAATGTCCCCAAGACAAGCTTGGAGAGCAATACAGGCCGGAATGCCAGATGATGTCATTATTTCAAGTGATATAGGAAATAATTGTGCAATAGGTAATGCATACCCAACTTTTGAAAAGCCAAGAAAATATTTAGCACCAGGTTTGTTTGGTCCATGTGGTTATGGTTTTCCATCAATACTTGGAGCAAAAATAGGTTGTCCAGATACACCAGTAATTGGTTTTGCAGGTGATGGTGCTTTTGGAATAAGTATGAATGAAATGAGTTCTTGTGCTAGAGAGGAATGGCCTGCAATTACAATGGTAATATTTAGAAATTACCAATGGGGAGCAGAAAAGAGAAACTCTATTTTATGGTTTGATGATAATTTTATTGGAACAGAGTTAGATCCTGAACTAAGCTATGCCAAAGTTGCTAATGCTTGTGGTTTAAAAGGTGTTGCTGTTAAAACAATGGAAGAAACAACTAAAGCAATTAAGCAATCCTGCGAAGATCAAAAAAAAGGAATTACAACATTTATAGAGGTAATTTTAAACCAAGAATTAGGTGAGCCATTTAGAAGAGATGCTATGAAGAAGCCAGTAGAAGTAGCAGGAATTGAAAAAGGTGACATGAAGCCTCAAAAATCATTGGTAGGTTAAATAAATATATGTATGATGTTTATTCATACTTTAACTTATGGACGTTAAATTAGAAAAATGGTTCAGACCTTATATTGACAAAGAAGTCTTAAGAGAGCTAACAAAAAAATCTGACATCAAAGGATTAATTCATGTTAGTGTTTATTTTAGCCTACTAAGTATTGTTGGATATTTAGCATATTTAACTTGGGGTACCTGGTGGTCATTATTTTGGTTTTATATTTATGGAAATATATTTTGTTTTTGTAATCCAATTTGGCATGAAACAGGTCATAAAACAGCATTTAAGACTAAATTTTTAAATGAAATATTTTACCATATTTCATGTTTCATGGCTTACTTTGAGCCTACGAGATGGAGATATACCCACTTCGTTCACCATGGAAATACTTATTCAACAAAAAATCCTTATGACCATGAAATTGAGTACGACAATAATTTAAAAGATACTCCTAAAAAATTAATAATGAATTTAATTCCTTTTGGTGAATTATTGTTTTTTAAAAAAAGTATTGCTTTTGAAGTTATTAAACATGCTTTTGGCATACAAACCAAAGTTATGATTGATAGTATTCCAGAAAATGCAAGACCAAGAGCTATTTTGATCTCAAGAATTTACGTTGGTATCTGGTTATCTATAATTATCTTTTCTCTATTAATATCTTCATGGTTGCCTGTGTTGTATCTTTTGTTACCTCATTATTATGGAAAAGGTTTGCATAAATTTGTTGCATTTACACAACATGCTGGTTTAGCTAGAGATGTAAAAGATCACAGATTGTCAGCAAGGGATATGAAATTAAATCCAATACTAAGCTTTCTTTATTGGAAGATGGAGTATCATTGTGTGCATCATATGTTTCCAACTGTTCCAGCTTATAATTTAGAAAAATTACATTACCATTTAAAAGATCAGTTACCCGAAATTAAAAACGGATTATTTGAAACTTATAAAGAAATAATTCCAGCTCTTAAAAAACAAAGAGATGAACCAAACTATCATTTAGATATCTCATTACCAGAGCAACAAGCTTCTTAATGTATAAAAATTATAAATTGTTGTTATTTTTAGGGGCAGCAATTATCTTTCTTTATTTAAGTGTAGGAAAATATGAGGAATTTAGTCTTCAAAAATCTATATCTGCATGCACAATTGCAAAGAGCAAATTACAAAAAAAGTTAAAACCTGAAGAAGCCAGATTAATATGTGAAAAGGAGATAAAAAATCAAAAATGAATTTTAGAGTAAACTTGGCAACCAAGTCGAAAATTTAGGAAATAAAATCATTAATATTCCATAAATAATCCCAACAATTGTAAATAATGGAACCTCTTTAAAAGCATTTGCAGGGTTTTCTTTTATTACACTGGCAGCAGTATATATTCCCACGCAAACAGGTGGGGTGATCATTCCTATTCCAGCAAAAGCAACAAATACCACATAAAGGTGTAACAAACTTTGATCAAAAGATAATGTTAATGCAGCGAAAATTGGAACAGTTAAATAAAATACTGGAACTATTTCTATGAATGTTCCCAAAATTAAACATATCGCTCCCAACATTATCCAGAATAAATTCACGCTTACTCCCATATCTGTAAAATAAGTTATAATTTTCTGAGGGGCTTGAGTATAAGTAAGAACAACACTTAAAAAAGTTGCTGTGGCTATAATTGAAAATATAACAGCAGTAATGATTGCAGTATCTTTCAAGCAACTTAAAAGAGATGAAAAAGTTAATTCTCTATAAATTAAAAATCCTATAGCTACTGCATAAACTCCAGCAATTGCTGCAGACTCTGATGGGGTTAAAAAACCTGCATATATTCCACCTAAAATTATAATAGGAGTTATCAATGCTGGTAAAGCGGCAATAAATGAATTTACTCTCTCTTTAAATGTCGCTTTTTTATCTGCTCTTATATGTCTACATTTAAATAGAACTAACAGAACCATTAAAATTAAAAGTATAATACCTGGTATGACACCAGCCGCGAAAGTTTTTGAAACAGGAACATAAGTTAGTGCACTAAATAAAATTGCAGCATTTGATGGAGGTATTAAAGCCTCAAGGAGTGCAGCTGATGCAGCTAAAACAACAACAAACGGAGTAGGGTAGCCCTGCTCAATCATTTTGGGCATCATG